>JAFPZF010000003.1 GCA_017417385.1 Bacteroidales bacterium
ATGTCGGAGGAAAAGAGGTGAATAAGCGCATTGACTTCGTCGACCTTTCTCACGCTCGGCAATTTGCAAGCGCGCTTGCATTGCACTCGCTTAATCGAAAGGGTGCAAATGCTTATACTCCATGGAGCGGGATGGCATATCCCGCTCAACTGAGTCGTCGGAATTGTCGGCAGGGGTCGGAGAATTTTTAAGCCTCACACAGAGTGCACGGAGGGCACGGAGAGGTCGCCTGACGACGACGGAGAGGGTACAGAGGTCTCCTGACGGCGACGGAGAGGGCGGAGCAATGAGCAATGATCAATGAGGAATTGGGAGGAGTCGTCGGAGTCGTCAGAGTCGTCGGAAGGGGGACGGGCGATTAGGAATTTGGAATGAGGTATTATCGGGGAATAATGGCAAGAACAGGTGGCGGAGTTTTGCGAGGGGCAGTTTTTTGCATAAATTAGCGGACGGAAGGGCCACGGAAGGTGGAGGGAAACGGTGTGTGTGGCTGTATAAGTCTAATACAGGTCTAATTTGATACGTGTAAGCGAATGGAGAAGATGGAGCTAAGGTGTAATAAGGTGAAACACATAGCGGGTTATGTTCTGCTATTGTTGTTTATTTTGTTCTGTTGCTATGTAGTATGTTCGAAGTACATGGGCAACCATCCAGACGAGAATGCTATTGCTACAAGTCTTTTGATTGTTTTTATATTACTTGCGATACTTGCCTTTTCTGTATTTACCTTTATTAGTGGATGGCAGCAATTAGTGGTGATAGACGAGGAGGGAATACAGACAACAAAGTGGAAAGTGCAGTGGGATGATGTCGTATCATGTTACGTAGATTATGGGGCGCATAATTGTGCTCTGTTGGAAGTCCAAACAAATAGTAGTTTGTTAACTTATTCATACGACATAGACTGTACGAAATATGACAGGTTTGAGGTAGGGCATTTTATAGACAAGATGGCAGGGAGGAACGTGTTTGATATAGGAAAGTCAGCAGAGGAAAAGGGGAGTAACATTGCTTGGCTGGTAAGCGGCCTTGTGGGTTCAGCTGTGGCTTTGTTTGCAGACATTTTGATGAGAAATTATTGGTTAGGGATTCTTGTCGGAATTGGTTTTGGGTTCGCAATTTATCGAGTGATAAAGAAGGCGTGGGTGAAGAGGGATTGGAAGAAGTGGAGGAAGGGAGTGGTGTGATACAGGTCTAATTTGAAATGTATAAGACAATGGAGAAGATGGAGCTAAGGTGTGAGAGTCGGAGGCATAAGCGCACGTTGGTTTGGATGGCTGTGGTGTGCGTGCTGGCGTCTATCGCGCTGACGTTCGTGGATGTCGGTCTTGGTTTTGCGGTGCTATTGGGCTCTGGAATTGGCACGATATGCGCCTATTTTAGCATGGTCAACCATGAAGAAGAGATGCTCATAATAGACGAGAGGGGGATAAGGACGAACGAGTGGGAGGTCGAATGGGGTGAGGTAGTGGGATGTCATATAGGATATTATACGAACCGCAGTGCGCATCTTGTGGTGGTGCGTAAGGACGGGAAGTGGCTATTTTGTGCGATTGAATGGTTTAAGTTTGACAGGTTTGAGGTAGGGCATTTTATTGACAAGATGGCGGGGCGGAAGATTTTTGACATAGGAAAGGCGGCGGAGACGAAAGGGAGTAACATTGCGATATTGAGTGCGGGGTTAGTATGTGTGGCTGGAGGTGTGTTATTGGGTAGGATGTTGAATGACTTAGTGATTGGGATAGTCGTAGGAGCAGTGTTGTCGGTGCCTGTGTATTACTGTGTGAAGAGGGCGTGGGAGGATAGGGAGTGGGATAAGTGGAGTGAAAAAGGCTAATAGAAGTCTAAGGTAGAGGGGGGAGAAGGGGAATAGCCTTAAAGAGGATGATATGTTGAAAATGATAGGGGAATTATTGCGGATTGCCAGCAAGCAGAAGGGGAAGAGGAAGTAGAAATTAGGAATTGGCAATGAGGAATTAGGAGTCGCCGGAGAATTTTTAAGCCTCACACAGAGTGCACGGAGGACACGGAGAGGTCGCCTGACGGCGACGGAGAGGCGGAGCAATGAGGAATTAGGAATTGGAAGTTGTCGGAGTGGTCGGAAATGTCGGAGGAAAAGAGGTGAATAAGCGCATTGACTTCGTCGACCTTTCTCACGCTCGGCAATTTGCAAGCGCGCTTGCATTGCACTCGCTTAATCGAAAGGGTGCAAATGCTTATACTCCGGCTTCGGGATTGACTTCGTCGACCTTTCTCTCGCTCGGCAATTGGAGCAAACTCCATTGCGCTCGCTTAATCGAAAGGGTGCAAATCCCGAAGAACAGAGTCGTCAGAGTCGTCAGAGTCGTTGGAGATGACGGAAGGGGAAGCTCATGGGAGATGCTTTACTCAATGGAGCGAGAGGGAATATCCTGCTCGGCGAGGTGGCGGAGAGAAAAAAGTTTGCGAATTTTTTGCAAAATGTAAAGAGAATGAGTAATTTTGCGCTACTCATATAGGCATTAATTGATGCGGATAGGGGACTCGGGAGTCCCCTATTTTGTTATAAGGGCAGGCATAAAGATGATTACAGAGGCGAAGGTCAGAGAGCTGATAGAGGGCAAAGTCGAGGCTGACGGGTACTTCATAGTAGAGGTGTCGGTGTCGGCGGGTAACGACATACGGATAGTAGTCGACAGCGAGAATGGGGTGCCGATCTCGTACTGTGAGGAGATAGACGCGCTCGTCGAGACGTCGCTGAACAGGGACGAGGAGGACTATTCGCTGGAGGTCTCGAGTGCGGGGATAGGCACGGAGCTGAAGGTGATGGGGCAGTTCATGAAGAACATAGGGAACAAGGTCGAGGTGACGATGCCGAACGGAGCGTGGGTGCGAGGCGTATTGGTCAGTGCCGACGAGGAAGGATTTGAGATAGAGACGGAGGAGAAGCGAAAGGTCGAGACGGAGAGCGGGAAGAAGGTGAACCAGATAGTGAAGGAGACACATCGCTACGAGCGCAAGGACATACGTAGCGTCAAAGATATAGTAGAGTTCTAAAAAGTACGCAAAAACGAAGAGAAGCGAACTATGGAGAATATAAATTTGATAGACACATTTGCCGAGTTCAAGGAGCTGAAGAGCATTGACAGGGCTACGATGGTCCGCATCTTGGAGGATGCGTTTCGTGGGGTGTTGGTGAAGCAGTATGGCACGGATGCGAACTTCAACATCATCATCAACACGGACAAGGGGGATTTTGAGATATGGCGTAACAGGATCGTGGTCGAGGACGACAAGCTGGTCGATCCGAACACGGAGATAGCACTCAGCGAGGCCAAGAAGATCGAGAGCGACTTTGAGGTCGGAGAGGAAGTGACGGACGAGGTGAAGTTGAAGGACTTCGGTCGTCGAGCGATATTGAGTTTGAAGCAGAATCTGGCGGGACTTGTCATGGAGAGGGAGAAGGACAACCTCTTCGAGAAGTACAAGGAGAAGATAGGTCAGATAATCACGGGCGAGGTATATCAGGTGTGGAAGCGCGAGGCGCTCGTACGCGATGACGATGGCAACGACCTGATATTGCCGAAGACGGAGCAGATCCCGGCGGACTACTTCAGGAAGGGAGACACCGTCAGGGCTGTAGTCTCGAGGGTAGAGTTCAAGAACAACAGTCCGCTCGTCATCATATCGAGGACGAGTCCAGTATTCCTTGAGAGACTGTTTGAGGCTGAGGTGCCGGAGGTCTTTGACGGGCTCATCACGATCAAGAAGATAGTGAGGATGCCGGGCGAGAGGGCGAAGGTAGCCGTCGAGTCGTATGACGACAGGATTGACCCGGTCGGAGCGTGTGTCGGCATGAAGGGTGCGAGAATCCACTCGATAGTCAGGGAGCTCAAGAACGAGAACATCGACGTCATCAACTACACGAGCAATGCACAGCTGTTCATCCAGAGGGCGTTGAACCCGGCGAAGATCAACAAGATCCAGATTGACGAGGAGCAGCATAAGGCCGAGGTCTATCTGAACGCCGAGGAGGTCTCGATGGCGATAGGCAAGGGCGGATCTAACATCAAGCTGGCTATCCAGTTGACGGGATATGACATCGACGTCTTCAGGGAGCAGGCGATAACGGAGGAGGACGTCAAGCTCGAGGAGTTTGCGGACGAGATTGATGGATGGGTAATCGACGCGTTGAAGGCGATAGGCTGTGACACGGCGAAGTCGGTCATCGAGCTCGGATTTGACGAGTTGTCGAAGCGAACGGATCTCGAGGACGAGACGATAGAGGACGTGCTGAACGTCTTGAAGGCGGAGTTCGAATGAACACGCTGAGAGGCAGCAGGGCTTGGCGAGTAGGGGCGGTATGAAAGCCGCCAGAGGGTGACCAGAGGAGAAGGCACGTCGGCATCAGTACTCGCACGAAGAGAGTTCTGCGAACCGCGGAAGCGGAGTAACAGACAGAGTTGTGGGGCGGCGGCATCGGTCGAGGAGACGTGAGGTCTTCGGAGGAAGGAAATAGAGCGGTGTCCGGGAGCGTCATGACAAAACAAACAAAGGAAAGGAGAATAAAACAGACATGGCAGGAGGAAAAAGAATACAGGCTTTAGCTACGGAATTCAATGTCGGCATACAGACGATCATTGACTTCCTGCAGGGACATGGTGCGACGGAAGAGCTTAAACCGACCTCGAAGGTCACCGATGAGCAGTACAACATGCTCGCCAAGGAGTACAACAAGGACAAGGAGGCGAAGCAGGAGGTAGAGAGCATACCGGAGATAACGACGAAGGGGAAGAAGGACGAGATAGTATCACTCCAGGAGGAGAGCAAGATAGACGGGAGCAAGCCGACCATCCAGGGTCCGAAGATCCTCGGGAAGGTCGATGTCAGCCAGTTCAGCTCGAAGAGGGGCGACAAGAAGCCACAGGGCAACGGGCCGAAGCCACAGGGAAATGGACAGAACGGCAAGAGGGATGACCGCGACAGGAAGCGAGGGAACGACAACTGGCAGAAGAGGGACAACGAGCAGAGGCAGCAGCCGAAGCCAGCGCCAGCGCCTCAGCAGTCAGCGCCGACGCCTGCGCCAGTCAAGGCAGTCAGCGAGCAGCCGAAGGTGACGAACGTCGCAGAGCAGAAAGTCGAGACTCCGGCACCGCAGGTCAGGGAAGAGGAGGAAGTCTTCAGACTCGAGAAGACCGCGCTGACAGGTCCGACAGTCCTCGGCAAGATAGAGTTGCCAGTCGAGAAGAGTGGTGACAGAGGAGGGAAGAAGAAGAGGCAGAGGATCCAGAAGAACGGCGAGAAGGTCGACGTCTCGAGCAAGCAGACCATAGACCAGGTCAACAGCACCCTCAACAAGGAGAAGAACAAGCAGCGGAAGGAGCAGCAGAGGCAGCAACAGCAGCAGAACCCTGCAGCCGGAGGACGCAAGGACAAGCCGAAGAAGGACAAGGTCAAGAACAAGGAGCAGAGGCAGGAGATAAACGAGGAGGATGTCCAGAAGCAGGTCAAGGAGACCCTGGCAAGGCTGACAGCCAAGGGCCACAAGACCACGACATCCAAGCATAACAGGGATAAGCGCGAGGCCGTCCGCCAGAGGATGGAGGAGGAGAACGAGCGCCTCGAGGAAGAAAAGAAGATACTGAAAGTCACGGAGTTCGTGACGGCGAGCGAATTTGCGAACATGATGAATGTCCCGGTGAACCAGGTCATCTCGACATTCATGACGCTCGGCATGTTCGTCTCGATCAACCAGAGACTCGATGCGGAGACGATGAGTCTTGTCGCAGAGGAGTTCGGATACAAAGTAGAGTTCATCAGCGTCGAGAATGCTCATGAGGTTGAGGAAGAGGAGGACGACGAGGAGAGCCTCGAGGAGCGTCCGCCGATCGTCACCGTCATGGGACACGTCGATCACGGTAAGACATCGTTGCTCGACTACATCAGGAACACCAACGTCATATCTGGCGAGGCTGGTGGCATCACGCAGCACATCGGTGCGTATAGCGTGACGCTCGACAGCGGTAGGCACATCACGTTCCTCGACACCCCAGGTCACGAGGCCTTCACGGCGATGCGTGCACGTGGTGCGCAGGTCACGGACGTAGCCATCATCATCATAGCTGCGGACGACAGCATAATGCCACAGACAATAGAGGCCATCAACCATGCGTCGGCGGCAGGGGTGCCGATAGTCTTCGCCATCAACAAGATAGACAAGCCGGGAGCTAACCCAGACAAGATCAGGGAGGCATTGGCGAACATGAACTATCTCGTCGAGGAGTGGGGCGGACAGTATCAGTGCCAGGAGATAAGTGCGAAGAAGGGCATCAACGTCGACAAGTTGCTGGAGAAGGTACTTCTCGTAGCCGACTTGCTCGAACTGAAGGCTAATCCGAGCAGGAGTGCGATGGGCAACGTCATAGAGTCGTCGCTCGACAAGGGACGTGGCTACGTAGCGACGTTGCTGGTCAGGAATGGCACCCTCAAGACAGGCGACATGATGGTCTGCGGTTCGTATTACGGACGCGTAAAGGCCATGTTCAACGAGAGAAACCAGAAAGTCGAGCAGGCTGGTCCGTCAGAGCCGGTGCTTGTCCTCGGACTGAACGGTGCTCCGCAGGCAGGCGAGAAGTTCAACGTCTTCGCAGACGAGAAGGAGGCTAAGGACGTAGCGAACAAGAGAGACCAGCTGCAGAGAGAGTTTGCGATGAGGGCGAAGCCGCACATCACGCTCGAGGAGATCGGACGCAGGAAGGCCCTGGGCAACTTCCAGGAGCTCAACGTAGTCGTCAAGGGCGATGTCGATGGATCGGTAGAGGCATTGAGCGACTCGCTCATCAAGCTGTCGACCGAGGAGATCCAGGTCAACGTCATCCACAAGGCAGTCGGACAGATCTCGGAGACCGATATATTGCTGGCAGCGGCGTCGAATGCCGTCGTCGTCGGATTCCAGGTGCGTCCGTCGGCAGCAGCGAGGAAGCTCGCCGAGAGGGAGAAGATCGATATCCGCCTATACTCAATCATCTACGATGCGATAGAGGAGATCAAGTCCGCAATGGAGGGCATGCTCTCGCCGGAGATCAAGGAGCAGGTCACGGGCAACCTCGAGATCAAGGAGACATTCAAGATATCGAAGGTCGGAACCATTGCAGGCTGCTTCGTCAACGAAGGCAAGGTCAAGAGCAAGAGCAAGGTCAGGATCATACGCGATGGTATCGTGCTTCACACGGGTGTCCTCGAGAGCTTGAAGAGGTTCAAGGACGACGTCAAGGAAGTCGTAGCCGGACTCGAGTGCGGTCTGAATGTCCAGGGCTTCAACGACCTGCAGGTTGGTGACGTCATCGAGGCATACGAGGAGATAGAGGTTGCGAGGAAGCTGTAGGGCTGTGTCCACCTCTAGAGACAAATAAAAATGTTATTGCCTGCTTGTGGGGAGACCGCGAGCAGGCATTTTTCATAGAGAGTAAATGAGCGAGAAGAAGAATAACGGGTGGCGTTTCGTCCCGAGCCTTTATCTATATCAAGGCATACCGAGTTGTGTCGTGATGCAGACAGCGACGTTGATGTATGCGTCGATGGGGGTAGAGAAGTCGTCGTTTGCATTTTGGACGAGCATAGTCAGCCTGCCGTGGACGCTGAAGCCACTATTGTCTCCGGCCGTGGAGCGATATGGGACCAAGCGGAGCTGGGTGCTATGGACCGAGGTGATAATGGGTGTGTTGTTCGTATTGCTAGGCTTGTCGATGACGGGCTCGAACTTCTACAGCATGAGCCTGATCATGATGGGGATAGTTGCCGTTTTCTCGTCGATGCATGATGCGGCGTGTGACGGTTATTACATGATGGCGCTGGACCAGAAGCAGCAGTCCTTTTTCGTCGGGATACGGTCCACATTCTACCGGATAGCGACGATAGCGTCGACGGGGTTGATACCGTTCGTAGCTGGTAGCCTGAGCGAAGGCACAGGAGACGGGTATGGATGGAGTGTCGCGTTGATAGGCGCTGGTGTCGTCCTGATGCTACTATGGGGATATAACAATGTCGGAGTCCCGAAGATCAAGGAGGAGACAGGGCGTCAGGACAATGGGCTCGAGATATTCTGGAGGGCGTTGAAGTCGTTCTTCACCCATGAGGGAGTCGTCGCGGCAGTGTCGTTTTTCCTTTTGTACAGACTCGGTGAGGCGTTCTTGACGAAGGTGCTGACAGCGTTCCTTGTAGATGCGAGGGAGAATGGTGGCATCGGGCTGAGTGTCGAGGCGTGCGGGATAGTATATGGGACGGCTGGAGTCTTTTCGCTCGTCGTAGGCGGGATATTAGGAGGCTTGGCGGCTGCGAAGTATGGGCTGAAGAGAGTGATATGGGTGATGGCAATCGCGATGAACCTGCCGAATCTCGGGTACGTCTTGCTGGCGCACTATCAGCCAATGGCGGACAGCGCATGGGTATGGACAGCAGTCATAGTCGAGCAGTTCGGATACGGGTTCGGCTTTGCGGCGTACATGCTCTACATGTTGCGGTACGTCGGTCAGGCCGAGTATAAGGCGGCGGAGTACAGTGTCGGGACAGCGTTGATGACACTGGGACTGCTGTTGCCGGGTATGGGAGCCGGATGGCTGTGTGAGGCAGTCGGGTATGAGTATTTCTTCGTAGTCGCATTGGCGCTGACGATACCGGGCATGCTCGTCATAACACAGTTGCGATGGGGCGAGAAGTGACCCTGACGCAGATAGAAACGGACATCAAAAAACGGGAGACACTGCCGAGGCGGTGCTCCCGTTTTTCACTAACCACTATAAAACTACTCTAATTTGATATCGAGATAAACACCAGTCCGAGGATGAAGAGGAGGAAGGTCGTAACAATAAGGACGTTCGCCGAGCGGGGTGCGCCCTTGAACTCCTTCCATATAAGCGTTCCCCAGATAATAGCTACCAGAGGGGCGGCGTTGCTAAGGGCGTAGGAAATAGCAGGGTTGGCGGCAGAGGAGCCCATGAAGCTGACGACCATGCCGCTCATCCAGATGAAGCCGCCTAGGAGACCTACGACGTGAGTCCTCATATCTCCGGCGAGGTAGTCGCGGAAAGAGACCGGACTGCCGCCGTTGGAGGGGTGGCGCATAGCGAAGCCGTTGAAGATAGGCGTCGTCATGAGGGCACCGAGGCCGAAGAAGAAGACGCCCGAGTAGGGAGTCAGAGTGCCCGTGCCGCCCGTGACATACTGCGGGTCGAGTGACTTGACGACGAAGCCGTAGAAGAACACCAGACCGACGGCAGAAGCCAGAGCGAGGAGAATCCCCTTAGTCGGAGTCGTCTTCTGACTAGTCGTCAGTTGACCGTAGGCCTTGCCGTTGAGGAGGATAGCCACTATGATGATAGCCACGCCAATCCAGAGGAGCGACTCGTTGCCCGGGTAGGCATCGCCGGCGAGGACAACGAGGAGATAGTTGAACACAATCCCGCCAATCCAGCCGATCCCGCCGCCAATCGGGAAAGCCACGGACATGCCAGCGACAGCTATAGCAGCGGCGAGGAAGACGTTGGCGAAGTTCCATACCGCGCCGCCGAGGAGAGCCAGGCCGGCACTCTTACAGTCCATAGAAGACAGGTTGCTCAGGAACGACTCGCCATCCGAGCCAAAGTTGCCGAGGGTGAGAGCGCCGAGGAGACCAGTCAGGAAGAGCCCGATAGCGAAGTCCCAGTAGTAGAGTTCAGCCGTCCACTTGGAGGAGAGGACAAGTTTCTGAGTATTCGACCAGGAGCCCCAGCAGAAGCAGCAGTAGATGCAGCAGAGGAGGCCGAGGAGGTAGTTGCTAACCAAGACCATAGTGGGGAAGGTTTATTGGTGGACGTAGATGTTCCAGCCGAGATAAGTCTCGATAGCCTCCTGCAGGACGTCGACGACATCCGTGCGGCACATAGCGACGTGGTGTTCGAAGCCGTTCTTGCAGATATACTTCATAAGTCCCTGGAGGTTGTCGACTTCCGTCACAGCGATACAGCCATCCATGCCGTAAGGGTCTTCGGTGATAGTGCCCTTGCCGAGGTAGGACTTTATGCAGCCCTTCGGGTCGTCGGTAGAGATACGGAAGAAAGTGAAAGGACCGCCGGATACCTTAGCGTAGACAGCGCCGAAGGTGTTGACCTTGCCGAGCGTCCTGCCGAGGACGCCGAGAGGGCCGAGGCGGAGGTTGTCGTTGCCGACGAACTGCTTAGGGAAGTTTCCGCAGTGAGTGCAGACGCACTTGTTGCGATCCTCGGCGAAGTTGTTGTTCCAATCGAGGAGGGCAGCGCTCTGGCCAGAGGCGAGCTGGAGGGCGTACATAGAGACAGCGCCAGCGATATCAGTCTCGCAAGCAGCCGGAATCAGTTTGTTGCCGAGCATAGACATCGTCACGCAGGCTGCGCAGCCGTAGTTCTGTTCGAGCGAGTCCCAGCACTGGATGGCGACGGCCTGAACGTCGTTGGCCTCTATCCAGTTCTCGACAGCGACGCCGAACTTAGCTTGGAGTTTCAGTTTCTCCTTGTATTCAGCAGGCACAGCGGCGTAGTCGTTGAGACGGCTACACATCTCGGTGAACTTCGGGTCGGAGTCGTCGATCTTCTGAGCAGCGTAGAGAATCTCGCTAAGGTCGGCAGGTACTACCGTGATGCCGGTGCGCTGGAGCAGCTTCTCGCTGGCGCGGCAAGTGTTGAAGCCGAGCGGGCGGGTGCCTATCTGACCGATGCGGCAGTGTCTCAGACCGTTGACTACGCGGCAGATAGCAGCGAAGCGGACGAGGTCCTTCTTGAGGAGGTCCGAGTATATAGAATACGTATGGAGAGTCGTGTCGGTGAAGGGGATGCCGTACTGGTAGAGATTGTTGCAGACAGAGATCTTGCCGCAGAATGCGTCTCGACGGCTATCGAGGTCAACCTTGTCGTTCTCGTCGTCGCAAGCCTGAACGAGGACAGGGACGTTGAGGTCGGCGTCGCTGATAGCGTTGATGATACCAATCTCGTAGCCAAAGTTAGGGAGTGAGACGATGATGCCATCAATTTCGTCGCGGTGCTGTCGGAACTGTCGGCTGACCTTGAGTCCGTCCTCGCGAGTCTCGATGCTGCTGCTGCCCGTCGGGGTAGCGTCTTCGGGGAGGATGACGTATTCGAAGCCGAGGCTTTCGATAGACTTGAGGAGTTGCTTGCGAACGTCGCGAGCGAGTTCGGAATTGAAGTAAGCTCGGGTACCGATGATGATGCCGAAGCACGTTTTGCCGTTTCTCATAATCACAAAGTTTTGAGACTTGACGAATAGTGATGGAGACTAAATATTGCAGACGCCGTTGACGGCATGAAGCCATCCGTCGTAGAGGGCGTTGATATCAGTTCGTTTTACGGGGGAGACAGTCCGCTTAACCTTTTTGAGGGGGAGAACATCCTTAGGTGATGACCACACGCCGCGAGCGAAGCCGTTCATCAGGACAGCGCCGAGAGCCGAGGCGTCCTCCACCTCCGTCAGTATGAGCGGGCAGCCGAGCAGGTCGGCTTGCAGTTGCATAAGGAAGACGTTTCTCGTCGGTCCGCCGTCGGCGCTCAGTTCCGTGAGTTTGCCGTTGAGAGCATCCGACATAGTCGATACCAGGTCCTTGATCTGGAAAGCGATACTCTCGAGGGCGGCGCGTATGACGTGAGCACGAGTCGTGGCGAAAGACATTCCGACGATAGCAGCCTTAGCAGTAGGCTTCCACCAGGGGGCGCCGAGGCCAGAGAAGGCTGGGACGATGTAGACGCCGCCGTTGTCTGGGACGCTTGTAGCCTCGGCCTCCATGAGGGCGGGGCTGTCGATGAGCTTCAGCTGGTCTGATATCCATTTGAGCGTAGCGCCAGTGCTATAGATATTCCCCTCGTAGGCGTAGAACGTCTTGCCCCAGGCTGAGAAGCCGACAGACGTCACGAGACCCGGGGGCGGAGGGAGAGGGCAGTCACCGATGTTGACCATTACCGAGGAGCCCGTGCCGTAGGTCACCTTGCCGACACCTTCGGTGAAGCACATCTGACCGACGAGGGCGCCGTGACTGTCGCCGAGGACGCCAGCGATTTGGATGGGCGACTTGAAGAAGCCGCTTAGCGTCGTCTCGCCGAAAATAGAGTCGCAGGGAAGGACCTCGGGCATCATAGAGCGCGGGATGTCGAAGAGAGCGAGAAGGTCGTCGTCCCAGTCGAGCGTATGAATATTGAACAGCATCGTCCGGGAGGCGTTCGTCGTATCCGTCTTGAAAGAGGCGCCGTCGGTCAGCTTGTAGATGAGCCAGGTGTCGATAGTCCCCATCATCAGTTCGTCTCGAGAGGCGGCGGCACGTGCGCCGGGGACATTGTCGAGGAGCCAAGCGACGCCGCTTGCCGAGAAGTTAGGGTCGATAAGGAGCCCACTCCTACTCATCACGAGGTCAGCCTTGCCGTCAGCCTTGAGGACGGAGCACTGGTGCTGACCGCGAGTGTCTTGCCAGACGACGGCGTTAGCAATAGGCTTGCCAGTCAGGCGGTTCCAGACCACGACAGTCTCACGCTGATTAGTCAGAGCGATAGAGAGAGAGTCCGACTTGTGTCCAGCGGAGACAGCCTTGATAGCCTCGACAGTATTAGCGTATATCTCCTCGGGGTCGTGCTCGACGAAGCCCGCCTGGGGGTAGAATTGCTTGTGAGGAATATCGTGGCGAGCCAAGACGTTGCAGTTCTCGTCGAACAGCATAGCCTTGGTGGCCGAGGTGCTTTGGTCGATAGCGATAATCAAGTTGCTCATCTGCTGGATTTTGAGGGTTGGAACCAGAAACCGATTATTTGAGAAGCGCCATGCAGGCGTCGAAGATACCCTGATAGTCGAAGCCGTAGTGGCGGAAGACCGTGAGCGGGGCGGCGTGGATAACATTCTCGTCTGGGACGCCGAGGATTCTCATCTTCACGGGACATTCCTGAGCCGTTATCTCAGCCACGATAGAGCCGAGACCGCCGTAGATACTATGTTCCTCGGCCGTGACAATCCTGCCAGTCTCCTTAGCCGCCTTGAGGACAATATCCTTGTCGAAAGGCTTGAGGGAGTGGATGTCGATTACGCGCGCCTTGATGCCCTTCTTGCGGAGCATCTCGCCAGCCTCCTTACAGTTGGCGACAGTCTCGCCAGTCCCGATGATCGTTATATCGTCGCCGTCCATGATAGTCGTACCCTTGCCGAGGGAGAAATCAAAGTCGTCGGACTCGTAGACATCCGGGACAGCGTTTCTGCCGACGCGGATGTAGGCAGGCTTCTTGCGGTCGGCGATAGCGAGGAGGAGGCGTCTCGTCTGGCGGACGTCGGAGGGAAGGTAGACCTCCATGCCAGGGAAGGTGCGGAGGGCGGCGATGTCGTGAAGACTATGGTGAGTAGCGCCGAGCTGACTATAGGCTACACCACCGCTAACGCCGAGAATCTTGACAGGCATCTGAGAGTAGGCCATGTCCACCTTGACCTGTTCGAGGGCGCGGGCGACGTAGAAGCAAGCAGGTCCGAAGACGAAAGCCTTCTTGCCAGCTGAGGCGAGACCTGCAGCCACGCCGATAGCGTTTTGTTCAGCTATGCCGACCTCGACGAACTGGTCGGGGAGGAGACGGGCGAAGTCAGTGAGAGTTGCGGAGCCGCTTGCGTCAGATGTCACAGCGACAATATCTTTATCTTTTCTGCCGAGCTCGATAAGAGTATCAGTAAAGCTCTTGCGGCAAGGAATCTTATTAGGCTCTTTCATAGGAATTACAGTTTAGAGATACGAGAAGAGATTTCATTTTTCGCGATAGCGAACTGTTCGTCGTCTGGGACACCGTGGTGCCACTTAGCGACGCCCTCCATGAAAGAGACCCCGAGGCCCTTCGTCGAGTGAGAGATGACGAGGTGAGGTTTACCTATAGAGAAGTTGATAGATTCGAAAGTGTCGACAATATCAGAGATGCTGTCTCCGTTCATCTCCTTGACGTCCCAGCCGAAGGCCGACCAGCGGTCGGAGATAGACTCGATAGGCATCACTTCCTCCGTCGAGCCCGATATCTGAAGACCGTTACGGTCGATGATGGCGACGAGGTTGTCGAGGTGATATTTGTTGGCGCACATAGCGGCCTCGTAGATAGAGCCTTCGGCTTGTTCGCCGTCGCCCATGACGACGAAAGTCTTGAAAGACTGCTTGTTCATCTTAGCGGCGAGAGCCATGCCGACGCCTGCTGAGAGACCGTGACCGAGGGCGCCAGTATTGATTTCGACGCCGGGGATAGTGACGTCTGGGTGACCGCCGAGGTGTGCGAAGTCCCTGCCATAGTTCTTAATGTCCTCTTGAGGAATAAAGCCACGGTCTGCGAGGACGCAGTAGAGGGCTTCGGCGCAATGCCCCTTGCTAAGGACGAAGCGGTCGCGGTCCTTGTCCTTAGGGTTTTGCGGGTTGACGTTGAGAATCCTGTTGTACAGGACGTTGAGGACATTGAGGACGGAGAGGTCTCCGCCAGTATGTCCAGTCTTGGCGTTGTGGATAAGCTCGAGGAGGTCGAGCCTCAGTTGTTCGGACTTCTTAGTAAGTTGTTTTATGTCCATCGTTTCCTCATTGTTCACGGTGCGGCGTCGAAGAGTAAGTCATAGACGAATCGCAGACGTACATCGGCACGGCAACCATTTGTAAGGGCAAAGGTAATGAATAAATGGGGAATGCAAAGGAAAACGAAATAAAAAATCCGTATTTAGTGTTTCTTTTTTCTTAGTTCTACCTTTCGATTGCTTTCGCAATAATATATTTGACGTCGTAGTCACTAAGCATCTTAGCGTTTTCGGCGGTGATACCCTCGTCGGTGATGATATAGTCGACGAGCGAGAGTGCGCCGAGGCTGGCGAAGGAGCTCTTGCCGATCTTAGTAGAGTCTGCGACGAGGTAGACAGAGTCGGAGACATCTATCATAGCCTTCTTGACGACGAGGTCGCTAGTGCTCGGGTAGGTGAGGCCAGTACGGAGGTTGATGCCGGCTGTTGCGAGGAAGAGCTTATCGGCGTGGATATTATTGAAGTACTCAGCAGCCTTGTCGCCGGTGAGGGAGAGCGTCGGAGACTTAAACTCGCCGCCGGTGACGTTGAGGTCGATGCTAGGGTCACGGCCGAGAATCATAGCTATGTTGATAGCGTTGGTGATGACGCGGAGGTTTCGGAAGCCGCTGATTAGCTTAGCAATTTCCGTCGTCGTCGAGCCGGAGTCGAGGATAATCGTGTCGCCGTCGTTGATCAGTTTGATAGCTTCCATGGCGATAGCCTGTTTAGCGGCCATGTTCTGCTGGTTGACGACAGCTAGCTCGCGGACGTTGCCTCCCACGTTGCTGATAGTAGCGCCGCCATGCTCTCGGACCACGAGGCCTTGTCTTTCGAGGCGTTCGAGGTCTTGTCTGATAGTCACTTCGGTCACCTTGAAAATGCGGCTAAGTTCAGCCACTTTAGCTTGACCATCCTCGGTGATCATTGCGAGGATTTTCTCCCGTCGTTGGCCGGCGAGATTCTTGTTATCTTTATTTTTCTCTTCCATAACCACAAAGATAAAAAAACATTTATAAATGTGTACTGATGTAGAGGATTTTCGTTTTATGTTTCGAATTTTTGCCTTTGAAGAGCAGAAATAAACGTTTAGGTTGTGATAAAGCGTCATCGAAATATGACGAACGGTAGTTAAGGTGTAAAAAGAATAGCGTAATCAGCTGTTCGTAGGTTGTTCGGCTTTGCGGTTTGGAGTTTCGTGATTACATTTGTAGAACATAAGAGAAAACAAAGACAAATGAAACGAAGTACAATGTTGCTGGCTGCCGTGGTGATGCTGGCAAGTAGTTGCACGAAGAGTGCAGAGACAGGGGGCGCATGTCCCGGACCGTGCATTAGTTCGGCGATACCGTTTGAGATGCCGAAGATAGAAGGAGTCAAGATAGCAGGCGGGGAAGTCGTAGTGACGGCGACGGGAGCTAAGGGCGACGGCAAGACCAAGTGCACAGAAGCGATACAGAAGGCCATTGATACACAGTCGGAGAAAGGCGGCGGACGTGTTGTCGTGCCGCAGGGCGTATGGTTGACGGGACCTATCGTCATGAAGAGCGGGATAGACCTACATCTCGAGGCTGGTGCAGTGCTCCTCTTCTCGGCGGACATCGACGACTATCCGAAGATAGAGACCGTATATGAGGGGACGAAGATGGAGAAGCGCCAGTCTCCAATCACGGGAGAGGGGCTGAGCAACATAGCGATAACAGGACGAGGAGTCATAGACGGAAATGGGCAGGCGTGGAGACCGCTGAAGAAGCAGAAAGTCACCGAAAGCCAGTGGAAGCGAATGACGAAGGGGGGCGAGTTCCCGAGGGAGGACATGTGGTATCCGAGCGAGGAGCGAGTGTACAGGCGGCCAGTCATGGTGCACTTAGAGAGTTGCAAGAACGTATTGCTGCAGGGTGTGACATTCCAGAACTCGCCGGCGTGGAACATACATCCGATGCTGTGTGAGAACGTCGTCATAGACGGGATAACGGCGCGCAACCCGGCGTATGCGCAGAATGGAGATGCGCTGGACCTCGAGAGCTGCAAGAACGTGTACGTATTGAACTCAGTCTTTGATGCAGGAGATGACTGCATCTGCCTGAAGAGCGGGCGAGACGAGGAGGGCAGGAAGCGAGGAGTCCCGACCGAGAATGTCGTCGTCAGTGGATGCACAGTATTCAGTGGGCATGGTGGCTTCGTCGTCGGTAGCGAGATGAGCGGAGGAGTCAGGAACGTATATGTCGAGAACTGCCAGTTCGTCGGGACAGACGCGGGGCTGCGATTCAAGAGCTGCAGGGGACGCGGAGGAGTCGTCGAGAACATATATATAAAAGGAGTGAGCATGGCGGGAATCTTGGGAGACGCCGTCACGTTTGACATGCATTACGGTGCGAAGTCGGTCATCGAGGAGATCAACGGAGTCAGGGTGAACAAGACAGAGCCGGAGAAGGCCGACGAGACCACTCCAGTCTTCAGGAACATAGACATCAGCGACGTCAGCTGTGTCGGCGCGAGGAGGGCGTTGTATTTCAATGGTCTGCCAGAGATGCCGATAAAGAACATCAAGCTACGGAACATATCCATCAAGGCAGAGAACGAGGGAGACTTCTTCTTCTGCGAGGGTATAGACAAGGAGAATGTAGAAATCAGCGTCGCGGAGTAGCGACAGAAAGAATAATAGACGCGAGGGGGAGGGTCGACGGAGGCACTCCCCCTCGCGTCGTATAAATTAGGAATTGGCAATTAGGGGTCGGAGGTGGGTGAAGTTAACATAAGAGTGGAAGGGGCTAATGCAAGTCTAACCCAATTAGGAATGAGCAATTAGGAATGAGGGGGGCGTTGACGTCATAGAAGATATTGGGAGTAGACAAAAATAGGAGCAGGGGTGGAGACGGGAGTGGCAAAGGACGCGGAGAGGGGCGGAAAAGTGGGAGAAACGTGACATAAAAAGCGTCGGGAAGAGAGAGAAAAGATAGGTGAGACACTTAAAAACAGTCCGGAAAGGTCGTAAGAGGTCGGGGGTTGAGGATAATGGAAAAGAAAAAAATGTATTTTTGTAAAATAGGATAAGAAAAAATAATCATTAGACATGGAGCAGAACAAGATAGACTGGAACACGCTTGGGTTCGGCTATATGAAGGCTGACTACAACGTCCGTTGTTATTACAGGGACGGCAAGTGGGGTGAGATAGAGATAAGCTCGGAGGAGCAGGTGACGATCCACATGGCGTCGACGTGTCTACATTATGGACAGGAGGCATTTGAGGGCATGAAGGCCTTCTGGGGCAAGGATGGCAAGATCAGGGTGTTCAGGATGGACGAGAATGCGAAGCGACTCCAGCACACGAGCGACGGCATCATGATGGCGAAGTTGCCAATCGAGAAGTTCGAGGAGGCAGTCAGGAAGGTCATCAAGCTCAACGAGCGTTTCGTGCCGCCATACGAGTCGGGTTGTTCACTTTACATACGCCCATTGTTGATAGGCATCTCTCCGCGTATCGGTGTCGGACCGTCGACAGAGTATCTGTTCCTCATATTCGTACAGCCAGTCGGTCCGTACTTCAAGGACGGATTCAAGGCGACACCGGTGGTCATCTTGCGACAGTATGACAGGGCTGCGCCACTCGGCACAGGTACGTACAAGGTCGGCGGCAACTATGCGGCGAGCCTTGTCCCGGGACACATAGGACACGAGAAGGGATATTCAGCAGTCCTGTATCTCGATGCGAAGCAGAAGAAGTATGTCGATGAGTGCGGTCCGGCTAACTTCTTTGGCATCAAGAATAACACGTACGTCACGCCGAAGTCGACGTCTATCCTGCCGAGCATCACGAACATGAGCTTGCAGCAGATAGCAGCGGACATGGGCATGACAGTCGAGAGGAGGCAGATACCAGAGGAGGAGCTTGCGACATTCGAGGAGGCCGGCGAGTGCGGCACGGCAGCAGTCGTCAGCCCGATCTCTAAGGTCGATGACCTCGACCTCGGGAAGACATACGAGTATTGCAAGGACGGGAAGCCAGGGCCAGTATGTACCGCGTTGTATAACAAGCTGAGGGCTATCCAGTATGGCGACGAGCCGGATACACACGGATGGGTAACAATCATCGATTAAGCAATGAGGTTAGCAATCTGTGTAGCAGCAATCGGGATGGCGATGATGAGCAGTTGCGGTACGGCGGAGACGCAGAGCGTAGACAAGGCCAGTGTCGTCATAGAGAACATTATGACGCGCAAGAGCGTCAGGGCGTATGACGGCAGGGAAGTCGAGCCGAAGGTCGTAGAGACGTTGCTCAGGGCAGGTATGGCGGCACCGACCGCCATGAACAGGCAGCCGTGGGACTTCGTAGCCGTCACCGACAAGGAAGTGCTGGAGAAGCTGGCGGCAGAGCCTGCGCTAAGCAGGGCGCCGGTCAGCAAGAACTGTCCGCTCGTGATAGTAGTCTGCGGGAACATGGAGAAGGCAGCCGAAGGCAAGGGCCAGGAGTATTGGATCCACGACACGTCTGCGGCGACCGAGAACATATTACTTGCGGCTCATGCCATGGGTCTTGGGGCGGTATGGTGTGCGGGTCAGCCGAACGAGGACAGGATAGAGGCACTCAGGAACGTGCTCGGGCTCCCGAGCTACGTCACGCCACTGAACCTCATCTGCATAGGGTATCCGGCAGAGGAGCCTGCGGTGAAGGATAAGTGGAAGGAGGAGAATGTCCACTATAACAAATGGTAGAGTGTGACTTCTAAAAGCGGCTTATTTCTTCGTTGCAAGTAGATTTTGAAATCCTCATGTAGGTCACTACACTCCGGTGTTCAAAATCATCTTGCGCCTTGAAAAATCTCGCTTTTAGAAGCCACACTGGCACGAGTGAAGCGGCTTATTTCTGCGTTGCAAGTAGATTTTGAAATCCTCATGTAGCTGCGCTGACCTTTCTCACGCTCGGCAATTGGAGCAAGCTCCATTGACTAGAGTCTTACTTTCTCACGCTCAGCATAACGAGCAAGCTCGTTCTGCATTCGCTTAATCGAAAGTATGCTCTCACTTAATCGCACAAGTGAAAAATCTCGCTTTTAGAAGCCACACTGGCACGAGTGAAGCGGCTTATTTCTGCGATAACACAAGACATAAGCAGAGAATAACAGATAATAGATTAGGGCATCGGAAGTAGTATTCCGGTGCCCTAGTCTTTTCTATGACAGGAAGCTATTCGCGGTAGTGAATACGGAGGAGTTTAGCGTCGTTGTCGATCTCGATACGGCCGAGACGTTGCATGACAGTCTGACCGAGGAGGAGTGGGGCGCGCTGACTCTTGACGACGCTTGCGCGGATGTTGCGGAGAGACATATCACCGAACTTAATATTGCGGAGGACGATAATCGTACCTTCAGATATTTCGCCGTTGGCATTGAGGTAGTACTGCTTGCCGCTGATGTCAGACTCGTTGAGGTAGCCGTTCTTGAGCATGAAAGTAGCCTCGACAGTGCTGATAGAGACGTCGGAGGCGCCAGTGTCGAAGATAAAGTGGAGCGGGAGACCGTTGATCTCACACTTAACCTTGGCGAGGTTGCCAGCCTCCTTGGAGAAAGGAATCTCAGCGACCTTGAGTTCACCCTTTTGTGTGTCGGAGCCGTTGGCAGAGGCGTCGGAAGACAATTTCGGCTCGAACTCCGAGAGGAGCTGTTCGAATTCAGGGAGGGCCTTAATATTGTCGAGGTCGAAGTCGCTCCTTAGGTGGGCGAAGCCCTTGTAGCCGTTCTCGAGGGAGGAGCGGAGATGCGTCAGCGCCTTAGGCGCGTCGTTCATAAGCGAGTAGAGGCAGGCAGCGTCGTACTCGTCGCCACTACGGTTAGTCGTCTTATTGAGGATGTCCGTCATCATCTCCTCAGCCTGCTTGTGGTTGCCGAGATAGAAGTGGGCATACATAGCGCTAATCTTGTCGCCCTCGTCGGAGAGGGAGTTCTTCTCGTAGATTTCGAGCACCTTCTTGTAGTCCTGGAGGGCCATAGACTTCTCGCCGAGGCGGTTGTAGACCGAGCCACGAGTCAGGTAGTATTGTCCGTTGTCTGGTTCGAGGTCGATAGCAGCGGTAAGGTCGGCGACGGCGTCGAGAGCCTTATCGTTTAACTGTTCGAACGAAGCGCGCTGATAGTAGCTATCGGAGTTGTTTGGGGCCAGTTCGACACACTTGTTGAGGTCGGCGAGTTCGAGTTTCTTGTCGCCTAGCTCTCTGGCGATATAGGAGCGGACCGAGAAGGAGTAGTACTGCGTAGAGTCGAGATCTACAGCCTTGTTGGCGTAGCTGAGGGCAGTGTTGAAGTCTCCCAACTTGTAGTAGTTGGACGCCAGTCTACGGAGGAGGGTGGGGTTTTCGCCTCCTACCTCGATAGCCTTCAAGAAGTTCTCGTTGCTTTCAGAGAAGCGGTTCATGTCGGAGAGCACGCTGGCCATGACGTGGAACCAGAGTGGGTTGTTAGGCTGAGCCTTCTGGCGTGCGAGGAGTTTGATATTGACGAGAGTGAAAGACGAGTCGGCGACTGCTTTGATAAGGCTGATACCTTTCGCGTAGCTGTTGTTGTTCTCGATATAGGCGAAGGCGTCGTCGAGAGCGTCGTTGTATTTAGCGAGCTTGAGACGGCAGGAGCTACGGTTTAGGAGAGTCAAGGCGTTGTTAGGGTCGAGGGAGTTGGCGTAGTTGAGTTCCTTTTCAGCCTCGGCGAACCTATTGAGATGATAGAGGGCGTTAGCCTTCTTAGCGTAGCCTTCGGCCTTGAGAGGTGAGATTTTGATAGCCTTCTCAGCGCAGTCGAGGGCTAAGTCGTAAAGCTTTTTCGAGGCGTAGTAGTAGGATTTCTCAAGCAGACCTTCAGAGTTATGTGGTGCTATACTGATAGCCTTTTCGATGTCGGCGAGTCGTTCGGAATCCTTGTCCATAACACCGTAGATATTAGCGCGGAGAATATAAGACTGGAGGAGACCCGACTTCTTTTCGTCGCCCCTTTTCTTGGAGAAGAACTTAATAGCGTTGTTAGTTTCAGTCAGAGCGTCACCGTATTTCTTTTTGAGAACATGAACAAGGGCAAGGTAGTAGTGGGCCTCGGCGTTAGCGGGGTTGGAGGACAGTTCGTTGGAGAACATCTTCTCAGCCTCGGCATAGTTTTGGAGGTTGTAGAGCTCGACTCCGCGCTTAAAGTAGTAACTCTGCGAGTCGTTGTTTTTTTGAGCTAGTGCGAATCCAGGCATAAGCGCAAGGGCGAGGACCGCGATGCAGGATATAATCAGCTTAATCATGATAAACAAAAGATTTTAAAGAAGGTTAGTCGTTGTTAGAAAGATACAGATTACACTTCAGTTTGATAGAGTTGACGAGCCTCTTGAAGTCCGGCAAGTCGGCGAGAGGCTGGAATTCGGCTTCTTGTTCGAGGATGGTGAAGTTGTTGAAGCCAGCGTCGACGGCGCGGGAGATAAAGTCGAGAGCCTTCGCAGAGTCTCCGAGGATAGCGTAGGAGGCAGCGCTGTTTATCAGGTCATAACGGTAGCGATTAGCATTCGGGCAATGCTCTTTGAGCACGCCGTCTACGCAGAGGTCAACGTTTTTAGAGTCTCCGAGGAAGGCGTAGGCTTTGGCTCGTCTCCGATAATCGTCGGCATCAGAGAGTTTCAGGATCGATTCAGCCTCGGAGCGAGTCAGGGCAGTGTCGGAAGAATGGAAGGCGACGTACGCGCTGACTTGGAGGTAGCTGAGGTCGTCAGGCTTGAGAAGTCGAGCGATGTCTATATACCTACGAGCCTTGTCGAGGTCGTGGACAGAGGCGAAGGTCGAGGCTGTGGCGATCTCATAGTAGACTTCGGCACTGTCGGGCTTTTCGTCCAGCGCACGTTCGGAGGCGGAGATATATTCGGAGAAGCGGCCTTTGAAGCTCAAAATCAGATTGTGGAGTAAGGCTGCCGCCATCTTGTCGTCTTTGGAGGTGTAGTCGTCGCGGAGCGCCTTTTCAGCCTTGTCGAAGTCACGTTCCTCGATGTAAGTCCATGCGATTTCAAGAGGTAGTTTGTTGCTCATCTTGTTGAGCTTCTCTCTTGCAGCCTTGTAGTTGCCGCGTTTCCGTTCCATTTCCGCGCTGATTCGCAGGAAGGAGTCGCGCGACTTGTCAGACGGGTTAGTTTTCGAGGGCTGAGGCGTCTTAGCGTCGAGAATGTCGATGATAGCGTCGCACTTGTCGAAGGGGAGACTGTCGACAACCGAGCTGTAGAGATAGTCAAACTCGGGGGCGTCGTTCTTGATAAGGTCGATGATAGCGTCTGCGGCGTCGGTCGGCCTATCAGCCTTGACAGCGGCGTTGAAGAGAAGGTTGTAAGGCCTATCCAGCTCATTGTCGATAGGGCCTACGGCGATAGCCTTTTTAGCGTAGTCGATGGCGGCGTTGTAGTCGTGCTGGCGATATTTGATTTCGCCGAGAGCGAAGAGGAACCATTTAGTAGCGTCAGGGACCTTAGCTTTCTTAGCCTTGGCGAGAGCGGAGAGGAAGTCCTTCTCGGCGGCTGGGAGGTCCTTCTTTTTTTTCATGAAGAAGGTAGCACGGTCATTGAGGGCGTCGTAGCCGTCGTCGATTTTAACAGCGGAGTTGAGGAGGTCGAGGGCGCCGGAGGTGTTGTCGACGAGGAGCATAAGTCCGGCGAGGCAGCAGCTGGAAAGGGCGATGATACGCTTGGAGCGGCCGTAGCGAAGAGCTCTCTTGAAGGAGTCAGCGGCGTTGGCGTTGAGGTTGTATTTCTCGTAGATGACGCCGAGCCAGTAGTAAGCCTCGGCGTTGTCGGGGTGCTTGGTGGTCTCCAGGCTGAGTAAGTTGTAAGCCATGTTGTCGTTGCCCTTGTTGAGAGCCTCGAGACCGAGCTGGAATTCATAGGAATTCGAGTAGGCTTGCGCGGAAGCGAGGGAGCTTAGGGCTATGAATATGGTGAGGAGAATTGGTCTCAGTCTAATAGTCATGATATACAAAAATATACGCCATTCATTTATACGATATGATCCTTGTTTTGTTGCATTCATAGTTATAACGGAGAAGGTAACCGTTTATTGTTGCGGAATTCGGGAAGTAGGGGGCAATTCAATTAGCAATGAGGAATTAGCAATGAGGAATTAGCAATGAGGAATTAGCAATGTGCAATTGTCGGAGTTGTCGGACTGGCGGGAGGGAACGGAGGAGGAAGAGAAGAGGAGGGGGGGAGAGAAAGGGGAAGGAAGATGGAGAGAAAATGAGGAGGGGACGGAGAAGTAAGGTGGGGAAGAATAGAAGGAGGAGAGAAGGAGTGATAAAAGAAGGGCGGGGCAGAGGAGGGGAGGGCGAGCAGAAGAGGGCAGAAAGAGGAAACATTTTATAATTATATACGTAAAAAGAGATTTGTAGAAGGGAGCTCCTATAAATTGCTTTTTCTGCGTCATACTCTCTTTTGAAATCCACATGTAGCTGCGTTGACTTTTCTCACGCTCGGCAGATTTCAAGCAAGCTTGATCTGCACTCGCTTAATCGAAAAGTTGTCTCCAGTACACGGCGGTATTCAAAAGCTCGTAAGCCTGGAAAAACCTAATTTCTAGAAGTCCCCATAAAACTATATGGAATAGAAGCAAAACAACGCGATGCGACAAAATAAAGAGATTACAAAGTTTATGAAGGCGTTTCGGGGCATACTCGGGAGGCATATCGGGTGCGTATGGCTAACGTTGGTCGTCGTGCTGATGGGAGGCGTACAGCCGGTGCGAGGTCAGGGGATGATATCGGTGAAGTTCAAGACTGACGGCGTCACGTATGAGGTGACGTCGGAGAACAGTGTGCGGGTCACGTTCGTCGATGCGACGGACTCCGTAGCGATACCGGACACGACAGGCAGTTTCAACGTCACGGAGATTTCGGAGGAAGCCTTCCGGTGGTGCAGCCAGATGAAGTACCTGAGCATACCGGCGTCGGTCAGTGACATAAAAGTAAACTTCGGCAGTGACCACGGGTACAAGTGCCTGGAGCGGGTAGAAGTCAGCGAGGCAAACCCGTCGTACAGCAGTATGGACGGTGTCCTCTTTGACAAGACCAGGAGCAGGATAATACTATATCCGAAGAGCAATCCGTCGGAGAGCTATGAGATACCGTCGAGCGTCGAGAGCATATCGGACGGAACCTTTGCGCTGTGCAAGTATCTGAAGAGCGTATCAGTCCCGAGCAGTGTCAAGCAGATCGGCATCGGGGCGTTTGGCCGTTGTGAGTCGCTGACAGAGATAAAGTTGCCAGAGGAGCTCAAGGAGTTGGCTGCCAATGCCTTTGAGGGTTGCACCAAGTTGACAGAAGTCGTAATTCCGGGAGGGGTGACACACATAGGTGCGGCGGCCTTCGGGCGGTGCAGTTCGCTAAAGACCGTAGTCCTCTCGGAGGGGATAAAGAGCATAGGCAAGGCGGCATTCGTCCAGTGCACGTCGCTTGACAGCCTCGTATTGCCTAGCACATTGGCGTATATCGGAAGTGGTGCGTTCTGTGACTGCGATGCGCTGAAGAAGATGCGGTTGCCACGGGACCTCCAGAAGATAGACGAAGAGGCGATCAGCAAGTGCAGGAACCTCGTAGAGTTGACTGTAGATCCAGAGAACAAGTATTTCTTCCAGAAGGGCAGCGTCCTCTTCACGGCGGACACCACGAACCTCATATTCTGTCCGAAGACGCGCGAGACCTTTGTCGTCTATCTACCGCAGAGAGTACGGACGTTGGCGCCGAGTGCGTTCTGGGCGTGTGAGGGGCTGATAGCGATAACGCTACCGAAGGGGCTTCACAGCATATCCGACCATTGTTTCAGTGGATGCGCGGGCTTACAGAAGATAGGCATGAGCGGGAACGTCACGGAGATAGGTGCTGGGGCGTTTGAGGACTGCAGGCAGCTGACCCAGATAGCGTTGACCGACAGGGACACCGTCGTCTATGAGGGCGGACTCAACGGTCGGCCCATAATACTGCCGGAGGTCGAGACTGTCTCGGAGGGAGCGTTCAGCGGGTGCGAGTCGATAAGCGGGCTGATGTTGCCGGAGGGCATACGGGCGATAGGAGACGGAGCCTTCAGCGGATGCACAGGACTAAAGAGCCTCTTCTTGCCGGACGGGCTAGAGACCATAGGATGGGAGGCGTTCAATGGGTGCATATCACTAGAGAAAGTCGTCATACCGGAGACCGTCGAGAGCGTCGACTGGAAGTCGTTCAATGGCTGTTCGGGGCTAAAGAGCGTAGTCGTGCTTGACGGAGTGCAGGAGATAGGGATACAGGCCTTTGACGGGTGCACGGCGTTGCGGGACGTGAGGTTGCCGTCGAGCGTCACGTCGATAGGCGACTATGCGTTCAACAACTGCCAGTCGCTGGAGCAGCTGCAGCTACCGTCGGAGCTACGCATGATAAGTGCGGGAGTGTTCAAGGGTTGCCAGTTGCTGAAGCATATAGAGTTCCCGAAGCACGTAGGCGAGATCGGCGAGTCGGCATTCGAGAACTGTCGGCAGTTGAAGAATCTCGAGCTACCGGCTGGACTCTTCTCGATAGACAAGAATGCGTTCAAGGGGTGCGAGAAGTTGACCCAGGTCGTGATGCCGAGGGGAGTCATCAGGATACCGGACGGTGCTTTTGCGCAGTGCTTCAGCCTTGAGAGGGTGACGCTGAGCGACCAGACCGTAGCCGTCCTACAGGATGCGTTCAGGGCTTGCAAGAGCCTTCAGCAGATAGTCTTGCCGGCATCGTTGACCACGCTTGGCAGTTACGCATTTGACGAGTGCGACGCTCTAAGGACAATCTTGTGCAGGGCGAAGAAGCCGATGACGATCGGTCGCGAGTCGATACCAGTGACGACGTGGGTCCTCGTCGACAAGCTCGTCAGGAAAGACTACAGGGCGGCATGGGGTGCGAAGGTAAAGATAGACACATATAGGAAGTAGCGAAGAAGCGAGATGAAGGAAGAGGAGAGGCCAGTGTTGCCGTCGATAATAGACCAGAGCGGGGAAGAGGCTGGGGAGTTCGTCTCAGTCGGAACAATCACGAAAGTCGAGGGAGGACGTGAGCTACTCGTCAAGATGGGGAGTGACACAGACTACACATTAGTCGGGGAGCAGTATATGCTGACCGAGATAGATGGAGGGATAGTGCCGCTGGAGATAAAGAGCGTCGTCCAGAGAGGAAGTCGGCAGTTCGTCGTCAGCCTCAGGCATCATAGCGAGGAGCATCTACTCCAGGCGTTCGTCGGCTGCAAAGTCATGATGGCCGTTGACGAAGACGAGGAGGACGGAGAAGAGGGAGAGTTTAGTGGGCTGATAGGGTTCACGCTAGTAGATGTCGCGAAGGGCGAGATAGGCGAGATAGTAGATGTCGATGACAGGGTGGCGGCGAATCCGTTGCTAGTCGTCGAGCGGGAAGATGGCGAGGAGTTGTTAGTGCCGGCTGCGGACGAGTTCGTTGTCTCGATAGACGAGGAGGGGCAGACCATAACGATGGAGATCCCCGAAGGACTGCTAGACATAGACGCTGTCGAAGAAGTATGAGAATCAGATTGTTGACATTTTTACTGTTCCTCGGGATAGGAGTAGGGTCGGAGGCGAGGCAGCGGCCAGTCAGCGTCATAATCGTCGCTGGGCAGTCGAATGCAGACGGGCGAGTCGCCAGTTCGCTACCACCAACCATCATGAAGCGCGGTTATCAGCATTGCTGGTGGTCGTATGGCAGTGACACAGTCTCGGGAGGCGGAACGTTCGAGAGATATTGGCCACGTGTCGAGAAGCAGGAGCAGAAAGGCAAGTGGGGATTTGATGCCATCGTGTATTTCGAGATAGACTGGCATATACGGCGGGACTTCTACGTCATCAAGGAGACCCTTGGCGGGACGGCGATAGACACCACATGCGTCAGCAACAACAAGATGTATTGGAGTGCGTCGGAGGAGTACCTGTCGAGGACGGCTGCTGCGGACAAAGGCGGGAAGTCGTTGCTAAAGGCGTTCACCGAGAACATAGGGGCGTGTATAGACAACGAGCTGTCGAAGAAGCCCGAGGGGTATCAGATAAAAGCCTTCATCTGGCATCAGGGGGAGAGTGACAGGACGGCTGCAGGGCGATATTACGATAACCTCAAGGCCGTCGTCGAGTACGTCAGGAATTACCTAGTAGAGAAGACCGGGGACGAGAGCTACAGGAGACTGCCCTTCATCTGCGGGACATTTGCGGCCGACAGTCGACAGCGTAGCCAGGGAGTCGTCGATGCGATGGAGAGGCTGGAGAGGGAGGACAAGAATTTCCATGTCGTCGATGCGAGCGACCTCACATTACAGGAGGACAAGATACACTTTGACGCGAATGGGGCGAGGAAGTTGGGGAAGAGAGTGTATAGGAAGCTGAGGAGAGTTGCGGGGAGGATAAGGTAGATTTGCCTTTTGCGATTTAATCACTATTTTTGTCAAAGATTCACAGCTTGGTTGTCGGGAAACATGCGCCGTCAAGGAGGTTTCAGACGATCAAGACGAGTCTTTTTTGTATTAATCTCAGATATAGATAGAAAACAAGACCAGTGTGCGTGATAAGAAGTCGGGATATAATCATTTCAGCATACAGAGAGAATAGCTCAAAAAGATAGATATAACCAAGAGGTATGAAGAGAAAAAGAATCACAGAGATAGCGGTCGTCATAGTAGCATTGTTCTTCAGTGCATGGGCAAGTGCGGTGGATAAGACAGGGCAGACAGAGGGCGAACCATTTGCCGGGGCGAAGTGGATAGCGATGGAGGAGGACAGCACAATACTCTTTCCGCACATACACCTCCTGAAGAAGAAGAGCGAGAAAGGGAAGAGCCTGAAGCAGTATCGGTTGCCAGTGCTGGAGCGGCAGTTCAAGTTGAACAAGGGCGAGATAAAGAGGGCGACGGCGGCGGTCTGCGGAATGGGGCAGTATGAGCTATTCGTCAATGGCGAGAAGGTCGGGAAGAACTTCCTTGACCCAGGGTGGACCATGTATAATAAGCGATTGCTGTACAACGAGTTTGACGTGACCGACATGCTGAGGGAGGCAAAGGGGAGGAACGTGACGATAAGAGTGATGATCGGAGGGGGAATGTATGACATACCGACCGAGGGGTATCATAAGTTTGCAGGGTCTTGTGGTGCGCCGAAGATGATAATGGCGATGACAATAGAGTATAAGAACGGGAAGAAGCAGACAATAGTCAGCGATGAGGCGTGGACTGCAGAGGAGAGCCCCATAAAGTACAGCAGCATCTTCGGAGGGGAGAGCTATGACGCGACGTATGAGGGGCGGAAGAGACCAGTTGTCATCACGAGACCACAGTGGGAGGCGCAGATAGACAAGCAGGAGGAGCATACGAGACTGACAGTCAAGAAAGAGCTCCCGATGAGGAAGATAGAGGGGAGCAACATATATGACATGGGGCAGAACTGCTCAGGGATAGTAAGACTGACCGTCAGGGGAAAGAAGGGCAGTCGGGTCATCATGAAGCCGGCGGAGATATTGAAAGACGGGGCAGTCTATCAGAGGTGCATGCCAGGATATACATGGACGTACACCATAGGCGGGGGAAAGAAGGGGAAGAAGGGAGAGACGTGGCAGCCACAGTTCACGTATACAGGGTTCAGATATGTAGAAGTAGTCACGGAGGGCGAGGTAGAGAATATAGAGTTGACGGGGCTACACACGTCAGCGGCAGTCGAGGAGGCGGGTAGCTTCGAGAGTTCCGACACGCTCCTCAACCAGATATACACCCTCATAGACTGGGCTATCAGCAGTAACCTTGCGAGCATCACGACAGACTGTCCGACGAGAGAGAAACTCGGATGGCAGGAGCAGAATCACCTGATGGGTTTCTCCATGATGTACAGGTATGACGTCAGGGAGCTTATGAACAAGATAGCCGATGATCTTGCGGACTCGCAGCACGAGGACGGTGCGATACCGACAATAGCGCCAGAGTACACAGTCTTTGCGGCCGGGAGTGGATTTGAGGACACGCCGGAGTGGGGGGCGTCGTTCATACTCTGCCCGTACTACACATACGTTTGGTATGGTGACGACACAGCCATGAGGAAACATTACGGGGCGATGGAGAAGTACATGGCGTACTTAGAGAGTCGTTCGAAGGACGGGATCCTCGACTACGGACTCGGCGACTGGTTCGATATAGGGCCGAAGAGACCGGGAGTCGCACAGCTCACGTCCGTAGCCTTGACAGCGACGGCCATGTATTATTATGAGTTGACGACCATGAGCGAGATAGCGAAGATATTGGGCAAGGAGGCGGACGCCGAGAAGTATCGGAAGACGGGGGAGGAAGTGAAGAAGGCGTATAATGCGAAGTTCTGGAACGAGGAGAGAGGGCAGTATGAGAACGGCAGCCAGACGGCGACAGCGATGACGCTATACATGAGACTATGCGACGGGGAAGAGTGGAAGAAGGGAGAGAAAGAGGGGGAGAACATGAAAGGGCGACGCGAGAGAGTGTTGAAGAGCCTCGTCGGGGAGATAGAGAGCAGGACAGACACGGCGAAGGCTGGGCAGGCGATAGTGACGGCTGGGGACGTCGGGTACAGATACGTATTGCAGGCACTGCGCGAGGGAGGACAGGACGAGACCATCTGGAGGATGAACAGGAGGGACGACATACCCGGATATGCGTATCAGCTACGTAAGGGGGCGACAGCGTTGACAGAGAGTTGGCAGGCGTATGACAACGTCTCGAACAACCATCTCATGCTCGGGCACCTGATGGAGTGGATATTCCAGTCGCCGGGCGGGATAAGACAGGCCGAGGGAAGTGTCGGGTGGAAAGAGATAGTCATAGAGCCGCAGATGGTCGGGAACATGACATGGGCGAAGGCAAGGCATAGGACGCCGAGAGGAGAAGTAGAGTGCAAGTGGGAGGCGAGCGAGGACAGGAAGACGTGGCGAGTCGAGGTAAGAGTGCCGGAAGGCAGCGAGGCGGAGGTCAGGACTCCGGACGGAAAGAGCAGGAGAGTAGGGGGAGGGGAGTATACCTTTGTGTCTTGGAGGAAACGATAATAGGTGAGCAAGTGAGGTAACTTCTATAAATTGCTTTTTCGGTGTTGACTGTGTCTTCATTCCTCACGCTCGGCATAACGAGCAAGCTCGTTCTGCACTTGCTTAATCGGAATGTTGCATTCAACTTTGAAATCCTCATTTAGCTGCGCTGACCTTTCTCACGCTCGGCAATTGGAGCAAGCTCCATTGCGCTCGCTTAATCGAAAGGTTTCCTCCAGTAAACTCCGGTGTTCAAAGTCTCATGCGCCTTGGCTCCGGCCTCATGTGCTTTCGCTCGGAAATAGGAGCAAGCTCCATTTTCTCTCGCTTGATCGCACAAGTGAAAAATCTAATTTCTAGAACTTCCCTTAAAAATATGGTATAGAGGGACAGGGAAAGTAAAAAGTTCGTATAATTGCAAGAGAAGAGGTCGGTAGACAGAAGGAGATGAACATATTAGTCTTGTCGGGGAGTCCGAGGAAGGGCGGAAATACAGATATGATGGTCGAGGCATTCGTCAGGGGTGCGTCGGAGAAGCACAGAGTAGAAGTCGTCTCAGTGCGGGAGTACAGGGTGAATCCGTGTAAAGGGTGCAACGTGTGCTTCGGGCGAGAAGACCATGAGTGCTGCCAGGACGACGACATGGCGAGAGTGTATCAGAAGATGGCGGAAGCCGATATGCTCGTGGTCGCGTCGCCAGTGTATTTTTATGGCCTCAGTGCGCAGTTGAAAGCCGTCGTCGACAGATTCCACAACCCGATAAGGGACACCTTCCATATCAAGAAGATGGCGTTGCTTCTCGTCGGGGCGGCAACCTTACCCGAGCTCTTCGACAGCATACTGGCGGAGTACAGACTATGCCTCAACTTCTTCAAGATAGAAGACATGGGGAGAGTCCTAGCATACGGGGCGAAGGAGAAGGGCGACGTTGCGAAAGGCGATGCGCTGAAGGAGGCGTATGAACTAGGCAAGAGACTGTAGGGGGAGGGAAGATGAAGAGAGAAGTAAAGCCAGAGGAGACGAGCAGGGCGCAGTCGTATGGGCTATGGATGACGTCGCCGATGCCGATGGTGACGATCACCAAGACATTTGACGTCTCGAACCTATACAAGGTGAGCAGGCGGAGAGGAGTGAAGTTCAACATGTTGCTATGCTGGTGCATAGTGCAGGCGGCGAGTGAGGTAGAGGAGTTCTACACAGTGCCTGAGGGAGGAAAGTTGTACAGATATGACAAGTTGGCGGTTGACGTGATAGTCGTGAGCGAGGCTGGGAGGCTGACATTCTGCGACATACCCTATACTAACACTATTGAAGAGTTCAACGGCGAGTATGAGAGACGCACGAGGAAGAGCATAGAGACAGGGGAGTTCATAAGCGAGGAGGGGGCGATGGTCATAGGCACGTCTGCCATAGTCGGGACAGAGATAGACAGCATAACGAACCAGTACACAGACAAGTTCTGCAATCCGATGGTGATGTGGGGCAAGTACAGGAAGAGTTGGCTGAAGGTGACGTTGCCGATATCCTTTCAGTTCCACCACGTGCAGATGGACGGGGGACATGCGGTGAGGTTTCTGGAGGTATTGCAGAGGAAGATGAGGGAGGCAAGGTGATGAAAAATCTAATTTCTATAAAGCCCCTATAACAAGAAGAAAAATATGAAGAATATGAAGCGATTGTTGAACAGAGCCATATTGTTGACAGCCGTGCTAACGATGTCGGCGGCAGGCTGGGCACAGAAGCGACCCGTCGTGACGTGGGACAGACAGAGCCTGATGATGAACGGTCGGAGAGTCTGTCCAGTCATGGGAGAGATACATTACTCTCGCATCCCGGCGGAGGAGTGGGAGACAGAGGTCAGGAAGATGAAGGAAGGCGGGGTGACGATGATTGCCACATACGTATTTTGGAACCACATAGAGGAGCAGGAAGGCATATACAGGTGGGACGGACAGCGGTCGCTACGCACCTTTCTAGAGGTGTGCAAGAAGGCCGACATGCCAGTCATCTTGAGACTCGGTCCGTTCTGTCATGGGGAAGTCAGGAACGGAGGAATCCCCGACTGGGTATTCGAGAAGGGTTGCAAGCTCAGGCAGACCAATCCCGAGTTTCTGAAGATGTGCGAGATCCTATACAGACAGATATTCACGCAGGTACAGGGATTGCAGTGGAAAGACGGTGGGCCCGTAGTTGCGGCGCAGTTTGACAACGAGTACAGGGGACACGGGGCGTACCTCATGGCGTTGAAGAAGATAGCGCAGGAAGCAGGTATCGACCTCCCGTTCTACACGCGTACAGGGTGGCCCAAGCTAAGCACGCCGGTGCCATACGGGGAGATGCTGCCGCTATATGGAGACTATGCAGACGGATTCTGGGACAAGGAGACGAAAGAGGGGACGGGCAACTATTACAAAGGATTCAATTTCAAGGGTTTCAGATCGTCGACAGCCATAGGCACAGATATACTCGGCACTCAGGAGGCGAAGGTCAGTCAGGGTGATGACGCATATCCGTACTTCACGTGCGAGCTAGGTGGCGGGATGGCGACGGCGTATCATAGGCGTCCATATATATATGCAGACGATGCCTATTCGCTGGCGATAGTCAAGTTAGGGAGCGGGTCGAATCTACTCGGGTATTACATGTATCATGGGGGTACGAATCCCGAGGGAGTGCTACACACCCTCAACGAGTGCCAGACGTCGCCCGGGACAGCCAACAACGACCTGCCCGTCTGCACGTACGACTTCCAGGCGCCGTTAGGCGAGTTCGGGCAGAGGAATCAGCAGTACTACAGACTGCGGCCGATACACCTCTTCATGCAGGACTGGGGTGAGGAGTTGGCAACCATGGAGGCAACATTTCCGACGCCGCAGGACCTGAAGAAAGGTGAGGACAGCCAGCTCAGGTGGTCGATTAGAAGCAAGGGTGAAGAAGGGAAAGAAGGGAAAGCCGGGAAGCAGACAGGTTTCGTCTTCATCAACAACTATGAGAGGTTTGCAAATCTCGGGGAGAAGAAGAACGTGCAGATCGAGGCGTGCGGCGTCAAACTACCCAAGATGACAATCCCGGGTGGGTGCATGGCCATACTGCCAGTGAACGTCGACGGGATAGAGTATGCGACGGCGCAGATGGTGGCGAAGCGAGAGGGGAAGATATACATGATGCAGGTCTCGGGACTCCCGACGACAATCAAGATGGCGGACGGGAAGACAATGAAGAAAGTCAAGCCGCTGGGAGTCGACGTCCCAGTATATCGGAACATATACCTCTTGACCCAGGAGGAGGCTGAGCGGCTGTTCCTCCCGAAGGAGGCCGTTGTCACCAAGCTGAGCGTGGATGTCAAGAAAGTCAAGGAGGCTGGGGCGCTCAGGAAGATAGAGAAAGGGCGTGCTCGGGTAGCGGCTGCGCCGACAGAGGACGAGTGGGCGGCTGCGGCAGTCTATAAGATAGCCATAGACACAGCCATAGCCAACAAGTATCGGAGACCATTGCTGAGGATAGCGTATAGGGGTGACTGTGCGAGACTTTATGTCGGCGGGAAGCTCGTGGCGGACAACTTCTACTATGGCAGGCCGTTCGACTATGGACTATGGAGGGGACAGGGGGACGTCAAGGAGATAGAGCTAAGAGTGCTGCCGTTGCAGCCAGAGGCGCCGATATACCTACCGAGGGAGGCGAGCAAGGAGGCAGGAGAGATGGTGGAGAGTGTGGAGATGATAGTTGGTGAGGAAGAGTAGAAAAGGGGAAGAGAAGGGAAAAACCTAATTTCTAGAAATTTCCTAGATAGGATATGATAAAGAAAGATGCCTCTCGCACCGAACGGCGGGAGGCATCTAACATTTATTCAGGTCTTGGGGTGTCTGGGTGGTAGCCGTGGGAGACGGCGAAGTCGTAGGCCTCTTGAGCTTCGCGGAGAAGCATGAGAGGGAGTTCGGCGAAGCCATTGGGGTTGTCCTCGTCCTTAGAGCGGTTGATAAGTTCCGTTATCTTTTTGACAATCCACCTAATCAGTGCAAAGAACCATCTGTCTTGTCTATTGCCGTAGTGGAGCTCTTCGAACTCGTCATTCTGAGCTTCTTGAGCCTTGGCGTACATGACTTGGCTATGGAGGTAGGCGAGACGAGGGTCACCGTTCTTGTAGCCATCTCGGTAGAGTCCGGGCAGTTCGCTGTCGTTTGGTGCCTCGTGAGTATAGAAGTTTTCGAGGAAGAGAGTAGCGTCGAGGATGCCGTAGTAGGAAGCCTTCTTGAAGAAGAGGAAGGCCGTGTCGATGTCACGTTGACAGCCGATGCCGTCGTAGCATCGTCGGGCGTACTCGTATAGCGCTTGAGGGTGTCGGAGTTCGGCAGCCTGCTTGAAGAAGGCGAAGGCCTCGGTCAGGTTGCCTTGACGGTCGGCGGCGAGCGCCTTGTCGTAGAGGTCTTTAGGGTTGGTGGTGTTGTTCATAGGTATATAAGTTAAGCTGAGAGGTAGGAATTATTTGTCAGGAGGGGTATGAATTTCTTCAGAGGGGAGAGGAGGTGTTATGATTGTTTTCGTTTTGTTGGTAGGTTTTCCATAAAAATGAAAGCATAGTGAAGGTGCAATCATAGAAGACAAAGATAGAGAGAAGCGAGGTGAAAAGCAAGTGGTTGGAGTGACGCGGGAGGCGAGACTCCCGATGACAATCAAGATGGCGGACGGGAAGATGATGAAGAAAGTCAAGACATAGAGGTTAACGCTCTAGTCTATTGGAATATACATATCTTGACTCAGGGGATAGAGCGTCTGTTCCGGGGGGCGAAATTCTGCGGGGAATGCACGAAAGTGGTCGCTAACATGCTAAAAACACCCCATCAGCGACCGATTTCGTGCATTTTTTCATAGCGGATTGAGGGGAAAGGAGTATATTTGCGGCATAAGTTCAACAATAATCAAGATGGTATGAATAAGCTTTTCGTTGGACGCGAGAAAGAACAGCAGCAGTTGAGGGAATATCTCAACTCGGAACAGTCGGAATTCATAGCAGTGTATGGACGTAGGCGCGTAGGCAAGACATTCCTCATACAGAAAGTCATCGGCAATGATTATGCCTTTTACGTGGCTGGCATGAACAGTGTTTCTATGCGCATTCAATTGAAAAACTTCATGCAGGGTATTAGAAGTAACCATCCTGAAGTTCCTGTTGTCCAGACGTGGCTTGATGCATTCATAGCACTTGAGACTTATTTGGGAACCTTGCCAGAAGGGAAAAAGATAGTTTTTATCGACGAAATGCCATGGATGGACACACCACGCTCAAATTTTATCAGTGGCTTGGAGCATTTCTGGAATTCATGGGCATCATGGCGTGATGACATCAAGCTGATAGTCTGTGGTAGCGCGACGTCATGGATTATCAACAACCTGATTAAGAATAGGGGCGGCCTTCATAACCGTGTAACCCATAAGATTCCGTTAAAGCCCTTTACGCTGAAAGAGTGCCAGATGTATTTTGATGCACGTGGATTTCGCTTGTCAACAAAGCAGATTGCCGAGTGCTACATGGTTCTTGGTGGCGTGCCATTCTACCTGTCGAAAATGAACAAGGGCGAAGGAGTGTCACAGAATATAGACAGGCTAGTTTTTGCCGAGGACGGCGAACTGCATGACGAGTTCCAAAGTTTGTACAATTCGCTGTATAAGAATGCCTCCAACCACATAAAGATTGTTACTGCGTTGGCGACAAAAGGAAAGGGACTGACCCGACAGGAAGTACTTGAGAGTACGAAACTGTCCGACAATGGAAAGTTCTCCATGATGCTTGAAGAGCTAGAAAGTTGTGGGTTTATCCGCAGCTATGAACCTTTCATTATGACAAACGGAAATCAGACGAATAAGAATTCCGAGATAAGAAAAAACACGGATACGCTTTATCAGCTTGTCGATGCCTTTACTCTGTTCTACTTTCAGGTCGTGATGAAAGCAGATGCACGTGATGCCAACTATTGGTCAAACAATCAGAACTCGCATGTCTATAGCACATGGAGTGGACTGTCGTTCGAGGTGCTATGTTTGAACCATGTGGAGCAAATCAAGAAGGCGCTAGGCATATCTGGTATAACAGCTAATGTCTTTTCGTGGTTTGGCAAAGGAGAGCAGCGTTCTGCGCAGATAGACATGCTCATTGACCGAGCGGACAGGACTATCAATATCTGTGAGATGAAGTTCTGGAATAGGCCGTACACTATGACTGCCAAGGACGAAGATGATATCGAGCGCAAGGTATCAACATTCATTGAAGCAACAAACACAGATAAGAATGTCATTGTGACAATGATAACGACCAAGGGCATTGACAGGAATGAACATTCTGAATGCATCCAGCGAGAACTCATTCTGGATGATTTGTTTTGCTGATAATCACGAGATTTGAGTTCCCACAAAGGGTATTTGTACCGGCATTGTAGCACGGACGTACTAAGCGTCTGAATGCAATGCCGGTAAATAATTCTGGGCAGAATAGAGGGGAGAATCAAGGGGTTGGACGGACCTTTGGTGAAACGTGAGGAAGGGTTTGCGGAGGGGTGTGGAAATGTGTTGGAGGACATCAGTGAAAATGGCTTATATTTTGCTTAGAATCGTAGGTAGATAGCGAAAAAATGCTTAGATTTGCCTATTGCTGTCGTGGTGTGTATGCACGTTTTTGCAGTAATTTTTGTTGGAATGCAAAGTGAGTGCGATGCCATGACGGCCTAACATAAAACGTAAATATATGATTGCAAAAGCAATGAACGATATACAGGAAGAAGCTCAGTCATCCGCAGAGGCTATGAGAGGAAGTGAGCGGGTGCTGTCTTTGTCTGAGAAACAAGGATTTTGTATGAAAATGAAAGATGTGTGCGGAGCGGCAAAGCGGTTGCTGCTTATGTTGTTCATATTCATGGCGTTTGGTCTGGAGGCGATGGCGGGTGTTGGCGTCAAGGCGTCTACCAGTACCGAAGGAACGGGAACAACTACCAGATATTATATCAATTTGGAGTTGAATGATAAGTCTGGGCGCGCAGTCAGTACTTATACAGGCACTGGAAATCCGAGTATAACTGTTGTCACGGACCAGGGGAGTTTTACGAATGTGTATGATGGAACAAATGCTCAAACTAAGGCGAGGTTTGTTAGTGATATTTTGAAATTAAGTGTAACAAGGACACAGTATGATAATTTCAGAAACTCTGGTACGCTTACGATAAATGGATTAAATGCGATTAATTCGGACTTGCCATCGTCAGTCACTTTGGATTCGAATATGCAGTGGGCGTATCCGAATACGGGTGGCGATTATTGTGCGAGCATCATGATGGGATACAATGGTAACGCACGACAAGATGGGTATATCACGATTGACCTCACCGAAGATGGATTCTCATATCAGGGACTGAGTTCAGACTCTCCATATCCTTTGACTATAAATGGGTATACGTTTAACTATAACACATCCTTAGTTAATACGAATTCCTATACAATAAATACGGGTGGGCGTATCATTTTGCGCACGGATGGCGGAACGACAGGTTCTGGTAGGCTTTTTTCAGCGGCGAATATAGCAGTTGAGGGTCTTAATGCTATAGCACCAGCCTTTGATGACTATGTGAAGTTTTCTTTGGGGGAAGGACAGACGCAGGTTTGCCAAAGTGACGCAGCGCTCTCATGTGCGAAGGTCTCGATGCATGCGCAGAGGACCACTTCAACACAGACCGGCGATGTCATGGCGTATACGTTGCTCGTTAAGATCACAAAGGACGGGCAAGCGATAGATATAGAGAACACAGTCTCGAGTATAGTATTTAATGGTCAGACGAGACGTACCATAACATACGGTGTTCCTTCTGGTCAGAATACAGTGACTAATGCAGGAACTATTACAGCTTATGCAAATCTTTTCGGAAATCTTTCGTCAAGTAATTATTACGCATCAGAGGAGAATCCGCGTCAGGCGCAAACGTTTTGGACGGATAAGTTTGGAGGACAGAAGTGTATAGCATTCTACGTTTCTTCTACTGAGTACAATCAGATTTTGTGGAACTCCAATAGTGGGTACACCATTGAGGGTTTCTCGGATTTGGATGAGAGTCTTTCGGGCTACACGTTTGTCATAGAGGGTGTTCAGCCGTGTAACACATGTCCTGCGCAGTGGGAGGTAAAACTTGATGTGGATGCGAGCCAGAATTGTGAAGGGGACTATGCCTTCATGCAGTTCAATACAGTCGCAGGCGTCCAGTACTACTTCGAGAAGTGGGATGGTGGTGACTGGGTTCCACAGGAGCTCTTCCCAGCTTCTGGTACAGGCGTGACAAGTTTCGTTGCAACGCAGACAGTGCCTAATGCTCAGTTCTTCGTAAACAATGCTCAGGGTGGTGACGAGTATCGCGTAAGGGCTACTTGCGGTGGTACGATGAAGTACACCTATGATGGACGAAAGGGCGATAGGTTTATCATACAGAGCTACAGTCCGGAGACAAACGTCAACAAGGTAGCATGTCTTAACAATCTTGCAGGTGATGTCGTTCACGTGGAGAACGCCGAGGTTGGCGTATTGTACTACCTCTGCAAGGATGACGCACCTGTTGATGGTTATGATGCACAGGGGAAGCCGAACTCGTTCAAGGTTAAATGTACTTACGACAATCAGAACCAGACAGTCATTGAACTTGATGGACTGACAGATCCAGGAGAGTACACAGTATGGGCGGTGAAGGATCCTTGTCCACCTGCTCGAGTCCCGGGTGTCGTTACAGTCGTCACTCTCGATGGGCAGCTTTCTCTTGCTGTAGAGTGTGTCAGTGGAGCTTCGGGAGACAAGTGGAATGTAAGGCTTGAAGGAGTTTCGGCAGGAGGGAATCTTGATTACTATCTATATAAAGACGGGGAATCCAACCCTGTAGCTGAGAGTTCGCGAGTAGGAAATGTCTGGACGATAGACAAGCCGACGTATGGAGCAGCGACAACAACGGCGGGCAAGTATTATGTGAGGGCGACGTCGCGTTGTGGTACGATACGTTCCAACTATGTCTCGATACCTCATAGCTACCGCATATCTGAGCCTACGGGACTTTGTGGTGGTTCTACTTTTGAAATCACTCTGTCACAGAGCGATGAAGACGTAGATTACCTTGTTTATACATCTGAATCTGCGACAGGAATAAAGTCAGTCTATAATAATGCGACGATTTCGGGAACGCTTGGAGGTGCAATAACGATAACAGTAGCAGATGCGCCGAAGGGTTTCTATTATGTGATGGCCCGTCCGAAGGGATCGAGGATAACGACGAGCACCTGCATGGTACAGATGGAGGGGCATGTCGAGGTAGGCGAGGAGCCGACGAACCTGACGCTTAATCCGTCAAGTTCAGTTTGTGCTGGAACAGATCTGTCGATATCTGGCATGAACAGCAACTATACGTACTTCATCTACGATGGGTCTCGATATAAGCAGGTATCTTCGACGCCAGCGACAACCGCTACTATGAAAATCAACGTTGCCGGTACATACGAGTTCTATGCGACATGTGGCAGCAACGACAATTATGTAGGACCGCTTGCTACTATTGAAGTTTCAGAGATTGACATAGATCAGAACGTACGAATCTCGACGTCGACGACAGTAGGATGTGAGGGAGACCCGGAGACGAGTTTCACGTTGACTGGAGCGCAGGTAGGAGCGACATATACAGTATGGAAGAAAGTCGGTGATTATGCAGACCCGGACTCGAACGGGGCGGAGACTGACGACCAGGTAGTGAGGACGGCTGGACCGGCGCAGACGACAGACCCGATAGTCTTCAGTGTCAACGACGAGGGCGAGTACTACGTCACGGCGGAGATGGACGGCGAGTGCTCGAACGGTTCGTCGGGAGTCAAGTTGAACGGAATCTTTACTGTTAAGAAGTACAACGCTAATACGAGGATATCTGATGCTAACCTTTGTATCAGTGACCTGCCGAGGGCGATCATGATTCACAACTCTGAGGCGAACGTTACTTACTCACTATACAATGCGGCGACGGGCAATCAGATGAAGGATGCAGCAGGCAATCCGTATAGTGTCAAGGCGACATCGGACAATTCCGCGAATGCGAAGATTACGATACCTAACACGTTGGGTGAGGGAGCGTATGTAGTATATGCATTGCGCGATGGATGTTCGATCCCGAAGCAGATTCCTGGTCAGGTGACGCTTGTCAACTCGACGAGTACGCCGAAGAAGATGGTACTTTCAGGCAGCACCGAAGAAGGTGGAATCCTCTGTGGTGGTGGCGAGGCATATATATTTGGAGTCTCAGGTGTGTCGCCAGGTGTCACCTACGAGTTGAGATTTAGGGAGGCTGGCACAAGCACGACGACGACAGTCGACAGTTTCGAGGGAGACAACATCAGTACGACGAGGTATTTCCAGGCACAGGATGCAGCCGGAGTTTACACAGTAGTATCACTTGCTACATGCGAGACTGTAAGTGGTTCGTTCACAATAGATGATGAGGGAGCTCCGGACGTGGAGTTAGCGGAGACGGGAACTCATTGTGCAGACGATCAGTTCGGATATACCATCAGGGTGAAGAAACCGAATCCAAATGCTACGTACATATTGTATAAGGACAATGCGGAGGTTAATAATTCAAATCCATTGCATGACATCAATGGTAACGATTATGTGCCGAACTATCCGTTTACAGTCTTTGAGAGTGGCAACTATACTGTTAAGGGTAAGAGCCGTGGTGGATGTATAGCACAGCCTCAGGGAAGTGTAGATGTGATATTGGCAGAGACTCAGGACGGTTTGCAGCTTGTAGCGGAGAAGAAGTCTGGGACGTGTTATTATAGAATCTCGATCAAGGGAATCAATGGAGCGACGACGCGGACAGGGACAAAGTATCAGTTGTACACGATAGAGAATGGAACCAGGGTTGAGAAGAGTCTGCCGTTCGTAGGAGATGGGACGAGCAATCAGATACTTGAGGAGAACTTCGAGTTGCCAGAGGAGGGATTGACGCTATATGTATCGGCGGTACCAGATGGACTTTCGGCAGGATCTTGTGAGGCGACGTTGAACAGTGTCGTCATACCAGGCAAGCCGACCTCACCGACGATCACAGCGGAGAACAAGTATCATTACTATTGCAACAATGACTATGGTGTCGACGTGAAGATACCGTTGCCGAATAATTTTGTCGGAAGCTTCTACTTGTCGAGGGACGAGAACGGGACAGCTATAGCGAAGAATTCTGCTGGTAATGATTTGGTAGCTAATATAGTACAGAGTCAGACTGGTCAGACGATAACATTCTTTGGAGTGACTGCGGACTACACGGTAGTTGATCCAGGTCAGCCAACGGAGAGGAGAGTCTATCAGGATACAGAGTACTACCTCATCAATACGGACAATGATGGATGTAAGTCATCTAATCCAAGTTCGGTAGTAGTGAAGCACTACGACAATGACCCGCTATTGACGTATATAAGGGATGGTCAAGTTGTATGCTCGTCGTTGTTTACGGATGATGAGGAGGTCGTCATAGAGTATCAGATACCTGCGGTTAACGAGGCAGAAGGTTATGATTTCTACTTGACAGTCAATGGAGGTACTCAACATTCGAGGGACGAGTTAATAGCGAGTGGAGAGTTGACGTTGGAGACCACAGGGAAGAAGTGGATATTCAAGTTTGACCCGGACAAATATGGAATCACGAGTGGTCATGTCAACATAGAGGTAGACACCAAGTCTGGAGCGAGGCGAGGAGTAGTATGTCATGGGAACACAATCTCGTTTGACATAGAGGCGGCGCCGACGCTTGATGCGACTGAGGTTCAGATCAATGGTATATCATCGACTTTGACCCAGACAGTTTGTGATGGAGCGCCGATGAAGTATAGTGTCACCCAGACAGGTGATAATGTGACAGCTAATACTGTTTACTACTGGTATGACTATGATTGGCAGGCTGGCGACAGCAAGTCGCCAGTCTTCACGACAGGATCTACGTTGAATCATAACTACTCGTTCGAGTATACGACATTGCCGGCGCTTGTCCCGAAGACAGCAAATGGAGATGTCGACGAGAGCAAGATTGCGGCGGACGGGTTCTATCACTTGAAGTATTGGGTTAAGGCAGACAAGAGCGGAAGTGACGTATGCTATTCGAAACTCGTACCAGTCGAGATACTCGTAAGGCCAGACAGGACGAAGGTACTTGACGCGACGAACGAGAAGTGGAATCTCTGTGAGGACAGTGATCCGGCGAAGCTATCGGACTACTTCTCACAGGGAGGTGACGATCAGAATGCGGCAGGACGATTCTTCATACAGGGCGCAGCGGACAACACAATATTGTTAAGTGTCGTGCCAGTAAATGGAACGTTCGTGATAGACCCGACAGTGTTCACGCCGACAGGTATAGAGTGGTCGTTGTTTGGGGAGGAGAAGTATTATAGGACGACGGATCTCACGTATTCAAATCCGTTGACGCCGGGAACCGACTTCGACAAGGAGGCCAACTTCCCGACGAAGGGAACGTCTGGTTCGGGCAACGACGGCAGCAGGGTAAGTTATTACAACGTATATTATAGGAGTGGAGTCTGCAACACGTTCTTCAAGACCGGAACGTTCAAGGTCTGGGAGAAGATGTATAAGGATCAGGACTTCATCAATCCAGAGCCGTGCTACTGCACAAATGACGAGATCACAGTTCAGGGATTGTGGTTTTATGGTGGCATGAAGTGGGCTCAAGTTCTTGCCAACGGTCAGCTCTGGCCCGACCAGCCGACCGATGACGGCAAGGATTATACGTATACGTTCTCGCCGCTGACGAGGCACAGAGGGAATGGCAACGGAGTGCCAGTCGTCTTCACGTATCAGGCGGAGGACATCCACGGGTGTACCTACACGCAGACCAAGACCAGCATGCTGTATCAGCCGGTTGCCAATGAAGTCTTCTTCACGATAGGCAATCTTGACGAGGCATTCGAGCAGGGCTATAGCGAGGACTACTTGTGTCCGGAGGATAACAACCACTACACGTTGACTCCTAAGATCTACAAGTATCAGTACTGGAATGCAGCGGAGGCAGCGACGATACCGCAGGGCATGGAGTACACCATCACTCCTGACCCGAAGTTCACGACAGGCAAGGCGACGAACGTAGCAGGTACGGCAGACGTCCCATACAGGGCTATGCAGGCAGACCAGAAGATGTTCACCACGGACATCGACGACACCAACTATCCGACAGGAACACATAGGAGGGCATATACCAACACGTTAGGTACGACGGCGGGCATCGATGCAACACACAGCAAGTTCACATACGTAGTACCATGGGCTACGAGGGAACTTGACATCAATGCTCCGGCCGGGACCATAGTGTCGGTAGTGTCGACCCTCAATCACAGCACGACGAGTGGAACGACCGAGACCGTACAGATAATCGTCGACGGCTATTACTCGTTCCCGGCATATAACGGAGAGCCACAGGAGTACGTATCGGCAAAGAAGGTCACCGACGCTAAGCTCGTGGCGCACAACCTATATGCGTTGAAGATAGCGCAGCCTCTTGGTACAGACTACACATATACCTTCTCGGGAGGCAACCATGTCGTCAAGGAGGCGAATGGCACATATTCGTTCATTCCGAGCGAGATGGGCGAGGCAGGGTCTATCACCCTCAACGTCATCAACGGCACGACAGACTGTGGTGGCAGCACATGTCGAGGAAGCTGGACGAGGAACTACAGGATCAAGAGGACACTCCAGCATGACATGAAGAGGAGCTACTGCTCGAGGACAGGAGATGGCACCATAACGTTCGCCGTCAACTATCCAAGTAGGAGCTTGACAGTCAGTCAGATGGCGGCCGGCATACAGTCGACAATAGACGGAATCAACGTCCAGAAGACATCGAGGACAGCAGAGAAGGACGCAGCAATCCAGGCGTTCAATGCTACATATCATGCAACGATAGCGACAGGCAGTGAGGCGCAGACCCTTGCCAACACAGCCTTGACAGCTGTTGACGTACTCCAGAACGAGGTTGACCAGAATGCAGACCTCAATGGGGACGGCAATATCGCTACGCAGGTCGAGGTCAACACCAAGAGACTTGAGGCTACGCAGATGGCCGATGCGGCTAACGATATATTGTCGGCGGAGAGGGATATCGATGCGTTCGACCAGTCGCTTACGCAGTTGAGTGGCAACTCAGTAGCGAACTACCCGACGACAGACGGCTTGTTTGACTACGACTATGGTTATGAGGGACTTGCGGGTGTTGCTACCGTTATCGTCAGGAAAGTAGAGAGCATAGCAGATGATGGCACGAGGTCATACGACAGTTCATACGGAGTTGGAGGCGAGCTCAATCTCGGCTCGATATCCGATGCTATGCAGACAGCGATGCCGATCATCACGTACGACCAGAACGGCATAGGAGCAGTCACATTCCCAGACCTCACGAACCAGACCGGCACGTACACCACATTCTCGTGGGGGTACCAGAACGGTGTCAGTGGAAGGTATGAGTTCACGTACACCTTCGTACCGGACAATGAGCCAGCGGAGTGTGCGATGACGATGACGTGGGATGTATTCCTCTCGAATGACACAGAGCCATTCGACATCTACTATGGTCATACCGTCGAGGGACACACAGCGAAGGCAGAGTTCCCGATCACTTACGGTGATGTACAGACAGAGTGGAAAGACCTCAACGTCAACGGATTGTGGAACAATGCAGGTAATACACCTGGTGCTACGGACAAAGTTTACTCAGACCCAGACGTAGCGATAGACCTTTGCCGTCAGACCAGTTACACCGACGGAGCGCTCAGCGCAAAGAACCTCATCAGCTTCATGCCGGAGTCAGTAGCTTCGCCGAGCGACATACCGGGAACCTTCTGGATCCAGGAGCTCAATGCAGGCGGCACGACACGTAGCGTCCCGACAGAGGAGCCGGCCGGACTCTATGACCCGGAGAACGCAATGTGGAAGATCTGTCCGGAGAACTTCCCGGCGAGTGCATCTTACTACTCATTGTATACAGACGACGAGCATTTGAAGGCGAACACCACGTATCGACTCATCTACTATGTCGGTTGTGGTAATCCATTCTCGAGGCGTGTAATCTTCACCGATGCAACATCTACGAGCATTGCAGTTGACGGAGCGCAGTACAGGAATGGCGTAGCGTACGTCTGCTCGAACAAGAACGAAGTCAAGGACGGTCTCACCATAGCAGAACTAAACGACCATGTCACGCTGACGTTCTCTGGTAACGGTGTCTCGGGAGGTCACTGGAGCATAAGCCCGAACCTCACGAAGACAGAAGAGGGCAAGACATACGAGCTACTGACCGACAAGGGGACAGATAGCCAGGGCAGACCTATAGCATACCTGAACATCAAGGATTACGTCGAGAAGTTGAAGGGCACCGATAACCCAGAGCTCATCGTAACCTACGCATTCAAGGCAGGACACTGCGAGTATAAGACAGAGAGGTACATATCCATCGTCGACTTCGGTGCGCCGAGCTTCACCATCTCTGGCACGAACAACGAGACAGACGTCAGAATCTTCTACAGGAGTGAGCAGCAGCAGCACAAGCTCAATCCAGTACATCCGCAGATAGCCAACAAGGACGTAGCGGGTAGGGGATGGTTCCAGATCACGATGCTTGGTGCGTCGAGTGGCACTAACTACGGACTCTACTTCAGGGCTACCGGAGCTGGTCAGGATACAGTAGCAGTCAGCGAGGCGGCAGTACAGAACGTCACATACGACGACACGAAGGGCGAGTTCTTCTTCAACCCGAACCAGCTTGCGCCGGGCATCTACAACATCAACTATGTCTTCGAGTGCGAGAACAACGACACGTATGGAAGACTCTGCTACAGCAACTTCCTGAAGCAGATCTTCGTAGCGCCGAGTCACGACATACTTGCCGACAACACAGTCTACTACTGCTATAACTATCTCGATGGGAATGGTTCGATCCAGGACAACTGGGCGAACAACACAGATGCCGTCGATGTAGTGACGCCAGTCTTGGCATTGCCGAGGCAGAACATCGACCAGGCGAAGTTCGGATATTACACCTTCACGCTGGAGAAGTCGGCAACGGAGGTATATGATGTAGAGCTAGTCTCTGGGGCGACGACGAACGATCCAGAGATAAGGTACACAGTCGCGACTACGAACAAGATCACCCAGACACCGACACCGTCGACAGGTTGGACATTGAAGGCGCGACTCAATTTCAAGTATCAGATCTCTAAGGACGGACATTACATCTACGTCAAGAAGGCAGCTGAGGACAAGGATATCCTTGACCGTGAGAATGACGAGGATGACAACTCCTCACTAGCTTGGACGGGTACGAATGTACTTGACAGCGATCCGAAGCATGCGGACAATGTCAAGAAAGTCATCCCGTTGACGCAGCCGACGTTTACATTTGACCTCGTACCGGTAGATGCATGCTCGGGACAGGCGAATGGTACAGTCACGATGGCGAACCTCAAGAAGAACTCAGTCCTCGTCGACGAGTCGACATACGGCACGACAGCATACACGTATACATGGTACAAGACCGACTATACGAATGTTGGAGATGCACAGCCGACGAATATAGAGAGTGGGCATCGAGTACCAGGAACGTCGTTCGTATATCCGAACGCAGGCAAGGCAGACTACCAGTTGTTGTTGACAGACAATGCGACAGGGTGCGTCTATAAGAGCACCAATGTTGCGAGGGTAAAGGAGAATGACGCTCCGGACTTCCTCGTCGAGATCAACGAGATGTTCACATGCGGAGACAACAATCTCGGCATGGCGTCAGTCGTAGCAAGCTATGGTGCGGCAACAGTAACGTTGCCGCAGAACGCAGCATACCAGTGGACGAAGAGCAATGGCAACTCACTGAATGCCAACAACCTGAAGGTAGACAATGTCGGCTCTCTTCCAAGCGGAGCTTACGCAGTCAGGGTAGCTGCGGCTGCTCAGGACGGCACAGTCAACATGAGCTGCTCGAACATCGTAGAGTTCACGATCTACAACTTGCCTGACGTAGTGGCGAAGAGCACGACGAAGGCTGCAAGCTGTAAGGGCAAGGTTGATGGAGAAGCAGAAGTCATCTTCTCGTATAGGAAGGGACAGGAAGAGACATCAGTAGCATCAGGCAATACGAACATAGCGATATATCATAAGTTCACACCGGACGTCAAGTTCATCATATTGAAGAGCAGCGACGATGCTCCTGGAGTAGATGGCAACTGGAAGTCCTTTGCAGATATCAACTATTCGATAGACGGCAACGAGGCGAAGTTGACATACGATGAGACTCCAGGGGAGAATGCTATAGACGACACCAATAGTGGAGAGGTCAAGTATGATGACGGTCAGGACATGACGTCCGGCAAGTTGACCATAAAGAACTTGAAGGCAGGGGAGTACACCATCTACTTCAAGTATGCCGACTATCCGTGCATCTATTCCGAGACGTTCACCATAAGTGAGCCGGAGAAGGCCGTCAAGCTCTTGTCGTACGCAGTCGAGGATGTCAACTGCAATGGTGCAAATGATGGCAAGATACAGGTGACGGCTATGGAGGGCGGTAACGTCTCCAATGCCGGACTTGACAACTATTACTACACACTGAAAGATGAGGGTGGCAATGCAAAGACTGCGGAAGGCACGACAGGCTGGTTGTTTAAGCAGTTGGAGCCGGGCACATACACGTTGACCGTCTCAGATGCACAGACAGACGGTTGCGCAGTCAGCGAGGACATCACCATCTATGAGCCGGGTGCTATCACGCTGAGCACGCCGGTGGCCGACGCATGCAACTCGACCATCAGGGCCAACGTCAGTGGTGGTTGGAATCTCAACACCAACCAGACCAACCCGAGGGCACATCAGACCCAGTTCCAACTCTCAGTATGGCAGAAGTCTGGAACAGACTGGTCTCAGGTGACGGCATGGGAGAATGTGGCAGACGGAGTAGACAATGTATTCACCGTCAACTCGCAGAATGTCACAGAGTACACAGAGTTCAAGGTCAGGTATAGGTCAACCTGGGTTAATACAACAGAGTACACCGTAGATCATCAGAACGAGGACGTCATAGCATGCGAAGACGAGACGAGCGTATATCTCGAGCCGAGCATCAAGGCACAGCTTGATGGACATACAGACTTCCTCTGTGCGGACAACGAGTTTGAGGATGCTACAAACGGCACGAAGTCGACAGCGACGATAAAGGCGAGCGCGACCTACGGCGGAAGTGAAAAGCATTTCTACGTATTGTGGAAGGTCAACAATCCAATCATCACGAAGGACTTGAGGTATGTCAAGATCACCGAGATGCTGTCGAGCGACGTAGAGCAGACCGACGATCAGGGCAATCGAGTAACCTACAAGCAGGAGGACGACGGCGTCACGTATACAGCGGATCAGGCAGGCGAGTACGTCAGGGTAGAGAGGACGACCTTGACACCGACATCGCCGACCATGATAGCATCGGCAGAAGAGAATGCGGTGATTGCGACAGGAGAGACATTGAGGACATCGTCGCATGAGTTCACCGTCGAGAGTGGAAATCCGGGAGTATACTATGTCGAGGTGTACAATGCGGACAAGATGGAGAATGCGACATGCTCAGCGCCGACGGAGCAGGTTGAGCTCAAGCAGCCGACCGATCTCCTTGTTGAGGTACGCGACATCCAGCCGGACAACGGCGAGGGACATGGCGAGATAGAGATAGCCGCTCCGCAGGAGGGTATAGGCCTCAGCTACAAGTGGGAGTGGTGGAAGATGAATGACACGGAAACATTCGTAAAGGAGGATGGACTTGACAACATAACGAGAATCTCTGGCATTCAGGTACCGGACAATGGAACGGCGACGTATCAGGTGAAGGTGACGGATAGCGAGAAGTGTTACTTCACGAGCAGTGACATCGTAATCTCTGGCAACGGACTTCAGGTTGACACAGCAGTCATCCACAACGCATGTCATGGAGCACAGGAGGCTACCATCACCCTCATCATAGTCGGCAAGGCGCCGTATAGGGTCAAGCTCGACGACAATGACATAGCAAACGGCACGACAGGTGTCACCAAGTTTGCAACGTACGACAAGCTGACAGGTACGCTCAAGTATGACAGTGACGAGGAGAAGGGCAACGTCAACTTCACGATTGCTAACCTCGCGAAGGGCAATTACAGGGTAGCCGTCATCGATGCCAACGACGTCAAGTGGGAGAAGACCATGTACGTCAAGGACCTGAGCAACATAGAGATAGTCGCAGAGGCAGAGTACAACCTGTGTGCAGAGGGAACAGGCGAGATAGAGGCTAAGATCAAGGGCGGCATACTTGACGCAAGCGACAAGCCTAACTACCAGTGGTATCTGTATAAGGACCAGTATGACGGAGCGTACAAGCAGGGTGCAGTAGCGGCAGTCGATGCTGGCGCGACAGACAAAGAGTCGACCATTAAGATAGGCGAGCTCCCGTATGGCAAGTACACGTTGAAGGTCTACGACTACAACTCGTTCATGGGTACAGGCACTGCCAACACCGAGAACACGTGTACGGCAGCATTCTCGGAGGTAGAGCTCACGCAGCTCGAGGCACACCTGACGGCGACAGCGCCAGTCTGCGAGAGCGGCACGAAGGGCTTCATGGAGGTCGGCTACACCAACATGATAGGGACAGCGTCGTTCAAGTGGTTCTATAAGGGAGATGACACGAGCGTCTTCACATACGGAGCCGAGGTGACAGACGACAATGAGGCCAAGGGGTATAAGCCAATCTGGAAGGATGCCGACGGCAACTGGGTCAGTGCGGCAGTAGAGAATAGCACAGTGCATAACGGTCTGACGAGCATAACAGACCTGCTGCCAGGTGACTACATCGTCAGGGTCTACGACTCGGCGAGGAAGAGCAAGCTCGGTGGAGACTCCTGCTACGTCTATGCGCAGATGAGCATAGACTACAAGTACAAGGTAGATTTCGTCGAGATGATGGCGATGGAGGAGGAGCGTTGTGCAGGTGACGGCAAGGTATATTCGCCGCTCATCAAGCTCATAGGCTTCGGAGCGACCGACATCGAGAATGCAGAGATATACTGGACAGATCCGAATGGTGCGACGACTACAGTCACCGGTGACGACAAGGTAAGCCATGAGAGGGCTGACGAGTATCGAGTCAAGGCGACGAGACTTGCCACTCAGACAGAGGACAATGGCGACCCGAAGGCAGTCACGTACACACTGCACGTCAGGATAGGCAGCTGTGAGTTCAGTGAGGACGTAGATGTCAAGGGTATCAGGACCATAGACTTCAGCTTGAAGTCAGTCGTAGTGAATGGCACGAGCTATACAGAGAATATCTGTGACATCGACAAGAGACAGATACAGGCAGTAGGTTTCCGTCCGATGGATGGGTACACGTACAATTACACGTGGACTGCGGACTCCGTCGATACCAAGAACACCGAGTTCTTTGACGTATCGAACGTGACAGTAGATAATGGCACGGGCGAGGCGAGCATCTTGACAGGTGCTGGAGCAGCGAAGAAGGGCGGATGGTACACACTGAAGATAGCTAGGACCGACAATGCAGCATGCTATGCGACGAGGAGCATCTTCTTGCCATCGGCGATCAAGATAGACACCAAGGCAGTAGAGGCCGTCGCATGCGGTCAGGCTACAGGAAGCATCATAGTCGATGCACAGCCGACGTATAGCGACTACGTCAACAAGGAGGATGCGAGTGCTACGCCAGAGAAGAGGACATATACATACTCTTACGAATGGAAGTATAGCAGTTCTCAGGATCCGGACGCTACAAGCTTGTCGTACGATGATCTGCCGGCAACGGCGCTCAGTGCCGGCAACGAGCCGAATAAGGTGACAGGTCCGTCGGGCTGGTATCAGGTATCAGTCTCGATAGTCGACAATGAGGGCGTACTGACGAGCACGAACGGATGTGAGGCTGTTACAAAGGAGATCTTCTTGCCGACGAGTGGCGGAATGGAGAATGCCGGACTCGAGTACGACCTCTGCGAGGAGGGTGAGGGCACGCTCTCTGCTAAGCTAAAGGGTGGAGTCAAGACATACACCAGTGGAACGGCGACTGGCGTCAACTATCACTGGAACCTGTATAAGAAGAACGAGAATGACCCGGCTACCAACTGGGGCGGCACGTTTTTGACCAATGGTGAGGTCACCTCGGAGGGTACGACTGGCGAGGCGGAGATAAAAGTCAGCGGACTCAGCGAGGGCACTTATAGACTCGTCGTTGCCGACTTCAACTCGAACCCATACCCAACCTGGGCTAATACATGCCTATTCACGTTCCCAGAATTCACGCTGACGCAGCTCAGGGTATCGCTTGTAGCAGAGCAGCCGCTGTGCGAGTCGGGTGACAAGGGACAGTTGTCGGCAGTCATCGAGAATGCGAGTGGCGACATCACATATACGTGGAGCAAGAAGGATGCGACGAGCACATACACAGAAATAACAGGTGCAGGCAGTGTCACGAGCCTATCTGACCTCTTGCCGGGCGAGTACAAGGTAGAGGTAACGGATGCCGGCGGCCATAGGGGGACAAGCTGCACGCTCGAGGCTACCGCAACGCTCGAGTATCAGTATGAGGTCGACACTATGGAGATCCGCACATACGCAGAGATGTGTGCAGGAGACGGTGTCAGGGTACGTCCGTACGTCAGGTTCAAGGGCTTCACAGAGGAGCAGGTCAAGGCAGCCGAGATCTACTGGACAGGACCTAACGGATATAGGAAGGCGCTTGAGGGCAGCGACAAGGTAATGCACAGCAGGGATGACTACTACTATCTCCAGACAGTAGCGTTGCCGACGCAGCTCGATGCAGACAACAAGCCGATAGAGTTGACGTACGAGCTGCACGTCGAGCATGGACTCGATTGCAGCAGCGTCTTTGACAGGGTGATCAAGGGCATCTCGCCGCTCAGCTTCAGGCTGACGTGTGATGATCCGTGTGCAACAGACAGGAAGATCAAGATAGAGGACTTCCCGTACACAGACCTCTCGAACTTCACGTTTGAGTGGCATGCGGACAGTGCAAAGCAGGCAGACATAATGCCGACGAAGACTACCGAGACCGCTGCAGTGCCTAAGGGTGGATGGTACACGTTGACCATATACAGCAATGCGAACTCGTCTTGCAAGCATACCGAGAGCATCTTCTTGCCATCGAAGATCGAGATACATAAGGATCTCGAGTTGAGCAAGCCGGTGACTTGCGGCAATGCCGAGGACGGCGTGATAGTAGTCAATGCTGGTCCGGTATATCCGAGGTCAGGCTACGCCAACAGTTTTGATGCTGAGGTGACGGCAGACTACACGTATGGCTATAAGTATGAGTGGAAGTATAAGGCAACATCGACAGGCACGTTTAATGATCTGCCAGCGAATGCAAGCAGCCCGGCGACGCAGCCGAACAAGGTGACAGGACCTGCGGGCTTCTATCAGGTGACCGTGACGATCAACGATCCAAGTGGTGTGATAGGCAATACGAACACGTGTGTAGCGACGGCGGAGTATGAGATGGAGAGCCTTGGAACGAAGGCAGACCTTGCGCATACCGACATCAACAGTTGCTCGGGCGAGGCGCTCGGCACGATTTCTGTACGTCCTCATGGAGGCGAGGAGCCGTATCAGGTACAGGTGAAGATAGCAGGAGTATCTAATTCGGCACAGTACACGAAGAGCGGCATGGTAGAGAACGACCTGTACACCTTCACTGGTGTGCCGGCAGGAAACTACACCGTCGTCGTAACCGACAGCAAGGGATGTGACTACAGTGAAGACGTCGTCATAACGAAGACCAGCGAGCTGACAGTAGAGCCTGTCAACTATATACTTGGCAAGGTAAATGCGACGCATACCACTAGTGGTGGCGCTACAACTGTTCAGGGAGACGAGACCAGTAATGGTGCTCTCTCGTTGAGGGTCAATGGAGGTTTGGAATATGAGTTCAAGTCTGGGGACGAGGCAGATTTGTCGGCAGACGGTAAGGAGACAGGCACGAAGACAGGCAAGGGACACAAGTACACGTTCCGCCTGACGAACAGGACGACAGGCGAGTCTTCGGAGAAGACCATATCGAAGATAGATGCCTCTGCAGCGACGAACTACTATGTCTTGAAGAATTTGAAGGCGGGCGTCTATGACATCGAGGTCATCGATGCTAACCCGGCAAGCAACGGACAGTCCTGCAGGGCCAACGTCACGATAGGAGCATCGTTGACGACGACGGGCACACAGGGCAAGACGTGCGAGACAGGTGACATAGACGATGCGAAGATCGTCATCAACGTAAGCCACGCAGAGAACCATGAGTTGAACTTCACGATAACCAAGCAATTTACGCTTTCGACAGGTTCAACGTCTGGAACGATACCACGTTCTTATCAGGTAGCAAATGAAGACTCGGTATTGTTTACGACAGGCGGCACGGCGAACAAGTTGACAGGCGTCGTCAGCAACACAAGCACGACGACCACGACGGCTACTTTCACAAGTGGCACGAAGAAGATAGAGCCGGGCAACTACTGGGTAATCGTAACCGATGCGTCGTTGACCGACAAGTCGTCGGCGACGAAGGCAGGCTTCCTGGCGTCGACGAAGATCACGATAGCAGAGGGCAAGAGCATCACGGCGAGCCTTGCAAGCAAGACCGATGCTACGTGCTATGGCAGTACCGATGGAACAGTGACGCTGAACGTCACGAGCAAGGGCATCGACAACTACGGCTTCGACTGGTACAGGCAGGCTGGTGCGGGCGAGCAGAAGGTCACGACCATCAGCAACACCAGTGGTACCACGTTCCAGAACTTCGGGGCAGGCGTCTATAGGGTACGTGTCTATGACATGAACAATGCCAACTGCTATGCAGACGTCAATGCAGGATACGAGAAGCAGGTCGGCTCTCCGGCAACGAACAATCCGGACTACATCGAGATAGGTCAGGATCCGGAGATAAGGTATGCAATAGAGACCGACAACGCATGTAATGCGGACAGCAGGAAGGTGAAGGTCTACTTCATCGGCGACGAGTTCTTTGAGACATACAAGGCAGACGTCGACAAGTATTCGTTCCAGTGGGGTGGTACGGCGGCGATCAAGAATGCCGGCTACGAGTTCAGCAAGACAGCATCTGCAAGCCTGCCGGCGACCGCAGAACTGCTCTCTGACGGCACGACGAGCGGGTATCTCGTAGGCGAGGTATCCAAGTTGCCGAAGGGCGGAACGCTCACGTTGACAGTCGTCTCCGTAGCTCATCCAAGCTGTACGTCGGAGACACAGAGCGTCACGTTGCTTGATCCGTTGACAGCTACGTACAAGGATCAGATAGCAATAGACTACACAGCAAATGGTGGTGGAGTGACCCTCGTCGCAGGTGGTGGCGCAGGCAGCAACTACTACTACGCATTGTTTGAGGAGGGGAAGCAATATACAAAGGAAGGTAACACTGGCACCGAGACCATAAGTGCGACGACCGACTTCTCGGTGCTCAGCACAGCATACAGGCAGACGTCGGCAGTCTTCACAGGACTCGAGGCCAAGACATACTACGGTGTAGTCTTCTCGGACAACACAGCTACGGCATGTCTGGCGAAGACAGGTGCGATCACCTTCTATGCATATACAGGACTTACCGTCGATGCAACAGCGACGCCGCTGTCTTGTATCGGCAAGAGCGATGCTACGCTTAAGGCGACAGCCAATGGCGGAAACCTGCCGTACACATATCAGTGGTATAAGGCCGACGACAGTGGCAACTATGTAGAGATAGCAAGGGCGACGAGTGCGGAGCTGACGAACGTCTCGGCAGGCTCGTATAAGGTACACGTCATCGATGCGGCAGGTGCGGAGAACGAGGCGGCAGTCGTCGTAGCCGAGCCAGTCTCGACAGACTTCAGGCTGATGGTACTCTCCGACGTCGATTGTGACGGCGCTAATGGAGCACTGTACATCAAGTTCGACGATGAGGACTTGCAGAAGGCACTGGAAGCAACGACAGCATGGGCGGATAACATCAACCAGGTGAGCCACAAGTGGGACAATGCAAGCAACCAGTTGACAGTCCGTTACCAGAAGGCAGGCGAGTGGCAGGATAGGACCCTCGAGATCAGGTGGAGCGGATCTCTCGTCAACAACACGGCAGTCACAATAGGCAACACTACATACGACAACACATCGTTGCCAAACCTGAGGAGAGGCCTCATCAGTGGCGAGTACACCGTCAACGTCTCCATGGTCAATGGTAGTGCGAGGAACTGTCCGTCGACGCAGACCGTAGAGCTCGTGAAGCCGATAGACTTCAGAGTTGCAGAGGTAGCGAATGCTGCGTGTGTCGGCAAGAACACCGGTGCAATCACGCTTGAGGTGACCGGAGGTAGTGGAGACTTCACATACGAGTGGAAGGACATACCGGGTCAGAGCGTAAGTTCGAGGAGCAGCCTTGCAGCCGGTGACTACTACGTCAGAGTCATCGACAACAAGAAGCACAACACATATTCGACCATAACCGTCACGGCCGATGCAGCTTCAGGCCAGTGGTATTACACCACGAGTGGCAGTGGTCAGACAGAGTGCTACTATCCGAGCGCGAGTGCAACGGGTGACGAGTTCTATAGCGACGGAACGAAGAACTGGTATAAGATCACAGTCGAGCAGACCAACGCGTTCAAGATCGAGGCGTTGCAGTCGGACGTCAAGTGCTACGAGAACCAGGATGGACTCATCGACCTCTCCGTCACGGGAGGCTCGGGCAACTACAACTTCGTATGGACAGGTTCGGGACTTGGCCTCAAGGCAGGGCAGCGAGTACAGGACAACCTGAGTGCCGGCACGTATTCAGTCGTCGTCACCGATAGGAACTACGGTTGCACGGCTACCAAGGAGTGGACCATAGGCGGACCGACCAGCGAGCTGACCGTCGTAGAGAGCCATAAGGACGTCAAGTGCAACGGTGACACCAATGGCGAGATATCATTTGACGTCAATGGCGGCACGCCGTTTACGAGTGGCGACTTCGACGGCGGGTACATGTACAGGTACAACAACCAGGGATGGCCCGACGCGGAGAACAACAAGCAGAAGATAGCAAAGGGCAATGGCACGGCGCTGAAGCTCAGCTACTATGACGACAAGGCGACGACGCCAGGGTTGACAGAGGAGTGGCCGGCAGGCACGTATCTCATCACAGTAAGGGATGCCAACGGATGTGAGAAGAGCGTCACCGTCACGATAGCCGAGCCAGAGAGGATCAGCATCAAGTACAGCATCACCAATGTCAAGACCGCGGGCAGCAATGACGGCGAGATAGCCATCACGAGTGTCACGGGTGGAACTCCGGCATACAAGCTCATCTGGGCAGCTGGTGCGCCATACAGCACAAAGGCAGATGCAGAGCATGCAGACTTCAACAGCACGACCAACGTCAACAACTACACGAGGACCGGTCTCGAGAAGGGCTGGTATGCAGTGAAGGTCAAGGACGCCAACGACTGCGAGTCGCAGGTATATGCGATACAGGTCAACGACAATGGCGCGCTTGAGTTGAGCGTCGATAACAGACTCATCGAGCATATCAAGTGCTACGGCGAGAAGAACGGATCTATCTCGATACTCGTCTCGAACGGGCAGAAGCCGTACACCATCTATCTCGACGACATAGTGGTCGAGCAGGAGTACTATGGCAACAGCACGTACAAGATCAAGGATTTGCCAGTCGGCACATACGACGTCAGAGTCGTCGATGCGAGCGGAGCAACGCAGAGGGAGGACGACATAGTAGTCGCATACTACATGTCGCCGATCAAGAGAGAGGAGATCCTCACGATAGCACCGACGTCGACAGAGACCATAGTAAGTGCGCCAGTGACGGCAAACAACATCACGTCAGTCACGACGACGACATTTGCACAGAACGTCAACAACGAGTGGGTGAAGACAGAGGTCACGACGAGGTACACGACGGCAGTTTCTGACCCGTTGAAGTTGACACTTGCAGTCGAGAACGCATATCCAGTCTGTGCGGGTGCGAAGAATGGCGCATTCACGTACACGATAGAGAATGGCGTATATGGCAAGGCAATAGAATACACCGTATCGCCGACGTCGATAAGGGAGACCGCGACCGACAAGAACGACCAGAACACGTGGTTCCAGTCAGGCACGATAGGCAGCACGACAGCTGGCGACGGACTGAATCCGGGCACGTACATCATGACCGTTACCGACGCCAACGGATGTCAGGCGCAGGAGTCAGTTGCGATAGAGGGATATGAGCCTATCGAGGTACAGAACGTCGTAGTCAAGAACGTACTCTGCCACGAGGCGCAGAACGGTGCGATAACGTTGACGCCTGTCGGTGGATCTGGCACGTACAAGTTCGAGTGGCAGTACAGCGAGGACGGCACGAACTGGACAGATGACTTTGCAACGGCACACGTATCGGCAAACTCGAGCGTCAGGAACAACAGCCAGAACCTGACCCAGATCAAGGGTGGACAGTACAAGCTCAAGATCACGTGTTTGCAGGGCAGTGACGAAGTATGCAGCGAGGAGTTCGGTCCGTGGGTAGTGACCGAGCCAGTAGCAGCATTGGCGATAGACCACGTAGACATGCAGGCGAATGCTACGAACCCATCTTGTAACGGAGTCAAGGATGGTAGCATAGTTGCGACAGTCAGTGGTGGTACAGTACCGTACACATATCAGTGGAGGTTGACCAGTGGAGAGATCATGAGCTCGACGACCAACCTGCAGACAGGGCTGGGTGCAGGCGAGTACATGCTCCTCGTCACCGATGCCAACGGATGTCAGACAGAGACTCAGGAGGCCGTCAAGCTGACCGAGCCGGAGACATACTACATCACCATCCTCCAGGACGTAGATTGTGACGGCAAGAACGCCAAGCTCGGCATCACGACCGACAGGACGCTTGCCGGAGTTTACTATGGTGGAAGCGCAAATGATGCTAAGCTCGTCAACGGGGCATATACAGACCAGGAGGGCAACCTCGTCGGACTGAACGGCTACACAGCACAGTGGCATCATGCGAAGAAGAACTCTGCGGGCAGCACAACAGACTTCACATTTGAGGACATCGAGAGTGGAACCGTAAGACTCGAGATGCACAAGAGCGGAGCGTGCGACATATCGAGAGACTTGACCCTCGTCCAGCCGATAACGCAGGCGTCGATAATCAAGACGAACCCGACGTGTGCGGGCGTCAACAACGGCAAGATCACCGTCAACTTCAGGGGAGGATCTGGCAACTACTACTACAAGTGGGAGTACAGTGAGGACGGAACCGCATGGGCTACCGACGTAGATGTCGTCAATGACGGACAGTTCGTAGTCAGTGGAGGTCCGAACATCAGGAACGGTTTGAAGCCAGGTTTCTATCGCGTGACAGCGTACGATGCGAAGACCAGGATGATGCATGACGGCACCTCAGTAGTCGAGAAGCAGTGTGAGAAAGAGAGTGACATCATAGAGCTCGTCTCGGCTAACGGCTTCGGAGTCGTCTTCGAGGAGAATCCAGTGACGTGCTATGACAGGCAGGATGGATCGATAACAGTCTCCGTCGTCAATGGCTCGGGAGACTACAGCTACATGTGGAGTGGCACAGGTACGGGTCTCGTAGCTGGCACAGACGTACAGACCACGCTGTCTAAGGGTATCTACAACGTGACCGTCGTAGATCAGCAGTGGGGTTGCACAGTCAGCAAGCAGATCACCATAGACGGACCGAGTGCGCCTCTGACGGCAAGACTCTCGTCAGTCGAGGACAACAAGTGCTTCGACGGTACGGAGGGCAAGTTCACCATCAACGTAAGAGGTGGTTACGGAGCATACAGGTGGGCATTTGTCGGCCAGGAGTATGACGCAGAGTATGCGTTCACGAGGGTAACGCCGAGTGGCAAGTACACCGTCGCGGCAGACAAGGTAACCGTAGGCGACGTCACCTATGAGGTAGAGGGTGGCAAGGTCAACATCAACGGCACCGACTACAACGTCGAGCATGATGCGACGACGAACACCGACTACATCGAGATCAAGACCAGCAAGGAGTATCAGTCAGCAGACCTGTATGTCTCGGCGACCGAGGCCAAGTCGACAGTCAATGGAGTCGAGAAGACGTTCACCAATAGGAACGGATTTGACGGCACATCTGGCAAGAGAGTCGTCATGCTCACCGATGCCAATGGTTGTGAGACGACAGTCGATGTCATGATCAAGGAACCGGAGCAGATCCAGGCAACGTGGGACGTCACGAACGTCAACGTCACGGGTGGCTCGAACGGCAAGATCACGCTCACCAATATCAGTGGTGGCACGCCGGCATACGAAGTCAGGTTCTACACTCAGACAGACTATGAGGCAAACAAGGCAGAGATCGACGCAGGTACATATTCTGGCAGTGCGCAGATCAACTCAAATACCAACATAAGAGTACAGGGCAGCCTCGCGAAGGGCGTCTATGCAGTCAGGATATCTGATGCCAACGGCTGCATGAGAGTCTTCGAGAAGATAGCCATCACCGACGGTGCGGCACTCGATGCAGAGTTCACGGCAACAGACCCGAACTGCTATGGCGAGGAAGGCACAATCGAGGTGTTGATCACCAATGGTACAGCGCCATACGACATCTTCATCAATGAGGCGCTTGAGAGGGGCAACTTCCCAGGCGGGTCGCTCTTGACATTCAAGAAGGGTGCAGGCGAGTACGTAGTCAGGGTAACCGATGCTACGGGTGCGCAGTTGAGCAACCAGGATAAGAGCATAGCTCTCAGCATTACAGAGCCAACGCAGCTCCAGTTCAACATAGCTCAGACCGGTGGCACGCAGTGCTACGGCGAAGGTGGAGCAGTAAGACTCGAGATAGCCGGTGGCACTCCGGATGCAAGCGGCAAGTACATCTTGACGTACGCAGCTAACGGATTGCAGGAGGAGGTCGAGGCGACGACATACGATGCGACCGACCTCGGCACGAGTGCGCCGTTCAAGTTCAGCGACATGGCGGCGGGGGCGTACACGTACACCTTGAAGGACGCTAAGGGATGTACAGTAACGAAGACCGTCGATATCATCGAGCATCAGGAGATCAAGGTGGCGTATGCTGCTACCGACCCGTTGTGCCATGGCGTGAAGACAGGCAGGATCGATGCTACCGTCACAGGCACGGACAACGAGCTCAACTACTGGTGGGTTGATGCTACGGCCATGATGACCAACTATGGCGTCACGGATCTCAGCAGCTTGACCGCGACACAGGTCAAGGACTACGGACAGAGCCAAGCACTCGAGACCAGTGAGGACATCGCAGGTCTCCTTGGTGGCACGTATCTCCTCTTCGTCGAGGACAAGACGACGCAGTGCCAGTCGACCATAGGACAGGGCGTTACAGTCGTCGAGCCGGCCGAGCTGACAATCAGCGAGACCATACATGCAGATGTATCTTGCAACGGCAACGACGACGGACAGATAGCAGTCACCGTCAGAGGCGGAGCGAAGCCATACGAGTACAAGTGGACCAAGAACACCGGCGAGGTGCTCGGCACGAACGAGAGTGCAGTCTATGACCTGACGGCAGGCGGATACCTACTGACAGTCACCGATGCTAACGGATGCCAGGCGTCGACGTACACAGACCTCAGTGGAGTGGCGGATAGGTCAGTCTTCGAGATCACGGAGCCGAAGGCCTTTGAGGTCAAGCTCCTTGAGGACATCAACTGCAAGCTTGACGCAAGCAATCAGCCAGTGAAGTCGAGGGCTATCATCAAGGTAGCAGGCACGGCCGATGATGATCCGTTCGTGAACATGGTGAATGGCAGTCCGATTTACGACATAGTATGGCGTGGACCTAACGGCAACCATGCTATATTCAACAACGAGGCTACACTTGGCAAGACCGATGCGAGTGAGCTCTTGGCAGGCACGTACACAGTCACCATGACGAAGGCTGACGCATGTGCAGTCACGATGAGTGTCACGCTCTCGAACAAGGTCGAGGCGACCTACGAGGTAGTGCCGCAGACATGCTCGGGCATTGCGGACGGCGAGATCACCGTCACGGCGACGAACGGATCGGGCGTATATGACTACGCATGGACAGGAGTCGGCACGACAGATGCCAACGGATATCATCAGGTCAAGCTGCAGCACCTAGGACTCAACGAGAGCGGGGAACAGCAGTACTACTCAGTTGTCGTCACCGATAGGAACACCAAGTGTGCAGTCACGCTTGACAACATCAACATACCGGCGGCGCGGGAGTTCGGTATCGAGTACTCTACGAGTCCAGTCACATGCTATGGCGAGACCGATGGAGCAATCGACCTGACCATAGTCAACGGATCGGGCAACTATCAGTTCGACTGGACCGGTACGGGTGAGGGCATCATTGACGACCAGGAGGATCAGACGGCGCTAGGTGTCGGACAGTACACCGTCGTCGTCACCGACCAGGTACTCGGTTGCCGTGCCACGGCGACATTCGACCAGGTAACAGGTCCGAAGGCGCCGCTGACAGCTACGTCGCTCACAGACGGCACATACGACGTAGTCGGCGAGATAGCAACATCACTTGGCGGCACGACAACAGTCGACGACATCATCACGCACTCGCCGAAGTGCTATGGCGACTATGGCGTCATCCTCTTCGAGGTCAAGGGCGGCACGCCGTATGTCAATGTCGATGCAAGCAACAACAAGACGTACTACTTCTACTACACCATGGATGGTGGCAAGCGCCAGCAGACCAGGATGATAGGCGTCGGCAGGTCAGTCACCATAGCAGGCACGACGCAGACGTGGACGGACAGCGTATCGTACGTATTGCTTGACACGAGCAGGAAGCTCGCGGACGGCAATCATCACTTCGAGATCAGCGATGCGGCAGGTTGCCATACAGCAATCGACATAGAGCTTGACGCGGCAGTTCCGCTTGAGGCGAGGGCGATAGTCTCACATCCAGTCTCAGCAAAGGGTGCGGCAGATGGTGCGATAGAGCTCAACGTCACGGGTGGCAGGCCATTCGTCGGACTGTCTAAGAAGTATGACGTCGCGTGGACAGCAGTTGACGAGCAGAACAATCCGATAACAGTCGCAAATGCGAACTCGTTCAACATCAAGAACCTGAAGGCGGGCACGTACACCGCTACCATAACCGATGACGGATGTGAGGAGAAGACCATAGTCGTCAGGTTGAAGGATGACGGACTGTACATGCAGGTCATGAAGACAGACAACGCATGTTCTGGTGGAGCAAACGGCCAGATAGCAGTCACCATCTTCAACGGAAGGGCACCGTACTCGTTGTCGCTCAGCGGCAAGACCAACAGTGCGCAGAACGGACTTGACGGCACAGAGATCTACTACTTCAGGAACCTTGAGAACGACACGTACTACCTGACGCTCACCGATGCCGACGGAGTACAGACGAGGACATATCTCGACGAGAATGGCGACGAGCAGAACAGCATCAGGATTAAGAACAGCGATGCAGAGCTGACGATCGCAGCTGACCTGACGACGATGAGTATGGACTGCTTCGATGGCAAGACCGGAAGCATAGAGTTCACCGTCAGTGGTGGTATCGCAACGGAGATCGGCACGAACAAGGTACGCAGCTACGTCGTCTATCTCGAGGGCGAGAAGTCGACGCAGAGCATGAGGCTTGAGGCTACGACCGATGCAAGCAACACGACCACATTCGTAGACCTCAACAACAGCCAGACCCTCACGGTGCTCAAGTTCGAGAACATACCAGAGGGCACGTACAGACTGAGAGTTGTCGACAGGAACTCGGGCGCTGAGGCGTGCGAGTCAGTCACCGAGGACTTCACGTTCACCCAGAGCCACGTCACATTCACGACAGCCAAGACCGACGTGACATGTCCGAGCGGAGTCGATGGCAGCATCACCATCACGGCGGAGGGTGCTACGGGACTCAGCTATGGACTCTGGAGATTTGACACGCAGGCAGATGCCGAGACCTTCATAGCTAATCCAAACTGGGACAGCAACACAGGCCTTGCAGGCAGGGATGCTGCAACTACAGGATTGACCTCGGGCTATTATGTAGCGGCAGTCAAGGACAACGTCTCGTACACGATGGGCTCAGGTTGCACACTGTATGCTACGGCAGACCAGATAGTCAAGATAGCGGAGCCTGAAGCACTGACAGTCACAAGACTTGATGCAGTCAGCGTAACGTCTTGCGACGAGAGCGTCGAGAACGGCCAGGTACTCGTCAGAGTTGAGGGTGGCACGGCGCCGTACAGCATCTCGCTTGATGGAGGTGCGGCAGTCGAGACCGTCACGGGCGACTACAGGTTCACAGGGCTCAGGACAGGAGACCACACCATCTCCGTCATGGATGCGAGAGGCTGTGCATATAGCGGCACGAAGGACAACGTCAACGTACCGATCTACGAGAAGGTACAGGTTGCACTCGGCAGCTATGACATGAACGACAGCGGTACGACCGACAAGGCAGGAACGGCAGACGTAACCATAAGTGGTGGTGTCCCGAGAAATCCGGGCGAGACAACCAAGTACTACGTCTATGAGGTGACACTCGCGGGCAGCACAGGCTCGGCGAAGAAGTGGCATGTCGATACGGAGACGCCGGATGCAACACAGGGAGTCAGCAAGACGACCGCGGGCGACATCAAGATCGAGTTCAGCAATCTTGAGCCGGACTTCTACACCGTCACCGTACGCGATGCGTCGGCATCTAGCTCAAGTTGCCAGGCACAGACCACGTTCACGCTGAACAAGTTGACGGCAGAGCTGACGACCAAGAATCCGGACTGCGTAAGCCAGAAGAATGGTACGGCGAGCGTCGAGGTCGGCGGGTTGAACGGCCACGTCAGGTACAGGTGGTTCCAGCAGTACACCAACTCGTCGAACACCAAGTACTATGTCGAGTTGCCGCAGTCAGTCAGTGCGAACACCTCTATGGTGACCGGCCTTGACAAGGGCAACTACGCATTGCAGATCTTCGACTTGAAGGCCAATGCAGTGATGTCGACAGGCACGGATGGACTCGCTACGACGGCGGACAATGCAGATCATAAGACAGCTGGCTCGTATAAGTTCATCGAGTTCGAGATGGACTACAACCGCGACATACAGATAACCCCGTCGATAGTCGACGAGAGGTGTTATGCAGCTAACGATGGCGAGATCAGCCTCGTCATCCAGGGTGCGGACGCCAACAAGACACTCACGTACAAGTGGACAGGACCTAACGGATTCACAAGCACCGAGAAGGACATCAAGGGCTTGAGGCCAGGATCTTACACCATAGTCGTGACCGACGAGGACGGATGTCAGGCGACGAAGGCGGGCAACCTCGTCAATGCGCAGAGCAGGATACAGTTCAACCTGTATGAGGATGCGACAGTAAGAGACTGCCAGGAATACAGCAGGCGACTGACCGTCTACAACCCGACCGAGGAGGCGACACAGACCGCAGCCAACCAGGCAGCCCTCGAGACAGCACTGAGTGCGGCAGGACTTGCAGACGTCAATGCAGCACAGACAGAGCTCGCGACACTCGAGGCAAAGACAGACCCGACAGACACCGATAAGGCGAGGATGACGACCCTCAGGGACATCATCTCGATGGCCAACTTCAACTACAAGCAGTCGGCAATCGTCGGAGGCACGCCAATCACAGAGACGGCACAGGATGGCACGAAGACCATGCACTACGACTTCATCTGGAGTGGTGCGGACGTAGCAAGCGTCAAGTATGACGACTTCAGCGACCCGAGCCATGCGAACTACTATGCGATAGACGTCACGAAGGGTGGCGACTACACATTGACAGTCACCGATGCCAACGGGTGCCAGATAGAGAAGACGTACACCTTGCCAGAGGATATCGAGATCACGTACACCGTCAAGGATGCAACGTGTAACGGTAGGCTCGACGGCGAGATCCAGGCAGTAGTGACTGGCGTCGTCAACCCGACATACCAGTGGTATACGAAGGAGGGTGCATCGAGCACAGCTACCGGAGCAAAGCAGGGCGTCGGAGCGGACAATGCAAACTGGTACGTGCCGATGACAGGCACCGAGTATCAGACCAGCAGGCTCAGCAACGTAGGAATCGGCAGGTATGCACTCCTCGTCACGAGGGCCAGCGAGGTCTACGGCGGTCAGGCATGCGAGAAGTTCTTCAGCGGCATGGAGATCACCAACCCGGATGCGCTGACGGCACAAGTCTTCAAAACCGACGCTACAGGGTGCAGCGACCAGGGCAATGGACGTGTCCACGTCATAGCAAGGAAGGGTACGGCACCGTACACCATCAGCCTGTATGGAGCAGACGCGACGAAGACAATCACGTCGGCGAGTGGCGACGAGTGGTATGACAACCTCATCGGCCTCTCGACAGGTGACGGAGCGATGTATCAGGTCGTCGTCGTCGATGCGAACGGCTGCATGGCAGACTTCGAGCCGACGGCAGACGACGAGGAAGTCGACGCAACAAAGCACTTGGCTGACGGTATCGTCTATGTCATGAAGCCAGAGGAGCTCGTCTTGAGCGGCATCGAGGCAGACATGAGCGCATACACAGTCGGTGGAACCAGCTACACATATCCGGCGGCACACGTCAAGTTCAACATCGCAGGTGGTGTCGTGACGGGTGGCATCAAGAAGTACAGAGTAACAATCTCTGGTGACGGATATGTCAAGACGTTCACCGTCGATTATGACGGCACGGCATACACATGTGCGACAGAAGGTGTCAAGATAGATGGCAGTGACATCTACGTCACGGAGAGGACGAAGGGCGAGCTGAAGCAGGGCGACTACACAATCACCGTCAGCGACGTCAATGCGATGCCGGAGACGTGCGAGAAGACCGGCAAGTTCAGCCTGAGCGAGCTGAAGGTCGAGATAGAGCTTGTCAAGCAGCCGACCTGTGTCACCCTGATGGATGGCGAGCTGCATGCAAACGTCACCGGTTCGCTTGGTGGCAACCTGAACTACACATGGTATTACAGTGAGGACAGGACAGCCAAGGAGGCAGATGTCACGACAGAGGCAGTAGCATTGCGCAACAGGATGGTACTGAACAACAGGCCGGAGGGTGCGTACAGAGTCGTCGTCGAGGAGAAGGATGCCGACGGCAACGTCATGGCTACGGCGAGCGCATTCATGCAGGTATCATACGAGAAGCATTACACACTGGAGGCCGTCAAGAGCGACATCACGTGTAATGGCGACGACAATGGTACGATAACCATCAGCGTCTTGAACAACAACAGTCCGGCGGCGGACGTCTTCGACTACAAGTGGAGCGGAGCCGTAGCTGGGTTGCAGAGCAGCAGGGCAGTGACCGGGTTGAAGCCAGGCTCGTACGTCGTCACAGTCACCGACGAGGATGGTTGCCAGATAGTCAGCGACCAGTATGAGACGTTGCTCTACACGAAGGCCAATGCCAAGAAGGTAGAGATGGATGCAGAGGCCGATGCTACGAAGAAGGAGGCGCTCAAGGCCGAGTATGAGCAGCTCACAGAAGTGGCAGATCAGTTCGACAAGGCATTCGAGATCTACGAGCCGGAGGGCATCGACTACAAGCTCAGCCACACCGTCGTCGATTGCACCAACTTCAAGCTCGAGATCAGCATCAGCGACTTGACAGGAGGTGTCGGCAACGGCGTCAGGACGAACTACACGTATGCGTGGAGTGGTCCGAGCCGAGTCAACCAGAGCACGACAGCTGCGACATACGGTGACGGCACCGACATCACGAAGGGTGGAGTCTATACCGTCATGGTGAGCGACAACAACGGATGTACGACGACGAAGACGTATGAGGTACCGGGTGACTTCATAGTATCGGCGGAGATCGAGCACGTCACCTGCAAGGGCGAGACAGGTTCGGCAGACACGAACGTCGCTACGAGCAGCAGCAATGACGGACGCATCGAGGTGAGCGTCTCGGGTGCAACAGATCCGTCGTACCAGTGGTGGAAGTTGACGCAGACGAGGCCGTCTGACGATGACAAGGTATATAGGACAGACGACGGCAACGGCAACAAGGTTGACGTCCTGTTCGCAGCAGACGGACAGAAGTCGGCGGCCGGCACGTACTATCTCGAGGAGATGGGACAGACGCAGGCGTCGGTCAGCAACCTGTCAGTAGGCTTGTACTTCGTAGAGGTAACAGGCTTCCAGGGCTGCACGAAGCTCGAGGGTCCGTATAAGATTGACGAGCCGAAGGATGTGCTCAGCTTCACGCTCGACGCACAGCCAGTCAAAACCTGCAATGGTGACCCGAGTGGTAGCATAACCATCCAGGTAACAGGTGGCACGGCTCCGTACGAAGTATACTTCATCAACGGACAGGACAACCCGACAGTCACGACGAGGACAGGATACTACGTCTTCAACGGACTTGCGGCAGCAGAGGGACTGTATCAGTTCAGAGTCACCGACGCCAACGGGTGCACGTATCCGGCGAACGGCACGTTCGTAGGGGCAGACGTCACGCAGCCGGGCGAGTTGAGGTTGACACTCGAGGCATACAACTATGACGAGGAGAAGGTAGACGGCACCGAAGTATACACCGGCAACCTCCAGTTCAAGATTGACGGAGGCATGAAGAGTTCGGACAACTACTACAGCTATCAGCTCGTCTTGACCGGAAGCGAGGGTGCAAGCAACTACACGACGACCAACAGGCATGCGTACACAGACAATGATAACGATAATGTCGATGACGGCGTAGTCCTCACGCAGAACGGATTGAACTGGAGCTGGACAGACGCGCTGGGCAACAACAGAGGCTTGTTGCCGGGCGACTACAAGTTGACAGTCACCGACCTGAACAGTCCGCAGCATTGCAAGGTCGAGCAGACGTTCACCATCAGTGCGATGAGCTTGACGAGCGACGTCAAGAACCCGTCTTGCAGCAGTGCGGAGGGTGACGGAAGCATCAGCATCAACGTGACCGGCAATGCAGGCGAATTGAACTACAAGTGGGAGTTCAAGGATCCGAGCGCAGCAGACTTCACGGAGAAGGCACAGTGGGCAGACCAGAAGGTCATCGGCAACCTCGTACCTGGTGTGTATAGGTTGACAGTCATCGATGGCGGATATTATGACAACACCGATGCTGCGACGCAGACAGCTACGGCAGCATATCAACTTGGCGGCAAGACCAAGGATGCGCACTACATAGTCGAGGAGTTCATCCTCGACAACAGCAGGAACATCTCGTTCGGTACGCCGACGATCACGAAGCCGAGCTGCTATGACACCAATGACGGATCTATCAAGCCAGTCATCTTGACCGATGGCGATATCGACGAGAAGACCCTTGTCTACTCTTGGGCAGGTGTCGGTGGCTTCTCGAGCACAGACCTGAACATCTCGGGCTTGATGCCGGGCGAGTACGTCTTGACCGTGACAGATCCGGACGGATGCTTCGCGAGCCATACGTATAGAGTCGACACCGTCGAGAGACTCGACTTCAAGTTGAGGGTAGATAACATCTGCGACCCGACGTCGAGGACAATCACAGTACTCAACAAGTACGGCAAGGCATTCGGCGAGAGTGCGACAGTATCGGCAAAGGTCAACTACGTCGTAATCGGCTCGAATGAGTACATAGTCAATGGCGACGGCACGTTGTCTCTGGCAGACGGAACAGTCTATACAGACAAGTCTTACCTCGTCAGCGAGAACAACGTCTATGTCGGCGACTACTACAACATATCTGGCGGCAAGGTCACGATAGGTGGTACAGAGTATGACGTGACGGCGGCTGGCAAGGTCGTCGATGACGGAGGAGTCGAGTATGCAGCTAACGCGTACATAGTCAACGGCGTCCAGGTACTCGTCGGCGATAAGACAGCAGTACAGAGCGGCGTCAAGAGCGTCTCTTACAACTGGGTTTACAATGGAAGCCTGAACAACGTCTTCGGAGGCACGCCACGTGCGGCATCGCCAGAGTACACATACTCATGGAGTGGAGACCTGACGAGAGACTTCACGTGGAGCGCAGACATCAACGAGACAGACGCATTCACAGTCAGTGGAATCAGTGCTGGCGGACAGTTCACGTTGACCATCAGAGACAGCAAGCTCTGTGAGGTATCGCATCAGACCGTCGTCATACCGACGCCAGTCACATGCGATGCGGAGATCGTCGATGTCCTCTGCTATGGTGAGGAGACCGGGTCGATAGACATCACGCCGACAGGCGGCTTCGGCAGCTACTCGTACAACTGGTACAAGGGAGCAGTCAGCGTCAATGCTGCGGGCGATGTCGTCGAGGATGTCGTCGAGATCAACAGCACGAGCTACAATGTCGTAGATGGTGCGATCACGTATCCGACGACGTATGAGGCAGTCGGTGGCATGATAACCTACGCTGGCAAGGACTACACAGTCGACGTAGCTCCGGACAAGGAGTACGTAGAGATCTCTGGCACGAGGTATGACGTCACGAGTGGAGCAGTCGTAATCCCGCAGGAGTATGAAGTCGTCGGTGACAAGGTATCGTTCGGCGGAATGATATATGACGTCGAGGACAATGGCGGAGTCAGGACCGTCACGATAGGCGCTACGAAGTACACCGTCAGTGCGAGTGACAAGGTCACGATACCGACATCGTATACAGTCTCAGGCGACAAGATAGTCTACGAGGGTGCGGACGTCGCGGTACTGACCGAGAAGGGAGCACACACCGTCGTCGTAGCCGGTAAGACATATACACTGGATGCAGACGAGAAGACCGTCATCCCGACCAAGTACAAGGTCGAGAATGGCAAGGTCAACGTAGAGGGCACAGACTACAACGTAGCATCAGTCGATGCCACGGCGGCGCAGATGAACAGGACGAGCCAGGATGCCATCAACCTTGGCGCAGGCACGTACACAGTCGTCATCACCGACCATGGCACGAATGGACAGAGCACATGCGAGAAGAACTACGTCTTCACGTATGAGATAGACGAGCCTCAGCCGATCAGCATCGACGGCACGTCGAGGCCAGTATCATGCTACGGACTCTCGGACGGCGAGGTATGGCTCGATGTCAATGGTGGAGTTCGTCCGTACACGTACACATGGAACACAGGTTCCGAGATACGCGTGATGACTCAGCCGAAGATCACCGGACTGCCATTCGGCACGTACTTCGTGACAGTCACCGATGCAAACGGATGTGCAGCATCTCATGAGTTTGCAGTGACGCAGCCAGCGAACCTCGACTTCAGGCTCACGGCAGACGACATCGACTGTGAGGGCAAGAACGGCAAGTTGACCATGGACTTCGTTGATAGCGAGGTCATGCTCAACAACGACTGGACGAGCATCAGGTGGACAGGTCCGGGACACGTCGCAATGGATCAGGACGTCTATAGCAATGACAACCTCGAGACCGGCAAGTACACCGTCACGATCAGCCAGAGCGGAACGTGCATGGTCACGGCAGTCCATGAGTTCGGCAAGGGCCTCAACATCGTCGAGGAGAAGACCGACATCAAGCCGGCACGTTGCCCGGGCATCAACAATGGTACAATAACCATAGTCGTCGAGGGTGGCAGTGGCATCTACGAGTACCACTGGACGTCGTTCGAGGACAAGGATTGCACGAAGCCGATAGCCAACAGCGGAGCAAACGATGCAAACAAGGCATATCAGGCAGGACTGACGTCGGCATGGTACAAGGTCACCGTCACCGACAGGGGCAAGAACAATGCTAGTGGCACACCATGCACCGTCGAGGGTGGTCCGTGGTACGTCGGCAACAACGTCGAGCTGATGGTCACGACGACAGACGGATGGGAGAAGTGCGTCGGCACGAACGACGGTCAGATCAACGTCTTCGTCCATGGTGGCACGGGTCAGTACAGCTTCGTCTGGTATGGTGACGGACACGGCATCGTCAAGGGACAGCAGAACCAGACGGCGCTCAGCAGAGGACACTATCAGGTCGTCGTCACAGACGAGGGCAATGGATGTGTCGTCACGGCACAGGCAGAGGTCAAGGGATCTCAGAAGAAGCTCGGCTTGAAGCTCAACGAGATCAAGGACATCGACTGCTATGACGACAACCTCGGCAAGATAGACGTCTCGATCATCAATGGTACGCCGTTCACGTCTGACGACACATACGAGATCAGGAGCGTCGTCATAGGCGGCACGACGTACAAGGCGGACGAGAATGGATCGATAACATACGAAGGCGTAGTCTACAGCCTCTTGAATTCTACCGTAGAGATAGATGGTGCAACATACGACGTTAACGTCGTCGAGAAGAACAAGGAATACTACAACTACAGGTGGAACCACATCGGAGTCACCGACAGGGTAGAGGTCACCGAGGGCGTATCAGAGACCGAGGTGCCGCTGAGTGCAAATGGTACAATTTCGGCAGGCAGCTACAGGTTGACCGTCACCGATTACTACGGATGTGAGGTCACCGAGGAGTTCGTAGTCAGCCAGAATGACAGGATAGAGAGCGAGGGCACGCCGACGCATCTCATCAAGAGAGACGTTCCGACGGGCGAGTATCACGTCACGAGCGTGACGGGCGGTGTCTATCCGTACACCATCAGCTGGTATTACCTGACCGACATCAACGGCAACAAGATTGATGACAACACCCAGTATGCAAAGGGACCGGACGACACGTACAACATGTTGACGTTCTCCGACCAGTATCATGCGATGGGACTTGCGGCAGGTACGTATGAGTACGTCGTGAAGGATCATAAGGGATGTGAGCGTAGCTTCCCATTCACCATCTCGGACAACGGTGCGCTCTATGCACAGATCGAGAAGGGCAGCGACGTCAACTGCTATGGAGAGTCGACAGGCTCGATCATAGTCCGCATCATCAATGGTGCTCCGGACTACACCATCACCGTCAACGGAGTTGCGATCGAGAGCAGCTATCCGGGTGGCATCTATACCATCAGGGATCTCGTAGCTGGCAACTACACCGTCATCTTGAAGGACAAGAACGGAGCGACCGTCCAGGAGTCCATCACCATAGAGCAGCCAGACAGGCCATTGACCTTCAGGGCAGACCAGTCGTACACCGCATGCTATGGCGAGAGGCTTGACCTCGGCAAGTTGTCGACAGCTAAGGCGAAGATGCTTGTCAACGGAGGCACGCCGTTCGGAGCGACCGTCACGATAGGCGGAGTAGTCTATGACGTAGTCAACGGAAAGATTACAGTCATGGAGGATGACGGCACTGGCAACATGGTAGCAAAAGACTACACAGTCGTCACTGCTGCAAATGGAGACAAGAGCGTCACAGTAGGCAGCACGAGCTATCCAGTCTCGCCGGAGTACTACAAGGTATATAGGAACAACGACGTAGCCAAGGAGGCAGTCTGGAACGATGCAGACAAGGCATATTCTTACGAGTATGAGTATGCGTCGAACGGTGTCGACAAGATGACGATAGGCGACTACAGGTTTGCAGTCACCGATGCGAAGGGTTGTCAGCTCGTCGAGTACAAGACCCTCGTCGAGTACCCGGCAATAGTCATCACGAGCGACAATCAGACCGACGTCCAGTGCTACGGTCAGGCGACCGGCTCCATCGACTTGACAGTCTCTGGTGCGGCGAAGGTCAAGTACACATGGAGCAGTGACCAGTTGCCAGAGTACAAGAAGCAGACTGGCACGGATACCGAGGGCAATCCAGTGTATGTCTCGGACGACACCAAGACAATGCCGACCGACCTGACGACTATGAACTCGAACAACGGCACGAACAAGCTCCAGAACTTGAAGGCAGGCGTCTACACCGTCACCGTCGAGAATCTCGAGACGCTGTGTACGATAGAGAAGACGTTCACCATACTCGAGCCAGAGAAGCTCATGGCGACGATAGAGCCGTACAACGTCACGACATGCAATGGAGACAAGAACGGCGAGCTGTTGATCCAGATCTCAGGCGGCGAGGCGCCGTATGAGGTCGAGGTCTACAACACGGCAGCGACGAGCGAGATCTTGAAGAAGAGCGTCGAGACCAGTGCGGTCACCTTCTCAGACCTTGCTGCAGGCAACTACGTCGTCACGATCACCGATGCCAACGGCTGTCAGTGGATGACGAGCAACCCGGAGGCAATCGCAGAGCCAGTACTCCTCGAGGTAAGAGACTTTGCAAGCGACATCAGCTGCAACGCGGACGACGGCAGCTTCACGTTTGAGGTCCATGGTGGAATGACCGAGACCATAAATGGCACGGCATGGACAACGGCAGCTTCTAAGTACCTCATTAACCTGACCGGTCCGGCCAATGCACACAGGCGCAATGGCAACTGGACGATGGAGGTCGAGGCTACGAAGGATGCAGACGAGCATTACCACTACGAGTTTGACAGCAAGACAGCGACGACGACAGTCGGCACAGAGTCTTACGCATGGAAGGAGCTCGTCGAGGGCGACTACGTCTTGACAGTCAAGGATGTCTACTCGACCGACATGAACCAGTGTGCAGTCAGCATACCGTTCACGCTGAGCAACATCCACGTCGATGGTGTCATCAGCCAGCCGACGTGTGAGGGCATCAATGATGGTGCGATCGACATAACCGTTGCGGGCATTGATGAAGAGGCAGCTACATACAACTGGCAGAGGTATACCACAACCGAGTATGCAGTGAAGAACGGCAAGGTCACTGTCGATGGTACAGAGTATGCAGTAGCGAATGGCAAGGTAACCATAGGCTCTGCGACGTACAATGTCGTCAATGACGTCGTCAGCATCTCGGGCTGGAAGAGTTTTGACAGAGGTGCAGGCAACCAGAATGCGACAAGCCTGACGGAGGGCAAGTACAGAGTCGAGGTATCCAACTCTAAGGGATGCACGGCGACGAGCGAGACGTTCGAGTTGACATACAAGAACATCATCATCGTCGAGGCAACTCCTGCGGCAGAGCAGTGTGCAGGTGCTAATGACGGACACATCGTCATCACGAGCATACTCGGCGTCGAGGATCAGAACAAGCTGAAGTTCAAGTGGAGCGGCAGTGGATTCTCGAGTGAGGAGAAGAACATCTACGACCTCGTACCGGGCTCGTACAACCTCATCATGAGCGACGAGACGACCGGTTGCAAGGTGACGAAGGATGTCGTAGTCCTCCCGGCACCAGACGCGTTGAAGGTAGAGCTCGAGGACAGGACCGACAAGTGCAACTACGAGCATACCATCACGGCGAAGATCAGTGGTGGTGCAGGCAACAACGTCTACTACACGACGGGTACTGGCAGCTCGCTCATCTGGAGTGACCTCTCGATGACGGCAGACACCATCAAGAAGACGCTCACGGCTAACAAGGGTGGCGAGTACACGTTGACAGTCAGGGATGCGCACAACTGTGTAGCGTCTGGCAGTGTCACGCTCGTCGAGCCGCTCGACCTCATCTATCATAAGGTCGACATCGCATGCAACGGAGGCGAGGAGGGTGCTATCTATGCTACCGTCACAGGTGGTTCGGGCAGCTACATCTACAGCTGGACAGGCAAGGACGTCGATGGCAACGATGTCGAGATAGAGAACAACGACAAGCCGAACATCTCGAACCTGAAGGCTGGTAAGTACACCTTGACAGTCACCGACGCGAGCGAGGACAAGAGCCTCTTGGCGAATGACGACGCAGAGCATGTCGACACGAAGAAGAGGTGTCAGCTCGTCGAGGAGATAGAGATAGAGCAGCCGGACGAGATCTCGATCACGGGAACCGTCAAGCACGTAACCTGTGCAGGGTCTAACGACGGACAGATCTCCATCACCGTTACTGGAGGTGTCGAGCCGTACAGCTACTTGTGGGATGATGGTCAGACGACGGCTACGATACGTGGCTTGAACCAGCATCAGTACAAGGTGACCGTCACCGACGCTCACGGATGTACGCAGGACAAGACCTTCATGGTCTACGAGCCGAAGCCAATAGACTTTGATCTCGTAGCGACCGACGTCAACTGCAACGGTGAGGGTGGCGAACTGAAGATAACCAACTTGAAGGGTGGCTGGTACTGGACCAACATCGACGTAGAGAAGGCGACGGCCGACAAGGGCGACTCGACATACGTCATCAGCTGGTCTGGCGAGGCGATCGTCAATGCCAACAAGGGAACAGAGTCAGCGGACGTACTTGGCGAGAACATCTTGCGCTACAGCCACTTGACGAGCTACAGGAACGGCAAGTACAGCGTGACAGTCCGTGACGGCAGCAACGGCAGGAGCGGATGCGTAGTCACCAAGACGTATGACTTTGCAAGGCCGATAGTTGCGAAGGTCGAGAGCATCAAGAACGAGACGTGTGTCGGACAGTTCGACGGTGCAATCAACATCAATGTCGAGGGTGGCATCATGCCATACAAGTATGAGTGGACGACAGTCGACGGAGCAGGTCTGAGTGCGGCGAGTGCGAACCAGGTAGGTCTGAGGGCTGGTACATACAACCTGACAGTCTACAGTGCGGACTACGTACAGCACAAGAAGGTCGTAATAGGTGACGACGAGTATCCAGTCGCAGACGGTAAGGTCACGATAAGTGGCACGGAGTACACCGTCGAGGCAGACAACACAGTCACCGTCGGCACAGACAAGTATGACGTAGTCGATGCGGAGACGTATGACGGATGCAAGACGACACTCGACAACGTCGTCGTCGGACATCAGTACAACATCGTCGTACTGGAGAAGATCAACGACGTCAAGTGCGTCGGTGGTCAGGATGGTGCAATCAGCTTGAACGTCCAGGGTGGTTCGGGTGACTACAGCTTCCTCTGGGTGGGCGTAGCGCAGAACCTCGTCCCGACGGCACGAGACCAGAAGAACCTCGACAGGGGCCAGTACTCAGTCACGATACGTGATGAGGAGCTTGGCTGTGAGGTCACGAACGACTACGTAGTCGGTGGCAGTGACGAGAAGCTGACCATAGACGACATCGACGTCACGGACATCCTGTGTAAGGGTGACGCAACGGGTGCTATCACGGTAAGCGTCTCTGGTGGTGCGCCGAACGACGCGGGCAAGTACAACTACAGTTGGAGTGGAGACGGCATAGGCTTCGGCAATGACAACAGCATCATGAACCTGAAGGCTGGCGAGTATCAGGTGACCGTCACCGACCATAAGGGTTGCATCGAGACGTCGCCAGTCATCACAGTCCACGAGCCGATGTACAAGCTCACGGCAGGTATCGAGGCTCAGGACATCGTCCATGTGGCAATCCACGGACAGAAGACAGGCGAGGCGACAGTACGCGTAGCCGGAGGTTCGGGCAGCTACACATACAAGTGGCACAAGCAGATCATCGACGAGACCACTCACGAGTGGGTTGACGACGACGCATATTCCTTCTCGCCGGGCTCGGACAACACGAGCCACGTCAAGGGACTTGAGAGCGGCTACTACTACGTCACCGTCAGTGACGAGAACGGATGTACGGCGGATGTCGAGCCGATATTTGTCAACGAGCCAGACCATGAGCTCGTCGTCAGAGTCGAGTCTTACGACATAGATCCATGTCATGGTGACAACAATGGCAAGATAGACGTCGACGTCGAGGGTGGTGCGATACCGTACTTGATAGTCGCGAAGACCAGCGAGGGCAAGATAGTAAGGCAGGTAAGGAATGTCAGCTCGCTTAACCTGACAGGCCTTGCAGCGGGCACGTACACAATCGACGTGACCGACGCAAACAACAACCACTATCCGCAGCAGACCAAGACCATACGTCAGCCGAAGCCATTGACGCTGACAGTAGACAGGACGAAGGTCGGACACGTATCATGCTATGACGAGGCAGCAGGTTCGTTCTCGTTGAAGGTTGCAGGCGGATCGGTTGACGACAGCGAGACCGAGAGGGGCAACTATCGTGTGACCGTCTATGGACCGAAGAGCAAGTCGTTCGACGACGTCCAGAAGAAGGAGATCACTTACAGCGAGTTGCCGGCGGGTGTTTACTACATCACCGTCATCGACGGAGCAGACCACACGAGCACGGAGACCGACGAGACCAAGAAGAGGGCTGAGATCTACAACCAGAACACAACATGCTGGTTGACCGACACAGTCGAGATACATCAGCCGGAGGCACACGTCGAGTTGAGCAAGGTATCGATGGACGAGGACTTCTACGCATGTGCTGATGACTCAGTCGAGCTGAAGCTCGTCACGACGAACTGGGATATCGCTTACAGGCCGTTGAACGTCAAGATCAGGAAGAATTCTGATAGTGCTACGGACACCGTATATGTAGTCAAGAAGACGCCGTACATCTTCAAGGTGACGGACAAGACGACGGCTACATACGAGATAGTAGGTCTCTATGAGGGAACGGACGATCAGTGCATGAGTGGCACGTTCGACAAGGAGCAGGAGGTCGTAGTCTTCAAGCAGCGTCCGACAGTCTACATACATGGAGCTTACGACGTATGCCTTGGCGGTTCGGTAGAGGCCACGATAGACCTTGCGCCGGAGACGACAGGTCCATGGCAGGTAGTAGTGACGGACGGCAGGAGGAACGAGACACTCGACATCCACGAGACTCCGTACAACTATGTCTACACGCCAGACATAGCAGACACCATCAAGCTACGTGCACTGTACATCAGCGACAAGTACTGTGTATCAGACCAGCATGATGACAGGGCTAAGGCAAATCTGATGGGTGAGGCGACAGTCGTAGTCAATAGCCTGCCGATGGTACAGCTGTATGGCAGCCGTACGATCTGCGAGGGTGAGACGACAGACCTCGAGTTCCACATCTCGGGTGGTACGGCTCCGTTCACAGTCACGTATTACTCAGTCGATGCGAATAAGAACAAGAAGCAGAACACCATTTCTGAGCAGTATGGCGAGGCGCAGGATGCTAATGGCGACGTCGTAGAGATCGACGAGAATGGCAAGCCTGTAGATCCGACGAAGGTCATAGCGAGGTATGTCATCAGGGAGACCGTATCTCCGAAGGCGACGACCGACTACTACGTCGGAGGCATCGAGGACATCAAGGGATGCTCGCCAGACAAGAGCAGCTTCGAGAACGAGAAGGCGACGGTCGGCATCAAGGTATTGCCTAACACGCCGATACGTATCTACACCTCGAAGGACATCGTCTGCCAGGGCGACAAGGGAGTCGAGTACTGGATAGAGGAGGTCCCGAATGCGACGAGCTACAAGTGGATCGTAGACACCGAGAACATGAGCATAGCAACGGGTCAGGGTTCGACGAGGATATCCGTCAACATTGGCAAGGACTATGAGGATGGAGTCATCAGTGTCATGGCGATGAACGACTGTGCAAGCAGTCAGGCGAGGTCGATACTCGTCCCGGCGAACTTCTTGCCGAAGTTCAGGAAGGACGTCAACGACAACTTGCTGAACAAGATCACGTGTGAGAGTGATGCGGACAAGCATTCGTTCTGTCAGAGCGAGGATGAGATCATCTTCAAGGTCGACATCATCGACAATGCGACGACGTATGAGTGGGATCTGCCGGCTGGCATGTCAGTCGACTATGGCAATGAGACCCAGAGCATCATCGTCAGTGTCGATGAGGCAGTAGGCACAGTGACGGGCGACATACGAGTACGCGGTGTCAACCACTGTGGCAAGGGTGAATGGAGTGAGCCGTATCATATCGAGATACATCCGCTGCCGAAGGTCAATGCAGGCGACGACTTCAATGTCTGCGACGAGCAGTTCAGCAACCACAAGGTACTGACGGCCGATGCCGACATCAAGGCGACGAACGGCAGTGCATGGAATGAGGTCACGTGGGAAGTTGTCGGAGGCGGATCGGAGCTTGACGGACACGGCAAGAAGTACACCGTCACGAGTGGTGACTGGATGACGAGCCTCAGCGCAGTCAACCTGACGCAGGGCGAGAACAGGTATCAGTTGACAGTCAAGACGCAGTATGGTTGCGAGGCGAGCGACGAAGTCGTCGTCAGGAACAACAAGTTGAACGTCTCCGTCCAGGCATCGCCGACGCACATCTGCAACGGCATGACCGAGCTTAGCGGCACGAACATACCGACAGGATGCTCGGGCTTGTGGGAAGTCATGGAGACCGAGGAGGCAGGAATCAGCGACGTGACAATCGAGGATGCTACGAAGGCGACGACCGTCATCACGGCATTGCCTAAGGGTGCGACGAGGATGAGGTGGACGTTGACTCAGGACAACTGTCCGAGCTACGCGGAGATCACCGTCACGAACCGTCAGCCAGACGAGCCGAAGATACTCGTCAGGGTAGCACCGGGCGAGGAGGAGAGCAGCTTCTTGACCGTCACACAGAGCATGCAGGAGACGTACTCGACGGTCGATGGTTACAGCATCAGTGGCAAGTTCTACCGTCACGTAATATGCGAAGACCACATAGAGCTCGTCGGCCGAGTCTACAACAGGCTTGACCCGAGTAGGGTTGACGAGTACAGCAAGACCGATGAGAAGACGTCTTGGAGCAAGGTATCTGGTAGCGGCAACGTCGTGAAGAGCGGTGCTCATGGTGAGAGGTTGACGATCACGAACCTGCAGAAGGGCGACAATGTCTTCACGTTCACATCGATGAGCGGAGACTGCTCGGAGACCGTGACCATCGACATCTACAATGCGCAGCTTGACCTGTTTGCCGGCAATGACGTCCCGAGCACATGTTCGGACACCATGTATATCAGTGCGCCGATGACAGGCGTGCCGGGCATAGCTAACGGACGTTGGGATCTCGGATGGACGACCGATACACATGGCAACACGATCCGAAGCAAGGCCAAGTTCCACGACTCAAGTTCGCCGAACACCTTCGTCTATGACCTCGGAAGGGGCAAGCAGGTGTTCACGTGGACCGTCAACAACGAGGGTTGCGAGAGCTCGGCAGAGGTAGTCATCAAGAACAACAAGGTGACGGATGCGAAGGTCAAGGCGCCGCTGTATGCCTGCGGTAGTGGAGACAACGACCTCATAGCTAACGATCATGCTGGCGAGGCGCTCAATCAAGACTACGAGAGTGGCTACTGGCAGATCCTGAAGGGCTATGGCGAGATAGGCTACTACGAGTATGAGAAAGACGAGAGCGGCAACGACAAGCTCGACGATTATGGGAACAAGATAGTCAGCAGGTGGATAGACAACAGGACAAATCCGAGGTCTGTCGTCAGGAATCTTGCAGACAGCGTGAACATATTCCGTTGGATCGTAACGTCTAACGAGGGTGGCTGTACGAGCTATGCAGACCAGAAGATAACGAACCTGCGCATACCAGTATGGGCAGGAGAGGATACGACAGTCTGCGAAACGTACACCAAGTTGAATGCGAAGGCGGTAGGCAGTTATGAGGGATCATGGAGGCCGATATCCGGATATGGTACGGCAAGTATACCAGAGACAGACAAGCACAACCCGAAGGCGATGGTCGGTGGTCTTGCATCTGGAGCGAACTACATCATCTGGGAGGTCATGGTAAGGAAGGGCGACTTCGAGTGTCCGAGCCGAGACACCGTCATCGTGACGAACAGCATACCTAAGGTTGCAGTAGACGAGCCAGACCAGACAAGGTGGGCAGGCGTCAGAGTCTTGGCAGGCACGAAGGGTGCTGGAGTCAACTCAGTATACATGGAGGCGTTGCCACCAGCGACAGGATTTGGTAAGGGTACATGGCAGCTCTCGTCGGGTGGTGGTACCATCAAGCCTGAGGACGAGCACAATCCGAATGCCCTCGTCACCGACCTGCCAAGTGGATCGTCGTTCTTCAACTGGGTCATCGAGAACAACATCTGTCGAGTAGTCAGCACGGTAGAGATTGTGAACGGTGACGTCAAGCAGGCTGAGGCAGGTGACAACGAGTACAGGAACTGCTCTGACAGCTATCAGCTGAGTGCAAACGGACCGTTCAACGGTGTCGGTCAGTGGTCAGTCGTCTACGGATCTGGTGAGTTTGCGGACAGCCACAACCCGAGGACGAAGGTTACAGGCCTGCAGAAGGGTAGGAACACGTTCAAGTGGACCATCACGTACAACGCATCGTCGAGTGAGGATACAGTACAGGTATGGAACATGAGCGTCACGACGGCAGATGCAGGTCAGGACAGGACGGGCGTACAGGCAATATGTGGTGACGAGACGACGCTACAGGGTAACGAAGTCAAGGAAGGTACATACGAGGTGCACTGGACAGAGATCAGGACCGGTTCTTCGACAGTCGAAGAGAAGACGTATAACGTCGTGACGAGGCACGAATGGTTGACAGTCTCTGGTGCAGGCGAGATGAGCATGGACAAGAGCAGTGATCCAGTCATGCTGAATGGCACGGACAACAATGCGTTGCCGACGCTCGAGTTGAACAACATGTATGCGGTCGTCTACAACGAGGAGTTGCCGGAGACCGTGACGAAGGACTACCAGAGTGTCAGCTACATCGATGCCGACGGCAACGTACAGGAGCGTCCGGTCGAGCAGTGGACGTCGGCTGGTCAGATAGCGAAGTACGCGAAGTACTCGAGGACGCCGAGAGTCAAGGGCTTGAAGCAGGGTGTGAACATCTTCGTCTACAAGATATACAACACGCTCGATGATCAGTTGCTCTGCCATAGTGAGGACACCGTCAGAATCCAGAATGACAGGGCTGACGAGGCATGGGCATGTGGACTTGGCAATGTCTGTGACACGCTCTACACTTGTGATGGTAGCGTACAGTTGAACCCGAATAGTCCGACGTACGGTACTGGTAAGTGGCGAGTAGCGAGTGGTGGTTCGGCTAAGTTCGATGGCAACCTCGCATACGATCTTGCACCGGGTGTCAACCACCTCGTCTGGGAGATTTCGACTGACAAGGGCGGAGCATGTACGACGAGTGACGAGGTCATCGTCAGGAACAACAAGCCGAGCAGTGCTGAGGCAGGTCCGGATGATCCGTTGACAGTCTGTGGTTCTGATGGTGGAGTCTTGAGCGGTAACAAGCCAATGTATTACACAGAGGCATACTGGGAGCTCGTCGAGGGATCTGGACGATTTGTCTCGAAGGACGTCAAGGGCAAGAATGTATCGACAGACATGTTCGTCGGTGACAGCTACGTACTGGTTGACAGGAACAAGACCGTGACAGTCCCGATCGACACCATCATCGAGCCTAACGGCACGAGGAAGATTAACACCGAGGTCAGGGACAACGAGCAGTATGGCTGGTACATCCACCATAAGGCGGACGGTACGATCAACTATTACGAGGATGCGACGGCATACGATCCTGATGTTGACAAGACAGACAAGAGCAAGATCAGGTACTATGACAACATGCTCAACGAGATTGCGCAGCCGACAATTGCGACGGGCAAGAAGCCTGAGCTCGGTGAGGATGGCAGGTTCAAGTATGACTCAGTCGGCAACGTCATCTACAACAAGACAGCGCCGCTGACCATAGAAGTCTTGACAGACCGCGTATATCTCAGGAGAGGCGACGGTACGAATAACTCGAACCTGAACGTCAGAGGACTTGCGTTCGGACACAACAGGTTCCGTTGGGTAGTCGTCAATGGTGATGGAGATCATCGTTGCTACTCGACTGACGAGACCGTCCTGAACAACATCTTCATCCAGGCCGTTGCCGGAAGCGTACAGCCAGTCTGCGTAGACTCCGTAAGGCTTCAGGCAAGCAACCCGAGTCCGGGTGTCGGTGAATGGAGTATCGTAGCTGGAGAGGGTCGAGGCACGTTCGACGACAACTACTATCAGCATACAGTAGTCAGGAATCTGGCGCCGGGCGAGAACGTCCTTGTGTGGACAGTCAACTATCTCGAGTGTCCGTCGAGCGATACCGTCGTCGTCCTGAACAACAGGGCAACACCGTCAGTAATCTCGTCGAGCTACCAGACTCTCTGTGAGAAGAACGAGACAGTCTTGACAGCTCAAGAGATAGGCAATGGTGGCCCGTATGGACTTGTCGAGGGCAAGCAGCAGGAGATCGGATACTGGGAAGTCGTCGAGGGAGCAGGCGAGATAGTCACCAAGGAGCGCAGCACGACGCGCATCACAGACATACCATTCTCGGAGACGGGCAACAGGTATGCGTGGGTAGTCAAGCGAATCTACGAGGGCGGCTTCACCTGCGTCTCGAAGAGCGACGTGACAGTCCACTACAACAAGGTGAAGGCGAATGCTGGAGACAACGATCAGGTATGTTCGGACGAGTATATCTTGAGGGCGACTGCTGCTACGCCGGCAAAGGGCGAGTGGAGCATCATCGGAGCGTCGAGTGCTGGAGTCTTTGAGGACAGGACGAACCCAGGATCGAAGATCAGTGGTCTTGCGACCGGTCCGAACATACTCAGGTGGACGACAGACTACAAGGGATGTAAGGACTTTGCTGACGTGACGATCTACAATGGCATGCCGTCTAAGGCTATGGCAGGTGGACAGCAGGAGACGTGTCTTGACGAGGTATATCTCGAGGCAAGGAGGCCAGAGATAGGTGTCGGACACTGGGTCACGATAGCAGGTAATGCAAACTGGGATTCGGACAGCACGGCATATCTCGTCGCAACAGATACGACAGAAAAGGTCATCAGCGAGAAGGCGAACGACTTGGCGCTCGGCGACAACAGCAGCATCTTCAACCCGAGGGCTCACGTGAACATCGGTAAGGGCGACAACACCTACAGATGGGTCGTCGAGAACAGGAATGTCATCCCGTTGAGGACAGTCGAGGTCGACAATGCCGGAAATATCACATACGGCACGAAGGACTACATACTCGTCTGCCAGTCGACCGACGACGTGAAGATCAGGAATATGAAGCCGAGTGAGGCGGATGCGGGTGCCGAGGAAGTCTATCTCTGCTCAGACTCGTATGACCTGAAGGCTATCACGCCGACGTATGGACAGGGCATGTGGTCGATAGACGGACAGGGTGGTGGCTCGATAGCCGATCCGAACAGTCCGCAGACGACCATCAGCAACTTGGCATACGACGTGACGAGGCTGAAGTGGACGACGTCGACCGACGGCAAGTGTCCGAGCGACGACTGGCTGATAATACATCAGATGGGTGCGTCGAAGGCGGATGCAGGACCAGATGCACCAGTCTGTGACACGGTACACATCTTGGATGCGAACGTGCCGATAGTTGGTACGGGTGAATGGTTCATCCTCTCGGGTAACTCGAATGATGCGACAGGCAAGGCGTCGTTCAGTCCGACGAACCCGAACTACACAGATGGTAAGTTTGACCCGAAGGCACAGGTCACGAACATGGTATTCGGCGAGAACAAGTATCTGTGGGTCATCACGAACACCTACATGCATGACGGCAAGGAGCAGAGGTGTCAGTCGATGGATACCGTCGTGATCACGTACAACATACCGGATCAGGCGAAGGCAGGAGACGACAAGGTATTGTGTCTCGACCATACATTCCTGAATGCAAACGTCCCGGCTCCGGGCAGAGGCGTCGGTACATGGACGAGGCTCCAGGGAGAGGGTGAGTTCGTCGACTCGACGAATGCGAAGTCGGAGGTTACGGGCTTGGCATACGGAGAGAACATCTTCAGGTGGTCTATCAACTATGCAGGGTGTATCACCGAGGACGACGTGACGATCTACAGCCAGAAGGCCGAGCCTTACGCAGGCGAGAACGACATCACGTATGAGCCGACGTATCACTTGAATGCTGGTAATCCTGGAAGACTCTCAGGACACTGGACAGTGCTTGGCAACCAGCCGGACATCGTCTTCGACGACCCGACAGACTTCAGGACACATGTCAGCGGCTTGTCTAGAGGCGTGAACACGTTCAGGTGGGTAATCCAGACCGAGGACTGCGAGGCATACGACGAAGTATCGATCACGTACAAGGTCGTTCCGGTGGCAAGCTTCGAGCCGGACTACTACGACGGATGCTTCCCGTTGACCGTCAGGTTCACGGATAAGAGTGAGGGTGCTACGAAGTTCGTATGGGACTTCGGTGACGGAACTACGTCGACAATCAGGAACCCGCAGCATACGTTCCAGTTGCCAGGCAACTATGAGGTACGACTGCAGGTACCTGGACCGGATGGATTGACAGGCGACACGTCAGTCTTCATCACAGTCTACGATCATCCAGTAGCAAGCTTCGAGGCAGCGCCGATGCTCGTATATCTTGGCACAGACGTCTCGACGACAGACCCGGTACACTTCATCAACAGGAGTATCGGAGCCGAGGAGTTCCTCTGGAGCTTCGGAGACGGGCATACGAGTCCGGAGAAGAATCCGCAATACGTCTACAAGAACGAAGGGTTCTACACCGTGACGCTGTCAGTCTGGAACGAGCATGGATGTCAGGCGGACACCATCAAGGAGAACTTCATCGAGGCAAGGCGAGGCGGGTTCATCGAGTTCCCGAACACGTTTGCACCGAGGGCGGACAATGGCGGCATCAACACCATGTTTGGTGTGAATGCCAACTTCAGGCCGCAGTATCAGGATGTCGAGACGTTCAAGATGCAGATCTTCAACAGGTGGGGTCAGTTGATGTTCGAGACGACAGACATCAATGTCGGATGGGACGGCACGTTCAATGGTACGATAGCACCGGAGGGTCTCTACACCTGGGTATCTAAGGGTCGATTCGTCTCGGGCAAGGAGTACACGAAGACAGGTCAAGTTCTCATATTGAAGTAACGAAAGAGAAGGAGGGAAATAAAATGAAGAGTAAGATAAGAATAGCAGTAGCGGCACTTCTTCTCGGAGTTACGACGATTGTGAGAGGTCAGGATGCACAGTTGAGCCAGACGTATCAGGCACCGCTCTACTTGAGCCCGTCGTTCACGGGCTTGACGAACGGTACGAGGTTTGCGCTGAACTACAGGAACCAGTGGCCGGGAGTCGGGAGTGCGTATCAGGACTATGCGTTCTCGGTGGACTATTTCTTCAACCGATTCAACAGTGGAGTAGGACTATTTTGGTTCTGCGACAATGCAGGAAAGGGGATGATAATGGACCACAGCGTCAGTGCCTGCTATGCGTATGAGTTCGAGCTGATGGAAGGAATCTTCCTACGTCCGGGACTATCGTTTGACCTCAGGAACAAGTCAGTCGATCAGAGCAAGATGATAGTCTGGAGTGACATCACGGCGGACGGCAAGGTGACCCCGGGACATGGTACGACGCTGAACATAGAGCGGACGAGGGTGACGAAGTTCGATGCGTCGGCGAGTGTCATGGCGTACAATGACGACTTCTGGGGCGGCATCACGTTCAACCACTTGATACAGCCGAACATCTCGTTTACTGATGCGAAGGACAAGGTCGGACTCAAGACCACAGTATTTGGAGGCTACAGAATCACGTATCAGCCGAGCTACAGGGGTAGCGAGCCGAAGACCGTCACGTTCTCTTTGCTGTATCAGCATCAGTATCAGTTCAACCAGTTGATGCTTGGGGCGACGTGGTACTACTATCCGATAGAGGTCGGAGTCAGTTACCGAGGATTGTTCTTCAAGGTGGCTGGAGAGCTGAGCAACACGGATGCAGTGATCCCGAATCTCGGAATCAACATCGGTCCGTTCCGAGTCGGGTACAGTTATGACTTGACAGTGAGCGAGTTCAGCTCATTCGGAAATGGAGCGCATGAGATCTCGATGATCTATCGACTGATACCGGACGATCTCAGGCGGAGGAACTACAAGATCAAGCCAGTACCTTGCTCGGAGCCTATCATGGGATACAGTTATGCCGGGATGGGTAAGAGGAAGGCGGCAGCGAGAAAGGGTCTCCACAAGTAAAGGAGAGTTCTATATTTCCTAGAACTTCGCCAAGAAGAGAAAACGAAAGGCGACATTGCCGGTCCTGCGACGAGCGGGGCCGGCAATGTCATTTTTATGTATGATGCTATGATGAAGGCGGAAGAAGGGTGGGGACGATTAGAGAGGGGAGGAGAGGAGGTTGATGTGGCGGAAGTTGAGGGAGGCGTGAATGGCGGATGTCCGTTCCGCAGAGCCGTCGTAGATGACGGAGAGGCGGGAGAAAGATAGTGAGTCGGAAAGATAGTCGATAGTAGAGAAGAAACTAGGCTTCATAGACTTGGCAGCCTTGATCTCGTAGGCTTCGAGGCCGAGAGGGGAAGAGATGAGGAGGTCGATCTCGCGCTGGGACTTGTCAGTATAGAAGAAGAAATGTCGGTTCTTGCCAGCGTTAGTATCTTGCTTGATAAACTCGTTGATGACGAGATTCTCGAAGAGGGCACCACGGAGGGGGTGGGAGACGAGTTCGGAAGTAGAGTCGATCCCGAGGAGAAAGGCGGCGACGGCGGTGTCGTAGAAGTAGACCTTAGGAGCTTTAGTCAGACGCTTGTCGATGTTGGAGTGGTAGGACGGGAGGAGGTAGAGAATGAAGGAGGCGGAGAGGAGGGAGAGCCAGTGCTTGATAGTCGTCGTGGTGACGCCGACCTCGATAGCAAGGCTTGAGATGTTGAGCTCCTTGCCAATATGAGATGCGCAGAGGCGGATGAAAGACTGGAAGGCGACAAGGTCCTCGATGTTGACAAGGCGGCGGGCGTCTCGCTCGATGAAAGTCGTATAGTAGTTGGAGATGATGAGGTGGCGAGAGTCGGAGGGGGAGAGCCAGATGGCAGGGTAGCCGCCGGAGAGAATGAGGTCGTCAGTGTCGACATGGCCGAAGTGCGACTCTATTTCGGCGACAGACAGCGGAAGGAGGTTTAGGATAGCGGTACGGCCGGTGAGAGACTGGGAGACGTCTTGCAAAAGGTCGAGGGAGCTGCTGCCAGTCAGGATGAAGCGACGAGGTGTGGAGGTCGAGTTGAAGCGGTCTTCGTCGACCATGATTTGAAGCTGTGGGAAGATGTCGGGGCAGTTCTGAGCCTCGTCTATGATAGCGCCATTCGGGTAGGAGGACCAGAAAGACTTAGGGTCTTTAGATGCCAGATCGTGGAGGCTGGAGTCTGCCATATTGAGGTAGGGGAGGGCGGGGAACAGTGAGCGGCACAGAGTGGACTTACCCGTCTGGCGAGGGCCCGTGATAGTGATGACGGGGAAGGTTGTGGCGGCGTTTGTTATAGCCTGTCGTAAAGACCTGTCAATCAAGTTGAGGTTGTTCATCTGGACAGAGTTTAAGACGGGGATAGGAAGTTGTCCAAAGGAAGAGGAAGTAGCAGAATAAGGGAGGGGGAGGGAAGGGGGAGAAGAGGTGTGGGGAGAAGGGGAGAACTAGAGGCGGAGGAGGGTAGAGGAGTCGCCGAGGGAGAGGATGTAGAGTCCGTGGCGCGGGACGGAGATCTTCACTTGCGAGCCGGAAGCCACGGAAGAGGAGACGGGGCGGCCAGTGAGGTCGTAGATAGTGACATTGCCAGAGAAGCCGTAGATGAGGACGGCATTAGAGGACGGGATAACCTTTGCTCCAGCGACGGATAGCTCGCGGAGAGCATCGGGAGCGCCCTCGGTGAAGTCCACAGAGAGGAAGTCGTTAGACAGTCTCGAGAAGGAGAGGTGCGGGAAGGAGAGACCGTCAGCGATGGCGGTCAGGCGGCCGGACCAACGCTCGGGGAGGGAGATGGCGTACTTGCCTTCGGTGTCTGTCTGGGTGCTGACTCCGTCGGCTGACCAGATACGGTAGACAGGCTTCGAGTTGTCGTCGATATAGTAGTAATAGATAGACGTATTCGGGTAGCCAGGGTCGCGGAAGTAGAAGTAGTAAGTCTCGCCTGGGGTTACCGAGACAGGCTTGTCGAAGTCGATGCGGTTCAGTTCGCGATGAGAGAGGGTGGATGACTGGACGACCTTCGATACGACGACAGTCTTGTCGGAATTGAGGATGCCGAACTCGATAGACTGAGAAGTCTCGCGGATGTTGGGCTTAAACTCGACGGCGATGACAGTCGGCTCGGTAGCCGTGAACTCCTGTTCGACAGTCGTACAGAGACGGTAGTAGCGGTTGGAGTCGTCGTCGCGAGCGGAGGAGATGTAGGCAGCCTTGTTGCCAGTCGTAACAATAGCATCTGGGACAGGGTTGCCCTTAGCATTGAGGACCTTGCCGGAGATAGTGAACTGCTGAGTCGTCACGTCGAAAGGAGCGGCGGAGAAAGTGTAGAATAGAGGGGAGTCCTCGCTGACGAGACGGATAGAGATGTCCGAAGAGTCGTAGAGCTCCGAGAGGTCGACATTCCATGTGTACTTGCCGGAGGAGGCCGGGATGCCAGTGGCAATATTGCAGAGGAAGGCGCCGTGCTGATACAGGTCGATACGGATATTGCCGGAGAGGTTGGTCGTCCACTTGATGTCGAGCGGCTTGAAGTTCTTGACAGAGGCGACAGCAGTAGGCGCGGTCAGACTGATAGACTTAGAATGGTCGAGCAGCTTCGCGTTGAGGTCGCCAGTAGAGAGAGTAGCCCTGCCGCCAGTAGCGGAGAAGAAGTTGTAGAGATTGTTGCCGGTGGCGGACTGCTGGCACATAGAGACGATCTGGTCTTCGATCTCCTTGTAGTCGGAGGCGGAGAGGTCGCAGTCCGTGATGACGACGAAGAGGACGTTGAAGTCCTTCTGAGAGGAAGTATAATCGGGGGTGCGCTTGCCGAGGAGAGCCTCGATAGAAGCCGGGGTGTAGTCCGTGCGGCTGTCGGAGACGAAAGTGGTGACGCCAGTCTGTTGGTCGACAGAGACGTCCTTGCTATTGATATTAGTGAAAGCCGAGAATGGTGACACGCTGGAGAGAGGGATGAGGCCCATCATGTATAGCTCCAACTCGTTGTAGGGCACAGAGTTGCCGCCGTTGGCATTGCTGCCGAAGTAGTCGACAGTGTACGTATTAGCTTTACCTTCGACAGGTTTGAGTGAGGACTGCAGGAAGCCGCCTATCTGACCTGGTGTGCTGCCCCCCATATAGCCCCAGTGGCCACTGTTGACCGTCGGGAAGGCGTGATTTGCCCAGCGGTGGAGAATCTCGTGGAGGAAGGGACCATTCGAGATGACGTCTCGTGCGGGCATGTGGATGATTTGCTGGAGACGGCCTGCGGAGCCATATTTAGCGGCGTTGGAGAAGACTGAGACACCAATGCCGGTGACATCATTCTTGACGTTGAGGCTCTTCCCGTAGTAGGAGAAGCCGTCGAGGTCTGGGGCGTTGCGGACGAGGACGATGAAGTCGAAGTCGTCGCTGAGGTTCTCGTATAGCAGTTTCGTGTAGGTCTGGACAGTGGCGTCATTCTTAGAGAAGGCGTCGTCGTTCCAGTCGGCGTATTGCTCGGAGGAGAGTTTAAGAGTGGCGAAGTGGCCAGACTGTGCGATATCGAGCTGCTGCGCGGAGGCAGTCGAGAGGATGGTGAGGAGGGCGGAGAATATGAATGCTTTTCTCATAATCGTTGTTGTCTAAAGATTGTCGTATGCAAGGTAGTAAAAAGGAGCGAGAAAAGCAAGAGGGGGGAGGAGGAAAGGTGGGAAAAGAAATGATTGGTGCGGAGAACGGGGAAGTTAACATAAGAGGAGGCATGTCTAATACAAGTCTAACCCAATTAGGAATTAGGAATGAGGAATTGTCGGAAGGTCGGAGTCGGCGGAGGATGTCGGAGGAGTAGGAATCGTCAGAGTCGGAAGAGATGTCGGGGGGTAGGAAAGGCCTCACACAGAGTACACGGAGGCACGGAGGTTTTTAGTTCACAGAGGGCGAGCTAGCGCTCGCAGGAGAGCACAGAGGCGGCGGAGGATGTCGGAGGTGTCTGAGTCGTCGGAAGGTAGGAAAGGCCTCACACAGAGTACACGGAGGCACAGAGTTTTTTAGTTCACAGAGGGCGAGCTAGCGCTCGCGGGAGAGCACAGAGGCGGCGGAGGATGTCGGAGGTGTCAGAGTCGTCGGAACCGTCGGAAGGTCGGAGTCGTCGGAAGGGTCGGAGTCGTCGGAGGGTAGGGGGTGAGGAAAGGTCTCACACACAGAGTACACGGAGGCACGGAGGTTTTTAGTTCACAGAGGGCGAGCTAGCGCTC
>JAFPZF010000048.1 GCA_017417385.1 Bacteroidales bacterium
ACTCTGTCGGTAGAAGCATCCTTGACTGTCAGGACTGGCGACTTCTCGCTTGCGTCGTACGTGAAGGTCTTCGGCTCTATGCTTGCTATGATAGCTGCCTTAGTAATTGTCCACGTCAGCTCCTGTGCCTCGCCAGTGTAGTTGCCAGCAGGCGTTACTACTATCGTGTACGTGCCGTTTGCCGTCTCAGACACCGTGCCTGATACGGTGTAGTCTGTGCCACGCTCGAGTACTCTGTCGGTCTTAGCATCCTTCACGGTCAGGACCGGCGACTTCTCCGTAGCGTCGTACGTGAAGGTCTTCGGCTCTATGCTTGCGATGATCGCCGCCTTAGTGATGGTCCACGTCAGGCTCGCGTTGCTGCCCTCGTAGTTGTTGATACCCGTGACGGTTATCGTGTAGCTGCCGTTGTCGGTCTTCGTCAGGTCACCACTCAGAGTGTAGTCGACATCAACTGTCAGCACCGCACCTGTTGTTGCGTCCTTGACGGTCACTACCGGTGTATGAGCCGCTGCGTCGTAGGTCACGCTCGTCGGGTCGAGACTTGCAGTCAACGTAGACTTAGATATCTCCCACGTCAGCGTCTGCGCCTCGCCATCGTAGTTGCCCATAGGCGTCACTACTATGGTATACTCTCCATGGTTGGTAGCTGTCCTGACACTCGCCGCGCTGACGGTGTAGTCTGTGCCCTCAACGGCCTCACCGCAGGCTCCGCTTACTGTCAAACCAGGATCCTTGACGCTGCCGTCATACGTGAACGTCGACGTCGTAAGAGCCGCTGTCAACTCTGCCTTGTTGATGGTCCACGTCAACGTCTGAGCCGTGCCCTCATAGTTACCTGCCGGCGTGACGGTGATGGTGTAAGTGCCATAGTTCTTGCCACTGACCTCTCCACTGACCTCATAGTCGACATCGACGGTCAACGTCTTGCCACTGGTCTTGTCGGTTACGACGACGGTCGGCGTCTTGGTCGTGCAGTCGTACGTGTATTCGCCCGGCGTGACGGTCGCAACAAGCTCGCTCTTGTTGATTACCCACGTCAGGGTCTGCGCCGTACCACCATAGTTGCCCTTTGGCGTGACGGTGATGGTGTACGTGCCATTCGCCGTGCCATCGACCTGCCCACTGACGGTGTAGTCGGTGCCTGCCACGAGCTCATTATGCGTAGAGGCATCCTCGGCCTTGACTGTCGGGGTCTTCTTAGTGCCGTCATACAGGAACTCGGTCGGATCTACGCTCGCTATCAACGTAGACTTGGTGATGGTCCACGTCAACGTCTGAGCCGTGCCCTTATAGTTGCCCTTTGGCGTGACGGTTATGTCATAGCTGTTGACATTGGTGCCACTGGTCTCGCCGCCTACGGTGTAGTCGGTGCCAAGTGTCAACGTCCTGCCACTGGTCTTGTCGGTGACAACGACTGCCGGAGTCTTGACGTCTCCGTCATATACGAATGTCGCCGGGTCAAGCACAGCAACCAGCTCGCTCTTGTTGATTACCCATGTCAACGAGATTGCATCGCCATCATAGTTGCCCGCAGGCGTGACGATGATGGTGTACGTACCATTGTTTGTCTCCTTGGTCGTGCCACTGATGGTGTAGTCTGTGCCCTCACTGAGGACGTCATCGGTATTCTTGTCCTTGACGGTGACTACCGGCGCCTTCTCGGTCGCGTCATACAGGTAGCTGTTCTCGTCGAGGCTCGCTACGATTGCGGACTTGGTGATGCTCCACGTCAATGCTATCGGCTCGCCATCGTAGTTGCCCGCAGGCGTGATGGTGATGCTGTACGTGCCATTCTCGGTGCCCTTCCTTGCACCACTGACGGTGTAGTCTGTGCCCTCAGCAAGAGCCCTGTCGGTCGAGGCATCCTTGACTATGATGCTCGGCTCCTTCTCGCTAGCGTCATACGTGTAGCTTGTCGGGTCGAGGCTCGCTACGATTGCGGACTTGGTGATACTCCACGTCAATGCTATCGGCTCGCCATCGTAGTTGCCCGCAGGCGTGATGGTGATGCTGTACGTGCCATTCTCTGTGCCCTTCCTTGCACCACTGACGGTGTAGTCTGTGCCCTCAGCAAGCGTCCTGCCTGTAGAGGCATCCTTGACGACGATGCTCGGCTCCTTCTCGCTTGCATCGTATGTGTAGCTTGTCGGCGTCAGGCTCGCTGTGATACCTGCCTTGCCGATGCTCCACGTCAACGCTATCGGATCACCTGCATAGTTGCCAGCCGGTGTGACGGTGATGTTGTAAGTGCCATTATCCGTGCCCTTTCTGTCGCCATCGACGGTGTAGTCTGTGCCCTCACTGAGAGCCCTGCCTGTAGACGCATCCTTGACTATGATGCTCGGCTCCTTCTCACTCGCATCATACGTGTAGCTTGCCGGGTCAAGGCTTGCCGTGATGGCGGCCTTGCCGATGCTCCATGTCAATGCTATCTCGTCGCCCTCGTAGTTGCCTATTGGCGTGACGGTGATGGTGTACGTGCCATTGTTCTTGCCACTGACCTCACCACCTACTTCATAGTCGACATCGGCTGTCAAAGTCTTGCCACTGGTCTTGTCGGTTACGATGACGTTCGGCGTCTTTGTCGTGTTGTCAAATGTGTAGCCCGTCGGATCGACCTCGGCCAACAACTGGCTCTTGTTGATCTTCCATGTCAACGTCTGAGCCGCTCCTCCATAGTTGCCCTTTGGAGTGACGGTGATGGTGTACGTGCCGTTAGCTGTGCCATTTGTCTGACCACTGATGGTGTAGTCGGTACCTGCCACGAGCTCGTTGTGCGTAGCGGCATCCTCGACCTTGACTGTCGGGGTCTTCTTGGTGCCGTCATACAGGAACTCGGTCGGCTCGACGCTCGCGGTCAACGTTGCCTGTGCTATGCTCCATGTCAACGTCTGAGCCGTGCCCTTATAGTTGCCCTTAGGCGTGACGGTGATGGTGTACGTCTTGACGTTCGTACCACTGGTCTCGCCTGCTATGGTGTACTCTGTCGATGCTACGCTCTCGCCCGTCGTCTTGTCGGTTACGCTGACGGTCGGGGTCTTTATCGTACCGTCATACGTGAAGCTGAGCGGATCAACTGTTGCTATCAGCTCGCTCTTGTTGATGTTCCATGTCAAGACGACTGGCGCACCCTTATAGTTGCCCTTAGGCGTGACGGTGATGTTGTACGTGCCATAGTCGGTAGCCGTCCTAGTGCCATCGACATCATAGTCCGCACCCTCTGTCAAGACTGCGCTGCTCGTTGCATCCTCGACGATGATGCTCGGCGTCTTTGCCGTAGCATCGTATGTGTACTCGTCTGGGTCGAGGCGTGCAGTCAACGTCGACTGCTCGATCTTCCATGTCAAGACGATCTCGTCACCTCCTGCATAATAGCCCGCCGGTACGACAGTGATGGTGTACGTGTCTGCCTCGCTTGCACTCTCTACGCTGCCCGACTTGATGGTGTAGTCTGTGCCGCGCACCATCTCCCTGCTCGAATTGTTGGCATCGCTGACGACAAGCGTCGGCGCATGCTCTGTGCCGTCATACGTGTAGGTGGTCGGCGGAGCAAGGCTTGCCGTGAGTCCACCTCTTGCTATCTTCCACGTCAGGACTATCGGCTCGCCTGCATAGTTGCCTGCCGGCGTGACGGTGACGGTATAGGTGTCTGGCAATATCGCACTCTCTATGCCCTCGACGGTGTAGTCTGTGCCCCTCGTCATGATCTTCGACGGCGCATTGGCATCCTTGACGACTACCTCGACGCTCTTCTCGATGCCATCATAGGTCTGATCTGCCGCCGGTACGAGCTCTGCCGTCAATGCAGATGCCTTGATAGCCCAGTGCAGCTCTATGGTGCCACTGTAGTTGCCACCCTCTGCCGCCGTGATGGTGATGGTGTAGTTGCCGACGTCGGTCCTCGTGAAGTCTCCGCCTGCCGTGAAGTCGTCGTCAAGCTTCAACTCTACGCCGGTCTTCTTGTCCCTGACGGTGTACGTCGGCGTATGTGCCGTGCCGTCATACGTGACCTCATCAGGCGTGATTGTCGCCGTCATCTCGCCCTTGCCTATGCACCACGTCAGGTTGATGTCGTCACACCCGGCGTAGATGCCCATACCATAGACTCTGATGTTATGGGATGTTGCAAGGGTCGCACTGATGGCTCCGTCATATCCATAGTCGGTCCACAATACGAGGGTCTTGCTGGTATTGGCTGCATCCTTGACTGTGACGGTCGGGGTCTTCTCCGTGCCGTCATAGACGAAGCAGTCGCCCGCCATGTTCGAGACACTGGCTGTCAGCGTCCTCTTTACGATCTCGAATGTGAAGGTCTTCTCTGTGCTCTGGTCTGCATACTGCAGGTTGCCACTGAGCGTGACGGTGACTGTATGCGTGCCTATGGTCTTGAAGTCGCTGTTCCACGTGACGGTGTAGTCCGTCCCCTCGACGAGGGTCTTCGGACCTGTCATGCTGACTGTCGGATGCTGTACTGCTCCCGTGTAATAGACGCTCGTCGCACTGATGTACGACGCAAGGCCGCTCTTGTACTCTACGCTCGCCGTGACGGTGCCAGGCTTGATGCTCCAGCTCAAGGTCTGCGCCGCACCTGTATAGTTGCCCTTCGGCGTCACTACGATCTCGTAGTCGCCGACTGCCGTAGCCTTCCTGACGCTAGCTGCCGAGATCTCATAATCGACGCCCTCGGTCAACGGACAGGTCGCTCCCGACGTGACTGTCAAGCCTGGGTTCTTCTCGCTGCCGTCATACGTGAACTCGTCGGTTGCTATCGCCGCCGTCAACGATGCCGACTGTATCTCATACGTCTGCTCGTTGGTCAACGGACTGACAGTGTAGTTCGAGTTCAGCATGGTGACCTTCGTGGTCACTGTGATCTCGCCTACCTTCGTCAAGTCTGTCGTCGCACTCGCACCTCTCTTGTATGTGTAAGCGACGGTGTAGTCTGTTCCCTGCGTGAGGCCCTCGATGCTGACTGTCGGCTGCTGTCCGTGTGCCAGGCAGTCATACGTGACGTTGCTTACCTCCGAGTACTCGGCTGTCAACTCTACTGCCTGAACTTTCCACGTCAACTTGATGTCGTCACCGGTGTAGTTGCCCATCGGACGTACGGTGATGAAGTAGTCGCCGACGTTCTCTGCCGCCCTCGTGCTACCGGTGACAATCTCATAGTCTCTGCCCTCTACGGCTGTCGTGCATGCTCCTGTGACTACCAATCCTGGGTCATTGACTATGCCCTTGTGGTAGTTGAAGGTCTCTGTCGTCAACGTCGCTGTCAGCGGCGCCGGTACTATGTTGAAGTAGACAATCTTGGTGTTCTTGTAGTTGCCGATTCCATGCAGCGTGATGCTTCCGGTCCCGACTGCTACGTTCTCGCCATACTCAAGCGTGAAGTCGTTGCCGACCTCGATGTCCTCCCTGACCAGAACTGGCGTGAGATGATGTGTGTACGTGACACCACCAACCTCCGGTCTGATCTGCTCGCAAGTGTAGGTCTGATCCTGTATCTCCGGAACCTCGGCATTGATGATGTCTGCCCTCATGATGTACCACGTCAGCTCGATTGGCTCCTGCCCTGCGAAGTTCGAGCCCGGAGTGACTGTTACCTTATACCCCGGATCCTCGTTCGCATTCATCGCACTCGTCACTCCATTGACGGTGTAGTCCGACGCACTGACGGCATTCGCCGTGCCCTCGTAATATGCGCTCACGGTCACTGTGTGCTCCGTGAAGTCATAGAGGAACGACCCCTCGTCAAGGCTTGCCGTCAACGTGGCCGGCGTGATGTTGTACGTCAGCTTGCTGTTACCACTGTAGTTGCCCGTGCCGACGACATTGACGGTGTAAGTGCCGACATTGGTGCTCGATGCGTTGCTGTAGTCAAGGGTGTAGTCGGTGCCCTTCGTCAACGCCTTGCCTGTAGCCTTGTCTGTGACTACCGGCTCCGGCAACTGCACCGCTCCATTATACGTCCTCGATGTCCACGGCAATGTTGCCGTAAGCTGCGACTTGGTGATGTTGAACGTGACTGTCGTCGTACCGGTGTAGTTACCGATTCCTCGGATGTCGATTATCGCCTCGCCGACGTTGACGTTGTTCCTGTAGCCGGTGATGACGAAGTCGATGCCCTCATTGACGGTGAACTGCTTGCCGCCAGATGTGAACTTGCCACTGAACGCCGTCGGCCTGATCTGCTCGCCAGTGTAACGCCTGTCGGCTATCGAGAACGGCTTCAAGCTTACTGCTCGTATCTCGAAGGTCACGGTCTTGGTCGTCCCTTCGATGAAGTTGCCCGTGCCATTCGCCGTCAACGTGATGACACCCGACGTCGCACCGACATTGGTGTTCTCCCCGTATGTGACGCTGTAGCTGCTAGCATCCTGCGCATATCCCTTATACTTGTCACTGATGCTCGGCGTGATCTGGCTGCCTGTGTACGTGTAGTATGCTGCCAACCCTACGACGTCCGACTTGTCGATGTCGACCGGTGTGATGTTGAAGTTGACTGTGCGAGTGCCTGTGTAGTTGGCTGTCTTCGCCGTCAACGTGATGGTAGCTACCCCGACATTGACATTGTCGCTATACGTCGTCGTATAGTTGGTGTTCGTTATCTTCCTCTCGCCATACGTGAGCACCGGCGCTGGCTTGATCTGGCTGCCCGTGTACTCCTTGTCGTCAATTGCTGCGACTGTGATGTCCGGACTGCTCAGGTCAAGCGGCAAGATGTTGAACGAGACGTTCAACTTGCCACTGTAATTGCCAGCTCCACTAACGACGATGGCCGCCGGGTCACCGACATTGGTCCTCTTGGTCTTCGCGTATGCTATGGTGTAGTCTGTGCCCTGAGTCAAGACTTGACCGTCAAGCGTGACGACTATCTCAGACATGTTCTGGACTGCCGCAACGCCTGTGTACACTTTGTCCTGTACGCCCGTCACGACGGCATCCTCGATGCTCCTCTTGATGATCGAGAACGAGACGGTCTTCTGCCCACAGAAATTGCCGGCACCCTCGTTAGCCGCTATGTATACCTTGCCATTGTTGGTGCCGTATGCGACGTTCGTGCCATACGTGACGGTGTACTCGCTCGGATCTACTGTGTAGCTGCCCATCTTCAGAGTGAAGCCCTCCGGCGTGATCTGGCTGCCAGTGTACGTGTACTTGGCATTGATGCCCGTGACGGTCACATCCTTCATGTCAGCACACGTGATGCTGAACGGCACATCCCTGCTGCCCGTGAAGTTGCACGTCTCGCTATCTACGGCCTTGAACGTTGCTACCGGACTGTCGGTGACGTACATGTTGCTGCTGTACTCTATCTCATAGTCCGTGCCCTCGTCCATGTTGTAGTCCGCCGTTCCATTGCGGAAGAAGACGTTCGGCGACGGCGTCACCGGTACTCCAGCGAACTTCGACGACTCTATCTCGTCTATCTGGACGTAGCTGCCACTGATGTCATACGGGTTGATCGTGAAGTTCAGCGTCTTCGTGCCAGTAAAGTTGTTGACACCCGTGACGGTCACGGTCGCCGTACCCCTGTTGATATGGTTGCTGTACGCGAGGATATAGTCTGTACCCTCGACGAGTACGTCGTCGCCATTCTTGACTACGAGGACTACGTCGTCTGCGGTCGTGTGCTCCTGTCCGTCGTATGTGACTGCCGGTATCGGCTCATACGTGCACTCGACGACCTTCATCGCTCCTATCTGGAACGGTATGCTCGTCGTGTTCTTGAAGTTGCCTCCACTGAGCGCCGTCAAGGTTATGATGCCCTGGCCTCTGTCGACGTTGTTGCTGTACGAGACGCTGTAGTCGACGCCCTCGACAAGCGTGTAGTTGCACTTGCCAAACTTCGCCGTCACGACTGGCTTGATTGGCTCGCCGGTATACGGATACTCGGTCTTGTCAAGCGTGTACGTGATGTTCCTGATGTCCGCCTTCTGGATGGTGAACGTCACTGTCCTGCTGTCCTTGTAAGAGCCCTTACCAGTGTACGTGACGGTTCCGACATTCGTGCCGACATTTATGTTCTCTCCGTATGTGATGGTGTAGTCCGTTCCTGATGCCAGAGTCTGAGGAGACTTGCTCTGGTAATACACCTTGAAGTTGCTCGGCGTAATCTGGCATCCCGTGAAGGTCTGAGCCGTGATGTTCTGCGTGGTTATCAACGTGTTGCTCGGAGCTAGACTTACCTGACCTATCTCGAAGGTGACGGTCTTCGTGCCAGTGTAGTTGCCTATACCTGTGAACGTGATGGTCGCCGTGCCACTCTTGACATTGTTGCTGTACGAGACGGTGAAGTCGGTATTCCACCTGAGCTTCGTCGGGACGCCTCCGAGCGGATACGTCAACTCCTTGTCGTTGTCCCAGTCGAACTCTACCGCCGTGCCGGTGAACATCTGCTCCGGTATGGTCGAGCATGTCGCATCTGCTATGTCTAGCGGTGTGATGTTGAAGGTCGTGCTGACGGTCCCGACATACGTGCCCTTACCTGTTACGGTACATGTGTACTCCCCGACGTTCAAGACGTTCCTCGGATCGTACGATACGGTGTAGTTGGAGGTCGACGCCGGAACGACGGCACCATTGGAACGTACCACTGGCGCCGGCGCCTGGAAGTCTCCCGTATATGGGATGTCTGCCATGGCGTCGAGTGTTATCTCTGCCTGCTCTATCGTGAACTCGATGCTCTTCGACCCACTGTAGCAAGTGCCCCTCTTGGCAGTCACGATCATCCTCGCCGTTCCTGGCGCATAGTTGTTCTGATACGTGATGGTGTAGTCGACGTCCTTCGTGAGCTCTACGCCCTCATAGTAGATCTTTGTCGTCGGTGTGACTGGGTTGCCCTCGTCATACGGCTGGTCGTCGATAGGATCCCACGTGATGTTGCCTATGTTCTTCGCTACTATCCTGAAGGTCTGCCGCGCCGTACCCTTGAAGTTGCCCTTCGCCGTGATAAGCACGGTCGCCGTTCCGACTGCCGTGTTGTTGAGGTACTCGTAGTCGTAATCGACTCCTGCCCTCAGCTCGCGCTCGACACCCTCTATCTCATAATAGACGGTGAACGACGGCGTTATCGCACTGCCCGTACATGTCTGGTTCGCTATGCTCGAGATCCTCGAGACTGTCAGCTCCATACCGACGATGTTGAAGGTGTACGACGCCGTACCATAGAAGTTGCCTCCGTCAAGCGCCGTGACCTTGATGGTCGCTGTGCCGACCTCGACGTTGTTCTCCCACTCTACCTTGTAGTCGGTTCCCTTCGTCAAGTGATACGTGCCATAGAGGAGGTTCGGCTCCGGCTTGATCTCCGACCCTGTATAGGTCATGTCGGTCAAGACCTTGGTCTGCTCCGCTGCCGCTATGTTCGCCTTCTCTATGGTGAAGTTCTCCTCGTGGTTGCCCGAGTAGTTCTTGCCGAGACCATGGAAGTTGACAACGGCGGTGTTAACGCCTGCATTGACGTTGTTCGAGTACTCGAGGACGTAATCGACATTCTCTACGAGGACATGATCGACGTCATAGTAGTCTATGTAGTGGAGCACTGGATCCGAACTTGGCGTCACTGCCTGACCGGTGAACTCTGCCGACGCTACAGGATCGGCATAGACTGTACCCCTCAACGGGTTCTCGAGATCTACGCTCTGGATCTGGAAGGTCGCCGTGTACGCACCCGAGCAGTTGCCCGCAAAGTTGATCGTGACGCTCGCCTCACCCGCTATGGTGTTGTTTGCGTATGTGACAGGGCCCGAACCGTCCGCCAACGCATAGCACTCCCCTGCATTCAAGAGGCAGTACTCTGGATTGTCCGGACCATTGTAGTAGTATCTTACCTCAAACGTCGGCTTGATCGGCTTACCACCGTCATAGTAGAAGAAGCTTGCCGGCTCCAAGAAATGTACCTTGACATTCGGATTCGACTGCGTGATCGTCAGGTTCGTCACAGATACCGGCACCCTGCACCTGCCTGTGTAGTTCGACGTCGACTTCGCCTCAAGCTCGATGTAGCTGGTCTCGCCGACCGGCACGTCACCCAGGCTCGTCGTCAAAACGGTGTACTCGGTGCTAGCTACGTCGACGTCGGTCACTGGATCCTTCAGCTCGACGGTCGGCATCACGAGCCCAGCACATGACCACTGTACCTTCATGGACTCGGTGTTCTTCGCTACACACCTGCTGAAGTCTGCCTTGCCTATCGAGAACGGCACGGTCAACTCGCCCGTGAATCGCTTGCCGTTACCCGTTATCTTGACCTTCGCCGTGTTCGTGCCTGTCGCTATGTTGTCGCTCCACTCCAGCGAGACGTTCTCTGTGTCGTCCGCCGAGCCGCCTATGAGCGAGTGCTCACCACCATTCGGGTCAACGAAGATGATCTCCGGCACTGGCTTCTTCTCCGTGCCGTCGTATGTCTGTACCGGGATCGTCACCCTCAACTTGCCTGCATCATATACTGTCTGCAGGTCGGCTGGCACTATGTTGAACTTCGCTGTCAACTTCTCGCCAGGCGCCGCCGTGTTGAGAGTGATTATCAGCTCGTCCTCGCCCGCCGTCTGGACTCCCGACGACGACTGTACATACGTGAAGTCTGTCCCAGGAACGAATGTGTACGTGCGCTCGTTGCCCTCCGAATCGGTCGACGTATACGTCAATGTCGGCTCCGCTGCTATACGTAGCCAGTTGAACGTCTGGTCTGGTATCGGCGCTATGTCTATCTTCGTCTTGTCTATCGGCACGATATTGTAGAAGTCGATACCCTTGCCGCCCCATATTGCTCCGTCATTTCCGTTCTGATTGAACAACGCTGCAGAGACTGCAACGCCATCTACCAACGAACCTGGTGTCTTGAGCGTTCCATATATGCTGTTCGTGACACTATACGCACCTACGAAATACGTTCCTACATTAGTCGGCTTCGTGACTACCTTGCTGTCCTGCATATAGAACAGCGCATAGTACTCCCTGTTTACTGGCAAGTTCGCGACGTCATCTGCTATCCTTACCTCCGGAGCATCAAGGCATATCGGGAAACCTGTCCACTCATAGTCCTTCGGATCTACATGGATAAGGTTATAACTCAACCGACCATGTGTGAGTGTATAATTGATCGATGTCTGCCCTATGAAGTTATGGTTATCCGGCGACGCCTCTATGGTGATTGTCGCTGTCGACGTGTTTCCCGTACATGACTCACAATTGCTGTAATAGTATATGAAGTCGGTTCCTGCAGCATCTCTTACTCTCGCCTTGTCAGCATGGAAATAACCAGTGCCGAGCAACTGGGTGTTCGTCCTGCCGAAACGGAGCGAGAAACTCGGGTGGTTTGTATAGTCACCACTAAAGAAGAGTCCACGTCCTGGCTTCTCCTTGAAGAAGTCATATATCACGAAGTCATTATCCTTCATTCCATGGCCCGTGCCTCTTGAATTAGCAGACTGTGCTCCTGCAGTAAAAGGATTCAGGCTCCAAGCCCAGATGTCCGAGAAATCCAGCGGGTTGATGTCAAATGGCACTATAGCCATGCCCGTGTAGTTCCCGATTCCTGCTACATATATCTTCGCCTTCTCTGTGCTACCCTCATATACCGTAGCATTGATATTATCCTCGTGTGATACTACCTTGAAATCGCCCTGTGCCAACGTTTTAGTTGTCGAAGTCGGCGTCGTTGTAGTCGTACTTTCTTGCGTTTCATCATACGGTCCTGTGACAGTTGATGCATCTATATTCTCATATCCTACCGGTTTATCATAATTATCCCCATCAGGATCAGCAACCCATTGTGTTCCTGCCTCATTACAATACCGCTTGTACGTTACATTCTGTATCTGATTCTCGACAATCTTTGTACCTGTTTTACTTACGGTCGTCTTGACTTCGGTCTCAACCGTTGTAACAACACTAATCGTGATATTTGCCTTATTTGTACCTGGCTCAATTGCAGCCCCAGTGTAGTAATATGTTCCCGATACAGTAGCGGTCGGCGTCGTCGTTGTTGTTGTAGTCGTCTCTGTAGTCGTCGTCTCAACACCTTCTCTATGCTCTACAATCTTCGTACAAATCGCTGTTCCTGTCCTATAGTAACGAACTCCCAAATTAAGGAAACCATACCTTTCGCGCTGTACAGCACCGTACGTAACGGTTCCACATGATGTCGTCGGATCTATGTTGTCCGTAAATGGTGCCGAATTGCTTTCCGTCGTCGTGTTCGTCGCCACTACGGTCTCCGCTATGTTTATTGGGTTACGGCTAAATGACACCGTTCCCGCCGTGAAGTGTGGAGACGACGCCAACGCTGTTATCTGGATGTCGTTTGTTCTTACCTTATACGTGTACTCGCTCGGGTCCACTATAGTCCCATTGAAATTCAATATAGGCGCAACGGTCGCAGACACCTCCGACAAGTTCGTTATCGTTGCCTTGCTAATCTGCGTCTTAGTTATCGTGAACGTATACGTACCGACATTCACAAAGTCCCTCGTATTGTCCTGACCTTGTATAGTAAGCGTAGCTGTGCCCGGCTCTATATTGTTCACGTATGTCATCATGGTGTCTGTCGCATTGACATACACGATGCTACCATTATTCTTTATCGACTTGACCGTCGCCAATATCGGCCTGCCTGTATACTCATACGATGTCTTGGTCAACTCGACTGTCGTCTTGTTGCTCTGGAAATCTACAGGATGTATCGTGAAGGGCACCTTTCCTGCATTGATGAAATACGTTCCGTCTACGGAGTTGATGAACATATAGCCCGTACCCGAGCTGATATTGTATGTCCATGTCTGACGTGTGTCGTATGCGTTATGGTTAGAGTTATAGTTCAACTGCTGATAGTTGTCTCCAACCTTGACGTACGTATTTACACTCGGCCTATTAATAACGCCTGTGTAATAGTAATCTTCTATTGGCTTATATACGGTTGTCGTCGGTGCCGTCGGGTTGTTCTCGCTGACGGCATAGTAATTCCCATCCGCCGCCTTGAACAATATTCGGTCGTTCAAGTCTGGCTTCAAGATTTCAAACGTAACAGTCTGATTACCACTATAGACCCCCTTACCATTAACTCTGAACGTAGCACTCTGCGTCGGATTCGTGTTGTTTTTCCAGTTATCCAACGTATAGTCGACATCCTTCGTCAACGTCATACCATTGTACACGACTACCGGCTCCGGCTTTATTGCATATCCAGAGAAATAGTAGAGGTCTGGCAATGTGACGACTGCATCTGCTATCGTCGCCCGACTAATGGTGAAATTGTACTGCTTGCTGCACTCGAAGTTTCCAATTCCAGTATAGGTGACGGTCGCAGTCCCGACTCCAGTATTGTTCACATACGAGACGTTGAAGTCCACCCCCTCAGCCAAGTGCTTACCATTATATGTCAAGATATAGCTGTCCTGCTCGACGGCTATACCTGTATAGCTCATGCTCTTGTTCGGATTCTCAAACGTGACAGCTCCTGCTCCTCCATTGTTCGTCAGGCACTTCTTCGTTATCGAGAAGTTGAAGTCCTTCGTGCCCATGTAGGTGTCGCTCTTCGCTATGATACGAACTACCGCAGCGTCGCCAACGTTGACGTTGTTCTCATAGTAATACTCGAAGTCGACTCCTGCTGTCAAGATGTGCTCCGCTCCCTCATAGCGTATCGCCACCCTCGGTGTCGGCTTTATCTCCGCATACATGAAGACTGAACTCGGGATCGTCGACTGGTCTTTGAGGTACGCATCCTTCAAGTCGACTGCCGTTATCGTGAAGTGGTAGTCGAACGTACCCGTATAGATGCAGTCTGCCCTGTCCGCAGCCGTGAACGTGATGGTCGCAAGTCCAGGCTGCGTGTTGTTCGTTATGCTATATGTGTACTCGCTCGCCGGTATCAGCGTCTCACCCATATGAAGAACTGGCGTCGGATTGATCGCTGTTCCATTATATACGTATGTCGCATCAACTCCCGTCACGGTAGCATTACCAAGCGGCACCTTAGTGATCTCGAATGTCGTGCTTCTCGAGTTGACAAAGTTCCCGCTCTTTGCCGTGAAGGTCACCGTAGCCGTGCCGACATTCTTGTTGTTGGCGTAGCTCAATGTATAGTCGACGTCCTTCGTCAACGCATTGCCCCTCAACCTGATGACTGCTTCCGCATCCAGCTCTATGTTGTTACCGGTGTACTGCTTCGATGGGATGTCGTCGATTGCTACAAAGGTGCTCGTCGCAAGATCTACCGGCGTGATAGTGAACGTCTTAGTCAACGTGCCTGTATAGTTGCCCTTTCCTGTTGCTATTGCCTTAGCCGCCGTACCTGCATCGACATTGTCCTCATACGATGCGTCAAAGCAATCTGCATTCAGGACGACTGTGCTACCATTCACCGTCGCCTCTATCTCTATCGCCGGCTCTATCGCACTGCCAGTGTACTCCTGACTTGCTATGTTCCTAGCCGTGAGCGTGTTGAGCGGACATCGGTCTATGGTGAAGTGTACTACCTTGCTGCCCGTGAAGTTACTGTTCGCCGTCGGCAATATGCTTACCGTCGCCTCCCCCGCATCTCGGTTGTCTGAATACGTCACGTGATACTGGTCCGTACTGATGGCTTCCCCTCCTATGGTGACGCTGACCGCTGGCTCGAAGTCTGTTCCGTTATATACGAAGGTACCTCCGGCAAATGCCACGTCACAACTCGAGAGGTTGATCTTGTTGATTGTAAAGTACAAGTCCTTCGAGTTCGCAAAGTTTGCACTCTTCGCCCTGACTGTTACTGTCGCTGTTCCATAGTTTACGTTATGCTCATACTCGAGGGTATAGTCCGTTCCCTCGGTCAATGTGACGCCACCAAGCTTAACAGTAGGAACTGGCTGAATCTCCGCTCCCGTATAGTCATACTCCGTCTCAGCGAGAGTAGCCGTAACATTAGGCGACGACGAGAGGTCAACAGCATTGATCGTGAACTCTTTGTCTACACTGCTCCCTGCAAACGCTCCCTTTCCTACAAAGGTCATGGTCGCCCTGCCAGCATTGACATTGTTCGTATACGTTATGTCATAGTCCGTGCCCTCGACAAGCGTCCGCACACCTGACGTGAAATTGTATGTCAACGTCACCGCTGGCTTGATCTCTAGCGACGTGTACTCCTGAGCTGCTATGGTGCTCGGCGAGAATGTCGCATTCGCTATGTTCACCGGTACGATGCTGAATGTCCTCGTGATGGCATCCGCAAAGTTGCCCCCAGCCGTCGCCGTTATGGTGATGGTCGCCGTGTTCGTGCCTATCTCCTTGTTGTTGGCATAGCTGAACGTGAACTGTCCATCGTCCTTCGTGAGCGTAAGGGTCCTGTACTTGATGGTCGGCTCCGGCGTAATGTCCTGACCTGTATACGAATACTCCGGGTTCAATCCCTGTACCGAGACTGACGTCTCCGTCAACGACACTTTATTGATGGTGTAGTTCTGCGTCGCCGTCCCACTGAAATTGCCCCCTGCCACTGCCGTATAGGTCGCAAGAGCCGAACCTGCATTGATGTTATTACTGTACTCAACAGTATAATCCACATCCTCACGCAACGTATAAGCGCCCAACGTAATAGAAGGTGGAGTGCTCGGATTCTGCGCAAGTCCATTGTAGGTCACCGAACCAAGCGGATCAAAGGTACATGACGAGAGAGCTGCCGCTACTATGTGGAAGTCGGTCTCTATCGTGCCTGTGTAGTTGCCACGTCCCGTAATGGTCATGTGAACATCACCGACGTTGATCTGGCTCCCTGTATAAGATACTGTGTAGTCCGCCGCCGTGAGTGTCACGTCGCCCGGCGCAACGACTGTTATGTTCGGCTCTATCTCCGCACCCGTATATGTATATGTGCTCCCCGCTCCTGCATCGTTCAGCGTGACTGTTCCTCCCGTTATGCTCCTGCCAACTATGTTGAAATAGAGCGTCTTAGGTGATATACTGGTAAAGTTAGATGAACTCTTCGGTTTGACATTAACTGTTCCCTGACCAACATTCTTGTTCGTTCCATACGTGATAGTGAAATACGAATTGTCTATGACTATATCTCCTATCTTGACAACCGGGACTGGCTTTATCTGCGTACCTCCAGCATACTCCTGATCTGCTATGTCCTCAAATGTCACTGCTCCTGGCCACCCTAACTTTCCTATTGTATACTTCTCTGTAGTATTGCCCGTGAAGTTCACCTCGTTCGCCGTGATGGTCGCATTCTTATTTCCTCCCGTCGTCGACTCCGCCGGCCATGTAACTGTATACTCCGATGCGGCAACTGACTTGCCGTTATAGATTGCATTGGTCGTCGTCGGATGCTGCTCCTGTCCATTGAAGGTGAGCGCCGGTGTGAACGTGATTGTTGCATCCCCTATGTCAGCCTTCTCTATCTCGAACTCGACCTCTGTCGTGCCACTATAATTCCCACGTCCCTCTATCAGCACCTTACCCGTACCAGCATTGACGTTGTCCTCATATCCTGTTATCCTATAGTCCGACGTGCTAAGCCCATTACCCGTATTGTTGTCCGTAGCATCCGCCACGGTTGGCTTCTTCTCACTTCCTGAATACGTCATGTCATAGTCGAGAGTGAACGTCACGTCCGCAATGTTCGCCGCCTCGACTACGTATGTCTTCTCTACGCTCCCCGAATAGTTGCCCGTACCCTCTATCGTGAGATGCTTGGTGCCTGGAGTACTCCTGTCCTCCGCCACACTGACTGTATAGTCACCAGCCGACGAGAGCGTCACCCAGTCTCCATTGCAGTCCTTCATCTGGACTGTCACCTCCGGCTCATGATCCTCTCCATTATATGTATACTCCTCCTCAGAAAGGGTATACTTGAAATTGTCGTTCACCGCAAGCGGACGCGTCGTTATCTCGTATGTCGCCGACTGCTCGTCGCCTGCTACAAGATGGAACTCCTTCGTGTGCGTCCCCGAACCGTCTGTATACGATGCCAATACGAGATTCCGACTCGCCGCCCTGACATAGAGGGTGTACGGCTCATCCGACGCATCCGTCGAACCGCCCGCCGGATAGTCTATCGAATAGCTGTTGGTGTAGCTGACAGGCGTCGTGCCGACTGTCACTGTGTAGTCCTTCGAGAGCGTAACCTCATGACCAACCGCCTCCGGCCATGCCGTCGTAAGCATCGTCGGAATGACGACGACCTTTATGTTCGTCGGGTGCTGATCACACCCATTATATACGAAACTCTGCTCGCTCGCATCTATCGACACCGTGTACGAGACCTCAGGCGCATCGATGATGTTGAACGTGGTCTGACCCGATCCCGATATGCCGCCCGTCAAGGTGACTTTCACTGTCGCCTCGCCGACTGCATTGTTGGCTGTGTATGATACTGCATAATCGCTCGGGTCTATTGTCGTGAGTCCGACCTTCACCGACGCCACCTCCGGCGCGATTGGCACTCCACGATAAGTGTAGAACGCCTCGTCATAGTCGACAAGCGTTACAACACATGTCGCTACATAGTTGATCCCGACTTTGAACGAACGGGTGTACGTCCCGTATGTGACCGAAATGGTGGTCTCCCCAGATCCCGTGATGTTGACTGTCCCGTCTGCATTGAAGGTCAAAATGCCCTCCGAGTCACTCCACGTGTAGCCCGGGGCCGTCGGTACTGTGAAGTCGCTCTTGATGAGATCGACAGTCTCCGGCTCTGCGCCAGACGTCGAGAGGACGATAGCTGCCGCATTCGCCCGGACTATGTCGTCGATCGGTGCTGATGCCGGCAGCGGATAGAGTCCCGCCGTCTGCGTGAGATATGTCGTGGAGAACTTCGAGCCGGAGACGAGGTCCCCCGTCGTCGCCGCCTCTGCCGCTCCGGCCACGTCAGTGCCCCCGATCGCCCCAGACGCCGTCGCAAGCAGCTGCTCGTCATAGTAGTTCGCTGAGATCCCTGTCGTCGAGACTGCCGTTCCTACAACCGACCCGTTCCCAGGACCGGTCACCTTCCCATTGTTGAGGTTCTGTGCTATCGTGACTCCTGTGTTGTCCGACGGGACCGCTCCGACGATACCTCCCTGAACTGACGAGCCCTCGACCGAACCAAAGTTGACGTTGCCCTCGACATTGTTGGTGTGAGACCCTATGCTGTTGTGTACCTTGCCAACTATACCACCGACTGTCGTTCCGAAGACGGCTCCATTGTTGACGTTGCCAGCTATCTCCGAAGACGCCGTCGTCGCAACGTCCGCATGACCGACGAGACCACCAACGACTGACGTACCAGATACCTCACCATAGTTTACGTTATATGTGATTGCTGTTCCAAGTGCGCTACCCGCGACACCACCGACGTTCTGCGCTGCGTATGCGTTGATCGACCCCCTATTTACGGAGGTCGTTATCGAGCCGCCTGTTATCTGACCAGCTATTCCGCCCGCATTGTCCGTCGTCGCACTGACCGACGCGCGCCCCGTAGACCCTGATATGTTCGCCTTGACATTTCCCGCCAAGCCACCGACATTTGAGTCACCCGTGACTGTGCCGGCATATAGGACGCCGCTCATCGTCAGCGTCGCACCAGCTGCTGTCGCTCCGACTACACCACCAACATTGTCGCCGCCCGAGACATACGAGTCGTTTATTATGACATTTGATATTGACGAGCCGTCAGCTACGACACCAAATAGGCCCACATTGTTGTCGCTGCCACTGACATATAGGCTGGATATGGAATGCCCATTGCCATCAAAATCTATTATGACCGGATTCGTCGCGCTCCCTATCGGAACCCACGAATGCGGCGTAGGATTTGCCACGTCGCCATTGCCGTCAAGCAACGCGTCGTTGAGCTCTATATCGTTGTCAAGCTTGACATATACCTTCACGGAACTATAGTCCCCCGCACCTGCGCGCTGGGATATGTATGCCAACTCCTCGGCAGTCGATATTATATACGGATCCGCACTAGTTCCCGTACCACTCGCAGGAGCCACCGCAGTTCCATTCCATGATGCAGCTAACGAGGTCGTCGCTGTCACCGCCATCGCGGCTATCGACAGGGCTGCTTTGTGCAGGATCGCCCTCGTCTTATCTTTAAGCTGAGTAAAATATCTCATAGGCCAAATATATTTCTTTTTTCTCTCTGGAAGATAGCCCGTATTCACACGACTACACACTATCCCCCTCTTGCGGATATACGTACAAACAAAGATATAGGTTTCACTCGAACTTTCCTAATTCACTATCTATATTCTTTTTTAACCAGTATTATTTTCTCCATCCCCCATTTCACCCGCCATTCCCCTCTTTTCTCCGCCTCCTTCATCTTTCTCCACTTCTCCCTCGCCCATCCACCTCCGCCACCTACTGTCCTCCCGCCCCTCGCTTCCCACCCGCCGTAGGCGACCTATGTGTCCTCTGTGTGAGGCTTAAAAATCTCCGTATCTCCCGACGATTCCGACGACTCTGACGACTCCGATGACTCCGCCCCTTCAGACGACTCCGATTCCGACCACCCCGACCCTCCGACGATTCCGACGACTCCGACGACTCCGAACCTTCCGTCCTCTCCGATGACCTCCTCCACCCCTTCCGCCCCTTCCGCCGTAGGCGACCTCTGCGCTCTCTCCGTCGCCGTCAGGCGACCCCTCTGTGCCCTCTGTGTGAAGCTAAAAATCTCCGTGTCTCCCGACAATTCCGACGACTCTGACGACTCAGAAGACTCCGACCCTTCCGACCCTTCCGACGACTCTGACGACTCCGAAACCTCCGACAACTCCCCCAAAACCCGACAATTCCTAACTTCTAATTGAATTGGGTTAGCCTTGTATTAGACCTAACACCCCGCACCCCTCCGTCTCCCCTCCGACCTCCTCCGACCCCTAAACCCCTCATTGCTAATCAGTAATTGCTATTTGCACATTTCCAATTGCTAATTGGACCAGCATGCTTCAGAAAAATTTTTGAAAAAATCTCCGCCTACCTATTGCACATTAACACAAAACACCCTAACTTTGCACTCGCAATCGGGAAGGAAAGACTTCCAAACAAGACTGCTCCAATAGCTCAGTTGGTTAGAGCATCTGACTGTTAATCAGAGGGTCAAAGGTTCAAGTCCTTTTTGGAGCGCGGGGAGAAGGGTACATGGGCTGAATGTTGGTTTACCAACAAACGGCCCATGTATTTTTTTACTATATTGCGCTATGAACTACCTCGCTCACCTCGCCCTGTCTCACTTCAACAAGGAAGTGATGCTCGGCAACTTCATCGGAGACTGCGTCAAGGGCTGCGACTACCAGCTCTACTCCCCAGCCGTCCGACAAGGGCTACTTCTCCATAGGCAAATAGACCACTTCACGGACACTCACCCCATAGCCCTCCAGACCTGCTCCCTCTTCCGCCCTGCCTTCCGCCACTACTCTGGCATCATCTGCGACATGGTCTACGACCACCTCCTCGCAGCCAACTGGCACGACTACTACCCGCAAATATCTCTTTCTGCTTTCGTGAGCGCCGCCCAACGGATGCTCCTGCTCAACTACTTCCGCCTCCCTGGCAAACTGAAACGTATTCTGCCTTTCCTTATCAAGAGCCGACGCCTCGAGGACTATGCGACGACGGACGGTCTCCTACGCGCCCTCCGTATCATGTCGTCAAACACTTCTCTCCCCGATCACCACGACTTCCTCCTGGCGACCCTCACCGACAACTACCCCCAGATCCTCTCGCAATTCCAGTCGTTCTACCCCGACCTCCAGTCTATGACTGACGAATATCTTCACAACGTGTCGCCTACGCTGTGACGCACACGGCAAATCTGTCTTTCCCGCAGAAATCTTTGACTATCTCGACCTCCCTGCAACCGAGGCCCTCTAACAGCTCTGTCATCTCCTTCCCTAACGCCTCGTTTATCTCGAATATGATTCGTCTCTCCCGTCCACCACACATCTTCACTACTGCCCCATAAAATACTAGCGGGTCGCCGTCATCGACAAACAGCGCCGCCCCCGGCTCATATTCGACGACTCTCATGCTCATGCTCGCCCGCTCGCTCTCCATGACGTACGGCGGATTGCAGAGTACCACATCGACCCACTCCGGCAGTCTCGCCTCCTCCGCGAGGACGTCCATCTTTTCTACTTCTATATCCACCCCGACTCTCTCGGCATTCTCATTCGCGACTCTCAGCGGAACCTCTTCCTTATCTATCGCCAGGACTCTCACGCCCTCGCCCATCTCGCTCTTGACGGCTATGGCTATGCAGCCGCTCCCCGTGCACACGTCTGCAACGCCCGTGACACTTCCAGCCCTAAAAAACCTGTCTTTGAAAAGTTGCACCAGATCTTCCGTCTCCTGCCTCGGTATCAGGACACCCCTCTCGACTCCTATCTTTATCCCCCTGAAATATCCATAGCTCATCGCATACTGCACCGGCTCTCCCTGCGCCACCCTCCTCGCAACGTCTTCAATTCTCCCTCCCATCGTCTCGTCTATCTCGTCCCCAGACCGCATCTCTATCTCGGTCCGCGTCCATCCCGTGACTTCCTCCATTATATACCTCGCCGTTGCCGTGGCTTCTTCATTGCCACCCTCTGCTATCACCTGGGCCAACCGCCGCCTTAGCTCTCCTACTTTCATGCCTCTTCTGCTCGTTTACACATACAAAAAAAGGAGTTAACTTACTAGTCAACTCCTCTCTTCTGTGGTACCACCAGGGATCGAACCGGGGACACACGGATTTTCAGTCCGTTGCTCTACCAACTGAGCTATGGTACCATCATGTTTGCTAATCTCTTCCCGATTGCGAGTGCAAAGTTATGACATTATTTCGTTACCTCCAAATATATCACCGCTTTTTTTTGAAAAACCTGCATTTTCGTCCACTTCACCCTACCAAAAAAGAGGGTTGAACGCTCCGTCCAACCCTCTTCTCGTTATTATTCTCCTCTATAACAGTCCTCGCTGCCGGAGCGACTCCAAATCCTCCGGCGTATCTATGCTAAGGCTCTCAAGTGTCGTCTCTAACACTCTGATTGGATATCCGGCCTCAAGCCACCTCAACTGCTCCAGCGACTCGGCCTTCTCCAACACCCCTGACTGTAGCTTGATCAACTCGTGCAGCACGGCTGTCCTATATCCATACAGCCCGATGTGGTTATAGAACGTCTGCTTCTTGAGCCACTCGCCCTGCTCGACACCTCGCAGATACGGGATCGCCTGCCTGCTGAAATATAGCGCATTGCCACTGCCTCCGACGACAACTTTCGGCTTGTTAGGGTTGAAGAGGTCATCCTCCCTCTCGCACTTCTTGACGAGCGTAGCTATCTCGACCTCATCGTCATCAAAGGCCGACGCCAACAACTGCACCTGCTCCGGCTTGATGAAAGGCTCGTCCCCCTGTATGTTCAATACGACGTCGTAATTCCTCCCGTCCTCAGCCTCGACAAGGCTGACTGCCTCGGCACAACGGTCCGTGCCACTACGGTGCTTGCCGCTCGTCATGACTACTCGCCCGCCGAACTTGACGACGGCCTCGGCTATCCTGCTGTCGTCTGTCGCTACGCAGACATATCCCAGCGCCTTGGCGCACTGCTCATAGACTCGCTCTATCATGAGCTTGCCGCCTATGTCTGCAAGTGGCTTGCCTGGAAACCTGCTCGACGCATATCGCGCCGGGATCAGTCCTAAAACTCCTCTCTTGCTCATCTCTCTAGAAATAATTGCCGTCTAGCTTACCGCCTTCCTTCTCGACGATGGCCTTCAACAAGGTGTTCGCCAGTCTGCTCGCACCTATCCTGAAGTATAGGTTGCTCTCGACTTCCTTCCCGACGAGGTCCTTCGCTATCGCATAATACTTGGCCGCATCCTCGACTGTCGAGATCCCGCCTGCTGCCTTGAAACCGACGAGCCTGCCGGTCTTCGCCTTGTACGCCTTGATGGCCTCGCACATGACGATGGCAGCCTCCGCTGATGCTCCATTGCAGTTCTTGCCGGTGCTAGTCTTGATCATGTCCGCACCAGCCTCACACGCTAATACGCTGGCCTCCCACATGAGCTTATGCGTCGGCAGCGCTCCCGTCTCGAGTATCACCTTGGTCCTCAGCCCCGGGACGACATTGCACAGCGTTTTCAACTCGTCAAATACGAAGTCATAGTTGCCCTCTATCATCTCGCCGACTGAGATAACTATGTCAACCTCGGTAACGCCGCCCTTTGCAGCCTCCTCGATGTCAGCCTTCTTCAATGCTACCGACGCCTGCGACGACGGGAAGCAGGCTGCTACGACTGCCTTCTGGACTCCCTCTGCCGTCAACGTCTTGCTGAGCTGCGACGCAAACCTGGAGTAGAGGCAGATGCCGCCTACGTTCTTGAGCGTCGGATAGTCCTTCGCAAAGGTGTTGACATGTCCGATGAACTTGCTGACACTGGCCTCGGTGTCGGTGTGGCTGAGCGTCGTAAGGTCTATGGCATTGAGCAGTCGCTTCAACGTCTCCACGTCACCAGCCATCTTGTTCGCCTCCTGTGTATACCCTGCTATCCTCGCCTCGAGGTTGTCAAGTGCTGCCGGATAGCCGTAAGCCTCAATAATCTTCTTGCCGTTCATTATGTCTCTTAGTTTTATATTGTCCTTATGTCTGTCTTTGTCTCGCTTGGTCTTCTTCTCTATTGTCTTCCAGAAAGCCGTCGTCAGGTCTGTCCCCGTCTGGTTCGCAAGGCAGCAGACTACCCATAGTACGTCCGCCAGCTCGTCCGAGAGATCCTCTTTCTCCTCTTCGCCCTTCTTGAAACTCTGGTCGCCATATTTCCTGGCCATCACCCGAGCGACCTCCCCGACTTCCTCAGTCAGGCACGCCATGTTGGTCAGCGGCGAGAAATATCGGACTCCGACGGTCTTTATCCACTCGTCGACTTGCCTCTGTACTTCACGGAGTGTTATGTCCTCCCCCTCCATTGCCTAAAACTCTTTGTTCTCTGTGTCAATCACGATTGTGACTGGTCCGTCCGCCTCCATGTCTATCTTCATGTCAGCCCCGAAGACTCCTGTCGCTATCTTCTTGCCTATCAGCTTTCCGAGGGTCTCGACGAAATACTCATACAGAGGTATCGCCTCCTCTGGGCGCGCAGCATCTATGAACGACGGTCTATTCCCATGCCTGGTCTTGCCGAACAATGTGAACTGGCTGACTACCATGCACTCTGCCCCAGCGTCTGTCGTCGAGACGTTCATCAGCCCCTCGCTGTCCGAGAATATCCTCATCCCTGCTACTTTCTTGGCTATGTAGTCCGCATCTTCCTTGCTGTCGCCGACCTTGACTCCGAGCAGTATCATGAGCCCTGCCCCTATGCTTCCACTGAGCACACCGTCAGCGACGACCTTCGCCCTGCTGACTCTCTGTATGACACATCGCATCGCGTTCTTTCTTTTTCCGCCGTAAAATTACTCAAAAATCATGTAACATTATGACCTCACCGCCCCCGCTTCTCTACACCTTCTCTCCCTCTTACAACCTTTCTATTTCCTCTTCTGTCAACCCCGTCACCATCCTTATCTGCTCTGTCGTCATCCCTATCCCCTTCATCTTCCTCGCATTCTCTATGTTATTATCGCGCGCTCCCTCTTCTCGTCCTTCTTTGATGCCTTCTTCCCTTCCTTCTTTCCTCCCCTCTTCATACCTCTGCTCCGCCGCACCAACCAAGTTCCTGTCAAGCCTCACCTTGTCCCAGAACCAGTTGTACTCCTCCAGCTGCTCCCTCGTGTACGCGGTCTCCTCGACTATCTTCATCGCCTGACTTATCTCACCGTTGTCCCTCAACTCCTTCGGCACCTCTCTCGTGTCATCATCTATCTCCGTCAGGAACCGTAGCCACAACGCCGCCATCTTCTTCTCTGTCATGTTCTGCGGCTTGAACTTCGGCAGCTCGACGAATACGAGGTGCAGCCCGTCTATCACCTTCTCGGTCTTCTTGTCGTGAACCATCTGATAGTGATGTATCATCTCCGTCATGTTCGGCTCGAATATGTCGTTGACAAGGCTCAGCGTGTACACTGGCTTCAGCTGACTGTAGTCCTCTCCCTGTCTGAGCTGCTCGACATACACCTTTGCCGAGTTGAAGAGCACTCTGTCCTTGAAGTTCGTCGTCCAGTACATCTGCATCTCGACGATGAAATGCCGCCCATCCTTCGCCTTGCACATGACATCTACTATGCTGTACTTCCCCGACGAGAACCACGGCACTCTCTCCGGCGAGAGATACTCAACCTCCTTTATCTCCTGACTCGCATCGAGCGGCAACAACGCATTCAATAGGCTTATGACGAGGTTCGGATGCTCGCCAAACACCTTCTTGAACGTCAAGTCCGCCTTCGGGTCCAGATACTTTCCCATGTCACATTCTCTTTTCTGCCCGCAATTTACGCTTTTTCTCCCTATATTCCAACCCACCACTTTCTTCCCGCTCTTTCTTCCTTCCCCTGCGAAGGACAGCACTTTCTTTCCATTCTACCCCCGTGGTTAGGCCTTAAAACCTCCCTATCGGAGCTCAGGACTTCATAGAGCAAGTCGCCGGTTCACAATAATACACACTTCCTACGCCCAACACGTAAACTAAAGTGTCTGTGTTCTCTCGTCGAAAAAAACATTATTATCCTATTGCATATTTAAAAACCTCTCCTTAAATTTGCCGGCGATATGAAAACAAACGTAAACATAGCAAGCAACAGCTGGTGGTGGCGCACTTACTTCTTCAACCGGAGGTGAGCGGGCTGTCGGCGTTTGATATAAGAGACAACAGACAAAGAGCTTTGCAGGAAACCCTCCGGCAAAGCTCTTTTCATTTTCACGATAACAAGCAACATACGATGAAATACAAGTTCACTACTGAATCGAAGACTATGCTGGGTGACCTCCACACTCCTGTCGGTGTCTACATGAAGGTCAGAGACCTCTTCACCCAGAGCGCCCTCATGGAAAGCTCCGACTTCCATAGCGGCAAGAACTCGCGCTCTTTCGTCTGCTTCGAGCCCCTCGCAAGCATCGCTATCGGTCACGGACTGACGACGATGACCTTCCCCGACGGCTCGCAGTCTAAAAGCGCTATCGACGAGTCTAACACTGTCGAAAAGGCTATCAACGACTTCCTCGGCTCTTTCGAACTCAACGCAGACTCCGAACATATTGGTCTCATCGGCTACACGTCTTTCAACGCCGTCCGTTACTTCGAGAACATCGCTGTCAAGGACGAGACTAAAGAGGAGAACGACGCCGCAGACATTATGTATGTCCTCTTCCGCAACGTCATCGCCTTCGACCACTTCAACGGCAGCATGAAACTGATCAGCCTCCGCGAAGAGGGCGCTCCCAAAAGTGGTCTCCACAGGATCGAGAAGGCTCTCTCTAGAAGCGACATACAGGCCTACCCTTTCCACCCGGTCGGCGAGACGACAAGCGCCCTGACCGACGAACAGCACAAGGCTAATATCCGCAAGGGTATCGCACACTGCCTCCGAGGAGACGTCTTCCAGATTGTTCTCTCCCGCCGCTTCATGCAGCGCTACGAGGGTGACGACTTCAAGCTCTACCGCGCCCTCCGCAACATCAACCCCTCGCCCTACCTCTTCTTCCTCGACATGGGTGGCTTCCGTATCTTCGGCTCATCGCCCGAGACTCACTGCCGCATCGAGACGCACAACGGCTTCCGACAGGCTTATATCGACCCTATCGCCGGCACGACCAAGCGCACTGGCAACCCCGAACAGGATCAGATCAACGCTCAGTACCTGCGAGATGACCCTAAGGAGAACGCCGAGCACGTCATGCTAGTCGACCTCGCCCGCAACGACCTAAGCCGCAACTGCCGAGGCGTCAAGGTGGAGTTCTTCAAGGAAATGCAATACTATAGCCACGTCATCCACCTCGTCAGCCGTGTCAGCGGAACTCTCCGCAGCGAGGCCGACAGCGTCAAGTCTTTCATCGACACTTTCCCAGCCGGAACTCTCTCTGGCGCACCTAAGGTCAGAGCTATGCAGCTTATCAGTGAGATCGAGCCCCACAACCGTGGCGCCTACGGCGGATGCGTCGGAACTATCGGCTTCGATGGCTCTCTCAACCAGGCTATTACGATCAGGACCTTCGTCAGCCGTGGCGGCGAACTGTGGTTCCAGGCTGGCGGTGGCATCGTCGCCAAGAGCAACGAGGAATACGAACTTCAAGAGGTCAACAACAAACTCGGCGCACTCCGACGCGCTATCATGATGGCTGAAAACATGTAAATGAGGCTCACTATGAAGATTACGATTATAGACAACTACGACTCCTTCACCTACAACCTCGCCCACCTTATCGACGAACTGGGTTGCGAGGTCAAGGTCTTCCGCAATGACAAGTTCGACATGGCAGACATCGAGCTGGCCGACAAGATCGTCCTCTCCCCAGGCCCTGGCATCCCTAGCGAAGCCGGCAAACTGATGGACGTCATCAAGACCTTCGCAGGCAAAAAGCCTATCCTCGGCGTCTGCCTCGGTCACCAGGCTATCGCTGAGGCCTTCGGCGGCTCACTCATCAACCTCCAGGATGTCTACCACGGCGTACAGACTCCAGCCGAAATCACTGCTCGTGACTATATCTTCGACGGTCTCGGAGACTCTATCACTGTCGGTCGCTACCATTCCTGGGTCGTCAACCCGACCACCCTTCCCTCCTGCCTCGAGGTTACGGCTCTCGCCGACGGCGGTCAGATCATGGGTCTTCGCCATACGAACCTCGACATCCACGGTATTCAGTTCCACCCGGAAAGCGTCCTCACACCTGACGGGAAGACTATTATGATGAACTTTATCAACAAATAACTTTAGACAACAAGACAACGACTATGAAACAGTTCCTAACGCGTCTCGTCGAGGGCGAGACTCTCTCTGCTAAAGAGACTGAAGATATTCTTATCGGTATCACCGAGGGACGCTTCCCGCAAGAACAGATTACGGCCTTCATCATGAGCCTCCAGATGAGAGGCGTAGCTGTCGACGAACTTATCGGACTCCGCAACGGTATCCTGAACACTGGCGTCCCAGCCGAGGTCACTGACTACAAACCTATCGACATCGTCGGGACTGGCGGCGACGGCAAGAATACTTTCAACATCTCGACGTGCGCATGCTTCGTCGTCGCCGGCGCTGGCTACAAGGTCGCTAAGCACGGCAACTACGCCGCCACTTCCGTCAGCGGCGCCTCAGACGTCATCGAGGGTCACGGCGTCAAGTTCACGGCCGACAAGGACAAGCTCCGCCGCTCTATGGACGAGTGCGGCATCGTCTACCTTCACGCCCCACTCTTCGCTCGCGCTATGAAGTTCGTCGCTCCTATCCGTAAGGCTCTCAAGATCCCGACCTGCTTCAACCTCCTCGGACCTCTCGTCAACCCAGCCCGACCAGCCTACCAGCTCCTCGGTGTAGCCAACCTCAACCAGATGAGGCTCTATAGTAATGTATACCAGCAACTGGGCATCAACTACGGCATCGTCAGCAGCACCGACGGCTACGACGAGATTTCTCTCACCTCCCCTTTCAAGATTATTACGAGGTCTATCGAGAAAATCTTCTCCCCTCAGGACTTCGGCATGAAGACGGCTACAGCACGCGACCTCAGCGGCGAGGACGGTCAGACGAAGGCCGACGCCGTCGCTGTCTTCGACCGTGTCCTACAAAACAAGGCTACGGAAAGTCAGATAGACGTCGTCGTCGTCAACGCTGCCGCTGCTATCAAAATCATCGAGAAGGATAAGGATATTAAGGAGTGTATCAACATCGCACGAGAAAGTATCTTGAGCGGACGAGCCTTCGACACTCTCAAGAAATTTGTAGCACTGAACTCATGAACTACTTAGAGAGGATTGTCAAAGATAGGATCGAGGAGTTTAGCAACCTCAGCTACGCCAAGGCTGCCGCCGACATGGAGGCGCTAGCCCTCAGCACACCTGAGCCCCGACTGAGCTTCTCCGATTCTATCAGGGAGCGCAACGGCGTCATTGCGGAGTTTAAGCGCCAGTCGCCTTCCAAGGGAGTCATCCACCACGCCAAAGTCTCTCCTAAAGACGTGGTCGGCCTCTACGAGAAGGCTGGCGTAAGCGCCATCTCCTGCCTGACTAACCACTTCTTCGCCGGGACTATCGACGACCTGAAGGAGGCTGTCGCCTCTGTCAAGCACACGCCCGTCCTTCGCAAGGAGTTTATCGTAGACCCTTTCCAGGTCTTCGAGGCTAAGGCTACCGGCGCTTCCGCTATCCTGCTTATCGCCGGCGCTGTCAGCCTGGGTCAGACTAGGCTGCTCGCCGAGACTGCCGACCGCATCGGCCTCGAGATTCTTATGGAGATCCACGACGAGAAGGATATCGACGGCAACGTCTCGCTCCCTGGCGTGACGGCTGTCGGCATCAACAACAGGAACCTCAAGACTTTCGAGGTCGACATCGACCACTCGATAAGGCTCGCCAATATGCTCCCGACCAACGTCGTGAAAATCGCCGAGAGCGGCATCCGAGACGCCGACGACATGCTCCGCCTCCACAAGGCTGGCTTCGACGGCTTCCTCATCGGCGAGACCTTCATGAAGGAAGATAACCCAGGAGACGCCTGCAAGCGCCTCTGCCTTAAATACGAAGAACTATGCAAAACTCTGTGAAAGTGAAAATCTGTGGCCTCACGGACATAGACAACATCTGCAAACTCTTGTTCCTCGAACCGGACTATATGGGCTTCATCTTCTACCCAAAGTCCCCTCGCTACGTCGTCGGACGACTCAACCCCGACCTGCTCTCCGTCATCCCTGACACGGTCAAGCGGACTGGCGTCTTCGTCAACCAGAGCGAAGTCGAAATACGTGACGCCGTCAAACGTTTCGGTCTCCAGGCTGTCCAGCTCCACGGGCACGAGAAGCCGCGCCTCTGCGCTCAGCTCAGAGATATGGGCGTCGAAATCCTCAAGGCTTTCCATATCGAGGACGACCACGACTTCGAGTCTGTCTGGGAATATACGGAGGTTGTCGACTACTATCTCTTCGATACTAAGACGGAAGCCTACGGCGGCTCTGGCAAGGGCTTCGACTGGAACTTGATCCTCCGTCAGCCGCTTCGCACTCCTTGGGTGCTATCCGGCGGCATCGGACCAGACAATATCGTCGAGGCTGCTCAGATCGGCGCAAGCATGATCGACCTCAACAGCTGCTTCGAGTCTAGCCCAGGCATCAAGGACTACGACCTCCTCGACCAGGCTCTGACTAAAATTAGAAAATTGGCTTAATTTCAACATATACCACAATGTCAAAATATCAAGTTAGCGAAACTGGTCTCTACGGACGCTACGGCGGCGCCTGGATTCCAGAGATGCTCTACCCAAACGTCGAAAACCTGAGGAAGTGCTACCTGCGCATCCTCGAGAGCGACGAGTTTAAGAAGGAGTACACGGGCCTGCTCAAGGACTACGTCGGCAGACCTACTCCACTCACCTACTCCTCGAAGCTCTCCGCCCTCTACAATGCGCATATCTACCTGAAGAGAGAGGACCTCGCCCACACCGGTGCCCACAAGATCAACAACGCTATCGGTCAGGTCATCATGGCCAAGATGATGGGCAAGACGCGTATCATCGCCGAGACTGGCGCCGGTCAGCACGGCGTGGCTACGGCAACAGCCTGCGCCCTCCTCGACATGAAGTGCGTCGTCTACATGGGCGCCCTCGACATCGAGAGGCAGGCCCCCAACGTCGCCCGCATGAAGATGCTCGGCGCCGAAGTAGTGGCTGCCACCAGCGGCAACTGCACCCTCAAGGACGCTACCAACGAGGCCCTCAGAGACTGGATGTCGAATCCCGAGGACACGTTCTACGTCATCGGCTCGGTCGTCGGACCTCACCCCTACCCTGACCTCGTCGCCCGCTTCCAGAGCGTCATCAGCGAGGAGACTCGTAGGCAGGTGACGGAGCAGACGGGCAAGAACCTCCCAGACTGGATCATCGCCTGCATAGGCGGCGGCAGCAACGCCGCCGGCTCTTTCTACCACTTCCTCGACGACGAGAGTGTTCGCCTCGTCGCTGTCGAAGCCGCAGGCCTGGGTCTCGATAGCGGCGAGACTGCTGCGACTATCGCCCGCGGTACGGAAGGTATCATCCACGGCAGCCGGACTATGCTCATGCAGACTGACGACGGCCAGATTACTGAGCCTTACTCGATCTCCGCAGGTCTCGACTACCCGGGCGTCGGACCTCTCCACGCATTCCTCGCCGAAGTCGGCAGGGCTCAGGTCCTCTCGGCTACCGACCAGGAGGCCCTCGACGCCGCTAAGCTCCTGACTAGAAGCGAAGGCATCATCCCAGCTCTCGAGTCTGCCCACGCCCTCGCCGCTCTCCCGAAACTGAAGTTTGGCAAGGACGATGTTGTCGTAGTCACGGTCTCCGGACGTGGCGACAAGGATATGCAGACCTACATGAACCGTTTGATGTAAGATGAAGATGAACAGGATAGACGATATTTTTAGCAAGAAGGACGGTCTGCTCTCTATTTACTTCACCGCAGGCTACCCACGTATTGACGACACGACAGCTGTCTTGAAGGCTCTCGACAAGGCTGGCATCGACATGGTCGAGATCGGTATGCCGTTCTCCGACCCTCTCGCCGACGGACCAGTAATCCAGAAGTCTAGTCTCGAGGCTCTCAAAAATGGTATGTGCATCAAGACGCTCATGAAGCAGCTCGACGGCATCCGCAAGGATGTCAACTGCGCCCTCCTCCTGATGGGCTACATCAACCCGGTCATGCACTACGGGATGGAGAAGTTTGTCAACGACTGCGTCGCAAGAGGCATCGACGGCGTTATCCTGCCAGACCTGCCCTGGGAGGTCTACATCGCTGAATACAAGGCACTCTTCGAGAAGGCTGGTCTGCACTTCGTCCCGCTTATCGCTCCTCAGACTCCCGACGAGCGGATCAGGAAAATCGACTCGGAGGCCAGAGGCTTCATCTACATGGTTGCCTCCCCAGGCACGACGGGCAACATCAAGACGACTGAGGACTACCGCACGAGGTACTTCGAGAGGATTCGCGCACTCGGGCTCCGCAACAAACTGATGATTGGCTTCGGTGTCAAGGACGCTGCCGGCTATCGCCACGCCTGCGCCCACGCCAACGGCGCCATCATCGGCACCGCCTTCGTCAACCACCTGCGCGACAACGGCGCCGACGAGGCTTCTATCGCCTCATTCGTCAAGAATATCAAGGCTTAGGCCCCGCCTCTGACTATTGAAGCCGAGTGGCGCACTTCGCTCCACTCGGCTTCTCTTTATCTTGCTATCTATACCTCAACTAATCTGTCCGTCACGACCATGTGATCGGCAGACAACAGAACCACGCTACGAGCACTATCAGGAGACCTAAAATCACGACGCTTCCAAGACACCCTTCTAAAAGGGACCCACAGCCCTCGCCCAAACACCCACCGACACTCTTGGAGATGCTGTTCTTCTCCTCTGGCTGGGATGATGTCTTCTTCTCATTCTCTTCCATAGCAAATGTCGTTTGTCGTTGTTTTACAAACTTAACACTTTGTAGCAATATTTCAAAGAACTTCTCTCTTTTTCTACGGCAAGAGAGGCCAAAAAAATGGAGCCCGAGATTGGACTCCATTCGTTTCACTCCAAATTATATGTGGACTTCTAGAAGTTCTCTACTCCGTCGGCTCCGTCCCCTCATAATCCTCATTATCGTCCGGATCTCTCTCGACGACGCTCCCCTCGACCTCTGTTCCCTCCGAGAACTTAGCCCTCACCTGCTTCTCTATCTCCTCAGCAAGCTCGACATTGTCTCTGAGTATCGTGAGAGCAGCCTCGCGTCCCTGTGCCAGCTTCGAACCGTTGTAGCTGAACCACGAGCCACTCTTCTTGACGATGTCCATGCCGACTGCCAAGTCGAGCACCTCGCCAGTCTTGGATATTCCCTCGCCAAAGCGTATCTCGAACTCTGCCTTGCGGAATGGAGGCGCAACTTTGTTCTTGACGACTTTCGCCCTCGTCAAGGCTCCGAGCACGTCGTCACCCGACTTGATGGCACTGACCTTCCTAACGTCTATTCGTATCGAGGCGTAGAACTTCAACGCATTACCACCGGTCGTCGTCTCGGGGTTGCCAAACATCACGCCTATCTTGTCGCGTAGCTGGTTGATGAAGATACACGTCGTGTTGGTCTTGCTGAGAGCTCCCGTGAGCTTCCTCAACGCCTGACTCATGAGCCTAGCATGGAGTCCCATCTTGGAGTCTCCCATGTCGCCCTCTATCTCAGCCTTCGGCGTCAGCGCTGCGACTGAGTCGACGACGATGATGTCGATTGCCGACGAGCGTATGAGCTGCTCTGCTATCTCGAGTGCCTGCTCTCCATTGTCCGGCTGGCTGATGTAGAGTGCATTCATGTCGACGCCTAGCTTCTCTGCATACGAGCTGTCGAAAGCATGCTCCGCATCGATGAAGGCTGCTATGCCTCCCGCCTTCTGCGCCTGTGCTATGGCATGTATGGCCAGCGTTGTCTTACCAGACGACTCCGGACCGAATATCTCGATGATTCTTCCCCTCGGGTAACCTCCGACGCCGAGAGCTATGTCGAGCCCGAGAGACCCCGTCGGGATCACTGGTATCTTCTCGACCCTGCGGTCGCCCATCAGCATTATTGTCCCCTTTCCGAATGCCTTGTCGAGCTTGTCTACGGCTAGCTTCAGAGCCGCCAGCTTCTTCTGCTTGATATCTTGTTCGTCTGCCATGATTGTTGTTTTTTTATTTCTTTCTGGCTACAAAGTAACGACCTTTGTCGGTCAGTTATTGTCAATGTCGTATAGAAAGTCGTTGTATGGATACTTTTTTGTGTGTATCCTTCTCACCTCCTCATAGACGACCTTCTTGAACTCGTCGAAGTTCTCCTTCTTGGTGGCAGAGATGAAGATGCACTTGCGCTCCTTGCCCATCCACGTCTGCTTCAGCTCCTCAAGCGAGACGTTCTCGCGCGTCATTGGCGTCAGGTCGTCCTCGTCCTTGGGATTGTAAGAGAAGGCATCGACTTTGTTGAACACTATGAGCTGTGGCTTATCCGAGCATTCGAGCTCCTTGAGGGTCTTGTCTACGACTTCTATCTGCTGCTCAAAGGCAGGATGCGAGATGTCGACGACGTGGAGCAGCAGGTCGGCCTCGCGCACCTCGTCCAGCGTGCTCTTGAAGCTCTCGACGAGATGTGTCGGCAGCTTGCGTATGAACCCGACTGTGTCGGCGACGAGGAACGGGAGATTCTCGATGACGACTTTCCTGACTGTCGTGTCAAGAGTCGCAAACAACTTGTTCTCGGCGAAGACTTCGCTCTTCGAGAGTGTGTTCATGAGGGTGCTCTTCCCGACGTTGGTGTACCCGACGAGGGCGACACGTACGAGTCTGCCTCTGTTCTGCCGCTGTGTGCTCATCTGTCTGTCGATATGCCGCAGGTCCTCCTTGAGCAGGGATATTCTGTCGAGGACGATTCGCTTGTCGGTCTCTATCTGCTTCTCGCCCGGTCCACGCATTCCGATACCTCCCTTCTGTCTCTCGAGGTGTGTCCACATTCGCGCCAGTCTCGGCAATAGGTACTGATACTGCGCCAGCTCGACCTGTGTCTTTGCATGCGCGGTCCGAGCCCTGCTGGCGAATATGTCGAGTATGAGCGATGTCCTGTCGAGGACCATTGCCCCAGTCGCTATCTCTATGTTCTTCTGCTGAGCGGGACTCAGCTCGTCGTCGCATATTATTGTCTCGACTTCCTTCATCTCTATCTCGGCCTTCAGCTCCTCGAGCTTGCCTGTCCCGAGATACGTCCGCGAGTCAGGCATCTGTAGGTTCTGCACTACTCGCCCGACGGTCTCGGCTCCCGCCGTCTCAGCTAGGAACGCCAGCTCGTCGAGGTAGTCGTCCATCTGCTGCTGCTTGACCATCGGTGTCTTCACCGCAAAGAGGATTACCCTCTCTATCTTTTCTTTCTTCGTCTCTATCATTTGTCCTTCTTTCTCTGCCAGACATCAAAGGTAACGAAATATCATGAATATTTTGCCATCATCACCACCCTGCCGAACTGAAGAATCCGTATAGGCTGTAGGCTGCGATGGCTGCTCCGACGACGAGACACAGTCTGTACGTCCAGACCCACCGCTCGTCCTTGCAATAGACGATTGTGCCGTCCGCCTCGTCTATGCTAATCTCCATCTTGTCACCGCTCCAGTTTCCCTCCTTGACTTCCGCGGTATGCTCCTTCCCGTCATAGTCGAATCGTAGCGTTGTCAGCCGGCTCTCGTTGCTCCCATACTTGACGGTCCTGGAGTCGACGATGTCGGCTCTGACTGTGTGGTTCCTTTTCACGAGCCCGAGCTTGTAGATATATACGAGGACGCCATACGCAAATATGCCGACGCCCCACGCCGCATCGACAAGGCTCTGGACGCCTGCCTCGAAGTCAGGCACAGACCTGCCTGCGGCCCCCGCAAAGACGACGACCGCCGATAGCACCATCAACACATCTCCTCTGTTGCCTTTGTATGTCATGTTGTTTCCGTTTTTATTTATTTGCCCTGCACCCCTAAAACAAACTTTTTATTATGAACACGACGATTGCAAGGATGGCGGCGTAGCCGAAAGCGAAGCAGCCAAGCACCCCGACCTTCGTCTCCTCTGTTCCCGTCACGATGCAACCCTTCGACGGATCGACATAGACTTCTATCACGTCCTCATCGGTAATGCAGTCGAGCTTGCAGGAATAGCTCTTACCTTCATAGTCGAAGTGGACTGTGACATGATAGCCTTCATCCTCTTCATACCCGGACTTCGTCCGTCGCCTTCTCTTGTACCGCTTGCGCTCGACTACCAAGGCCTCGGCACTATGACGCGTGGTAATCTTGTCATAGACGTGGGCAAAGATTCCCGCCACTATGGGTAGGACGAACATGGCTAGCAACGAGAGAAATAGGATTCCGAAAAACAGCGTGAGCATTAGCCCCAAAAACCAACGTGATATATATTCACCAAGGTCCGCCCCGACATACATCACCTCCACCCTCTCGTCCGCCGACGACGTGCCTTGCTTACTCGCTTCCACTTCCTATTGTCCCAAACGTAACATCAACCAGAAGAACCCAGCATAGAGAAAATAAAGCAGCGCCTGCCCACTCAGCCCTGTCTCCTTCGTCCCCGTCACGAGGCAGTTGTTCTTCGGATCTACAAAGACGGTGAGCGTGTCGTTATCTGTCTTGCAGTCAAGCCGGCACGAGTATGCCCTCCCTCCATAGTCGAAGTGTACTGTCACGTGATACCTGGTCTCTATCCTCTCCGAGCCACGCGGACCCCTCACCTTTACTGGGAAGGCACTGCGGTCGACGACTGTCGCCTCTGCGTTATGCCACGATACGACGACGTCATGGATCAGGCAAAAGACACCAAAACTGATGGGGACGACGGTGCCGATGTATATGTTTTGAAAGGCACAACCCGCAACCAGCGAGCCCACCCACAAGATTAGTCCTAAGGTCGTATACTTCTCGTTGTCCGGCTCCGAATACCAGGTGTTTATCCTCTTTTCTACCTGCGACACCTCTGTCTCGTCGTCACGTGCGATGCCTTCTCCCGTCCTTCCCTTCTCGCTCATGCTCTGTGTTCTCTCTTTATTCCGCTCACAGTGTTGTGCACTGCGGGAGTAGTATCGGGAGCAGGAAGATGCTGGCGAGTATCATGGAGATATGGTAGGAGCGCAACCTCCCGTTATCTACCCAGACGACGTAGTTGTCGGTCGGGTCGAGATGGAGCTTCAATTCTTGATAATACCATCGGCTCGCGACTTCTGCCTCGTAGTGCTGCCCGCCGACGTCATAGCCGACGAGGCACCTGCAGTTGTTCTTTCTGAGTCTCCATGTCTTTATGACGGTCCCATCGACATCTATGCTTTTGGCGAGCAGCCGCCGCTTATAGTCGTAGGAGTAGATTGTGAAGATGGTAAGGCTCACGAATGGAATGATCGCATAGAGCGCATCGCTGATGGACATATTGAGGATCCTCTTCTCGCTCTCTTCGAGGTCATACACGTTGACTATAAGTGCCGCTATGCTGAGCGAAGCAATGAGCAGCACGGCGGAGAGATAGACGAGCAGGTCCTCCTGGCTCCCCTTATATGCGTTACTTACGTTCTGACTCATACTGAGTGTTTTAGAGCTGGCACCTAGTGCATCCTCCTCCCTATGATGTTGAAGAACTCCTCCCTCGTCGCCTGATTGTTCAGAAAGGCCCCCGTGAAATCCGATGTCGTCGTGACGGCATTCTGCTTCTGGATGCCCCTCATCTGCATGCACATGTGACGCGCCTCGATGACGACGGCGACGCCAAGAGGATTCAACGTCTCCTGGATGCACTGCTTGATCTGGGTCGTCAACCGCTCCTGGACCTGCAGACGACGCGCAAAGGCATCGACGACTCTCGGCAGCTTGCTGAGTCCCGTGATATAATGACGCGGTATGTAGCCGACATGCGCCTTCCCGAAGAATGGTAGGATGTGATGCTCGCACATCGAATAGACTTCGATGTCCTTGACGACGACCATCTGCTGATACTCCTCGCGAAACATCGCACTCCGCAAGATCTCCTCGGGACTGTCGTTGTAACCCTTGAGGAGGAACTGCATGGCCTTGGCGACTCTGACTGGCGTCTTGACGAGGCCCTCCCTCTCGACGTCCTCTCCGAGGGTCGTCAAGATTCCGGTATAGTAGCCGGCGAGCTTCGCGGTCTTATCCTCGTCGTATATGTTTGTCTCGTCCTGTAGCTCCGAGGCGGAAAAAACTGTTGCCATAGTTCTATGTGTTCGTTATTGTAGATACGGGCGCAGCTGCTCCTTGGTTATCCTGTTCTCGTATATTGCCTTGCCGACGATGACTGACGGGACTCCCGCCTCCTCCAGCGCCTCGACGTCTCCGATGCTCCCGACGCCTCCACTGGCAATGAGGTATATGCCCTCGATCTCCGCTATCATCTTCTTGTAGAGCTCGACTGCCGGCCCCGCTAACATACCGTCCCTGCTGATGTCGGTGCAGATGACTTTCTTCAGCCCCTTCGAGAGGTAGCCGCCGACGAATGGGATGAGGTCTTGCGTTGACGTCTCTGTCCACCCCGTGACTGCTATCTTGCCCTCCTTGGCATCAGCTCCGAGGATTATGCGCTCGCTGCCGTATTTCTCTATCCACGTATTGAACTCCGCCGGGTTCTTGACGGCTATGCTGCCGCCCGTGACCATCGCCGCCCCACTCTCGAAGGCTATGTGGAGGTCTTCCGAGGTCTTCAGCCCACCTCCGAAATCGACTGTGAGGTCTGTCTTTGTGCATATCACCTCGAGGACTTTGTGGTTGACTATGTGACCCGCCTTTGCCCCGTCGAGATCGACGACATGCAGGCGCCTGACACCCCAGTCAGCGAACATCTTCGCGACCTCCGAGGGATGCTCGTTATATACTTTCTTGGTGTCATAGTCGCCCTTGCTGAGACGGACACAACGCGCACCGATAATGTCTATTGCTGGAACTATCTCTATCATCTTGACCTAATATGGAGTGTGAAAGTATAAAAAATTGGGGAGGTGGCAAAGTGTGTGACGCGAAAAAGAAAACGGGGCAAGTCTTGCTCTCGCCCCGTCCCCTGTTATCCTTTGTCTAAATGGCTCTTAGAACTCCTTGAAGAAGTCGTTGCCCTTGTCGTCGACGAGGAGGAACGCCGGGAAGTCCTCAACGTAGATCTCTCTCACCGCCTCCATGCCGAGCTCCTCGAAGTCTACGACCTTGATGGACTTGATGCTGTTCTTCGCCAGTATCGCTGCCGGACCACCGATAGAGCCGAGGTAGAATCCGCCATGCTTCTGGCATGCGTCGGTCACCTGCTGAGTCCTGTTGCCCTTCGCGACCATGATCATGCTGCCGCCGAGGCTCTGGAACCTATCGACGTACGGGTCCATTCTCTGCGCCGTCGTCGGACCAAACGAGCCCGATGGCATGCCCTTCGGGGTCTTCGCCGGACCAGCATAATATACTGGGTGGTTCTTGAAATACTCTGGCATTGGCTTGCCCTCGTCGAGCATCTGGTTAATCCTCTGGTGCGCTATGTCCCTCGCTACTATCAACGTACCCGTCAGGCTGAAGCGTGTCTTCACCGGATACTTCGAGAGCTCCTTGCAGACTTCTGCCATAGGCCTGTCTATGTTCAGCTTGACTGCCGGCTTCATGTTCGGAGCCTCGCTCGGGAGGAAGCGTGCCGGGTTCTTCTCGAGCTTCTCGAGGAAGATGCCGTCAGCCGTGATCTTCGCCTTGATGTTCCTGTCCGCACTGCAGCTGACTCCTATGCCGACCGGGCAAGATGCTGCATGCCTGCTGAGCCTGATGACCTTCACGTCGTGGATGTAGTACTTGCCACCGAACTGTGCACCGATGCCATAGCCTCTGCAGATCTTCATGACGCGCTCCTCCCACTCGAGGTCCCTGAACGCCTGTCCGCCCTCGTTGCCCTCCGTCGGGAGATTGTCATAGTAGCCGGTAGACGCCTTCTTGACTGTCGCAAGGTTGGTCTCTGCCGACGTGCCACCGATGACGATGGCAAGGTGATATGGTGGGCATGCTGCCGTGCCGAGGGTCTTGATCTTCTCGACGAGGAACTTCTGGAGGTTCTCCTCTGTCAAGAGGGCCTTCGTCTGCTGGAAGAGGTATGTCTTGTTGGCTGAGCCGCCACCCTTCGTGACGAACATGAAGTGATACTCGTCACCATCTACTGCATACAGGTCTGTCTGCGCCGGCAGGTTGTTGCCCGTGTTCTTCTCCTCAAACATGCTCTTCGCGACAACCTGCGAGTAGCGGAGGTTCCTCTCCTGATATGTCTCCCAGATGCCCTTCCAGAGGTGCTCCTCGTCGTGTCCGCCTGTCCAGACGTTCTCGCCCTTCTTGCCGATGACTATGGCCGTGCCAGTGTCCTGGCATGTCGGGAGCTCGCCCTCTGCTGCTACTACCTGGTTCATGAGCATCGTGTGAGCTACGAACCTGTCATTGTCGCTCGCCTCCGGATCCTCGAGGATGTTTCGCAACTTCTGCAGGTGCGCCGGACGGAGATAGAAGGATACGTCCGTAAACGCCCTCTTCGCCAGAAACTCGAGGCCCTTGGGGTCTATCTTCAGTATTCGCCTGCCGTCCACCTCTATCGTGGAGACATAGTCCTTGCTTATCAGTTCATACTCTGTGTCGTCACGCAGTATGTTGAACGTCTTGGTGTACTTGAACTCTGCCATGTTATTCAGTTGTAGTATTCTGATTGTAAAGTTAGTGGATATAGGGCAAAGGAACAAACGACATCTTATAAATTCTTGCTGTCCGCCGAACGATAATGCCTCTTCTTTCCCTCCGACGATTCTGACGACTCCGACGATTCCGACCCTTCTCCCTCCTTCTATTCCCTTCTATTCCCTCCCTATCGAGACTCTTCTCGTCTCCTGACTGCTATCCCATGCACCTTCCTCGCAAACTCCCGCCGACTTCACCACCGTCCGCTCTATCATCTCATACTCCACCTTCCTCGTCGCCGAGTTCTGCCTTCCCAATATCTCCGCCAGCTCTCGGTTATCCCTACGAAATGTCTCCACGCCATAACGTGCCGGCTGCCGCGAACAAGAATCCTCTCAACTGAACTGTGTCCATCTGTATACCTCCTGTCTGTCAAACACCTTCCGCCCCGCTGCCCTGTCTACCTGCTGAGCAACTTCATACCATTCAAACTTCAACCCTGAAATCCCGTACTCCTTTTTGGCACCTCGCATGGTTTCCACCACTAAAATCGGATTGATAATCTTATAATATACTATGTAGCACCTCTTCACACTATTCCACCCCATCTTCCACGTTGTCGTCGCTATCCCATTCTTGTCAATCACCACTCGCCTGTCTTTTCTCGTCCTCTCTATCAAACATCCCAATATAAGCACAAACACCATAACCATAATGGGAACCAACACCATTATTCCATTAAATGCAACAAATACCACGAGCCCAACCATCCACAAAATCCATAACACAGTCCTCCATTTGGCTCTCTCTCTGTCATATTCTATCACCATTGTCTCTATCGTCTCCTCTTCCTTCGTCTCTATTCTTTCTGCTTCCATATCCTCGACTTTTTTTGAATTTGTGCATATCTTGCACCTTCAGACTTTATTATTTCCGCTGCTTCCCCTCCAACCAATGCTCAAAGCACTGCTTGATTGTCCGCTCCGCCTTAACATATTCTTACCTCCTCCCAAACTCATACGAGTACGAGAAGTAAAACGCAGACAACACCTCGTCACAACTCTTCCAGCGACCATAGGTAAAGCTATACTCGTCGACTTTCGTGCTTATCCTCTCTATTCCCATCGCCATATTGTGCCTTTTGACCCTTACACCTGCCATCAACGCAAAATACCCTCCCTCGAGGTTATTCCATCCATGACCTACCCTACAGTCCAAGAATGGAGATACGGCCTTCTTTAGGAAGTCCACCCTCCCGTCCAAAAACAGTGTCAGCATGTTTAACGACACCACCTCCGTCTCATTACTCGAAACATACCTCTCGACTCCCATTCCCTCCGACTGCAACCCCAATCCTAGATACAAAGCATGATTGAACTGGAATCCATGTGAGGTATAAAATGTGCATACTGCCCTATGTTCAAAGACATCATCAAGCGCTAACCCAAAACAACCTCCGACAAATCCTCGCCACCCCTTCGTCGGCCATCGTCCATTGCTAGCTGCCGGATCATACGTATCCTCTTTTAGATCCCCCGCTATCCTAATCGGCTTGACGACACTTCTCTCTTCCCCGCCCTTACCCGTTGCCTCCTTCACCATCTTGTTGATATCTGACTTCTTATAGACGAATACGTTCCCATCGTCCGTCTCCACTACTACCTTCTCGTCCGAATTGTTCGTCACTTGACCCCTTATGACACTCCCATTCTTCATGTACACCACATCCCTCTGCGTCTGAGCCATCACCGCAACGTCCACAAGCAGAGCAGCTACAATCAGCACACTCCTAATTCTCTTAAGTGAGATTCTCTTTTTCATAGTTTCACAGTCGCCATTATGTTTCTTCACAAAATTATACATTTCTCCCGATTCTCCTTCACCTTCCTATACTTTGCTTACGACTATTACAGTGCCCGTCATTGTCTGAAGTTGTCTGAACTTCTCCAAAACAGCAATAAAAATACCGTTGCAACATTTGTCACAACGGCATTATATGATATTCAAAACCAAGTCTATCACAATCCTTCCACCTCTTCCCTCGTCAGCCCTGTCATCTCGACAATGCCCTCCACGTCCATTCCCTTCCCCTTCAACTTCTTTGCTATCTCTATCTTTTCTTCCTTACGCCCTTCTTCTCGTCCCTCTTTCCTCCCTTTCTCCATACCTATTGCCTCTCCTTCTTCTCTTCCCTCTTTCCTCGACTCCTCCAATGCTGTCTTCTCTGTACTCACATTCAACCAATACTCCTTGTACGCCTCACGCTCTCCTGGCGTAAACGCCGATTCTCTGACAAGTTGCAACGCCTGGTATATCTCCTCATTCTCAAGCATTTCCTGCTCTACGTTGTCCGTCTCTTCGTCTATCTGCGTAAGGAATTTCAGCCACAACTCCTTCATCTTCTTCTCGCCCTTGTCCGACGGCCTATATTTCGGAAGCTCTATGAAGATTAAGGATAGGTTTGTCCTGATATCATCCGTGTGATTCTTGTTCACGACATAAAACTCCTGCATATACCCGTCGTCTCCTTTATACGAGAACGCCCTGTCGTTCACCAACGTCAACGCATATACATCCTTCAACTCCCCAAACGACGCTCCCTTCACTAGCTGGTTGCAGTACGCAGCCGCAGCACTGAACAATGTCCTGGCAAAGTAATATGTCTTCCAGAAAGACTGCATCTCGACGAGAAACTGACGCCCCTTGTTGTCCGTACACCTCACGTCAACTATGGAGTACTTCTTCGCCTCTGTCTCCGGTATCGTCTCGCTCGACGCGTACTCCACCTCCTCTATCGTCATCCCCTCCGGCAACGGCAACAACGCATTAAGCAGGCTCTTGACCAGATTCTTATGCTGGCCAAACACCTTCTTGAACGTCAAGTCTGTCTTCGGGTCCAAATATCTCGCCATATCACTTCCCTTTCTGCTATTCGCTTTTGTCTTCTCAAAGTTACTCATTTTTCCCTTTCCCCGCACCTCTCCCCCATTTTTGCTCCTCCTATTGCCTATGCCGCTCACCTTAACCTACTCTTATCCAAACTCAACCGTCTATTTCTCTGCTGCGTGGCGAGATATGTACTCGTCATAAAGACTATCAAGCCGCGAGGAATGTATATAACCGCCTTCGCATATTACCCCTTTCCCGTCAACAGTAAAGTCGATCTTCACCCAGCCATTAGCCCCATACTGGCCCCACACCATATCACCATCGTTTATTGTTCTCAAAACTGGCGACTTTCCGTCTGCTCATCCTTCTCCCCTTCCTCCGTTCAGTCTTCTTACTTCCTTATCGAAGTCCGAGTCTATCTTCTGAGTCTTATTGAATATGTCATATTCGCTCTCAGCCTTGATCTTGGCTTCTGCAGCCGTGACGTGTCCTTTGTCCGGCAGAATCTTGTAGTCGTTGAAAGTAAGAAACTTGTCTACACTCGCTGCAAACTGCTCCATGTTGAATACGTTGTGGCGTTCTATTTGGCGTTCTATGTAGTCGAAATACGATGATACCGCACGCTCCAACTGGTGTATTTCATCCTGTTGTAGATAGTTCTTTGCAATAGAGACGTCGCTCTTCAAGATACGCCCGTCGGGAGCATTCTTCCATGTCTGCAATCCCATGTGCTCTCTGGTATGGTCGGCATTGTTGTAGACAATCTCCGCTGCCGTTTGCCCAGTTATCGCGTAATGGAATCGGTTCTGAATCATAGCGTAGAAGTCGTGCGTGGTTGAGGCGTTTTTGTCGTAGTCAGTGCTGCACTCGGCGTATATATCAGTAATCTGCTGCCAGATGCGCCGTTCGCTCGCACGGATCGAGCGTACCCTTTCGAGCAACTCTCTGAAATAGTCGACGCCAAAGACTGCCGTGCCTTGCTTTAGCCTGTCGTCGTCAAGGACGAACCCCTTCTTTATGTATTCATTGAGAATCTTTGTCGCCCACTGCCGGAACTTTGTCGCACGAGCCGATGAAACACGGTAGCCAACAGAGATTATGACATCGAGATTGTAAAAATCCACCTCCTCGGTGACTTCTCCTCGAACACCTCTGTTCACGACAGTTGCAATTTTTGCAACTGTCGTATCTTTCGATAGCTCGCCCTCCTTGTAGATGTTTGCAATATGCCTACTTATGCCTGATTTGTCAACTCCAAACAGCTGTGCCATCGCCTTTTGCGTGCACCATACTGTTTCGTCTTTTACGACGACTTGCACCTTCCCTTCCTCTTCGGGTAGGCTATAAAGTAGGAATTGTATCTCCTTGTTGCTCATCTTATTCCCCTGATGTTGTGTTGAACTTCTGTCAGTATCTTTGTCACAGCTTCAAACGCCTCTATATCATCAATATATGTATTCCCGTTTACACGGATATAATGCAACCGGCGCTTGCTCTCTGGTATTTATATTGAAATTTGCCATATCTAAAGTAGGAGTTGTTGAGTCCATGTCTGCACGAGGACAATAGAAACGAATCTCTGCCAACAGGCTCTTCCCTCTCATAAGAGATGGAAATTTACAAATTTCCCCCGATTAGTAGCGTATATGCGCTTCAGAATTTGTTCCATCACTATTCTATCGCGTTTCATCTTACCAGTTCCATTCCCTTCCCATGCCTTCCGGGTTATACCTCTATTAGACTTGATATATATTTTCTTCACTTTTCAGCCCCGTCCACCCTCCCACAATACGTGTATTATTCTCCGAAAGCTACTACATTTGCCACTACGAAATCGACACTTTCCTCCACAAAACCATGTCAGAGCACTGGGAAATATACGCCGATTGGAATCCGTGGCACGGCTGCACCAAGGTGAGCCCCGGATGCAAGTTCTGCTACGTCTACCGGCAGGACGCCATGTATGGCAGCGACATATCAAGCAGCCTCTGCCGTAAGACCGCCAACTTCAACCTGCCCGTAAAACGCAAAAGGGATAAGTCCTACAAGATCGAGAGCGGCAAAATCGTCTTCACCTGCTTCACATCAGACTTCCTTCTATCCGACGCCGACCCCTGGCGCCCGGAATGTTGGCAGATGATGAGGGAACGCTCCGACCTGTATTTCTACTTCTTCACAAAACGCATCGACCGTTTCATGGACTGCCTCCCTCCCGACTGGGGCGACGGCTACGACAACGTCCTCGTCGGCTGCACCGTCGAGAACCAGCAGATGGCCGACTACCGCCTACCCATATTCCTCTCACTGCCTATCAAGCACAAGAGCATCATCATCGCCCCCATGCTGTCCGACGTCGACATCTCCCGATACCTCTCCCCGCAGATTGAGGAGGTCGCCGTCAGTGGCGAGTCCGGCGTCTTCGCACACCCCTGCAATTTCGACTGGATCCTCCACGTCCGCCAGCAGTGCATCGACCACGACATCGCCTTCCGCTTCCATTCTGAGTTTTCCCATAAACTTTACCTATAATTCATAAATAACATAAAATTAACATATTAACACTTGCACATGTCAATTATTATAAGTACATTTGTACCTATAATAATACAAGCATGAAGAGAGGCAGACCTGCAAGCGCA
>JAFPZF010000049.1 GCA_017417385.1 Bacteroidales bacterium
CCCCCGCCGCTTCGGCAAGAGTCTTCTTCTAAGTACTCTAAAGGCATATTTCCTCGGCAAAAAGGAACTATTCCACGGTCTCGCTATCGAGAGTCTCGAGTCCGACTGGAAAGAGTATCCTGTCCTCTATCTCGACCTCAACTCGGAGAATTACGGCGACGTGGAAGCTCTTGAGAATAGACTTGATCTTTCTGTCACGAAATGGGAGGACGTATATGGCGCGAATGACAAGGAGCGTAGTCTTGCTTCTCGCTTCGAGGGCGTCATCCGCCGCGCCTACGAGAAGACTGGCCGTCAGGTAGTCATACTCGTCGACGAGTACGAGAAGCCTCTCCTTGAAGCTATTGAAAAGCCTGAACTTCAAGATACGTTCCGCAATATCCTCCGTGCCTTCTACTCTGTCCTCAAGAGTATGGACGCCTGCATACGTTTCGCCCTCCTCACTGGTGTTACTAAGTTCGGCCACCTCAGTATCTTCAGCAGCCTCAACAACTTGAAGGACATATCGATGGATAGCCGTTACTACAATGTCTGTGGCATCGACAATCAGGAGCTGACGACAGTGTTGCGCCCCTATGTCGAGCGCCTCGCCGAGAAGCAGTGCTTGTCTGTAGATGAGACCTACACCGAGATTAAGCGTCGTTACGACGGCTACCGTTTCACTAAGGATGCTCTTGATGGCATCTACAATCCATTCAGCGTCCTTTGGGCCCTAGACAGTCTCGACTTCGGCAGTTACTGGTTCTCCACTGGCACCCCCTCCTATCTCGTCACGTTGCTCAAGAAACACGACTATAACCTCGAACGTCTGACGACCGAGGAGGTCACCGCCAACATCCTCTCCGCCATTGAATCTGACAACCCCGTCCCTCTCTTTTTCCAGAGCGGTTACCTGACTATCAAGGGCTACGACCAAAGGTTTGGTAGTTACCAACTGGGTTTCCCAAACGAGGAGGTCCGCGAGGGCTTCTTCAACTATCTCATGCCCGCCTATGTCCCTAAGGAGGTCGGCAACTCTGGCTTCCAGATTATGAACTTCGTCCGAGAATTGGAGTCCGGTAGAGTGAACGACTTCATGTCCCGCCTTAAGAGTTTCTTGGCAGACACTCCTTACAAACTTGTCCGAGAGCTAGAGAACCATTACCAGAATGTCCTCTACATTCTCTACAACCTCTGTGGCCTCTATACTCGTGCTGAATACCACACATCTCAGGGCCGTATCGACATGACTATCGAGACCGACAAATATGTCTACATCTTCGAGTTCAAGTTCAACAAGACTGCAGAAGAGGCTCTCCAGCAGATTAAGAACAAGGGCTACGCACTACCCTTCCAGTCCTCCGGTAAGGAGATCGTCTGCCTCGGCGTCAACTTCTCTTCCGAGACTCGCAATATCGACGACTATGTCGTAGGGTAGGGCTGTCATCCACTGTCGACTTTTCTGTTCGCTGTGGAAATTTGTCTGTGTATAGTGATTATCCGAAATATCTCTTACACAATTACGCTCCTAAAATTCATTTTATACCCTTCTACCTTTTGTTAAAAGAGGGAATTTGTTAACTTTGCACCGTTTTTTGCCAGACAATTTAGTTTTGGACGGAGTTAAGATATGTTCGATTGCTTCCGGTAGCAATGGCAACGCCTATTACGTTGAGTATAGGGACGAGGCTATTGTCGTCGATGTAGGTGTCAGTTTCCGCAAGTTCTTTCAACGAATGAGCAGCCGTGGCTTGGACATCCGCAAAATCCGTGCTGTCCTCATTAGTCACGAGCATTCTGACCATGTCTACGGCGTCAAGGGGCTCTGCCACAGATATCAGGTGCCTGCCTTCATGAGCCGTGGGACACTCAAGGGGCTCAAGATTAAATACCGTCCCGAAAGCGGCTGTATCAAGCTCTTCGAGACCGGCGACACGCTCTCTGTCGGCAATTTCAAGATTCATACTTTCGCAAAACCTCACGACGTCGAGGACCCATGCAGCTTCCGCGTCGAAGTCGCTGGCGTCAATATCGGCATCATGACTGATATCGGGGCCGACTGCCAGGAGCTCGACACCCACCTCAGCCAATGCCACGTGGCTTTCCTCGAAGCTAACTACGACGAGAAAATGCTCCGCGATGGCAGCTACCCGCAGGAACTGAAGCACCGTATCGTCAGCGGCCGCGGCCATCTCTCCAACATCCAGTCCGCCGATATCGTCCGGAAACTGAATCCCCCTAAACTCCATACTATCCTCCTCTCCCATATCAGCCAGGAGAACAATAAGCCTGAACTCGCGATGGCTGCCTTCGAGGAGTTTAAGTCCTCTCGCAGCATACGCGTCATGAGCAGGCACGAGGCTAGCGACCTTATGCTCGTCACCGACTCCTCATGCAAGTCTGTCCCGGCTCAGATCGAGATCCCCGACCGTCTCGACAGACCTAATTTGCAACTTGAGTTTAACTTCCAATAGATAACACCCTGAGACAGATGAGCACCAAGATACTCGTCATTGATATAGGTAACACTAAGTCTAAGTTGGCCATCTCCGAAGACGGACGGCTTATCAGCGAGGTGACGCTCCAAGACCATGAGACGACCGTGCGCGAGGCTCTCCGTATGGCTCACGTGGGCGAGGTCGACGGGTGTATGGTCAGCAGCGTGACCGACGGCTCTACTAAGATGGTCAAGCGTATGAGGGCGGGCGGACTCTGGACTTCTATGCTCAAGCACGAGATGAGGCTCCCATTCCAGATCGGCTACGCTACGCCTCAGACTCTCGGAACTGACCGTATTGCTGCCGTCGCTGGCGTCGTCGCCTCTTTCGGCCTATGCGACGCCCTCGTCATCGACGCCGGGACTGCTATCACCTACGACTTCCTGACTGCCGACGGTCTGTTCCTCGGCGGCGCTATCGCCCCAGGCATCGGGATGCGATTCCGAGCCCTCCACGCCTTCACGTCCCGCCTCCCACTCTGCGACGCTGGCGACGATACGGGCGAGATCTATGGGACTGATACGCGTGGCGCCATCGCTGCCGGCGTCATGACTGGTCTCCGCGCCGAGACCGCTACCTATGTCGCAAAGGCTCGCGAGAGAAACCCGCAGACTAAGGTTATTTTGACGGGCGGCGACTGCAAATTTTTTGAACTTTCACCAAAAGACACGATATTTGTACGCCCAAACTTGGTCCTGGAGGGCCTCGCTCACATCGCCTCGATGAACCTCGATAGATGTACGAGACACTGACAACTTGACGAGTTTGGCAAAGTATTTGTAAAACACTAATCAGAAAACGGATTAAGAAACTATAATAAACTAAGAGATATGAACAGTTATAGACTCATATTAGCAGCTGGTCTGATGTCGGTCTCGACACTGACTTTCGCTCAGAAGGGAGTCGAGGACGGCTCGAAGTTCGGTCACGGAGCTGACAGCGTCAGGTGCATTGACAATTATGTGCGTTATGGTGACGCTGTCAAGATGAAGGACTTCAAGGAGGCTTACGAGCCTTGGAAGGTCGTATTCGAGGAGTGCCCGCTCGCTAAGGGCGTCACTCTCTACTCCGATGGCGTCAAGATCGCTAAGAGCCTTATGCAGACCGACAAGGCTAACAAGGATACTTACTACGACCTCCTTCTCAAGGTCTACGACCAGAGAATGAAGTACTTCGGCAAGAACAAGAAGTACCCGACGTCCTACCTCAAGGGTATGAAGGCCCTCGATATGCTGCAGTATAAGACTGACAATGCTACCCGTAAGGCAGCTGTCGCTCTCCTCAACGACGCTATCGTCGGAGACCCGGCTACTGTCCAGGGCGCTTTCCTCCAGACTCTTATGCTCCAGGTCGTCAACCAGTTCAAGGACGACGAGGTAAGCAGCGAGGATGTTGTCAACACTTATGTTAAGTGTACTGAGATAGCTGTCAAGGCTGAGGCCGCAGCTCAGGAGAAGGCTAAGGAGTCTGTCGCGCAGGCTAAGGAGCAGGTAGAACAGATTTTCGCTCAGAGCGGCGCTGCCGACTGCGAGATCCTCGCCAAGATCTTCACCCCTCAGCTCGAGGCTAACAAGAATAATACTGACTGGCTCAAGAAGGTCAACCGTCTCCTCGGCAACAGCGACTGCGCTGAGACTGACCTCGCTTTCCATATCAGCGAGAGCCTCCACAAGCTCGACCCGGACGCATCTTCTGCTCGCGGTCTCGCTAAGCACCTTATTAAGGAGGGTAAGACGGCCGAGGCTTTCTCTTACTACGAGGAGGCTATCAAGCTCGAGACGGAGGACAAGATGAAGGCTAAGTACTACTACGAGATGGGGCTTATCAACTACGCTTCTCAGAAGTACGCCGAGGCTAAGGCTGCTGCCTACAACGCTATCAAGCTCCGTGGCGACTGGGGCGACCCTTACCTCCTCCTCGCTAAGGTCTACGCTCAGGGCGCTAGGAACATCGGCGAGAAGGACTACGAGAAGAGGGCTGGCTACTGGGCTGCCGTCGACAAGGCTGCTAAGGCTAAGGCTGTCGACCAGTCTGAGTCCGTACAGAAGGAGGCCGCTGAGCTTATCCGTCAGTACTCTCAGCACTTCCCAAGCAAGGAGGATCTCTTCTTCGAGGGTCTCAAGGACGGTTCTGCTTACAAGGTCGGTGGCTTCATCAACGAGTCTACTACCGTTCGCGCAAAGAAATAGAAGTGAGACACGTCTATTCTAAATATCAGAGTCCGGCAGTCAGCGCCTATGCGTTGACTGCCTCTCTCTTTTTTATGCTCCTCGCCTCCGGCTGTATGCGCAACACTGATAGTGAACTGCGAGCCTACGAGGAGGAACAGGAGCGCTCGACGATGTCTGCCTACGACGTCCATACTGTCGTCACCGACTCGGGCTTCTATAAATATGAGTTCGAGACCCCGGAAATGCACCAGTACGACAACGTCGAGTCTGCTTATACGGATTTTCCCGGCGGTCTATCCTTCAAGATGTACGGTCAGAAGGGTACTAAGGTGACCTCCCGTATCCGTTGCAACAACGCGAAGTTCTACAAGCAGAAGAATCTCTGGGAGCTTAACAACGATGTCGAGGCCCACACTGAGAAGGGTGATGTCCTCAATACTGAGCAAATGTTTTGGGACGCAACCGCCGGCAAGATCTATTCTGACAAGTTTGTCAAGATTACGACTAAGGGGCAGATGATCACCGGACGTGGCTTCGAGAGCGATGACAGGATGTCTAAGTACGTTATTAAACGCCCCGGTGGCGAAATTGAGGTCGAAGAGTGACTTTTTGCCGCCCTCGGCACTTTTCATCCCCCCTTCTATCCGATTATCCTATGGCTGGAGACCGTCTCTCCAGCCTTTTTTCGTCTAAAACGCACTTTTTTAAACGCCCCGGTGGCGAAATTAAGGTCGAAGAGTGACTTTTTCTGCCGCACACAGCAGATTTCACCCTCTTCTACCCGCTTTTTCTCTGGCTGGTGATCACCTTTCCGGTCATTTTTTTCATCTAAAACGCTCCTTTTAGACGCCTCGGTGAAGAAATTGAGGTCGAGGAATGACTTTTTCTGCTGCCTTCAGCAGATTTCACCCCCTTCTACCCGCTTTTTCTCTGGCTGGTGACCACCATCCCGGCCATTTTTTCATCGAAAACGCTCTTTTTAAACGCCCCGGTGAAGAAATTTAGGTCGAAGTGTGACTTTTTTCGCCGCCCTCAGCCGTTTTCGACCCCCTTCTAGCCTGTTTTTCTATGTCTGAAGACCGACTTTTCGGCCATTTTCCATCGAAAATGCACTTTTTTCAAGAAAAATTGAAAAAAAAACGCCTTGGGTATTGTAGGTAATAAAAAAAGCAGTAATTTTGTACTCGGAAACGCAAGGGAACAGGTTCAAAGCTGAAACGAAGCGCTTCCGAAAGTTCTTAAAATACTGAATGTCGCGCAGGTGGTGAAATTGGTATACACGCTACTTTGAGGGGGTAGTGGCAGCAATGCCGTGTGAGTTCGAGTCTCATCCTGCGCACAACATGCGGAAATAGCTCAGTTGGTAGAGCACAACCTTGCCAAGGTTGGGGTCGCGAGTTCGAGTCTCGTTTTCCGCTCTATCTTGTGATGGCCGATTCGTCTAACGGTTAGGACATCAGATTCTCAATCTGGTAATAGGAGTTCGATTCTCCTATCGGCTACTTGAAGAGGCTGCACCGAGTGCGGCCTCTTTTCTTTTTTTACTGGTTAATAACATATTCTCTGCTTTTAAATGAACAACGAGAGGCGAGTAAGGGTGCGCTTCGCACCAAGCCCTACCGGTGCACTGCATATCGGCGGCGTAAGAACGGCTCTTTATAACTATCTCTTCGCCCGCCAGCACGGCGGTGACTTTATCCTCCGTATCGAAGATACTGATAGCCAGCGCTTCGTCCCTGGCGCCGAGGACTACATCATGCAGAGCCTCAAATGGTGCGGCATCTCTATCGACGAGGGTATCAACGAGGGTGGACCACACGCACCTTACCGTCAGAGCGAGAGACGCGACATCTACCTTAAATACGCTCTCCAGCTCGTCCAGAACGGCAACGCTTACTATGCCTTCGACTCCGCAGAGGACCTCAACAAGCTCCGCGAACAGGCTGAGGCCAACGGACAGACGTTCTCCTACGACGCTAAGGTCAGAAACTCTCTCCAGACTTCTCTCAACCTCTCCGAGGACGAGGTCAACGAGCGTATCAACCGTGGCGACCAGTGGGTCATACGCTTCAAGATGCCAGAGAACGAGAACGTAGAGATGGACGACCTTATCCGTGGCCACATCTCTATCAACACGCAGACTCTCGACGACAAGGTGCTCTACAAGAGCGCTGATAAACTCCCGACTTACCACCTCGCCAACATCGTCGACGATCACCTTATGGAGATCTCTCACGTCATCCGTGGCGAGGAATGGCTGCCTTCGCTGCCACTCCACTATCTTCTCTACCGCGCCTTCGGCTGGGAAAGCACTAGGCCGCAGTTCGCTCACCTCCCTCTGCTCCTCAAGCCGCAGGGTCAGGGTAAGCTCAGTAAGAGAGACGGCGACAAGTTCGGCTTCCCGGTATTCCCGCTCGAATGGCACCCTGAGGATGGTCAGGTCGCTATGGGCTACCGCGAGGCCGGCTACCTCCCAGAGGCGTTTATCAATATGCTCGCCCTCCTCGGCTGGAATCCGGGGACTGAGCAGGAGATATTTACTATGGACGACCTCATCTCTGCTTTCTCGCTCGAGCACGTCAGCAAGAGCGGCGCTCGCTTCAACCCGGAGAAGGCTAAGTGGTTCAACCAGCAGTGGCTGCGTACGACCGACGACAAGAAGCTCGCCGAGATGATCAAGCCGCTCCACGAGGCTATGGGGATCAACGCCTCTGTCGAGAGGACTGCCGAGGCTATCGCTCTCATGAAGGACAGGGCGACATTCGTCCAGGACTACGCCTCCCTCACAGAGCGTATGTTCAAGAGGCCGGACTCCTACGACGAGAAGTCGGTCAACAAGTTCTGGAAGGTTGACAATGTCTCGAAACTGCGCGAACTTCGCGACCTGCTCGCTGGCGAGTCTCAGATCGTCCCAGAGACGACCGAGCCGAAGGTCATGGACTGGATCAAGGAGAACGGCTACCAGATGGGGCAGCTGATGAACACTCTCCGTACTGCTATCTGGGGCATCAGCAATGGTCCGAGCATCTTCCATATCTGCGCCTTCATCGGCAAGGAGGAGTCGCTCGCCAGGATCGACCAGGCTATCGCAACTCTCGGCGAGGGAAAGTAGGACTCTTTAGTTTTTGAAATATCTGGGGCATCAGGCAACTGGTGCCCTTTTTCTATCCCCCCGGTAACTCGTTATCTTATAAGCGAAACACTGAAAGTCGGTTGGTGGTGTTGTGTGAAAAAATAATAATGTATATCTTCGTGAAATGAACTTCTCCCGAACTGGGCGTTTAACTAATACGAAGATTGATATGAAACCTCTCATTCTCATTACGCCTCTCTACGACGACGAACGTGAGAGCCTTTGGATGTTGCCTGGCTACCTCAAGAGTCTCCGCGACGCCGGCGCTTGGACGCTGACTCTCGACCTCTGCGACGACGAGGACTACCTCCTCGAAATGATAAGCCTCTCTAGCGGTATCGTCATCTCCGGCGGTCAGGACGTCAACCCCTCTCTCTATGGCGAACCTACATTCCCTACCTGCGGCCCTAACAATACGACTAGGGACCGTATGGATATGACTCTTATCCGTCTCGCCCACCTCCACGACATCCCGATGCTCGGCATCTGTCGCGGTATGCAGATGATGAACGTATTCTATGGCGGTACCCTGATTCAGGATATCCCGACCGAGGTCTCTACCGAGGTGCAGCATCGTACGCCTCCCCCTTACGACAAGCCTGCTCATAGCGTCACTATCGACGAGGACAGCCTCCTCTATCGTATCATCGGCAAGACGAGCATCGACGTCAACAGCTATCACCATCAGGGCGTCAAGAGGCTCGCAACTGGTCTGACTGCCGTAGCACACTCTTCCGACGGTCTTATCGAGGCTGCTGAGCATCAGGGCAAGACTTTCATGCTCGGCGTACAGTGGCACCCGGAATTCCTCTCGGCTAAGGACGAGAACCAGCAGAATCTCTTCAATGGTTTCGCCAAGGCTGCAGAGTGGAAAATGAACAATAGGTAGCGAGTCGCAGTTTTGGCTCTTTTCTACTACCTCTATGACGAGTTTTTTACCGCCACCATCGAGTCCGTTGGCTTAGCTTTGCAATAAAAAACAGATGCAGAAGAAACTGACTTTTATCGCTTTGCTGCTGATGGCGCTCCTGATGAGCGTCCGTCCCCTTTGCGCTCAGAACTACCCTTCTAACAACGACTTCCTCTGGGTGACTGTCCCAGACCACCCAGATTGGCTCTACAAGTCTGGCGAGACGGCCTCTGTCGAGGTCCAGCTATATCGTTATGGTATTCCTCAGGAGGCTGAGGTCGCCTATGAGATTGCTAAGGATATGATGCCGGCGGAGCGGACTGGCAAACTGTCTCTCAAGAACGGGCGTGCGGTGCTTAAGCTCGGTACGCTTAAGGACCCAGGCTTCCTCGACTGTAAGTTCTCTGTCGAGATAGACGGACTGAAGTCTCATCATCATGTAAAGGTCGGCTTCTCGCCCGAGCAACTGAAGCCTTATACCTCGGAGCCTAAGGACTTCGACGAGTTCTGGACGACCTCTCTCAGCCAGGCGAGGAAGCACCCACTGTCATTCACGATGAGGAAGGTCGACGCCTACACTACCGATGAATTCGACTGTTTCCTGGTCAAGATTCTCTATGACGGCACTCACAGCGTCTATGGCTACCTGACTAAGCCTAAGAAGACGGGCAAGTATCCTGTCGTCCTCTGTCCACCAGGTGCCGGCATCAAGACTATCAAGTTGCCCATGCGCAACACGTACTACGCCAAGAATGGTTTCATCCGTCTCGAGATCGAGATCCATGGTCTCAATCCCGAACTGTCCGACGACACTTTCAAGGAGATCAGCACTGCCTTCACTCACGAGAATGGCTACCTCGAGAATGGTCTCGACAACAAGGACAACTACTATATGCGTCACGTCTACGTCGCCTGCGTCCGTTGCATCGACTTCCTGACACAGCTCGACGAGTGGGACGGGAAGAATGTGGCTGTCCAGGGGGGCAGTCAGGGAGGCGCCCTCTCGATTGTCACTGCAGGTCTCGACAGCCGTGTGACTCATTGTGTCGCCAATCACCCAGCTCTCAGCGATATGGCCGGATACAAGGCTGGTCGCGCAGGTGGCTACCCGCATTTTAACAAGGAGAATGGGATGCTGACTGACCAGAAGATATTGACGATGAGCTATTTCGACGTCGTCAACTTCGCCAAGAGGGTCAAGGCGGACTTCTTCATGACTTGGGGGTACAACGACAATGTGTGTCCGCCGACGACGAGTTATATCGTCTGGAATCTCGTGACGGCTCCGAAGGAGGCTCTTGTCACTCCTATCAATGAGCACTGGACGTCCGAGACGACTAACAGACGACAAATGCAATGGATTAAACAGCGCTTGAAGTGAAATATGGTGCAACAGTGGCAGTCGCCGCCAGTATATTTGCAGCTTCCTGCTCTTCAGGTGATATGATTGAACAGCGAGACATAGAGGTCGACAATGGTGTCAGAATCCACGTCTCGACCTGCGGTAAGGGCTCCCCTATAGTGTTGCTCCACGGACATTCTCTCGATAGCAGGATGTGGGCGGAGCAGATCGAGGACTTCAAGAAGTCTCACTACGTCGTCAATATCGACTTGCGTGGCTACGGTCTCTCCTCCCCTCAGTCAGAGGACGTCCCCTTCACTCACGAGGCTGATGTCAGAAAGGTGTTGGACGTCCTGGGGGTCGAGAAGGCTCATTTCGTCGGCCTTTCGATGGGTGCCTTCATCGTCGGCGATATCATGGCTGTGCACCCTGAACTGTGTCTGAGCTGCACCCTCGTCAGTGGCGGCATCAGAAATACGCCAGGACCCAATACTCCTCCCGACAGCGCGGAGATAGCGCGGCGGACTAACGAGATAGCTCGAGTCGAGGCTATCGGAGTGGACTCTATGAAGCGTCAGTGGCTCAATGCGTTGCTCTCGTCGGCAGGCTCGCATCGAGACAGAATTGTCGAGCCTCTGCGCGAGATGGTGACCGACTGGAGCGCTTGGCAGGCTACTCATCACGAGGTACATTGCTACCTCGGCAAGGATGCCATGAGGGCTCTCCAGGATAGAAACCGTACTGACCTCAGCGTCCTCTTTATCCGCGGCTCCAACGAGGTGAAGGACGTAGCCAGAAGACCTCGCGAAATGGACTACCTCTCCGACGGCAGGTATGTCATCCTCGACGACTGTGGCCACATGCTCAATATGGAGCGGCCGGCAGAATTCAACGAGCTCGTGCTCGGCTTTATCGGCGAAGTCGAGAAATCTTGGCTGAATCATCATTGAAGCTACGCTGAAACATCAAATATAGACAACACAATGCTTATTGACTCGATTGCAGTAAAGCTGCTGCTTGACAAGACTAAGTGGCAGGAGAACGGACAGGTGTTCGTCTCCGACGGATTCTTCATGCTGAAGGACTTCAAACTTGGCGGTCGAGAGTTCCTCGTCTCCTCCCAGCCATACCGACTTCTCGAAGGACGTATCGTCCGCGTGCTCAAAGGCTCGGCCTGCTATTCCTTCAACCTCGTCGAGTACTCTTTCTCCGCCGGCGACCTTGTCGTGTTCTTGGCTGATACCCTTATCGAGAAGCGTTACCATTCTGATGATTTCGAGTTCAACGCCCTGACCTTTACTGCCGATTCTGATTGGAACGACATGGCGAGCGGTGGCTTCCTCAGGTTGTCTATGACAGAAGAGGAGCAGGAGATTGTCGATGGTCATATCAACCTGATTTGGCAGACTATCAGAGGGAAGAACTTCATGCCGAAGAATGTCTCGCTGCTGACTCGCTCCCTCCTCCTCTATGCCTCCAGCTGTCGCTCGCAGAACGTGTCGCTCCGCCCTAAGGGGTCGCGTCGCAGCAGTATCATTCAGCGTTTTCTGACGCTCGTCAGTCAGCATGCCGCGCTCGAGCGTACCGTCGGGTTCTATGCCGAGCAGCTCTGCCTGGCACCACACTACCTCTGCAACCTCGTCAAGGAGGAGACTCAGAAGACTGTCATGGACTGGGTGACAGCCGCCGCAGTCAAGGAAATCAAGGTCTGGCTTGCCTTTAGCGACGAGACGATCGCTTCTATTGCTGACAGAATGAACTTTAGTTGCGCCTCCGCCTTGACTAAGCTCTTCAAGAGAGCGACGGGTCAGACGCCTGCCGAGTATCGAGAGATCTGCTACGCCAACAGCAAGACGATGCCGCAGTCCTTGCCCGCTGACATTATCCGCAACGGTTGTTTCGATGTCTGAGACCTCTACGCCTCCTTTCATTTTGTAAGATTATTTATATCTTTGCCGGCAGAATCTTTTACTATTGTTGAAATAAATATCATATTATAATTATTGTAAGTCATGTGGGTAATATGTGCTGACCTCGAAGGTGTCTTCATCCCAGAGATATGGGTGAATGTAGCGCTCAAGACTGGCATCGAGGAGCTGAAGTTGACAACGAGAGACATCAAGGACTACGATGAGCTCATGCGTATGAGGCTCCGCATCTTGGATGAGCATAAGCTGAAGCTGCAGGATATCCAGGAGGTCATCGGGACGCTAGACCCTCTCCCGGGCGCTCTCGACTTCGTCAGAGAGATGAAGCGAATCGCGCGTTTTACGATTGTCAGCGACACTTTCGTTGAGTTTGCTAAGCCGCTGATGGCCAAGCTGGAGGACCCATTCCTCCTCTGCCATAACCTCAAGACGGACGCAACTGGCAGGATTACTGACTACTGCCTCCGTCAGCCAGACCCGAAGCGGAAGACTGTCGAGGCCTTCAAGTCGCTTAACTACAATGTCGTAGCATTCGGAGACTCCTACAACGACGTCACGATGCTCGAGGCTGCCGACAAGGGTATCCTCTTCTGTCCGCCAGATAATGTCGTCGCAGACTACCCGCAGTATCCTGTCGTCAGGGACATCAACACGCTTCGCGAGAAGCTGAGGGAGATTGTCCTTTAGGCTCAATCTCATAAGACTGACTAGCTGGAGGCGCATTGCTCCTCCGGCTTTTTTTTTTGTATTATCAGTAAACAAAAAACAGCAGTCGCCGACACTCAACTGATTGAATGTCGGCGACTTCCGTAGTGTCGGGGTGACTGGATTCGAACCAGCGACAACACGCCCCCCAGACGTGTACTCTAACCGGGCTGAGCTACACCCCGAATACTGTCATCAGTATTCTTCTCACTTTTGACACTGCAAAATTACTTCTTTTATTTTAAGATTACAACATCACATGTCTATTTCTTTAAACTCCATGATTCATCCATAGCCCTGCCGCTCCAGTGCGACAAGGCTTTCATTCTTGCCGCTTCCATAATTATCATTACAAGACAGCACGTTCATGCGTGAGTCACTCTCCGCCACCGTGCTGAGGTTAGTCCGCTTTCACTCCCCCAGATGTCTCTGTATACACTATCACTTTCATCTCTATATCATTTTTCCGTTGTTCCTGTGCCTTTGGGTTAGACCTGTATTAGACCTGTCCCCTCTCATTGTCATCTTTCCCATTGCCGCCAGAGGCTTTACTCTCAGCCGTTATTGCCTCTTCTCCACCTCTCCTCTTGCTCATCTCGTTCCTAAACTATAAACTTGCTTTGTCGATTTCCGACAATTGGTAGTCAGACTTCGCGGAATAGAACTGCGAGCCACTGGCTACCTTTATGTTATCAGCATTCTTTAGGACACACAACAAGTCAGGTGTTGATGCGGAATCTTTGCCGAAGAGCATTCTATGGTGGTCGTCATTTTTGACCTCCATTTGGAACTGCTCCGAGGCAATTCTTTTTTCTAGAAACGATAGTCGGCTCTCTATTTCGCTACTTTTACGCCCTTTCCTCTGATAATACCCCGAAGTTTTCATATCTTTGCATAAATTATGTCTTAGTCACCAGATACTGTAGTGAAAAAACTTCACACTTTCGTCCTGAAGAGCTACGCTGGACCGATGGCAATGACTTTCTTCATATCATTGTTCATCCTTGTCATGCAAGGTCTCTGGCGTTATGTGGACGATATCGTCGGCAAGGGCTTGGAAATAAGCGTCATGGCAGAGCTGCTTTTCTACGTGGCTCTCCAGGTGGTCCCTATGGCCCTCCCTCTCGCTATTCTGCTCGCGGCACTCATGACCTTCGGCAACCTCGGCGAGAACTACGAGCTGACAGCCATGAAGGCAAGCGGCATAAGCCTGTGGCGCATCATGAAGCCGCTCGTCGTCGTCACATTCTTTATCTCGGTCAGCGCCTTCTGGTTCTCCAACAATGTGTTGCCCGTCGCCAACCTGAAGTTTTACACGCTCCTCTATAGCGTCAGGCATGCACGCCCCGAGCTCGAACTGAAGGAGAAGGTCTATTACGACGGAGTGGATGGGTTCCGCATCAAGATAGACCATAAGGACCGACAGACCGGTACTCTCTACGACGTCATAATCCACGACCACAGGGACGGGATCAATAGGAACGTCAATGTCACGATGGCGGATTCGGGGCGTATGGACATCGACGACACAGCTGGCATCGTGAGGCTCGTCCTCTACAGTGGAGTCACATACGACGAGAAGGTCGCTCTCAACACGAAGCGACTCACCGAGCGCGAGCGCCAGATGTATCGTCATGACATCTTCTCCAAGGAGGTCTTTCAGATTCGCGTCGACGGGCTCGACTTCTCCCGCATCAGCGAGGAGGGCTTCAAGACGAACGACAGGATGAAGGACCTCACGCAGCTCTTTCACGACGAGGACTCGCTCCAGATGTCTTGCGACTCTATCACGAATGCGATACACACGAATGCGAAGTCCTACGTCATGAGACGCTCTCGTAGCCGTTTCGCCTCAGACTCGGCCTATGCCGTAGTCCTCGACACGTCGAATGTCGTCGCGCTCTCGTCGCTCTCCTCGCCGCTGACCCCACGCAAGATACAGACGGCGGTACAGACTGCTCTACGTACAGCGCGTCTGAACAAGCAGGTCGTCGACGAGAAACGTTATATCTACGAGAGTGAGCGCATCAAGACAAACCGTCACGGGATGGAGATCCACAAGAAGTTCACCCTGACGGCGGCGTGCCTGCTCTTCTTCTTCGTCGGGGCTCCACTCGGGGGCATCATCCGCAAGGGTGGCCTCGGGATGCCTATTGTCATATCTGTCCTCTTCTTCATATTCTACTACATCATAGACACATTCGGCTGCAAGATGGCGCGCGAGAGCGTCTGGCCGGTCTGGTGCGGAGTGTGGCTCTCGTCCGGGGTGCTCGGGGCGATAGGCGCCTTCCTGACCTACAATGCGGCAACGGACTCATCACTCTTCAAGACCGAGGCCTACACGAGAATCGCCGACAAGGTCAAGATGTGGATCATCAAGCGGCGAGAGGCTAAGAAACAAAAGGATTCATCAGAAAATTAATTTGTCCAATGGATAATAACAATATCGATAAGATTCATCTCGATACCGTCGAGGAGGCTGTCAAGGCCTTCGCGGCGGGCGAGTTTGTCATTGTCGTCGACGACGAGGACCGTGAGAACGAGGGCGACTTCATCACGGCCGCTGAGTTTATCACTCCAGAGAAAGTCAACTTCATGGTCAAGGAGGGTAGGGGGGTGCTCTGTGTCCCTCTGACGATAGACAGGTGCGAGGAGCTGGAGCTTCGCCACATGGTGGAGGACAACACGTCCCTTCTCGGGACTCCATTCACAATCTCAGTGGACTACAAGCCGGGCTGTGCTACGGGTGTATCTGCGGCTGACCGTGCGGCGACCATACGTGCACTTTCCGACCCGGCTAGCAAACCGACTGACTTCGGTCGCCCAGGTCATATCATGCCGCTCTATGCTCAGAATAGAGGCGTCATCCGTCGAGCAGGTCATACCGAGGCGGCTATCGACCTTGCTAGGCTTGCCGGTCTCAATCCTGCAGCAGCCCTCATAGAGGTCATGAACGAGGATGGGACGATGGCTAGGCTCCCTCAGCTCCGACAGATAGCAGATAAGTTTGGTCTCAAGCTGATATCAATCAAGGACTTGATAGCCTTCCGACTGCAGAAGGAAAGTCTTGTCGAGAAGAGCAGCGAGGTCATGCTCCCGACAGAGTACGGAGACTTCCATCTCATCGCCTTCAGGCAGAAGAGCAACGGCAAGGAGCATATCGTCCTCAAGAAGGGGGCGTGGCTTCCCGACGAGCCTGTCCTCGTCAGGGTGCACTCCTCATGCGTCACGGGTGACATATTCTCCTCCAAGCGTTGCGAGTGTGGCGAGCAGCTCCACGAGGCAATGCGCCGCATCGAGAAGGAGGGCAAGGGCGTCCTCGTCTACCTCAATCAGGAGGGTAGGGGCATAGGTCTCATGGCGAAGATTGAGGCCTACAAGCTCCAGGAACAGGGCTATGACACTGTCGACGCTAACGTTCACCTCGGGTTCGACCCTGACGAGCGTGACTATGGTGTCGGCGCCTCAATCCTCCGCGAGATAGGTGTCCGCAAGATGAGGCTGATGACGAACAACCCGGTCAAGCGCGTCGGTCTCGAGGCTTACGGGCTGGAGATATCGGAGGTCGTCCCTATCGAAATCAAACCAAACGAGTACAACAAGTTCTATATGGAGACCAAGAAGCTCCGTATGAACCACGATCTGCATTTGTAAGACACATTATACTATGACAAAAGACGTTGTCATTATTCCGACCTATAATGAGAAGGAGAACATCACGGCAATCATCAACGCGGTGTTCTCTCAGCAGCACGATTTCCACATCTTGATCATTGACGACGGCTCGCCAGACGGGACGGGACAGATCGTCAAGGACCTGATGACGAAATACAACGAGGAGCTTTTCCTCATCGAGCGCAGTGGCAAGCTCGGACTTGGCACTGCCTATCTGACAGGCTTCAAGTGGGCCGTCGAGCACGGCTACGACTATATCTTCGAGATGGATGCTGACTTCAGTCATGACCCAGACGACCTCGAGAGACTCCTCGACGCATGCAAGGACGAGGGGGCTGACCTTGCGATAGGCAGCCGCTACATCTCTGGCGTCAACGTTGTCAACTGGCCTATGGGGCGCGTCCTGATGTCCTATTTCGCATCGGTATACGTCCGTCTTGTCACGGGCATGAAGGTGATGGACACGACGGCTGGCTTCAAGTGCTACAGCCGTCGGGTGCTCGAGACTATCGAGCTCGACAAGATACGCCTCAAGGGCTACGGATTCCAGATAGAGATGAAGTTCAGGGCGTGGAAGCATGGCTTCCGCATCATCGAGGTGCCAATCATATTTACTGACCGCAAGCAGGGCAAGTCCAAGATGAGCGGTGGTATCTTCAACGAGGCAGTGTGGGGCGTCATCTGGATGAAGCTATGCAGCTTCTTCGAACACTTCAAGAAAGTCAATGTATAGCCTCCTGATAGCAAACGCCACTGTCGTCTCGGCAGACGGCCGTCGTCGGGCCTCCATAGCCATTGATGGCGAGGGGCGGATAGCGGACATCGTAGCAGATGGCGCACCGATACCTTCGGCTCATGAGGTGATAGATGCGGCAGAACTGCTGGTCTTCCCGGGAGTCATCGACGAGCATGTCCATTTCCGTGACCCGGGACTGACGCACAAGGCTGACATGGTCTCGGAGTCGGTGGCTGCTATAGCAGGTGGCGTGACGACTGTCTTCGACATGCCGAACACAGCACCGCAGACGACGACAGTAGAGGCGTGGGAGGCGAAGATGAGAATGGCGGCTGGGCGCATGTCGACCAACTACGCCTTCTATCTCGGTGCGACCAACGACAATATCGACGAGTTGCTGCGGGCGGACTATAGCAAGATACCTTCCGTCAAGCTTTTCATGGGCTCATCGACGGGAGGAATGCTCGTCGACAAGGAGGACACACTCTCGCGCCTTTTCCGCAACTCACCGGCGCTGATAGCTGCGCATTGTGAGGATGAGGCGCTTGTCCGTCTCGGCTTGGAGCAGGCAAAGGCTAAATACGACAAGATACCATGGCGTGCGCATCCCGAGATAAGGAGTGAGGAGGCGTGCTATCGGTCGTCGGCTCTTGCCGCAAGTCTTGCGAGGGAGACGGGAGCCCGTCTGCACATCATGCACCTGACGACAGCGAGGGAGATAGAGCTGCTAGGAGAGAACGTCACTGGCGAGGCGTGCATAGCACATCTGTGGTTCACAGACGAAGACTATGACCGTCTCGGTCCGCTCATCAAGTGCAATCCGTCGGTCAAGACAGAGGCGGATAGGGCGGCGCTACGCAAGGCTGTCGCAAGTGGACGAATATCGACAGTAGCCACAGACCATGCGCCACATACACTCGACGAGAAGACCTCTCGCCCATACGAGTTCACGCCGAGCGGAATTCCAATGATCGAGCATAGCCTGCCGCTCATGCTACGGATGGCGGACGAGGGACACTGGGACTACGAGACAGTGGCACGTGTCATGGCGGAGTCTGTTGCGGATCTCTATGGACTCCGGGAGCGAGGTCATATCCGTGTAGGTTGCTATGCAGACCTTGCGCTTGTCCGCCGGGAGAGGTGGAAGGTTGGCGACGTCCACTACAAGTGTGGTTGGTCGCCGGTGACCGGGGAGGAGATGAGCCATAGGGTCGTGGCGACGGTAGTGAGCGGGAAGGTAGTCTACAGAGACGGCGAGGTCGTGACGGAGCCGAGCGGTCGCAGTGTAGGTTTCGACAGATAGCAATCAATAATAGTAACCGGAAAACTAAAGACATAAACAAATGAGCAGCAGAAAACGCTTCATGCTCCCAGAGGAGGAGATACCGCGCCAGTGGTATAACATCGTGGCAGACATGCCGACCAAGCCACTGCCACCACTCGACCCGAAGACCCACAAGCCGTTGAAGCCGGAGGACCTGTATCCGATCTTCTCTAAGGCAGTCTCTCAGCAGGAGCTCAACGAGACGGATGCGTGGATAGACATCCCGGAGGAGGTATGGAACTGCTACCGCAACTATCGTAGCACACCGCTTGTACGTGCGACAGAGCTCGAGAAGGCCCTCGGCACGCCGGCGCATATCTACTTCAAGAACGAGAGTGTCAGTCCCGTCGGTTCGCACAAGCTAAACTCCGCCCTTGCGCAGGCATATTACTGCAAGAGCGAGGGCATCACGAACGTCACCACGGAGACGGGTGCGGGACAGTGGGGCTGTGCACTAGCGTATGCTGCTCAGACGTTTGGCCTTGAGGCTGCAGTCTATCAGGTCAAGATCAGCTACAACCAGAAGCCGTACAGAAGGAGCATCATGCAGACCTTCGGTGCGCAGGTGACGCCGTCGCCGTCAATGTCCACTCGAGCAGGAAAGGACATCCTGACGCGCGACCCGAACAATCAGGGCTCGCTCGGTACGGCGATCTCGGAAGCCGTCGAGCTTGCAGTCACGACGCCTAACTGCCGTTACACGCTCGGTTCGGTCCTCAACCACGTCACCCTTCATCAGACCATTATCGGACTCGAGGCCGAGAAGCAGATGGCGATGGCGGGAGAGTATCCTGACGTTGTCATAGCATGCTTTGGAGGCGGCTCGAACTTCGGTGGACTCTCGTTCCCATTCATGAGGCATAACATACTTGACGGGAAGAAGACACGTTTCGTAGCATCGGAGCCAGCGTCTTGTCCGAAGTTGACGCATGGAGTCTTCCAGTATGACTTCGGCGACGTAGCGGGCTACACGCCATTGCTGCCAATGTTCACGCTCGGGCATAACTTCATGCCGGCGAACATCCATGCTGGAGGTCTACGTTATCATGGTGCGGGTACGATAGTCAGCCAGCTCCTGAAGGACAAGATGATGGAGGCTGTCGACGTCAAGCAGCTGGAGAGCTTCGAGGCAGGAATCCTGTTTGCGAGGACGGAGGGCATAGTACCGGCACCGGAGTCGTGTCATGCGATAGCGGCGACGATCAGGGAAGCCAAGAGGTGCAAGGAAGAGGGCAAGGCAGAAGTGTTGCTCTTCAACCTCTCTGGTCACGGACTGATCGACATGAGTGCATACGACCAGTATCTCTCTGGCAGCCTCCAGAACTTCGAGGTGTCGCAGGAGGATGTGAATAGAAACATCGAGCAGCTCGAGAAGATAATCTAAGAAAGATTTCAGTCTATAATAGGAAGGGGGGAGCATCGAGTCAACTCGGCGCTCTCCCCTTTCTCGTGAGCGTCGAGACGCAAGAAGAAAAGGAATGTTAGGTGATGGGCAAAAAAGAAGAGGCTGCCCGAGTGGTGGACAGCCTCTTTATCGTAATACCCTAAAATGGCTTTAAGAAGCCTTTTAAGGCTTAGTTAGCAGCCTCCATGAGAGAACCCTCGACGTACTCGAAAACGCCGTCGGAAACCACCTTGTAGACAATCGTCCAGCTATGGTCGGCAGCGTTACCGCCATCGACACCGTAGTAGGCAATGAAGTTGACCGTGTAGGTAACATCGACGCCAGGGACAGCCTTAGCAGCTGGGTAGAGGCGAGCGAGCGTGCCAGCCCAAGCCTCGATAAGGTTCTTCTTCATCTGCTCGACAACCTGCTCGTCTGTCATGCCCTCGTAGCCAGCGGCATACTGCTGACGAGCGGAACCTGCGCGCCAGTCGACATCGTTCTGGTAGGCGCTGCTACCCGTGTAGTACTCGTTGTTGCCGTAGCTCGTGACGTAGCCCTGGCCCTTGGTCGTGAAGCCAGCCTTCGTATCGACATTGTCCCATACCCAGTCCGTGCAAGCTTGATAGAAAGACTGGATGAAGGCGTCGCCCTTGAGGTGAGGGAGGTCGATGACTACGCTAGGAGCGAGGAGCCAAGCGCCGTTGGTCTTAGCGAAGCGGTTCGTAGAAACCTCGAACTTAGGAGCGGTCTTCCAAGCGCCAGCCTCGAAGACATACTCGTCGGCAGAGATAGAAGTCTCCTTAGAAGAAGCGTCGTAGAAGTTGTAGACAACCTCCTTGACCATGCCCTCAGTCGGGTACTCAACCTTCTTGGCGAGGAAGTTAGGCAGGTAGTTGCTAGCAGGCATAGAAGCGCTGAAGTTGCTGTACTTGCTGCCCATAGCCGTGTAGTCCTCGGAAGAGACGACGACAGCGTCGGTAGCCTCGTTCCAAGCCTTACCGTTGTAGCTGTAGATCAAGCTGCGAGTTGCGTTCTCGGCAGCCTTGAGGCTCTTGTTGCCGTTGACGACGAATTTAGCACCCTCGGTGTAGTCGGTAGAGACGCAGACAGAGAAGTACTTAGCCATCGTCTCCTGGTCGTTGAAGTAGTTGCCGCAGAGGTTGAAGATAGCGAGCGGCGTGGTAGCCTCGGTGAGGTCGATCTCAGGAGTCACTACCCAGCTCTCTGCAGCGTAGTTGACCTTGCTAACGTTAGCCGTAGCCTTAAGACCATACTGCTTCGTCGTAGACCATACAGCGCTAACCTCTGGAGCAAGGTTGACATCGACAAACGTGTAGCCCTCTGGAGCGTCGGTAGAAGCAGAGCAGAGGTGGCTAGCGGCGTACTTGCCGGAGTAAGCGCCATAGTTCTTGAAGCCCTTGTCGTAGGTGAGAACCTTAGAAGTCAGAGTGTTGCTGACAGCGAACTTGTTGCTGCCGAGCGAGGTGAAGAGCCACTCAGCGCCCTCAGCAGGAACCTCGTCAGCATAGTTGAAGTTGTTGTAGGTACCCTTCATGTAGAGGTACTTGCCGGCAGCGTTCTTGATAGTCTTGCCGAGCGTCCCGTTAGCGATCTCGAGGACATAAGGAGCAGCGGCCTCAGCCGTCAGGGTCTCCGTGTAGTCGATAGAGTCGCTCTTGCAGTAGCCGTAGCCCTTCTCAGCGTCCTTGCCCATGAGCGAGCCGAAGAACATGAGGTGGTTGCCGTCGGCGGTCTTAGCAGCGATGAGATACTTGCCCTCCTTTATCTTGCTAGACAGAGCATAGGAGCCGTCGGTACCTTCAGCGAAGAGGAGCACCTCGTTGTCGCGAGCAGCGCCCTCGTTGATGTTGAGGTTGATGAGCTCGATAGTACCTGCGACAGTCTCGTCGCTCGTGTAGCGGAAGCCGAGACGAACCTTCTGACCAGCGTAGGCAGAGAGGTCGACAGTAGCCTGGGTGTAGTCCCAAGACTTTCCGTTAGGGAGATTGTTGACAGCGACAGACTTCCAGTTAGCGAGGACTTCCTCCTCTTCAGGCTCCGTTGTAGCGACTGCGTCGCTCCAGTTCATCGTGACGACGACGTAGTCGCCGCTAGCTGGCTGAGCCACGACAGAAGGGAGGAGGGACTTAACGTTGTCGAGAGTAGCCGGGGTGACGACCTTATTGGCGCCGATCTTAGCGTAGTCCTCGTCAGCGAGCGTGTAGGCTTTAGCCTTACGAGCAGCCTCGAGCTTAGCAGAAGCGGTGGTCGCGAGGTTGTAGGTGACCTCGATAGCGCTCTTGTCGTCAGCTGTCGGGTACTTAGAGGAGAGGATGTTGATGATAGCTGCGGCAGCGGCGTCGTCGGACTCGAAGTAGCCAGCCTTAGCGCCGTTCTTAGAGTAGTCCTCGTCGGTCAGCGTGTAGCTGAGCTTCTTGATGTCCGTATAGTCAGCGCGGACAAGGTCGTCGAGACCTTCGAAGTGGTCGTCGTTGTAGTCGCAGGCAGCCAGCGCGAGGGCTGAGAGGCAAGCGATTGAATATATCTTAGTATTCATTGTATAGACTTAAAGGGTCAGATTAGAAAGAAACTTTGAACTTGACGGAGTAGGTCCTACCGAAGTTGTAGAAGATCGAGTAGGCAGACTTCCAGTCGTGGTTAGCTCCATCGGTAGCGTTGACGATGTACTCGTTGTTGAAGAGGTTGTCGACGTTGCCAGAGAAGCTAGCATTCAGCTTGTCGCAGAGCTTGAAAGAGTAGCCGGCGTTGGCGCTGAACTTGTGGCCCGACGGGATGCGCCAAGGATCCTTGAACGTCTTAGTGCCGCCCCACTCGATGTCGGAGCCCTTGACCTCCCAGTCGGCGTAGTTGCGAGCGAAGAGGTTGTAGTCGATACCGAGGCGGAGACCCTTCATAGGCTTGAACTTGATGCCGAGGGCAGCAGTTGTCTGAGCGGAGCCACCGACGCGAACCTTATCGAGCTCGATGACAGACTTAGCGTGGTCGGCAGCCTTAGCGCCGCTTGCTACAGTACCCTTGCTGTCTGCCAAAGGCTGACCCATAGAGTCGTAGAAGTAGCCCGTCGTGTTGCAGTCCCAGATCCAGTTGCCGAGAGAGAGCATACCGTTCATCTCGACCCACTCAGCAGGGCGAGCCTTCAAGTCGAGCTCAACACCCATGTGGCGAGCGTCGACGCCTTCCATGTTGATGTTCCAACGGTCGGTAGTGCCATCGGCGAGAGTGAAGTCGCCAGTCTTCGTCATCGTCTTGTCCATCCACTTAGTGAAGTAGGCGTTGAGGTCGAGTTTAAGGATGTCGTTGTTGAAGCCGTAGCCAGCCTCGAAGGAGACGATCTTCTCGTTGACAGCGTCAGGGTTGGTAGCGTTGCTGACCTGAGCGGAGAGGAAGGCGCCGCCGGAGAAGAACGGAGCGCGGCTGATGTAGCCGGCGTTGAAGAATACGTTGTTGTACTCGTTGAGGTTGTAGTTAGCGCCGCCCTTGACAGTGTAGCCCCAGAAGTTGACGTGCTCAGACTCAGCGTGGCTGTCGTCATAGTAGAAGCGGTCGTAGCGCCAGTAGGTAGTATTGGAGAGGGAGCCAGAGAGGAAGAAGTTGAAGTCGTCGAGAGTGTATTCAGCCTGAGCGAAGGCGCCGCCCTGGACAGTGTAGCCGTCGTAGTCGCGGTAGACGACGTCGCCGACGTGGAGTTTCTCAGTCTTGAAGTTCGGGTCGTTAGCCTTGTAGTTGTTAGCAGCCTTGACGTTCTTACGGCTATCCTCGTCGATGTAGTATGCACCGTTGTAGAGGTCGATAAGTTCATTGGTGTGGACGCCCTTGTACCAACGGAAGTCGATACCGCCAGAGATAGTCAGGTCGTCGTTGACCTCGTGGTTGTAGTTGGAGAGGAGTCCGAGCCAAGTGTGGTAGTTTTTGTTCTTGGACATTACCATGATAGAGCCCTGGTCGCTCTGCTCGTTCATTTCCTGGATCTTGTCGTAGGCGAAAGTGCCATCAGCGTTACGGTACTTCATATTGAGAGTGCCGCTGTTGGCGCCGTACCAGTCGTTGCGGGTATTGTTGCGACCCTGGCCAGCGTAGCCGTTACCGCGGCCTATAGAAGAGTAGAGAGCCGTCGAGAGCGTCTGGCGCTCGTTGATTTGCCACTGGTGGTTGAGGGAGATCTGTGGCTTGTGGTATTCGTTGTGAGAAGAAGTCTTACGTTCGCCGTTCTTGCCGAAGCCGTAGGTCGGGTTGTACTTGTAATGACTATCGTTTTTCATGTAGTCCTTAGCCTGCTGCCAGCCGACGATTGTGAGGCCGTCGTAGCTGCTACGCTGGTTGTGCCACTGTGGAGCGCCGAAGGCCGTGAGGGAGAGCTGGTGGGAGTCGTTGAGACGCTTAGCGATAGAGACGAACCAGTTGTAGGCCTCGAACTCAGTGCCCTGGACGTAGCCGTTGCCCCAGTTCTTAGCGAGGAGGACGGTGAGAGCCCAGCCCTTGTCGTTCATGCCTGTCGAGACCGTGGCGAGCATCTTCTGGTAGCCGTCGTTGCCGACAGCGTAGGAGACAGAGCCGCCGCGCTTAGCGTCGATAGACTTCGTGACGACGTTGATAGTACCGCCGACAGAAGGTGCGGAGACCTTGCTGGCGCCGAGACCACGCTGAGTCTGCATCTGTCGGGTGACGTCAGAGAGGCCAGCCCAGTTGGACCAATATACGCCGCCCCACTCCATATCGTTGACAGGGACGCCATTGATCATGACAGCGACGTTGGCGCTCTTGAAGCCACGCATGTTGATCTCAGAGTCACCGAAGCCGCCACCCTTCTTAGTAGCGTAGACGCCTGGGGTAGAGTTGAGGAGCTCAGGGAACTCCTGGTTGCCTAGCTTCTCCTCGATGATAATCGGGTCGATGCTGGAGAGGGCGACCGGGGTCTTACGAGCGACGGCGATAGAAGACTTGACGACGACGTCGTCGAGGGCCTTGCTATCCGTCTTAAGCTGGATGTTGCCGACGTTGGCGCTAGTAGCCTGGAGCTTTTCGGAAGAGTAACCGAGGAAGCTAACCTCCAAGTCGGAAGGAATATTTTCGACAGAGATAGAGAAGTTGCCGTCGATGTCGGTTACAGTACCCTTAGTCGTACCGCTCTGGATTACGGCTGCGCCGACGATAGGTTCGCCCGTGGTAGCGTCGATAACCCGTCCTTTGACGGCTGTCTGCGCGGAGACGCAGACAGAAATCATCAGAAAAAGCAGCGATAGCGCGATGTGCGCCATGCTCTTGAAGTGAAGTTTCTTCATTTGTAGGTCTTAGAATGATTGTTGGTGCAAAACTACAAAAAAACATATATAATGGAACAATAAAAGGGATAATTATGCATTTGGGAATATCGTAGTATGGAATAAATCTGTAAAAGCGCAAGGTTGGGTCGGTGAAAGACTTAAGTTCCAATTAGGAATGAGGAATGAGGGATTAGGAATTAGCAATGAGGGGCGAGGAAGTTAACATAAGACGGGAAAAGGCTAAGACAATTAGGAATTAGGAATGAGGAATTGGGCGGTGGAGGGGGTGAAGGGAAAGACGGGCGAAACGGAAGAGGAAGGAGGGGAGGATAGGTATTAAGGACGAGGTGAAGTTAACATAAGACGGGAAAAGGCTAATACAGGTCTAACCCAAGAAAGCGGAGAGTTATATTAAGTACCGGTTTGCTGCCTCGTCGATACTGGGAATTTCTGAAAGCTGCTTATTTCCGCGTTGCGCTTCATCATCAAAATCCTCATTTACTTCAGTAAACTCCGGTTTTGATGACTCGCGCGCCTTGACTTTGTCTTCATTCCTCACGTTGACTCCGTCGACTTTTCTCACGCTCGGCAGAACGAGCAAGCTCGTTCTGCACTCGCTCAATCGAAAAGTTCGGCAATTTGTGCAAGCACATTGCTCTCGCTTAATCGGAATGTTGACTTCGCCTCATGTGCTCACGCTCGGCAATAGGAGCAAGCTCATTGACTAGCGTCTTACTTTCTCACGTTAGCTTCGCTGACTTTTCTACCGCTTGGCATAACGAGCAAGCTCGTTCTGCACTCGCTTAATCGAAAAGTTCGGCAATTGGAACAAGTTCCATTGCACTCGCTTAATCGAAAGTTTGCTCTCGCTTAATCGGAATGTTGACTTTGTCTTCATTCCTCACGCTCGGCAATTTGTGCAAGCACATTGCTCTCGTTTAATCGGAATGTTGGCTTCGCCTCATGTGCTCACGCTCGGCAATAGGAGCAAGCTCCATTGACTAGCGTCTTACTTTCTCACGCTCGGCAATTGGAACAAGTTCCATTGCATTCGCTTAATCGAAAGTTTGCCCTCGCTTAATCGCACAAGTGAAAAACCTAATTTCTAGAAGCCTCCTTCTGTAAGGTATGTATGGAATAAGATAGATCCCGGCCGGAAGGCTGGGATTTTTTAGTGGGTTGGAGGGAAGGGGAGTAAGAAAACTAAAGCCAATCAAAGGCTCTACTGTTTAAAAGACGTATTCTGTCTTCGATTTCTTGAGGAAGGGAGTCGCACTCGTAAAACGCAGAATCACCGATCGAGGTGAGGGAGTCGGGCAGGGATATGGACTTGAGGCTGTAGCAGGAGGAAAACGCAGAATCACCGATTGAAGAGAGGGTGTCGGGCAGGGAGATGGACTGGAGGCTTTGGCACATGTAAAACGCAGAATCACCGATCGAGGTGAGGGAGTCGGGCAAGAAGATGGACTTGAGGCTACTGCAGGAGGAAAACGCATAATCACCGATTGAGGTGACGGAGGCGGGGACGGAGAAGGAAGTCACGTCCGAAGGAACGTATATTAGCGTAGTCTTGTTCTTGTCGTAGAGAGCTCCATCATCACCGACAGAGAAATGAGGGGACGAACAAGAAATGCGAAGTGAACAGCCAATGAATGGATTTCCATTAATCGAGGTGAGGGAGTCGGGCAGGGAGATGGACTGGAGGCTTTCGCAGTAGTAAAACGCATAATTACCGATCGAGGTGACGGAGTCGGGCAAGGAGATGGACTGGAGGCTTTTGCAGTTGTAAAAAGCATGATTTCCGATTGAGGTGAGGGAGTTGGGCAGGGAGATGTACTGGAGGCTTTCGCAGCCTATAAACGCATCACCTATCAAGGTGAGGGAGTTGGGCAGGGAGATGGACTGGAGGCTTTTGCAGCTGGAAAACGCAGCATTTCCGATTGAGGTGAGGGAGTCGGGTAGGGAGATGGACTGGAGGCTACTGCAGCCGCCAAACGCAGAATTTCCGATTGAGGAGAGGGTGTCGGGTAGGGAGATGGACTGGAGGCTTGAGCAGTACATAAATGCAGAATCTCCGATTGAGGAGAGGGTGTCGGGCAGGGAGATGGACTGGAGGCTTTCGCAGTAGGAAAACGCAGAATCTCCGATTGAGGTGACGGAGGCGGGGACGGAGAAGGAAGTCACGTCCGAAGGAACGTATATTAGCGTAGTCTTGTTCTTGTCGTAGAGAGCACCAACACCGTCGACGGAGAAATGAGGTGACGAGCAAGAAATGCGAAGGGATAGTCCTCTGAATGGGTTGATGCCAATCGAGGAGAGGGAGTTGGGCAGGGAGATGGACTGGAGGCTACTGCAGTCCCAAAACGCATAATCACCGATCGAGGTGAGGGAGTCGGGCAGGGAGATGGACTTGAGGCTACTGCAGTAGGAAAACGCATAATCACCGATTGAGGTGACGGAGTCGGGCAGGGAGATGGAGTGGAGGCTACTGCAGTCCAAAAACGCATGATTTCCGATTGAGGTGACGGAGTCTGGTAGGGAGAATGAAGTCACGCCAGAGGGAACGTATATTAGCGTAGTCTTGTTCTTGTCGTAGAGAGCTCCATCATCACCGACAGAGAAATGAGGGGACGAACAAGAAATGCGAAGGAATAGTCCTCTGAATGGGTTGATGCCAATCGAGGTGAGGGAGTTGGGCAGGGAGATGGAGCGGAGGCTGTCGCAGCCGGAAAACGCATCATCACATATAACTTTGCAGCCGGACTTGACGGTGTAGTTGGTTATATATCCCTTAGTCCACTCTAGTAAGCGTTTGCCGTCGGGACTATAGAGGACTCCGAACTCGTCCGATACGCCAGCTTTTCTGTCCTCGGCGGTGACTTTTGTGGAAAGGAGTTCTTCGACAGGGATACGCTCGGGGCGGTCGAGGTTGAGGAGACGGAAGGAGACATGAGAGAGGTCGCCTCGGGACAGGGCGAGCAAGAAGAGGGCGAAACACTTGTCGAGCTCGGGGTCGCCGGAGGGGAACTCGTTGCGGAGGAAGGCGGAGTGGCCTGGGTCTCGGTAGTCGGCATCGGAGAGGAGGAGACGGTCGTTGGCGCCGTAGGAGGAGAACCAGGAGGGGTTGAAGGCGAGGGCGCGGAGAGAGAGGAGTATGCTTGCTACGGCGAAGTCGTCGATATGCTCGTCGAAGGTAGAGTCAGGGGTGCGACTCGGGTGGCGGAAGTCCGGGGTGCCAGTCTCGCGGGCCTTCTGACCAGCCATCTTAGGAACGTACATGCCGTCGTAATCCACAAGGACGAGGTTGCCCTCGGGGGTGACGAGGATGTTATCTGGTTTCATGTCACCGTGGGCAAAAGGTTGCGAGAGGAGCCATGCGCTCATACGGCTGAACTGATAGGCGAGGAGAGCGAGGGCGTTGGAGTCCGAGATATGTTCGCGGACGTAGCGGTCCAGCGGCACGCCCTCTATCCAGTCCATGAGGAGGACGGGGAACTCAGTCTCCGTGGTAGCCGCGCTATCGACAAAAATCTCCTTCTCGAGGAAGCGGATAGGGGTGAGGAAGGTCGAGGAGACGAACTCCAGTTCGTCGGCTATCAGACGGTAGCTCTCGCACCGATTGGGCTGATCCTTCAAGAAGCATTTCAGGGCATGGAGCTTGCCAGTCTTCTTATTGCGCATCTTGAAGACTACGGCGAAGTTGCCGCTACTCAAGATGGGGTGGTTGTTGGAATCGAGGACTGGCTCCAGGTCGGTCAACTGGTCGAAATCCTCGGGGGTGCAGATGGAGGAGATATAATCTGAGATAGTGGGGTAAAGCATAGTAATAGTCGGTTGATGGTTCAGAGTATAGAGGAGTGGGCGAATGCGAAGATAAGAAAGATTTCTGAAAGAGGGAGGGAAGAATAGGAAACGACGGGAGAGATGCTGGTCGTGGAGAGACGTGGATGGCGTAGAGGTTAACATAAGACGGGAAAAGGCTAATACAGGTATAACATTTGTCTTAGAATTCCGAAACAATTCTGTATAGAAACCGTAGAATTCGTAAGAGAAATAAACACAGCTAAGAGATAATGTGGAATCAAACAAAACAGGACAGAGAAATGGTTAACCTTATCAGGGCTAACGTAAGACTAATCCTCTTGACTTTGGGGATGAGTAAGAAGGATAGTGCGTCCCGTGGTTCTAAGACTCGCAACTCGTAATACATAATTCGTAACTATATAACTATGAACACCATAAAAAACAAACTTGCCGTTTTGCTAACACTATTGTTAGTTACGGTGCTGCTGCCGGAGAGGGCGGCGGCGGAGAATGTGGAAGACACATGGCGTTACTCCGTTATGCTTAGCGGTGCTAACACCATCACCATCAAGATGCCTGTCTATGATGAAGAGGGCGCCGACGATTGGGTGGACAACGGCTATCTAAAGGCATCGTGGACGGATGCCAATGGCACTCACACCAACGAGACCGTCATCTGGTGGTCGAAAGATGAGGATAGCCACGACAACGATGACAGCGACCTGTGGTGTAAGTTCTATACCAATGTCGGCGGTAGCTTCGACGTGACACAAGGAAACTCAAGCAGTCACTTTACGCTGACCAAGGGCGACGGGACGCTGCGCCGCAAGATTTACGAGAACAACGATGGCAACACCTACGATATCACTATTGTGTGGCGCGTGCCATACGACATGTTAGGCTGCAAGGTCAAGTTCTCGTGGGACGTGAAATGCGACTATACTAACGGCCTTGCGTGGGACACTCACTACTCCGTGTCGCCATCGGGGGCAGACTTCACCTTGCCTAAGGCGCAGAGCGTGGTGAGTCCGCAGATTACTTTGGCGACTATTTCGTATAGCGAGGTTGGTAAATTGGAGCTGCCCTGGTTCATGGGCTCTACCGAATTGACATCCATATATTATAAGTATACCGATGCCAACGGCAACACCGTTAAGCAGACGCTGCCAAGCAACGAGAACAGCGGCACGATATACCTCGATGCCACCGAGCCGCATAACAACTTCGGCCTCGTGGTGAGCTATAAAGACAATAACAACTACCTAATCGAGAATATATCGTCGGAGACGCAGGATCTGACGATGGTTCATGCGCCAGTTGGTTTCACGGCTACGCCCGTTGGCAACAGCAAGGCGGCGGTGCGGCTCAACTGGTACGTAGAGCACACAGGAACCAACGACATCACCAGTTCGGACTTTTTCGAGGTTCAGCGCTCGCTGACGGGCGAGGAGGCCGACTTCGTGACCATCGGCTCGGTGCCATACGCTATGAATAGCGACACTCACGACTACGAATATGTTGATAGCACGCTGATTAACGCCATCACAGCCGAGCAGCTCGTAAAGGGTGGTACACTCGACAAGCTGACCTACCGCGTGCGCCGTATGCTTACGCAGTCGTGGGGATGGGATGGCAACCCGTGTGCTGCTACGGCATCGTGCGTTGTGGACGACCTTCACCTGAGGCGCATATCTACATATTCGGCTAAATGGCAAGACGAACGTGCCTACACTGTGCGCGTGGCGTGGGATTATGCCAACGAGTATGGCGCTGTGTGGGACAGCCGCGCCAAGGTTCTGATGCGCGTGACGTCTACTGACCGCTCGGGTGCTGTGGTGGAGAATACTATATATGAACTTTCGGAAGACGAGATTGATCAGCGCTACAAGGTGGTTACGCTTGCGCGCCCATGCGTGAAGTACGACATTGAGGTGTATGTAGACCGCGCCACGTCGCCTATTAACCTCCTGGAGAACGTCAAGGAGTTCTTCTTCCCCATACGCAACGCTGACGACTGGAACACCTTCCGCATCATGGTTAGCAACGCAAAGGGTCAGTCCGACGTGAACGCACGCCTATATGCAGACATCAGTACTTCTGCCAGTTGCGGTGACAGCGATTCACCATTCCGTGGACGCTTCGACGGCAACGGCCATACGCTGAACATAAACATCGACTATAGTAGTGGCGCTAATGAAGCGCCATTCAAGGTAGGTAAAGACTACACGATAGAGAACTTGCGCGTCACGGGAACTATCAAGGGCGGAATCCATTCGGCAGGACTCGTGGGTAGCAGTAGTGCCAGCGATGGTAAGCGCAACACGATCCGCAACGTGCGAGTATCAGCTACGGTAGAATGTAGCAACAGCTATGTGGGCGGCATCGTGGGGCACGGAGGTCGCTCCAGCCACTATATCAATAACTGTCTGTTTGATGGCAAACTGATATGTAAGGGCAGCAATGCTTACGGCGGTGCCATCATTGGTTGGTGCGACGACAATAGTGGCAACTGGATTACCAACTGCTTGGAGAACGGCACTTACGAAGGGCTTACTCATCCCTACATGAACTATCAGTATAAGTCCGGTGGTAACATAGCCTACAGCAACGGCGCACAGGGCTCAAACAACTGGAGCGTTCACAGTTGGGGACACGAAAAATATGCTGATGCCTTCATTATCAATAATGCAGAAGACTGGAATACATTCTGCTCTATGGTAAAGGCTGCTGCAGGTAATTATGATGTAAATGCCGTGCTGAATGCCGACATCAGCATTAGTTCTTCAACGACTTCCGGGTATTACGCAGGTATGGATACCTATCCTTATCGCGGTACGTTCGACGGTAACGGCCACACAATGAGAGTGGATATTGATTGGGGGACGAACTATTACGCTGCGCCATTCCCTACAGTTAACAAGGCTACCATTAAGAATCTGTATGTGAGGGGTTATGTCAAAGGAGGTATTCATTCCGCTGGTCTTATCGGACATACCTACGGCTCGTCTCCTTCTATTATCATAGAAAATGTATATGTAGGTACCGATGTTACAACCACAGCCAGCCATGCAGGTGGAATTATAGGTCACGCACATAGCGCAACGGTTAAGATAGAGGACTGCAAATCTTGGGGTGACATCACTGCTAAGGGTTCAAATGCATACTGCGGTTCTATCATTGGATGGGCAGACAATGCGAACAATTGGGAGATGCACCGAGTTGCTGAATACGTATCCTTCACAGATGTCGCTCATGCGGGATTCAGTTACTATAATCCCGGAACACCTTGGGGCTATAACAGCAAGAGCACCACTTGTGTCTCTGCCCATAGTTGGGGCGAAGTGAAGGCAGAGTATCGTAATAAGTATAGTAGCGATGCGGCTGTCATATTCAATCAAGAACAACCTGGGTCGTGGGTTTTAGATGCTTATAGCATTTGGATGCCAGCTATGGAAACAGACGCATTCCCTTCTGTTGACGACTTGTTAGCTTCGCTTGGTCATGCTTGGGTGAAAGACGGCAGCAATGCTGTGCTACTCATGACGTCGGTCGATAGAGATGTGCTACCTACCTACACTAAGCCTACGCTGCCGGACTTCTACCACGAGAGCTTCGGCAAGGTGGACAAGACGCTTATGACGCAGACTCGCCAGAGCAGTGTGCTTCTTGCGTGGGAGACTGACGGCAATCCTGTTGATTACTTCGAGGTGCTGCGCCGCGCGGTGGGCACTACGGCATGGGACACCATAGCTACCGACCTCGACAATATGAGCTATGAGGACATCGACGTGTCGCCGCTTGTGGATTATGAATACAAGGTGCGCGGCGCTAACGACTGCGAGGGCATGAGCTACTCCGAGACTGCCATTGCCAAGGGCGCTTGCAAGCATAGCGGCAAGGTGGAAGGCTACATTCGCTTCCTAGATGGCACGGGCGCTCCGGGCATCACGGTGGAGATTGTGTCGGGCAGCACTAAAGTAACTGCCGTAACTGACGAGACTGGCTACTACATGGCCGACGACCTCTCGTATCTCGGGCAGCAGAGCGTCACCTACGACGTAACGCCCGTAAGCACGAGTGGCATAAAGCTCGAAGTGGAGAGCTACGCTGCTACGTTCAACGACAAGAGCAACCACGAGATGGTGCACGAGTTCACCATAACAAACAGTCATCTTTTTACGGGCTTCGTCATGTACGAAGGCACGAGCATACCTGTCAAGGGCGTGCGCTTCCGCGTGAACGGCAGTTTGCTTCACAACGCTAAAGATGGCTACGTGGAGTCCGACTTCGAAGGCAAGTTCTCGTTCAACGTCCTCGACGGCAATAATATCATTCAGGCTGAGATGGATGGCCACAAATTTGTGGACGATGGCTACTTCAAGAGTAAAGATGGCTTTGTGTTCAACGACAACGTGTCGCAGATCTACTTCTACGATGCTACCAAGGTGAAACTCACCGGACGCGTCGTGGGTGGTAACGACCAAGGCAAACTGCCGCTCGACAACAACCTGAGCCGCAACAACCTCGGCGACGACCTTACTATGGTGCTTACGCTTGAGGGCGACAACACTTCGTGGCTCGTCTACGACAACCAGAACCCGACGCTCACCAAGCGCGAAGATTCATTTGCTCACCCGGGCGGTGGCGGCCATAAGACGACTGCCGAAGTATTGCGCAAACGTATGGTTGTAAAGCCCGATACTGTCACGGGTGAATATGTGCTGATGCTCCCGCCGGTGCGCTGGAAAGTGCAGCAGATCTACTGCGAAGGCTACCCGACGCTCTTCCAAGACGGTATGGTGAGCGAGGTCATCGACCTGACTAACAGCCTGAAGACCGATACGGTCACGCACGAAGGCACATTCGTGGACGTTGACAAAAAGAACGTCTCTCAGCCGACTGAGACCTACAACGCCATCTACAACCGTATCTACCATGCCCCAGTGGAGATCACCTACCGTCAAGTGGGCTACGACACCTTCGACTACTTTGGCGACAAGAGCTACACGGCTACTAACGTCGGTGGCGACAAGGTGGTTGTGCCGTTGGCATACTTAGGAAGCGATAATAAAGCGGATTATACCTTCGGACATCCAGTATTTAGTCTTGAACGCCGATATCCGATTGAAATTGCTGTGGTGGAACGCTATCCGTGGAATGGCGTGGCTGGCAGTGCTAAAGAGGACTTAGTGAGGGTCGGCGGTGGTCGCGTTACGATCCACAACGGATTGAAGGACGGCTTGAACCAAGAGTTTGTTGAACTCGACAGCGAGGGTCGCGGTCTGTACTACTTGCAAGCTGGTCAGACTACGCGCCTGCTTACTGACAAAGATGCTTTGCGCACGGTAACGATGACGCTCGAGCAGGACGGCACTACCTACGAGGCGGAGCCTTTGCGCGGCTACATCCTTAACATGTTTGCCACTGGCGCAGGTAAGGAAGTCCTCGTCAACGGTCAGCCGCTGCTCTTCGACATCTTGCGAGACCCTCCTGGAAGTGGCAGTAGCGCTACCCTCTCGAAAGGCTCTACGCTGAAATATACCTATACCCTCGACATGAAGTTGCAAGCCGGTCTCCACCTTAACATCGTCACTGGCAGCACTATGGATAATTTCCAGGGCACTGTGGCAGCTCCTCAGGGCGCTGGTGGCGTGGCTGGCATCATCAACAGCAGCAACAGCGAAGAACTCATCGACTTTACCTACGCCTTCGATATGGAAGGTCGTCGTGCCTTCGCCTACACGATGAACATCAATCAGGACATCAGCACAAGCACCGATAGGGTTATGGTGGGCGCCGATGCCGACCTATACATAGGTACGGTTCAGAATATTGTGGTTGAACCTGTGTCGACCATTCGCGCTATCCCCGACGCTATGTACCAGCAGATGCTTGGCAAACTTGGCGGCGGCTCGTTGACTGGCGTAAATAATAAGTATGGCACGTTGGTACATATTGCTGAAGGCACCGATGCCGACGGCAAAAAATATCATCTTGTGCGCGACGAGTCAATTGGCTACGGTCCAGAAGTGACGTCCCATTTCGTCCACTCGCAGAAGCACATTCTTACGGAACTCATTCCTGCCAAGGTGAAGGAGTTGCGAGCACTGATGTTCACCGGGTCAAAGGCAGATGCACAGGCGAAAGCCAACGCCACGCGTAAGCCGGTCTATTGGACGGATATGGCTGTTGACGACGATCTTTTCGGCTCTAAGTACGAGATGGTGAAGCCAGAAGGCTCTTCGGAGAACTTCACAGACGAGGCACTCCAGATCTATCAGATTATAGAGGCTTGGGTGCAGATGATAGCTCAGAACGAGCGCGAGAAACTGCAAGCTACCGACCGTGTTGCTAACTACGACGTAGATGGCGGCTCTAAGGTGCAGTATAGCGAGCAGTTCAAGAGCGACTACGACATAACTAACTACTACCACCTGCCGGGCATCATCAGTGCAACCTACTTCGACGAGAGTGGTACAGACATGGGCATAACCGTTGCTTCGATTGTGGGTGTCAAGATCGTGAGCGCCATTCTCAAGGCTGTCTACGATAACACTATCAACTCCTCGACATCTGCTGTTGGTGCCGGAGCTGCTCAAGGCACGCAAAATGCTAATGGCTTCAATACTGCTGTTAACTTCTATGGCAGCACATTCAAGTTTAGCCTCCTGCCCGTTCTCGACTACAACGTCAAAGATGTTTCTGGTGAGTCTAAGAGCTACAATCGCAAGGAGAGTTTCAACATAGTTATGGATAAGCGAAGCCACTTGAATTTCGACGTCTATCGCGTTTGGACCGACACGACTACGGTGGGCAACAGCGGTGTACTTGATGTTTACACCAACCAGAATTTCAACAAAATGACCAACTACGTGGCAGAATACCTACATCGCGACAACACTATGGCGGATGCTCGCTACGCTCGCAGCTTCGTCTATCGCACGCGCGGTGGCGCTACTGTCAACACGTGGGAGGACGAACGTCGTACGCTGTTCTACAACGAGGGCACTATCCTCGACGAGCGCACCAAGAAGATTTGCAACCCGAAGATTACGCTCGACCGTCAGAGTGTGAGCGGCGTGGCGGTTGGCGACCCGGCTCGCTTCAAGGTCTACCTGACCAACGAGAGCGAGCAGCCTGAGGCGGCCACTGATAACTTGACCTTGTTCACTTTCTTCTTAGATGAAGCAAGCAATCCTGCTGGAGCTAAATTCTTTGTTGACGGTTCGCCGCTCAATGGGAACGGTATACCTATTGTCCTCAACCCTGGCATAGTGGTAGAGAAGACTATTGAAGTTTATGCTGGCAACGGCTTCGACTACAATGGGTTGACAATCGGTGTCGCCTCAAGTTCCGACTTCGTTCTTACACAAAACAAGGTGATGCTCGACGTGCACTACCTGCGTCAGGCTGGACCGGTGAACATTTCATCGCCGGGCGACAAGTGGATCATGAATACTGATGCGCAGTGGAACGACAAGCACGGCTGGTTCTTGCCAATAACTATCGATGGTTTCAATAAGTATCAGCACAACTTCGACCACATCGAATTCCAGTACAAAGAGAGTCTCCGTGGCGACGACTATTGGACAAATCTCTGTTCATATTATGCTGATTCTACGCTTATGGCCAAGGCTTCCGGCGTGTGCGACATGATTCCTGAGAACGGCAACATCGTTACTCAGTTCTACGGCGAAGGCACTGTCATGGAGAAGGCTTACGACCTGCGCGCCGTGCTCTACTGCCGAGATGGAAACTCGTTCCTGACGACCTCGTCTGCTATCATCAGCGGTGTTAAGGATACGCGCCGTCCGCAGTTGTTCGGCACTCCAGAGCCTACCGACGGCATACTTACTGCGGGCAGCAACATTATATTCAACTTCTCGGAGGATATTGAGCACAACTACCTCAATGCTATCACTAACTTCGAGGTGAAGGGCGAGGTGAACAACGACAATGTCTCCGAGTCGGTAAGCGTGCAGTTCGATGGCACATCGAGTGTTGAGAGCGAGGCGCAGCGCAACTTCAGCGGTAAGAGCGTAACTATTGACATGATGGTCAAGCCCGACGCAACGGGTCGCGACATGCCTCTCTTCTCTCACGGCACGAATGGTAAGAAACTGCAACTGTGGCTGACTGGCGACCTCAAGCTGAAAGCTGTTGTCGATGAGCAAGAGTTCACTTCCAATGAGAAGATTGCAAAAGGCGGCTTCACACAAGTGGCTATGAGCATCAACCACGAGGACAGCACGCTGACATTCTACAATGGCGGCGTCGAGATTGGACAGTTCAAGATGAAAGAGCCATACCACGGCACGGGCGCACTAATCTTCGGTCGTACCAACGAGACCGACCGCACCATGAGTCAATACTACAAAGGTCGCATGATGGAGGCTCGGTTGTGGTACCGCGCTCTCACGGGCGGTCAGGTGGGCACTACTTACGGCAACCGCCGACTGACGGGCTACGAGATGGGCTTGGTGGACTACTACCCGATGAACGAAGGCTCGAGCGTCTACGCTCTTGACCATACGCAAGGCGCAAATGCTCAGCTAATGGGCGCTTCGTGGGCTATCCCTCGTGGTCTTTCGTTACACATAGAAAACGATGGCTTTGCGCTCAAGCAGAACGCCATCAACCGCACCGCCGAGCAAGACTACACGCTGACTTTCTGGTTCAAGACCGACGACGAGAATGGTACGCTTGTTTGCAATGGTAACGGTAACAATGACGTGGCTGGTGCTGAGAATCAGTTCTGGCTTGGCTTCGACGGCGGACAGCTCCACTTCCGTTCCAATGGGCAGACTTTCGATGCTGGCAGCGGCTACAACGACAACCAGTGGCATCATTATGCTATGACTGTCAACCGTGCTCGCGGCGTTGTTAATATCTACGTTGATCAGACTCTGAAGGCTACCTTCTCGCCAGATTTGATAGGCGGCATCAGTGGCGGCACGCCAACCATCGGCTCAGACCTGACGGGCTACTTCGACGAGTTCTGCATGTTCCAGCAAGCACTGCCGCTGACGCTCATCAAGACATACGCGACCAAGAGTCCACAGGGCGATGAGGCTGGCCTGCTTACCTACCTTAGCTTCGACACCCAAGAACGTCAGAAGGACAACGACATCGAGCTTGTGGCATATCCATATAGCAAGAAGATCTACCTCGACGAAAAGGGTAACGTGAAGTACTCACTCGACCCGCTGACTAAAGAGGCTACTTCTACGCCAGTGCGCGACTACGTGTTCGTTGCTTCGCAAGACGAAATCATGAAGCACATCACCAACGAGACGGCCGCTCCTGTTGTGCCCTACGAAGAGCTGAAGAATTTGAATTACAGTTTCGTAGGTAAGGACAATCAGATCTATGTGGGTATCGATGAATTGGCGTCACGCATCAACCATCGCAACATCTACATCACCTTGCGTGATATTGAGGACAAGAACGGCAACGCTATGGCTTCGCCTGCAACGGCTAGCTACTATGTGACAAACAGCAGCTTGCAGTGGGTGATCAACTGTAGCTCGGAGACGACCACGTATGGAAGGGAGGAGAGTCTGTACATGACGATCTACAACAGCAGCGCATTGAGTCATACGTACAGCATTGAGAACTGTCCGAAGTGGCTCACGCTCGACAACTACAGCGATGTCATCGGTCCGCAGACAATAACGTCGGTCATGGCGAAGGTGAACAAGAATCTGAACGTCGGCAAGTATGACGAGATCATCTACTTAGTCGACGAGGAGGGTAACGCCGAGCCTTACTACCTCAACTTGACTGTGGAAGGCGAGCAGCCTGATTGGGCTTGGAACGTTGATAGCGACTTGCTCGAGTACTCTATGAACATTGCTGGTCGTGTATATCTCAACGGCGAGATTGACATCGATTCGCGCGACATCGTAGGAGTGTTTGACAAAGAGAACAGGTGTCACGGCTTTGCTAATGTCGACTACTCGGCGCAGACGGGAGAGACGGGCGTCTATCTGACAGTCTACGACAATCAGGCCAGTGGTCGCGACCTGTACTTCAAGTTGTGGCAGTACTCCACAGGTTTGGAGATCTTGCTTGCGGTGAATGGCGAGAGGACGATGACGTTTGAGAAGTCGGCAGTGCATGGAGTAGACACGCCGGTACGCTTTGATGGAGGTGACATGTATATTCAGGTGTTCGACTTGAAGGCGGGCTGGAACTGGATCTCGTTCAACGTTGCCAACGAAGCGCTTGCTGATGTGAACAACTTGCTCAGCGGCCTGCCGTGGAAAGACGGAGACGTCTTGACGGACATGAACAGTGACCTCACGCTCGTCTATCGTGGCGGACGTTGGCTCTCGACGGACAATGTGAGCGACATCCGCTTGTCGCCGCAGAAGTCGTATGCCATCAAGGTGAAGGAGGACATCTCGTTCCCGATAGGCGGCAGCATCATCAGGGCAGTCGATCAGCGCACCGTCAGCATGAAGCAGGGCTGGAACGGCATAGGCTACACGCCGATGATGAATCTCAGCATCGAGACCGCGTTGAGCGACTACTACGACAAGGCGGAGCCGGGCGACGTCATCAAGAGTCATGACGAGTTTGCGTACTTCACAGTTTCGGGTGGCGTCGGACGTTGGAGAGGCAGCTTGCAGTATATGAAGCCGGGCATCGGCTACATGATGCTGCGCCACAGCAGCAAGGAGGCGTCGTTCACGTATCCGTTCTATGAGCCGGGCAGCACCTTCATCGACGAGTGGGCATACACGTCGGCAATCAACAAGAGTGCGATGAACCTGCGCTCGACGATGTCGCTGTCGGCAGTCGTGGAAGGCTTTGAACTTGCTGCTGGTGACCGTATAGTGGCATACGCTGGCGAGCAGCAGTGTGGCATAGCCGAAACCAGCGACGAGGTCATATACATGAGTATTGAAGGCGAGGGCAACAAGACGCTCTGGTTTGCGATAGAGCGCGACGGCTGTATTGTCGCCAAGACAGACGAGCAGATGTCGTTCAGGGCGAATGGGGTCCTCGGGAGTCCGGATGAGCCAGTCGTTATACGCTTCGAGAGCGAAATGGAAGACGGTCCGTGGTACTCGATAATTGGTGTCAAGTGGTTTGCGAAACCAGCTGCGCCAGGGCTGTATATACACAATGGAAAGAAAGTATTGATTAAATGATGAAAGCTATGAATCGCATGGTATTCCGTAGTGTCATCCTGCTTGCAAGCCTCACATTATTGTGGGCTTGCAGCAAAGATGACGATGAGAACAATAGTACGTACAGTGTAGCGAACGTTAGCGAGTCGCCGGCGTGGCAGATAGACTGGAGCAACAACCAGGAGCGTCCCGACTGGCAGGAGCCCGTCGCCTCCGACTACGAGAATTGGGCGGTGATGCTCTTCAAGATAGAGGATGAGTTGAGTCCATACGTCAGCGACAACGACATGATGGCGTTGTTTGTGGACGGCGAGTTGCGTGGGTTGGCGAAGCCTGCCATAAGCTTAGGGGAAGGCTACGAGGATGGTAAGTTCTTCCTTCTGAAGGCCTACGGCAACGATTCCGGGCAGTCGCTGCTCGACGTGACGCTCCGGTACTACAGCAGCAGCTTGAGTCACATATTCACTCGCTCCGCACAGATCCACTATGTGCCGGATGAAGTCTACGGGGTCGATGAAGACTACATGCCGCAGTTCACTCTTGGGGCGGAGAAGTATACGACAACCATGAGTCTTCAGCTATCGACGTCGCCTATAGCAAAGCTATTCGAGATGCCGGAGGCAAGCTCGGCGAAAGCAAAGGACGAGGCATCGCCAATCGTAGTTCCTGAGGAGGGAGATGTCGTGGCAGCCTTTGTTGGTGGCGAGTGTCGTGGCGTCTATACTCTTGACGGCCAGTTGGTCGGTCCAGATGTCAGCATGACGATACTGGGCACGTCAGCTGGGGAGTCGTTCACGCTGAAGTATTTCGATGTTGACGAGATGACCGTGTACACATTTACCGATGCAGTGAAGATGAAGAAATGAAATTGTGATCATAAAGAAGGGAATCCTCGCGGACTGTCGCAGCTCGCGAGGATTTAATTTCCCCTCGCCATTCCGAAGAGGTGTCGGGTGTGAGGGTGAGGGTTGGTGAGGAAGGAGGATGAGAATAAAAATGGGGCGGGAGTGGGAAGTTGGAGAGAAAGTAGTAACTTTGTAGTGTTGAAGGGAAAGGAAGGAACGAAGAATGGAATACACAGGAAAAAGTATCATAATAGACGGGCGTATAGAGGACGCTAGGAAACAGATGCCGATAGGAGTCGAGGGAGAGGTGTATGAAGTGCTCCGAGTCGAGAGGGGAGTTGCCCTTTTCGTAGACGAACACATCGAGCGATGGAGGAACAGCCTATCTTGTCGGGGACTTGCACTGCCGGAGTGGGCAGGGAGGCTACAGGAGCTGACTGGAGAGCTATGCGAGAGGAACGGGATAGAGAACTGCGACATCAGGATAGTGACGAAGGCAGACGGGAGCAGCCAGTTTGGATTTGTAGAGACCGAGTATCCTACCGAGGAGATGTATGCCGAGGGAGTCTCGACGGACCTCTTGAAGGCTATGCGCGAGCAGCCTGAGGCGAAGGTGTATCATTCGGACATGCGTAGTCGTGCGGCGCGCCAGCAGGCGGAGGAGGGACTCTATGAGAGCTTGCTTGTCGATGACGAGGGTCGGATAACAGAGGGGAGTAGGAGCAACGTCTATTTTGAGACAGAGGGGAAGATCGTGACAGCGCCGGTTGGCACGGTGCTGGGTGGAATAATGCGTCGGCACGTGATGGGATTGTGTAAGAAGCTAGGCATAGAAGTTGTGGAGAGGAGGATCAGCGTAGGGGAATTGAGCCAGTATGACGGAGCATTTCTCTCGAGCACGCCGATGAGGATATTGCCGATAGCACGAGTCGGAGACGTCAGGTATGGCAGGCCGACAGCTATGTGCATGAAACTTATCCGAGAAATGAACGTAGAAGTAGAGGACTACATAAGTCAGATAAAAATATGACATTTCTGGCAAAAATGGAACGATCGAGGCGGCTACAGTGGGGTGTGATGATACAGACTCTGCTAGTAGTTGTCGTAATGTTGTTGACATACAGTTGCAGTGGAGACGATGACGGGCGGATACCATTGAAGGGTGAGGTCACGTATGAGTTGATGTTGTCTGACGACATCACGAGCAGCACGGAGTTCGGGTCGTTTCTGCCGCACACGGTGAAGGGGGTGTATGACACGTCTAACGTCAAGTTGATGGTTAGTGCGCCGATGGGTCTAGTGAACGTCAGTTTCGTGCTTGGGGAGAAGGAGGACTTCGTGGCGGTAGACTTTGACGAGGCTAAGCTACTGCTCACGATGGCGGAGTTCTTCAATCAGGACGAGGCGATGACGATAGCAGAGAACCTGACGGTAACGGAGGAGCCTGAGCTCGTGAACATATCGGGGTACATGTCGAGGCACGTGTCGGTCACGCCGAGCATAGAGGACCAGTCGAACAGCAGGATAGATGTCTTCTTTGTCCCGTTCACAGGCAGGGACATCAGCAACTTGTCGGCAGTCGACTTGTTCAAGGAGAAGCTGGCACACAAGAAGTCGTCGCCAGGAGTTGTCACGGCAGTAAACATCAGGATGGGTGACAGCAACATCATGATGGTCGCGAAGAAGATAAGGCCACTGGACGGGATAACGAAGAAAGACTTCCAGCGACCGCCGGGCTTCATCAGGGCGAATCACAAGGATTTGCTGTCGATGATGGATATTGTATTGAACTGAGAGAATCGTTAGAGAGGGAATCTCTATAAATTGCTTTTTCTGCGTTGGAGTAGCCTTTGAAATCCTCATGTAGCTACGCTGACCTTTCTCACGCTCAGCATAACGAGCAAGCTCGTTCTGCTCTCGCTTAATCGAAAGGTTACCTACAGTACACTCCGGTATTCAAAAGCAACTCCGCCTAAAAAAATCTAATTTCTAGAACTTCCCTTTAAGTACCCCAGTAGATGTTATTGAATTTGTGAGGTCTTGGAGGTCGTGAGGACCTGAGGGGACAATTAAGAAAAATGGGATGCGGGTCGCAGTGATTGCGGCGGCGCAGAGAGAAACGAACGAACACACACACAAGGTGTCGCGTTGCGACAGAGGAGCGATGCGACAAGAAAAGTCAACGAAATATGGCCAAGAAGACAAATAATAAGCCAACGCGGGAAACGCGCACGGCAGGAGCACAGCAGATGTCGGAGTCGTCCGTCAGTGCCTTCAAGTTTGGGATAGGCATAGTTCTGTTAGTTGCGGGTGTGCTATTATTCATAGCAATAGTGTCCTTTCTGTTCACAGGGGGGGCAGACAGGAGCATATTTGACTTGTCGCTGGGAGAGTTGATCAGCAATACAGACATCGAGGTGCGCAATCCGATAGGGAAGGTTGGTGCGTGGCTGTCTGACATGCTGGTGACGAACGGGATAGGGTTGATGTCGTTGAGCGTCCCGTATTTCATAGTAGTTTTTGGACTCTGGATGCTTGGGTTGCGAGCCGTCTCGTTGCTCAGGCAGTTAGGCTGGTGCATAGGAGTGTCGATATGGGGCAGTGTCGCGTTGGGCTTCATCTTTTTCAAACTGTCGAGTAGGTCATATCTGTTGATGGGAGGCATGCACGGGTTCTATGTGTCGAAGTGGCTTTCGAGTGCGATAGGGCCAGTCGGGGCGTTCTGTCTGATATTCGTCGTCCTCTTGCTAGTCTTGACGACGAAGGTTGCGAGACTGAGAGAAGGCATAATGAGACTACTGTCGCGGATGCGAGTGCCGGGAATCAAGATGCCGCAGATAGCATTTACAGACGGGAGGGAAGTCGAGATAGACGAGCTCCGTCGGAAGTCAGATGAGAGCGTGCGAGAAGTTAGAGGAGGAGATGACGAGGATGACGACGACGAGGATGACGAGGAGGGGGATGATGACGACGAACAAGGGAATGACGAAGGAGGCGACAAGGGGAGAGATGGCGTAGGCGTCGTCGGGGTGACGATAGACAGGGAGAGAAGCGAGGAACCCGAAAGGAACGAGAGGAACGAGAGGGAGATCGTCGGAAAGCCGATAGAAGTCACAGTCGGAGGAGACGAAGAGCCCGATGACAAGCTGCGGACGATAGATATCACAGTCGGCAAAGATGATGAGATAGATACGACGGCGGTTATGGGCCCGACCGAGAAGTACGACCCGACGTCGGACCTGGCGCACTATGAGTTCCCGACGCTCGATATGCTTGCAGATCATGGGAGCAACGTGCCTCAGTTCAGCAAGGAGGAGGTGCAGGCCAATAATGACAGGATAGTACAGGCCTTTGAGAATTTCGGCATCAAGATAGACCAGATCAAGGCGATAGTAGGGCCGACCGTGACGCTATACGAGGTTGTCCAGGCGCCGGGCGTCAGGATCAACAAGATACAGGCGCTACAGGACGACATAGCGCAGAGCCTTGCTGCTCAGGGCATAAGAATCATAGCGCCGATACCGGGGAGGGGCGTGATAGGCATAGAGGTGCCCAATGCGGACCCACAGGTCGTCAGCATGAAGTCCGTATTGAGTTCGATGAAGTTCCAGAACAGCACGTATGAGTTGCCGGTTGCGATAGGGAAGACAATATCAAACGAGACCTTCATCTTTGACTTGGCGAAGACGCCGCACCTACTCGTAGCAGGTGCGACGGGACAGGGCAAGTCGGTCGGCATAAATGCCATCATCACGTCGTTGCTGTACAAGAAGCATCCGAGCCAGTTGAAGTTCGTCTTGGTGGACCCGAAGATGGTCGAGTTCAGTCCGTATAAAGTGCTGGAGAAGTTCTATCTAGCGAAGATGGAGAGCGAGGAGGCCGCAGTCATCACGGACATGAGCAAGGCGCGAGCTACGCTCGAGAGCCTGACAGTCGAGATGGACGACAGGTACAAGTTGCTGATGGATGCGAAGGTGAGGGACATCAAGGAGTACAATGCCAAGTTCATCGACAGGAGGCTAAATCCGGAGAAGGGTCATAGGTACATGCCGTACATCGTCGTCGTCGTGGACGAGTTTGCGGACCTGTTCATGACCGTCGGCAAGGAAGTAGAGAAGCCGATAGCGAGGATAGCGCAGAAGGCGAGGGCAGTCGGCATCCACATGATACTGGCGACCCAGAGGCCGTCGGCGAACATCATAACGGGCGTGATAAAGGCCAATTTCCCGTCGAGGATAGCGTTCAAGGTGAGCCAGATGGTCGATTCGAAGACCATACTCGATCAGAGTGGTGCGCAGCACTTGGCGGGCAAGGGTGACATGCTCGTGCAGCTAGCGGGTGACATGGCGATGCAGCGAGTCCAGTGTGCGTATGTCGATACAGACGAGGTCGTCAGCATAACGGAGCACATAGAGCATCAGGTCGGGTATGAGTCGGCGTACATGTTGCCGGATTGCGAAGTCGGGGAAGACGGACAAGTGACGGGGCCGGTAGATATGGACCCAGCGAAGTTTGACAGCATAATAAAGGACGTCGCGCGGATGGTCGTAAGTTCGGGCAATGGTTCGACGAGCAACATACAGAGGATATTTGAGATAGGGTATAACAGGGCGGGGAAGATAACCGACCAGCTCGAGAGGATGGGGGTTGTATCGCCTCCGACGGGACCGAGGAAAGACAGGAACGTCTTGGTTCAGACAGAGACGGAGCTGGAGCGGATATTTACAGCCTTCGGGCTGTAGGAAGGGGCGAGTCGGAGGTCAGCTAATACAAGCAGTACTCTTCAATCCGCCGTCGTGGAGCGGAGAGAATAAGCGGACATGGCATGATCCTCGGAGAAGAGCGTCGCTAAAAGATAAAGATAGAAAGAGATGACACAGAGAACAGAGAAGATAGACAGCCTAGTGAAAGATGTCGCGAGGATGGTTGCGAGTTCGGGCAATGGTTCGACGAGCAACATACAGAGGATATTTGAGATAGGGTATAACAGGGCGGAGAACATAGCGAAGCAGTTGGAGGAGATAGGAGTACTCTCGTTGCCGGCGGGTCCGGGTATGAAACGCGACGTGCTGGTAAGGACAGAGGCAGACTTGGAGTGGGTGTTCAGAGCCTTTGAGGGGAGGCAAAAGACAGAGAGCGGCACGACTGGGAGCATAGAGAAGCAGATGGAGAGCATACTCGGAGGAGACGGACAGGACAGGGCGGAAGAGGAGCTGGACAGCCTAGTGAAAGACATCGCAAGGATGGTCGTAAGAGAGGGGAATGGCTCGACGAGCAACATACAGAAAGTCTTCGATATAGGCTATAATCGAGCGGGGAAGATAACCGACCAGCTCGAGAGGATGGGGGTCGTATCGCCTCCGACGGGAGCGAGGAAAGACAGGAACGTCTTGGTTCAGACAGAGACGGAGCTGGAGCGGATATTCAGAGCCTTCGGGCTGTAGACGGGTCAGGGGAGAAAGTCTCCCAGAAGTGCTAAAGAAGAAAAACATTTGCAAATACAGAATATAAGTTGTAGTATTGCAAAAAGTTGCAGTGGAGCTAAAGAGCAAAAGTAGCGCCCCACATCGAGGATCTCGGTATAGAGAGCCGCTAAAAGAGAAGGATACAAAAGAGATGAAACAGAGAGCAGTAAACTTTGGAGTCGTCGGGGTCTATAGCATAATGTATGTGTTTATAGCCTTTCTGGTGGCGTTTCTTGGATTCCTAACACCATTCGGGTGGGTCTATTCGTCGGTTTTCACAGCGGTACTTGGAGCATTTCCGTATTACAAGGCGACATCAGCGTTTAGGAGTTTTGGCGTGTCGGCAATAATGATGACATTTTTTGCGTTGTTTCTGTTAGTGTCCGACGAGTCGGACTGGGAACGAGCCGTGATATTAGTAGGGAGTGGCGTCTTGAGTGACCTTGTACGTATGTTGTTAGGGAACACCAAGGCGATAGGTGCAGTAATCTCGTATCCGATCATGGCGATAGGCAACATAGCGTGGCCTTTGCCTATGTGGACAAATCCGGAGTTGTATTATGAGCTGACAGCAGAGGAGCTCGGATACGAGTATGCGAAGGTTCTCAAGACCTATATGACGTGGGACACGTTTAGCATAGTCGTCATATTGACAATCGTAAGTGCGGTGGTTAGTGCACAGTTGGCAGTACACTTTGTCGACAGCGGCCTGACGAGGTCAAAATAGCGCGAGGCGTGAGGCCTCGGAGCCAGGTGATAGAAGTCCGAAGACAAAGAAAGCGGGTAAAAAAGTGTGTGAAGTCCAAATAAGCATTAACTTTGCAGGCTAAATAGCAAAAAAGTAGACAGTGGAGAGTGTAAGCTTCATAGCCTGGTGTCTTGATCACCTAAATTATTGGACGATAACATTGTTGATGACGATAGAGAGTTCGTTCATCCCATTTCCAAGCGAGGTTGTCGTTCCGCCGGCGGCGTATAGGGCGGCGAGCAGTCCGGACCTGAATGTATTTCTGATAGTATTATTTTCGACCATAGGAGCGGATCTTGGTGCGGTGATAAACTACGTATTGTCTCGCACGTTAGGGCGGTTGATAGTGTATAAGTTTGCGGACAGCAAGCTCGGGCATCTATTACTACTAGATTCGGAGAAAGTCGAGAAGGCGGAGAAGTATTTTGCGGAGCATGGTGCCATATCGACGTTTGTCGGGCGGTTGATACCGGCGATACGACAGTTGATCTCGATACCGGCGGGGCTTTCGAAGATGCATTTTGGGAAGTTCATCTTTTTCACCACCCTCGGAGCCGGGGTATGGAACAGCATATTGGCGGCAGCGGGTTACGGGATGGCTCATGTCATGCCGGAGGAGGAGATGATGAGAAAGGTGACGGAGTATAACACAGAGCTGAAGATAGTGTGCGGGGTGCTGATTGTCGCGGGGGCTGTATGGCTATGGTACAAGCACGGGCGCGCGCAGAAAGCGAAATAGAAAGAACATGGAGAACATAATAGAGATGATGGCGGCTCGTCGGAGCTGCAGGAAATACACCTCGGAGCCATTGACGGCGGAGGAGATCAAGGACCTGAAGAGGGCGGCGCTGATGTCACCGACGTCGAAGAACTGCCATTCGTGGGAGTACGTCTTCGTAGAGGACAAGGAAGTCATCGAGAAGCTGTCTAAGAGCAAGGAGCATGGTGCGTCGTTCGTCAGTGGAGCGACGCTTGCGATAGTCATATTCGGCAACACGTCGAAGACCGACGTATGGGTCGAGGATGCGGCGATAGCGTCGGCGATGCTTATGATAGAGGCACATTCGATGGGACTTGGGACATGCTACGTACAGCTGAAGGGACGTGGATATTCCGATGGCCGGACGGCGAAGGACATCGTCAAGGAGTTGCTGAACGTCCCGGAGGGCGTCGAGCCGCTGTGCATATTGGCAGTCGGGCGACCAGACGAGAGCCATCGTCCGTATACAGACGACAGGCTCGAGTGGGGGCACATACATGACGAGCGATTCTAGAGGGCGATGAAGAAAGTACTACTTTGGCTTTATCAGCCCTATAAGTATCTGATATTATTGCCGATATTTATAGCCGAGACGCTCTTTTTCACGATATGGGCGTGGCTATTCTCGTTCTTCAGTGAGAAGCTGAGCGGAAAGGCGGCGATAGCGTGGGCGAAGATCATGCAGTGGTTGACGCCGATGCCGACGGAGGTTGTCGGAGAGGAGAACATCGACAAGAAGCAGTCTTACGTCGTCATCTGCAACCATCAGAGTGCGTATGACATCATGGCGATATACGGGAGCCTGCCGATAGACTTCCGGTGGATAATGAAGAAAGAGTTGCGGAACGTCCCGGCGCTGGGCTTTGCGTGCGAGAAGTGCGGACATATCTTCATCGACAGGTCGTCGGCGCGGGCGGCGTACAGGACGTTGCAGGAGGCCAAGAAAGTCCTTGTCGACGGCAAGTCCGTCGTCATCTTCCCCGAGGGAACGCGGTCTGGGACACGCGAGATGCATGCGTTCAAGCATGGAGCGTTCAAGATGGCGCTAGACCTCGGGTTGCCGATATTGCCAGTCTCTATCAAGGACACACACATCGTGATGTCAAAGGGACTTGCGAGCCTGCGGCCAGGGCGGGTGCGGCTGACGATACATAAGCCGTTTGAGATAACGGAGGCGGACTATAACAGAGAAGAGCTCGAGCATCACATAGAGCAGTTGCAGGCGACGATAGCGTCGGCGTTGTAGAGAACGAGAAAGAAAGCAAAACAGATGGATTTCAAGCAAGAGATAGAGAGGCGTCGCACATTTGCGATCATCAGTCATCCGGATGCCGGAAAGACGACATTGACCGAGAAGCTGCTGCTCTTCGGAGGTGCCATACACGTAGCTGGTGCCGTCAAGAGCAACAAGATCAAGAAGACAGCGACGTCCGATTTCATGGAGATAGAGAAGCAGAGAGGAATATCGGTGGCGACGTCGGTCATGGGATTCGAGTATGACGGATACAAAGTAAACATCCTTGATACGCCGGGACACCAGGACTTTGCGGAGGACACCTTCAGGACGTTGACGGCAGTCGATAGCGTCATCATCGTGATAGATGCGGCGAAGGGCGTCGAGACACAGACGCGCAAGCTCATGCAGGTCTGCAGAATGCGCAACACTCCGGTCATCGTCTTTGTCAACAAGATGGACCGTCCGGCGAACGACCCCTTTGACCTTCTTGACGAGATAGAGAGCGAGCTGAGCATAGGAGTCAGGCCGTTGAGCTGGCCGATAGGTTCGGGAGACCTGTTCAAGGGCGTCTATAACCTGTTTGAGAGTTCGCTGTACCTCTACGAGCCGAGCAAGCAGACAGTCCAGGAGGGCGTGAACGTCGGGCTGGAGAGCGAGGAGCTCGACAAGAGGATAGGCGACAGTGCAGCGGAGACACTCAGAGAGGAGGTTGAGACCATCAATGGCGTATATACCGAATTTGACGTCGAGGAGTACCTCAAGGGAAAAGTAGCGCCAGTGTTCTTCGGAAGTGCGTTGAACAACTTCGGAGTCAGGGAGCTGCTACATTGCTTCCTGAAGATAGCGCCGAAGCCACAGCCGAGTCATGCAGAGGAGCGCGACGTACAGCCCGACGAGAACAAGTTCACAGGATTCGTCTTCAAGATACATGCAAACATGGACCCGAACCACAGGAACAGGATCGCGTTCGTGAAAGTATGCAGTGGAAAGTTCGAGAGGGGCAAGGGATATAAGCACGTACGACTCGACAAGGAGCTCAAGTTCTCGAGTCCGACGGCGTTCATGGCGGACAAGAAGTCCATCATCGACGAGGCGTATCCGGGCGACATAGTCGGTCTCCCAGACACAGGAAACTTCAAGATAGGCGATTCAGTCTCGGAGGGAGAGAAGATACATTTCAGGGGACTGCCAAGTTTCTCGCCGGAGCTCTTCAGATACATAGACAATGCCGACCCGATGAAGGCCAAGCAGTTGGCTAAGGGCATCGACCAGCTGATGGACGAGGGTGTCGCTCAGCTATTCGTACACCAGTTCAATGGCAGGAAGATCATCGGCACCGTCGGGGCGCTGCAGTTTGAAGTCATCGAGTACAGGTTGCTGCACGAGTATGGGGCGAAGTGCCGATATGAAGGCTTGTCGCTATACAAGGCGTGCTGGATAGAGAGTGACGACGAGAAGGAGCTTCAGGAGTTCAAGAAGCGCAAGGTGCAGTATCTCGCGAAGGACAAGGACGGTCGCGACGTCTTCTTGGCGGAGAGCGGGTTCATGCTGCAGATGGCGCAGCAGGACTTCAAGAACATCAGATTCCACTTCTCGAGTGAGTTTTAGCATAAGGTCATGGCAGACATATCCGACATAATCAACTCCGACGAGTTGAGCCACATGATAGTCATATCGCGCGAGAACATCAAGCGAGCGGTGGACTGTTCGGCTCAGGCGTATTCCGACTATCCGTTGACCGACTGGGTGTTTAACGGACATGCGACGCAGAAGCAGCTCTCAATCTTTTGGCGGGCGAACTTGTTGTCGTTGACGTCAGAGATGGTCGTCATGTGTGATTCGGAGCAGATGAACCTATTGGCGGCGATAGGCTTTGCGTCGTTTGGAGGCGTCAATCCGCTCAAGTTCATCATGAACGGAGGATATCGCATACTCGGGTATGCGAGGCGGATGATCAAGTATGACAAGTATTCGCTAGAGCAGCGGAGGAAAGTCTGTCGTGGTGACGAGCTGTATCTCTATGACCTGGCGGTGAAGCCGTCGATGCAGGGACATGGGTTGGCGTCGCAGTTTTTGCGGCCGATGACAGACTTGGCAGACAGGTTGGGGCTGCCGATATTTCTCGAGACTCACGACGAGAGCAGCATAGCGATATACGAGCGCTATGACTTCAGTCGGATAGTCTTGGGGACCATACCTGGCAGCCATTTGACACATTTTGCGATGATGCGGCAGCCACATTAGGAGGTGGTGGTAGGAACAGCATCGTAGTGCAAAAAAGAGTAATAATTTGCATAATTTGCATTTTTTACTAACTTTGCGGCGGTTTCAGATGCGGAAGGAGTGCGAAAGGGGGCAGAGAAGGGGAAAAAAGAGAAAATGAGGGGAAAAATAGTTTAAGATGAGTGAAACCTGATGCGGTCTGGAGACGTAAGAAAGCGAGGAAAATAGAACTAATAAAACTATATAACTATAAAACGGCATGGCAAACTTAGATTTGACCAAGTATGGCATAGTCGGAACGACCGAGGTGCTGTACAATCCTTCTTACGAGGTTCTGTTCAACGAGGAGACGAAGCCAGAGCTGACCGGGTTTGACAAGGGTCAGGTAACGGAGCTTGGCGCGGTGAACGTCATGACAGGAGTCTACACGGGACGTAGCCCGAAGGACAAGTTCATCGTCGACGACAAGAATTCCCACGATACCGTATGGTGGACGACCGAGGAGTACAAGAACGACAACAAGCCAGTCACAGAGAAGACGTGGGCAGAGTTGAAGAAGCTTGCCGTTAAGGAGCTTTCTAACAAGAAGCTTTACGTAGTCGATGGATTCTGCGGCGCCAACGAGAAGACGAGGTTGAAGGTACGCTTCATCATGGAGGTAGCATGGCAGGCACACTTCGTCACGAACATGTTCATTCGTCCGAAGAACCAGAAGGAGTTTGACCAGGAGCCGGACTTCATCGTCTACAATGCATCGAAGGCAAAGGTAGAGAACTACAAGGAGCTCGGGTTGAACTCGGAGACGGCAGTCGTATTCAACGTCACGAGCAAGGAGCAGGTCATCATCAACACGTGGTATGGTGGTGAGATGAAGAAGGGCATGTTCTCTATGCAGAACTACTTCTTGCCACTCCAGGGCATTGCTTCAATGCACTGCTCGGCAAACACGGACCTCAAGGGTCAGAACACGGCAATCTTCTTCGGACTTTCTGGAACGGGCAAGACGACCCTTTCTACGGATCCGAAGCGTCTCCTGATCGGTGACGACGAGCACGGATGGGATGACGAGGGCGTCTTCAACCTCGAGGGAGGCTGCTACGCAAAGGTCATCAACCTCGACAAGGACAGCGAGCCTGACATCTACAATGCAATCCGCAGGGATGCGCTCCTCGAGAACGTCACTGTCGATGCAAACGGCAAGATAGACTTTGCAGACAAGAGCGTCACGGAGAACACGCGTGTATCTTACCCGATCTATCATATCAAGAACATCGTACGTCCGGTATCGGCAGCGCCAGCAGCAAAGCAGGTCATCTTCCTGTCAGCAGACGCGTTTGGTGTCCTGCCTCCAGTCTCCATCTTGACGCCTGAGCAGACGAAGTACTACTTCCTCTCTGGCTTCACGGCCAAGTTGGCAGGTACGGAGCGTGGCATCACGGAGCCGACCCCGACGTTCTCGGCATGCTTTGGTCAGGCATTCCTCGAGTTGCACCCGACGAAGTACGCAGAGGAGCTCGTCAAGAAGATGCAGAAGAGCGGTGCAAGGGCATACCTCGTCAACACAGGTTGGAATGGTACGGGCAAGCGCATCTCAATCAAGGATACGAGAGGCATCATCGACGCCATCCTCGACGGATCGATCAACAGTGCGCCGACGAAGGAGATACCTATCTTCGGATTCCAGGTACCGACGGCGTTGCCAGGCGTAGATCCGAAGATCCTCGACCCACGCGACACGTATGCAAATGCATCGGAGTGGGAGGTCAAGGCGAAGGATTTGGCAGGCAGGTTCATCAAGAACTTCGTCAAGTATCAGGGCAATGCAGAGGGCAAGGCTCTCGTCGCAGCAGGTCCGAAGCTCTAAGGCAGTTCTTTCTTTTAGAACATTCCTAAATAACAAGGGCGAACCTCGTGAAAACGGGGCAGTTAAAGAGTCGGAGAGGGGAGATAATCCTCTCTCCGATTTCGTTTTGATAAAGGACGTAGGAAAATAAGAAAGTTTGGAGTAACTTTGTTCTTGTAAGCACAGAGCGATGAACACAGAAATGCACTATGACGGGACACGAGGTTGGATAGAAGTAATCACAGGGTCGATGTTTTCCGGGAAGACAGAGGAGCTACTTCGCAGACTTAAGAGGGCGGAGATAGCACGTCAGACAGTGAGACTCTATAAGCCATTGATAGACACGCGGTTCAGTATGGACAGCGTGGTGAGCCACTCGATGCACAGTCGTGGGTGTCAGCGCGTTGCCGATGCTCGTCAGATACTCAACGAGGTCGATGGGTGCTGTGTCGTCGGGATCGACGAGGCGCAGTTTTTCAAGAGCGGGCTTGCGGAGGTCTGTCGGATACTAGCGGAGCGTTCGTGCCGTGTCATAGTAGCGGGATTGGACATGGACTTCAGGGGCGTCCCGTTTGGAGAGATGCCGACGTTGCTTGCGCAGGCGGAGTACGTGACGAAGGTACATGCCGTGTGCACCGAGTGTGGTCGGCCGGCGTTGTACAGCCATCGGATATCGGACGAGGAGTCGTTGATAGTGATAGGCGAGAAGGACAGGTATGAGCCATTGTGTCGTCAGTGCATGATGCTAAAGAACTACTGGGTGGACAGCGAGTTCGCCCAAGGAAAGAGGAGTGTAGCGGAATGAAGTATTCACTTAGCGAGATAGCGGAGGCGTGTGGTGGTCGGCTAGTGGGTAGCGACGTACCATGCATAGATGAGCTGCTGACCGACAGTCGGCGGCTGTTTGTCCCGGAGCGGACGATCTTTGTCGCATTGCGTGGCGAGCGTCATGATGGGCATGACTATATCTCCGACTTGTACAGTCGTGGCATGAGGGCGTTCATGTGTGAGGAGCCAGTGCAGGCGGACAAGATGGGAGATGCCTCGTTCGTCGTTGTCGGCGACACGCTCGCTGCGCTGCAGAAGTTGGCGGGCTATCATCGCAAGAAGTCGAAGGCACGAGTATTGGCAGTCTGCGGCAGCAACGGCAAGACCATAGTCAAGGAGTGGCTGAGCCAGTTGGTCGGAGGAGACATGATGACAGTCCGGTCGCCGCGGAGCTACAATAGCCAAGTTGGCGTCCCGTTGTCGGTCCTAAAGATAGAGGAGCAGACCGAGCTGGCGATTATCGAGACCGGCATATCGAAGATGGGTGAGATGACCAAGTTGAACGACATCGTCTTGCCGGACGACGTGATAGTCACCAACATAGGTGGGGCGCATCAGGAGAATTTCCCGTCGGTCGATGTCAAGTTGAGGGAGAAGCTCGATATAGCGGAGGGAGCCAAGAGAATATATTTCTGTGCAGACCAGAAAGACGTCGCATCGGCCATCAGGAGACGATTCCCGTCGGCAGAGCTGATAGGGTGGGGGACAGACCCGTACGTCGACTATGTCGTCAAGTCCGAGCAGAGCGGGGACGGATGCCAGATAACAGTCGCGCATGGAGGTGAGACGATGAAGTTCTCGTTCTTCATGACCGACCAGATGTCAATCGAGAATATCAGTCACACCATAGTCTATGCCATCGACAACGGCATAGACAAGGCGAAGGTGGCGGAGCGGCTTCTCAGCATAGAGCCCGTCGGGATGCGACTCGAGCAGAAGGAGGGGCACAATGGGTGCCTGATAATCGATGACGCATATAATGCAGACTTGACGTCGACCGAGGTGGCGCTGGACATGCTTCATGTCCTCGGGGACAAGAAGGGACTCACGCGGACCGTCATATTGTCTGACATGCAGGAGACAGGTCTGCCGGATAGCGTACTATACAAGCGTGTAGAGCGGTTACTGGTCGAGAAGAAGATAGACAGACTCATAGGCATAGGCCAGCACATAACAGACAGCCTGTCTGCGCTTCAGCCATCGGAGGGACAGAGACTCAGGATGCAGTTTTTCGGCAGCACCGAAGACTTCCTGAGGAGGATGTCGACGGCCGACTTCTCGCATGAGGCCATACTGTTGAAGGGACAGAGGAAGTTCGGCTTCGAGCGGATAAGCGTCATGCTCGAGAACATGCGAAACAGGACCGTCATGCAGGTGAATCTTGCGTCGTTGGCACATAACATAGCACATTTCAGGAGTTTCCTGAAGCCAGGCGTGAAGTTGTTGGCGATGGTCAAGGCACACAGCTACGGGACAGGCTCGTTCGAGATAGCGAAGGTCATGCAGCAGCAGGGCGTCGACTACTTAGGAGTCGCGTTTGCAGACGAGGGAGTAGAGCTTAGGGAGGCTGGCATATCGATGCCGATAGCAGTCATGAATCCCGAGGTGCACAGTTTCGACCTGATGCTAGCGTACGACTTGGAGCCTCAGATCTACGGATTCGAGGAGTTGGAAGCGTATTCGCAGGCCGTCAGTCGTTCTGGGGCGGCGAGTGCAGACGTCCATATCAAGTTCAACACTGGGATGACGAGGAGCGGTTTTGAGCCAGAGGAGGCGGCGGATGTTGCACAGCGGCTCAAGGAAGTCGGCAACTTGAGAGTCGTCTCAGCGTTCTCTCATCTAGTCGAGAGCGAGGATCCAAGGGCTGATGCTGGTACTTTGAGACAGATAGAGATGTTCAAGGGGGCTTGTGAGGTGTTGATGAAGGAGATAGGGTACAAGTTCGACAGGCACATCCTGAACTCGGCAGGCATAGAGCGATTCTCGGAGCATCAGATGGAGATGGTTCGACTAGGAATCGGACTGTATGGCTTGTCAGCCGTCGACAATAGCAGGCTGCAGAATGTCGTGACGCTCAAGTCTTACGTGTCGTTAGTCAGGAATGTCAAGGCTGGGGAGACCGTCGGTTATAACAGGAGGACACGTCTGACGAGGGATTCGAAGATAGCGATAGTGCCGATAGGCTATGCCGATGGCGTCGACAGGCGGTTGAGCAATGGCGTCGGTCGGGTCTTGATAAGGGGGCAGTTTTCGCCGATAGCGGGCAATGTCTGCATGGACATCATCATGGTTGACGTGACGGACATAGCTGGAGTCAAGGCAGGAGACAGCGTAGAGCTGTTTGGCGACACCGATCCAGTCTGGAACATGGCGTCTCGGATAGGGACCATCTGCTATGAGATACTCACGGGGATTGGTCGAAGAGTCAAGAGAGTATATTACGTAGAGTAGGTAGCAGTGAAGGTAACGCTGATCGTCGTAGGAAAGACCGATGCGGAGTATTTGCGGACCGGCATAGACGAGTATACCAAGCGTCTGAAGCACTATCTGCCGATGGAGGTCGTCGTGTTGCCGGACGTGAAGAATGCGAAGTCGCTTAGCGAGGAACAGCAGAAGAAGGCCGAGGGTCAGATGATATTGTCGCAGGTCGCAACGTCGGATCATGTGTGTCTGCTTGACGAGAATGGACAGGAGTTCACGTCGCGTCAGTTTGCGGAAACGTTCGAGCGGCTTTCGGCGAGTGGGGCGAAGCGAGTCGTCTTCGTCATAGGAGGGCCGTACGGATTCTCGGAAGAAGTGTATGGACGGGCGAACAGCAAGATTTCCCTTTCGCGGATGACATATTCACACCAGATGGTGCGACTGATATTCGTCGAGCAGTTGTATCGAGCGCAGACCATATTGAGGGGTGAGCCGTATCACCATGACTAAGCTGCGAAAGCGTCGGCGAGAAAGATTTGCGGCGGTTAAAGTCAAAAAAGCGGAAATTTATTCCTAATTTTACAAGGGAATATACATAGAACAAGAAATGAGCAGTCGGTAGACGATGGCAAATAGTACAGAAGAACAAGCGAGAGCGTCGTGGGCGAGTTGCCTTAGCGAGGTAGAGAAGAGCATAGAGAAGGCAGACTATGAGAAGTGGTTCAAGCCGCTTCGAGCAGTTGCTTTTGATGGCTCGATGCTGACTATTGCTGCTCCGACACCAGGATTCGTTGACACCCTGGAGAAGAAGTTTCTGCCCCAGCTCAATTTGGCAGTACAGAGGGCATTGGGGTCAGCGGTACGACTACGTTACTCGATAAGTTTTGGAGGAGGCGAGATGAAGATGCCGGCCACACAGCAGGCTCGAGTGAGCTTGCCTGGTGGCTTCGAGTCACATCCGCCGGTGGTTGACCCATACATAGGAGTCATGCTAAAGGGTCAGGTTGCGGACCCTCAGCTGAATAAAGACTATACATTTGAGAGTTACATAGAGGGTGAGAACAACCGACTGGCGACGTCGGTCGGAAAGAAGGTTGCTGAGTCTCCGGCGGGGACGTTCAACCCGTTGTTCATATATGGAGGTCCGGGAGTGGGGAAGACCCACCTGATACAGGCGATAGGTGCGAGGACAAAGGAGCTACATAACGACATGGTCGTCGTCTATCTCTCGGCGGATCGGTTCATGCGACAGTATACAGAGGCGTGCAGTCCGAGAGTGAACAACATCAACGGTTTTCTACAGTTCTATCAGCAGGATGTCAGCATGCTGATACTCGACGACATACAGTTGTTGATAGGCAAGGACAAGACGGCAGACATATTCTTCCAGATATTCAATCACTTGATGTTGAACGGCAAGCAGGTCGTCTTGACGTCGGACAAGAAGCCATCGGAGCTTGTCGGATTTCCAGACAGGTTGTTGTCGAGGTTCCGTCAGGGTCTTGTGGCAGAGATCGGGGAGCCCGATTATGCGATGAGGATAGGGATAGTCAAGGGAATAGCTGAGTCTGAGGGAATCGATATACCTGAGGACGTCGTCCAGTATGTAGCTACGAACGTCGTAGGGAATGCGAGGGAGTTGCGCGGGGCGTTGACGGGGCTGTTGGCTCATGCGACAGTTTATAAGACAGAGGTGACGTTGCAGCTTGCGCAGAAGGTCGTCTCGAATCAGAATGGGGCGCCAATGTCGGTAGCGATCACGCGCGACATCGTAGTCAAGGCAGTGTGTGACTACTTCAAGGTAGAGACGAGTTCGATGCAGGAGGATACGCGAAAGCGCGAGGTCGTCCTGGCGCGACAGATAGCCATGTATCTCTGCAAGAAGTTGACAAACGACAGTCTTTCGGTCATAGGTGCCAATCTTGGCAATCGTCGGCATACGACAGTTGTCTATGCCTGCAAGGCGATAGAGGGGCTGATAGAGACAGACAAGAAAGTAGCGGAGGCAGTAGAGAGGATAGAGGCCTCGCTGAAATAGCAAGGAGGGAATCGAGATGGACAGCGATACGATATGCGCTGTTGCCACGGGCGACGGCATGACGGCGATAGGGGTCATCAGGGTGTCGGGAGCGGCAGCCATCTTGACCGTTGAGAAGGTATTCGTATCGGCAGTCGCCGGTAAGAGGTTGTCTGAGCAGAGGACGCGGACCTTGCATGTCGGGAACATAGCATATCAGGGAGAGACGATAGACGAAGTTGTAGTTGCGATATTTCGAGGTCCTCATTCGTACACAGGAGAGGACGTGGTGGAGATATCCTGTCATGGCTCGCGGATAGTAAAGAGGCGCATATTGGAGGCGTTGACGCACAGCGGAGCGAGGTTGGCTAGAGCTGGCGAGTTCACACAGAGAGCATTTTTGAACGGGAGGATGGACCTCTCTCAGGCCGAGGCAGTCGCTGACCTCATAGAGTCGAGCAGCGATGCGCAGAGACGCATAGCGTTGACCCAGTTGAAGGGAGGCATATCCAAGAAGTTGAAGGAGTTGCGGGGGCGACTAGTAGAGTTGTCGTCGTTGCTCGAGTTGGAGCTCGACTTCAGTGAGGAAGATGTAGAGTTTGCAGACAGGAAGGAGCTACTACAGCTAGTCGAGACAATAATAGAGACCGTCGGGAGGCTGACGGAAACCTTCAAGACAGGAAATGCCATAAAGGAGGGGGTTCCGGTAGCGATAGTCGGAGCGCCTAACGTCGGTAAGAGCACGCTGCTGAATGCGCTGATAGGGGAGGAGAAGGCGATAGTCTCTGACATAGCTGGGACGACGAGGGACACCATAGAGGACGTCATGACGTATGACGGGATAATGTTCCGGTTCATAGACACGGCGGGGATAAGGCAGTCGGCAGACACCGTAGAGAAGATGGGTATACAGCGGACGTATGGGCAGATAGAGAAGGCGAGGGTGATATTAGTCGTAGCGGACGCCACGAAGGGCAAGGAGTCGGTCGAGACAGTAGTCCGTGAGGTCGTGGAGAAGTCGGACAGGCGGTGGCAGAAGGTAGTCATAGTGGCGAACAAGACAGACGTTGCTGCGGCGGAGTGGATAAATGGAGACTGGAAGGAGACGGTGGATGCGGATGCCGTCATCAGGATATCTGCCAAGCAAGGGAATGGTCTCAAGGAGTTGAAAGAGAAGATAGTAGACTTAATAGAGGCACGTCAGAGTGATGATGGGGAGGTGCTGGTAAGCAATGCCAGGCATTACGAGGCGCTCGTGAAGTCTCGCGAGTCGCTTGAGAGAGTGAGAGAGGGACTACAGGCGGGCATAAGTGGGGAGCTCGTGGCGATAGACCTCCACAGGGCGACGGACAGCCTCGGGACCATAACGGGCGAGGTCACCAATCATGACGTCCTAAAGAACATATTCTCGCATTTCTGCGTCGGGAAGTAGATTTTGCGTGGGAAAGTGATTTTTCGCAAAGAAAAGCATTCTATATGCAAAAATGGCTTGTAAATCGCATGATTTCAAGCATTTAAAATTTCGTCTATTTTGCAGACTTTTGATTTTTAACTTCGATATTTGCAGATTATCACCCATTTTGTTCCCCATCTTTCCCCCGAAGTAACACTTTTTCTTCGAGGGACAAAAAATTTCATCATAGTTGATTCGCACTATTTTATGAACCATAAAAAACTTCTTAACGTTGCTTTAAGAGTTGGCAAGGGAAGTATGGGAATGCAAGGAATTACCGAATTATTTCACCCTTGGGCCAGGAAAAGTTTTTATTGGATGCCCTGCAGACGGCAAAAAGTTTTGAAAAAATTCGAGGAATAAGGCACCTGGTACTTGCAGAATACGGCTTGCACTAACTTTGCGACGGAAAAAGTAAG
>JAFPZF010000050.1 GCA_017417385.1 Bacteroidales bacterium
CGAGGACGCTCTCGATATCATCGTCAAGGCTATCGAGAAGGCTGGTTACAAGCCAGGCGCTGACGTTAAGATCGCTATGGACTGCGCTGCCAGCGAGTTCGCTATCCAGGAGAACGGCAAGTGGTTCTACGACTACAAGCAGCTCAAGAACGGTAAGCAGAAGGATCCTAACGGTAAGAAGCTCTCTGCTGACGAGCAGATCGATTTCCTCGAGCAGCTTATCACGAAGTTCCCTATCGACTCTATCGAGGACGGCCTCGACGAGAACGACTGGGAGAACTGGGTTAAGCTCACCAAGAGAATCGGCGACCGTTGCCAGCTCGTCGGTGACGACTTGTTCGTGACGAACGTTAAGTTCCTCCAGAAGGGTATCGAGATGGGCGCTGGTAACTCTATCCTTATCAAGGTCAACCAGATCGGCTCTCTCACCGAGACTCTCGACGCTATCGAGATGGCTCACCGCCACGGCTACACGACTGTCACTTCTCACCGCTCTGGCGAGACTGAGGACACGACGATCGCCGACATCGCTGTCGCTACGAACTCTGGCCAGATCAAGACTGGCTCTCTCAGCCGTACCGACCGCATGGCTAAGTACAACCAGCTCATCCGTATCGAGGAGGAGCTCGGCGCTGACTCAGCTTACGGCTACAAGAAGCTCATCAAGAAGTAGGTCTTTCCTATTTTATACTCTACGAGAGGATGACGCCTTTCCAAAGGCTTCATCCTCTCCTTCTGTTTTGCCCTCCCCTCTCCGTTCATCCTCCAATCCTAATGCTTTTTTCTCCCTATTTGTCGCCTCTGTCGATATTATATCCGTTTGAAGACTCGTTTGTGGCGAAAAATAGGTAACTTCGCAAGGAATTATAACAATTTTGATTTAAATGGACTTGTTAGTGACGGTGCTTCAGTTTCTGCTGAGCCTATCAATTTTGATCGTGACGCATGAAGGCGGACACTTCTTTTTCGCTAAACTTTTTGGCATAAGGGTCGAAAAGTTTTACCTCTTTTTCGACCCCTGGTTCGAACTCTTCAAGTACAAGAAGGGCGAGACTGAATATGGTATTGGTTGGCTCCCCCTCGGCGGTTACGTCAAAATATCTGGTATGGTCGACGAGTCGCTCGACATGGAGCAGATGAAACAGCCTGTCCAGGAGTGGGAGTTCCGTGCTAAGCCAGCTTGGCAACGTCTCCTCGTCATGCTTGGCGGCGTTCTTGTCAACTTTATCGAGGCCCCACTCATCTTCTGGCTTATGCTCTATACCTGGGGCGAGACCTATGTGCCTCTCTCCGAGGCTAAATATGGCTTTGAGTATAGTAAGCCTCTTCAGGACGCTGGTCTCCGCGACGGCGATATGATTGTCGGCGTCAATGGTGTCATGACGGATAAATACAAGGATGTCGTCAACGCTATCATCTTCGAGGATCCCTGTGTCCTCAATGTCCTTCGCGATGGCGAACGTAAGGATATCGAACTCCCTCACGAGTTCTTCCGCGAGATATTGAAGGGCTACAACAACGAGGCGCTCCTCTCTTTCCGTATCCCGGCTGTCATCGACTCGGTCATCCCTAACGGCTACGCCGCTAAGGCAGGCCTCGCTAAGGGCGACTCGATAATAAGCGTCGGCGGCGTGCCGACACCGACTTTCTCTACGTTTACTCACACTCTCGGCAATCTTAAGAACCACGAGGTCGATGTCGTCGTCGCACGCAACGCTGGCACTATCGATACGCTCAAGGCTAAGATTGGTGAGGATGGTAAGCTCGGCATTTATGCTGCCCAGGCTACCCGTTGGATTAAGCCTAAGCATGTCGAATATGGTTTCTTCGCCGCTTTCCCCGCTGGCGTCAGCAAGGGCTGGGAGACTCTCGTCTACTATGTCCGTCAGCTCCCTATGGTCTTCACTAAGGAGGGCGCTACGAAGATTGGCGGCTTCGGGACTATCGCCGGCATGTTCCCTTCGCGTTGGGATTGGCAGGCTTTCTGGTTCAACACGGCTTTCCTCGCCGTTATCCTCGCCTTTATGAATGTCCTTCCTATACCAGCCCTCGACGGTGGTCACGTGCTCTTCCTCCTCGTCGAGATTGTCACTGGCCGCAAACTCAGCGACCGCGCTCTCGAGATCGCTCAGAATATTGGTATGGCTATCCTCTTCGCCCTGCTGATTTATGCCAATGGCGCAGATATTGTAAGGGCTTTCTTTAAATAGCGCTTCTAGCTTGTCTCGTAGATGTTGAGGTGTGTCTTTATAGTCTTTTTGCTCGTGTGGAGTATGATGCATTCGGTGGCTCAGGAGTCGCTGAATGCTAACCCGCAAGTGCCAGACTATATCTACGCTCGTCGTATGGAGCACCTCAACCAGCTCTCTCCTATCCAGCTCGACTATAACCCTCAGGTTAGGGCTTATATCGACGTCTACCTTGAGAGACGCCGCGACCACCTCGCCAATATCCTCGGTCGCTCAGAACTCTATTTCCCTATCTTCGAGGAGTATATCAGTAAGTACAACCTCCCTCAGGAACTGAAATACCTCGCCGTCATCGAGTCGGCTCTCGACCCTAAGGCGAAGTCTAAGTCCGGCGCTATGGGGCTGTGGCAGTTTCTCTACAACGCCGGCCTTATGATGGGCCTCCAGGTCTCGAGTTACGAGGACGAGCGCTGCGACGTCAGGAAGAGTACCGACGCCGCTTGCCGCTATCTCGCCTATCTGTTCCAAAATCTTCAGGACTGGCAACTCGCGCTCGCTGCCTACAATGGCGGTCTCGGTCAGGTTCAGAAGGCTATCGAGAGAGCCGGCGAGAAAAAGAGCTTCTGGGAACTGTCCGAGTATATGACGCCCGAGATGAGAAGCTACGTCCCAGCCTTTATCGCCGTCAACTACGTCATGGCTTTCTACGAGCGTCACAACATCGTCCCTAATCGCCCTGACTTTACTATCGACGACATCGATACGGTCTACGTCAATATGAGTCTCTCCTTCGAGCAGATTGAAAGGGCTACCGGCGTCAAACGTAAGACTCTCCAACAGCTCAACCCTCAGTATATCAAGGATTTTATTGCCTACGATGATCAGCCTAAGCGCTTGACGCTCCCCGCCGACAACGTGAGCCGCTTCCTCCGCAACGAGAAACAGCTTCACCCCGATATCGCTCCAGACCTCCTCGGCTACTTCGGCTATGCTGAGACGGTCCGCGATACTCTCGTCCACCTTGTCAAGCCAGGCGAATACCTCCATAGGATCGCTATGGACTACAAGACTACGGCCGAACAGATTATGGAATGGAACCATTTGGACTCCAAGGATATTAAGATCGGGCAGTCTCTGACTATCTATCACGACCGTGAAGTGCTCCCTTTCTTCTTTGTGACCGAGGAAGTCCGTGGCTTTTATAAAAAGTGATTATGATGTGTGGTAAGTTTTTTCTATCGACGGCTTCTCTGCTGATGGCGCTCGCCCTCTACTCCTGCAAGGAACAGACTGGCGGTATCTTTAAACCTGAGGTCACGGGTCAGAGCAACGAGGTCCTCGTCGTCATCGGCGACGCTGTCAAGAAGGATACGGCAGGTGCCTACCTCCGTTATATGCTCGGCGATGTTTTCGTCGGCCTCCCGACTGCCGAGCCTGTCTTCGATATGAGGACGGTCCCCCCTGGCTATTTCGATAGGAATATGCACAACTTCCGCAATCTTATCCTCGTCAACGTCGCTGATACTTTCAGCCGAGACTCTATCCACTTCTACAAGGATATGTGGGCTAAGCCGCAAGCTGTCGTAACCTACGAGACGAGCGACCCTAAGAGGCTCCCTGCTCTCATGAAGAGGCACCACGCTCAGGTCATCGGCTTCTTCCACAAGGCTGAGAGAGAACGTCTGATGAGTTACTACAAGCGTATCAACGACCCTAAACTCTCGAGGCAGGTTAGGGAAAAGCACAATATCGGTCTCCTGATACCTAACCAGTATGAGAAGTGTAACCCGGTGAACGCCAGCGCCCTTAGCTGGTATATGTGCGACACTAAGGAGTTCCAGGATGGCCTCCTTATCTACTCTTTCCCCTACGAGGGTCAGCAGAGTATGAGCAAGGAGTTTCTTATCGCTAAGCGTGACGAACTGCTCCGCGCCAACATCCTCGGCCCTTCCGACGCCCCAATGATGACTGAACTCTGCGACGGCCTCGACGCTATCGACTACAAGTTCGGTCAGAAGATTCAAGACGGTTGCGACGTCGCTGAGATTAGAGGTCTATGGAGGCTCGACGGCTACCCGATGGGCGGTCCTTTCGTCCTCCGCGCTGTCCACGACGTGGCTAACAACAGGGTCGTCGTCACCGACGGCTACGTCTACTACCCAAGTAGAGAACACAAGAGAAATCATATCCGGCAGCTCGAGGCTATTATGCACTCGCTGACTGTCTCCGACACTAAAAAATAATTATTGCAATGATTATAGGAATTACACAGGGCGATGTCAATGGCATCGGATACGAGGTGATAATGAAAGCCCTCCAGGGTATGGAGGAATTTGACGACCTGACTGTCGTCATCTACGGCTCCCCAAAGGCCGCTGCTTATCACCGCAAGGCTTTGAACGTCCCTCAGATGGCTCTCAACCTCGTCAACTCCCCTGAAGAGGCTCACTCCAAGAGAATCAATATCATCACCTGCGGCGACGACAATATTAAGGTCGAGCTCGGCAAGAGTACCGAGGCCGCAGGTCAGGCTGCCTACGAGGCTCTCCACGCCGCTGTCCAGGATCTCAGCGACGGGAAGATTGACGCCCTCGTCACTGCTCCTATCAACAAGAAGAATATTCAGAGCGAGAACTTTAAGTTCCCAGGCCATACTGAATATCTCGAACAGGCTGCACAGGCCCAGGCTCTTATGCTCCTCGTCGCCGGTAAACTGAGGGTCGGCGTTGTCGCTGGCCACGTGCCTATCGCTCAGGTCTCTAGCTACATCACCGAGGAGCGTATCCTGACGAAGCTGAGGATTATGAACAAGACCCTCAAGCAGGACTTTAGAATCGACGGCCCGAGGATCGCTGTCTTCGGTCTCAACCCTCATGCAGGCGACAATGGTCTCCTCGGCGAGGAGGAGCAGCAGGTTATCATCCCCGCTATCCAAAAGGCTCAGGAGGAGGGCATCTGCGCTATGGGCCCCTACGCCGCCGATGGTCTTTTCGGCAGCGACTCTCTCGGCAAGTTCGACGCTATCCTCGCTATGTACCACGACCAGGGTCTCGCTCCTTTCAAGGCGCTCGCCTTCACATCCGGCGTCAACTTTACTGCCGGACTGCCTATCATCAGGACTTCTCCAGACCACGGGACGGCCTACGATATCGCCGGCCTCGACAAGGCGGACTGTTCTTCTATGAGAGAGGCTATCTACCTCGCTATGGATATCGTCCGCAATAGGCGCGAGAGTATCGCCCTCGAAGAGGGTAAGATGAAGACTGTTATTGAGACTCGTAGAGAGAGGAACGCATGAGAAATATATTCTCTATAATCGCTCTGTCGGCATCTATCACCGTTATGTCGAGTTGTTCTCAATCTGCTCAGAATGAGAGTAGTACAGCCGAGGAAGGTCGGCAGCCAGTCGGCAATGTCCAGATAGCTAACCCCTGGACTGACCATGCCTCGCTCGAAGAGGCTGCCCAGTCCGCCGGTAGGTCTATGAACGTCCCGGAAAGGCTCGCGTTCGACAAGAAGATGGTCTACAGGTCTATCAAGGGTAAGATGCTCGAGATTATTATCGGCGAAGATGAGAACGAACTCCGTCTCCGTAGCTCCGCCGGTAAGGACGACAACTCGGGAGTCTACAACTCTGCAACTCCTAAGACTGTTAAAATCGACGTCGAGGGTCTCAATCAGGATGTTGTCTTCCGTGTGAATAGCGACGGACTCTGCGAGTCTGCCTATTGGCTCGTGGGCGACGAGGTTCAGTCGCTTAGCACTCGTAAGCTCGTCCCTGAATCTGTCATGTACATGCTTGTTGTTAATGTTTTGTCTGCTCAATGATTCTGAAGGGTAAGCACATATTGGTCGGTGTGACCGGCGGCATCGCAGCTTACAAGTCTGCTGTGCTCGTCCGCGAACTTAAGAAGCAAGGCGCCGAGGTCAAGGTCGTCATGACGGAGATGGCTAAGAAGTTTATCACGCCTCTCACTATGGCGACTCTCAGCCAGAACCCAGTCCTCGTCGACTTCTTCGACCCTGAGAACGGCGCTTGGAATAGTCACGTCAGTCTCGGGCTCTGGAGTGATATGTATGTTATCGTCCCGGCTACGGCCAACACTATCGCTAAGATGGCAACGGGCGTCGCCGACAACCTGCTCCTGACGACCTATCTCTCGGCTCGTTGCCCGGTCATGATAGCTCCTGCTATGGACCTCGATATGATGGCTCACCCCGCTACTCAGCAAAATATTGAGACTCTTAGGCAACGTGGCGTTATCATCATAGACCCCGACGAGGGCTTCCTCGCCAGTGGCCTCAGCGGTAAGGGCCGTATGGCTGAGCCGGAGTCTATCGCCCGCGCTGTCTCCGACTACTTCTGCTCCAAGGAGGGTAGTCTCCTCGGTCGACGTATTCTGATTACCGCAGGCCCGACCTACGAGAAGATTGACCCTGTTCGCTTTATCGGCAACTACTCGAGTGGTAAGATGGGCTACGCTATCGCCGACGCCCTCGGCTGGAGAGGCGCCACCGTCGAACTTGTCTCCGGACCGGTTCAGGTTAAGGCTAAGTGTGGCAATGTCAAGGTGACAAAGGTCGAAAGTGCTGTCCAGATGAGAGATGCCGCTACAGCTCTCTTCCCAGACTGTGACGGCGCTGTGCTCTCCGCAGCTGTCGCCGACTTCGCCCCGAAATCTGTGGCCGACGTGAAGATTAAGAGAAAGGGTGACGACCTGAAGATAGAGCTGGCACCCAACCCTGATATCGCTGCTACGCTCGGCAAGATGAAGAAACCAAGTCAGTTCCTCGCCGGCTTCGCCCTCGAGACTAACGACGAGATGTCCAACGCTAAGGCTAAGCTCCAGGCTAAGAATCTCGACTTTATTGTCCTCAACTCTTTGCAAGACAAAGGCGCCGGCTTTATGGTCGATACTAACAAGGTCTCTATTATTGACGTCTCTGGCGCTGTCTCCGACTTCCCCCTGAAGTCTAAACTCGAAGTGGCCGAAGATATCGCCGACAAGATCGAACTGCTATTGAAAGATTAGTATTTGGTATGACTAGATTATCGCATATTCTTTTGGCTGCTCTTATGGCTGTCCTGGCTCTCTCCGCCTCGGCCCAGGAACTGCAGTGTGGTATCAGTGTGACCTCGGCTTCTGTCCAGGGTACTAACAAGCAGGTGTACGACGAGATGCGCACTGCTATCCAGGACTTTATGAGCCAGCAGATCTGGACTCAGGATAAGTTTGAAAGCCGCGAGAGGATTGAATGTAGCTTCAACTTCAATATCACGTCCCAGGTCTCCAGCAACGAGTTCAAGGGAACTCTGACTGTCCAGCTCCGCCGACCGGTATTCAACTCGTCTTATACGACGACGATGCTCAACGTCCAGGATAAGGATATTCAGTTTAGATACAACCAGGGGCAGCCCCTGACCTACAATCCCAACTCCTACGACCCAGACAACCTTGTCCCCCTCCTGGCTTTCTACGTCAATTTTATGCTCGGCCTTGACTACGATAGTTTCTCTCCTAATGGCGGTAGTCAGTATTTTAAGCAGGCTGAGACGATTGTCAATCAGGCTCAATCCTCTCAGTTCGGCGGCTGGAAGTCCTTCGATGGGACTACTAACAGGTATTGGCTCATCAACAACGCGATGGACGACAATCATCGCAACTTCCATTCCTGTCTCTACGACTACCATAGGCGTGGACTAGACCAGATGGCGGACAACTTCGAGACTGCAAGAGATGCCGTCAGAGAATGTCTCGACAAGATTAAGGATATCAGGAGGAGGATCTCGAGAAACCCTTATCTCCTGAACCTCTTCTTTACGGCTAAGAGCGACGAGATTGTGAATATCTTTAGCGAGGCCCCACAAATCGAAAAAGACAAGATTATTGAGATTATGCAGGTCGCCGACCCTGCTAATATCTCTAAGTATCAGAAACTCAGGAAGTAGGTATATGCTGCGCAAACTTATCATTTGCAACTACGCGCTGATTGAGCGTACGGAGATCTCTTTTGACGAGGGTATGTCAGTCATAACAGGCGAGACCGGCGCCGGTAAGTCGATTATGCTCGGCGCTCTCGGCCTTCTCCTCGGTCAGAAAGCTGACGTCCAGGTCCTTCTCGATAAGTCTCTCAAGTGTGTGGTCGAGGCTACTTTCGACGTCTCCGACTACGGCCTCCAGCCTCTCTTCGACGAGGAAGGTATCGACTATGACGACGAGACTATCGTCCGCCGTGAGATTCTGCCCAACGGCAAGTCCCGTGCCTTCGTCAACGATACGCCAGCCAACGTCAGCTTCCTCAAGGCTATCGGCGCTCACCTCATTGACATTCACTCCCAGCACCAGAATACTCTCCTCTCTCAGTCTTCTTTCCAGCTCGATGTCGTCGATAGCGTCGCTGGGGTAGGGGAGGAGCTGTCCGACTACGTGGCGGCTTACGAGAGACGTAAGGCTACGGCTCTGAAACTTGACGAGCTCAAGGAGAGTAACAGGCTCCAAAAGAAGGAGTTCGACTGGAATAAGCATCAGCTGAACGAGCTTGAGGCTGCTCAGCTCAAGGACCCTGACGAGATAGAGGAACTTGAGAAACAACAGGAACTGTGCGACAGAAGTGAGGAAATCAAGGAGTCGCTCGGCAGCGTGATCGATATTCTCTCGGCGGACGAGGTTGGTGTCACTCACAAACTGCTCGCAGCTGGCCGTCAGATTGAGAAGGTCGCTGATTTTATCAACAAGGAAGATAAGGTTGACGAGAGAATTGAGACGGCTCGAATCGACCTCGACGATATCTGTCAGACTCTCCGTTCTCTCTACGAGAATGCTGAGTTCGACCCGGAGACTCAACAGAAGGTGACGGAACGTCTCAACAAGCTCAACGGTCTGACTCAAAAGCATGGCGTCCAGTCCGCTCGCGAACTGATTGAGATTCGCGACGACCTCAAAGCTAAGGTCGCAGCCGTCGAGAACTTCGACTATCAGCTCGAGGAACTCCAGCGTCAGCTCGACGACGAGACGAAAGTGATGCTCGACAAGGCTGCAGTCCTGACAGATATGAGAATGAAGGTCGTTGAACCTCTCACTGAGAGGATCGTGACTCCTCTCCACGAGATGGGTATGCAGAATGCTCGCTTTATTGTCGAGGTGGCTAAACAGGACTGTGGCCCTAAGGGCGCCGATGATGTTAAGTTCCTCTTTGCCGCCAACAAGAATGGTGTCCCGACTGACATCTCTAAGGTGGCAAGCGGTGGCGAGATGAGTAGGGTCATGCTCAGCATCAAGGCTCTACTTAGTAAGACGAAGCGCCTCCCGACTATTATCTTCGACGAGATCGATACTGGCGTCAGTGGCGAGGTCGCTGCTAAGATGGGCGGCATCATGGAGGCTATGTCCGAGTCTATGCAGGTTATCTCGATCACTCACCTGCCTCAGGTGGCTGCCCATGGTAATCGTCACTATAGGGTCTTCAAGCAGGATACTTCCGACCGAACGATTAGTCATATCGCCCTGCTCGACGACGCTGAGAGGGTCACCGAGATTGCTAAGATGCTTAGCGGCGCTCAGGTGACCGACGCTGCTCGTGAAAACGCTAAACAACTTCTAAGTGGAAAGGTTAAGTAGGTTCCTCTCGGCTCACGCCTCTCTGATAACCTGTCTCGCAGCCCTCGCCGGCTATCTGATTCCTAATGCTTTCGCCTGGGTCATCGGCGTCCGCCAGACTCTTATCCTCGGCTTCATCATGCTGACGATGGGGCTGACGCTGACTACGACGGACTTTAAGATTCTGGTCTCGCGCCCTGTCGATATCATCATCGGCAGCGCGGCTCAGTATACGGTCATGCCTTTGGTCGCCTTCGGGATTAGTAGGCTCTTGCGTCTCGACCCGGGCGTCGCCGCAGGTCTGATTCTTGTCGGCTGCTGCCCCGGCGGCGTCTCTAGCAATCTGATGAGCTACCTCTGCAAGGGCGACGTGGCTTATTCGGTCGGTATGACGACGGTCTCGACCCTGCTGTCGCCTGTCCTGACACCTGCCCTCGTCCTCCTCCTCGTCGGCGAGTCTATCGACGTCGACGCCTGGGGTATGTTCAGGAATATCCTGATTGTCACTCTGCTGCCTATCTCTATCGGCTTCTGTCTCAACTTGTTCTTTGGGAGTCGCGACGGCTTCGCACGTGTGAGGACTGTGATGCCTTCCCTGAGTGTTATCGGCTTGGCACTGATCGTTGGCGGTGTCGTCTGCCAGATCTCCCCCTCCTTGAGCGACGTCTCTGTCGGCTTCCTCGCGATGGTGTTTCTATCAGTCTTGCTCCACAACGGCATCGGCTACGCCCTTGGCTATCTGGTTGCCACTCTGAGCTCTTTCTCGACTCCTAAGAAACGCACACTGAGCATCGAGGTCGGTATGCAGAACGCTGGCCTCGCTACTAATCTCTCCTCTGCCTTCTTCGCCGCTGCTAACCCTCTCTCGGTTCTCCCTTGCGCCATATCCTGCGCCTGGCATTCTATTTCCGGTACTTTGATCGCTAACTTCTTCGCTAAATCTTCCGAGAACAAGAAATAGTTAGACCTGTATTA
>JAFPZF010000051.1 GCA_017417385.1 Bacteroidales bacterium
AGTTTGGCATAGAAATACCGGAGAACTGCGCCCCTCAGTACGTGTCAAGAAAGAAATCTGCGACACCAAAAGTCGGTCGCCCAGCTAAGCCTAAAACCGTCAACCAGGAATTCTAGGTAAAAAGTGCGGGAAAACTCGGATGAAGTTGAAGAGCTATTGCTACTATAGCTCTACGGACTTGTTTGTGAGTAGTAAGATAGCAGAGAGGGAGACAAGTATACTTGGGCAACAATTGGAGAATATAGAAAAGGGAGATACAATCTTTAATAGTTTTGAGGAGCTCATTAAGAGTTTGGAGAAAGGGGTTCTTAGTCGGAGCCTGAGACGGGATATAGGGTGTAAGGCAGTTATTAAGAAGCAGAAAGACAAGCGAGAGAATAATAAAGAAAATCAGAGCAACGGGACGTCTGCTATCGGAGACGACAATCAAACAGACAACTCAGTTAAAGCTTTAAGCAACGAGAGCGAAGCATACAAGAGCGAAGTAGAAGGAGAAGGGGAATGGGAATGGGAATGGGAGTGCAACTTCATGATAGACGCTCCCGTCGAAGTGCACTTGATTGCAGTACTCTGGCTAATGTTCACAGGGAAAAAGATACAAATCAAACTGAAAGAGAGAGGATTGCTCAAGCATAGCTACGTATACGAATTGAACTTATGCACTGTTGAGAAAGAAAATGGAGATGAAGAAGAAAGCTTTGCAAGTAAACATCAGTTGTATAAGCCATATTTCTACGGATATAAGAAATGGCAAGACGACCCGATAGACGAGGTCAAACATGTGATAGACAAGGGGAACGACGCAACGATAGTGAGCATGGACATACGTCGATTCTTCTATTCCGTTGACATTGACGTGAAGACACTCGTTGTAGAAATTCTCGGAAATGAAGTTGACGATACGGACATAACACTCAGTAGCCTCCTGAATGATATACACAGTAAATACAAGGAGGCTGTAATGAATGATCAATATGCTAAATGTAGGGACACAGAGACTTTTGAGGGAAAGGTAGAAAGGCGATTCCTGCCCGTTGGACTTCTTTCGTCAGGACTGATTGCCAATGCATACATGTCTAAGTTTGATGACAAGGTAATGAAGGAGTTGCGTCCTGCATTCTATGGAAGGTATGTTGACGACATGGTGTTTGTATTGAAGGGATGCAACCGAGATGATACTATGAAAGTATTATCGGATGCAGGTATTATAGAGAAAGAGGATAATTTGTATAAGCTTAAAGGAGACTGGGGAAAGGGTGAAGTGAGAGTAAACGAAGACAAGGTAAAGGTAGCGTTTTTCAAGAATACAGAGTCGTTATCGTTGCTGACAGTGTTTCAGAAGAACATGAAGCATGCGAGCAGTGAGTTCAGGTTCCTGCCCGATTATGATGACGTGTTTAGAGACTATGACGAGAAAACATACAAGCTTAACTATAAGGACTCGGTAAACAAGCTTCAATGCGTTGAGGGAAGTCGTGTTGACAAGTATGGACTGTCAAAATATTTGACGAAAACAATAATGGTGTCGAAGCTAACAGGAGTTATAGACAAGCAAATCAAAGAAAAATTCGAAGGGTTGTCAAAAGAGCTGTTGCTCATATTCCAAGGGAAGCAGGCAATAGAGCTGTCGGCACTCTGGGGGAAGATGTTCACGTTGTTCTACATTTACGGACGACGAAGAGACATACAGAAACTAAGGAAGCAGATAGAAAAAGCCGTTGAGATGGCACCACCTGTTTTAGGTAATGACATAAGGGTGTTGAGAGTCCTGACAGAGGCTCGGGCCGCAGCATTGTGCCCCGAAGAGGTGAAAGACAAGGAAGTCAAGGAGAATGCAGTAGCGTACAGGGTATCCAATATGTTCAATCACAACTTGGTGTGTACGCCATGCCTAAATTATAGCAAGGGACTTGTTAGCGGTGAAGGGTATCTAAATCTATTTAAGAACCATAATAACAAGGTAAAAGAACGGCTCATCGACGTTCTGCTTAAATTGAGTCCACGATTTATCTCACTCGACGAATTACAAGTATATGAATGGCTCAATGGGTGTAGCTTGTCTGGAGTAGATATGTACAAGAATCAATTCCCACAGGAGGAAAAAGATAGACATGAATGGAAACCTAAAAAGCACAATGGGGTTGAAGTCTTGACAATAAAAGACATTGGTGAGAATAGTAGTGATGGGAAAGAAGACTACGGAAAGAAAATACGCGTAGCCATCAGCAATACAACTATCAAAGAAGGAGAGTTTTTTGCTCCATTGAAGAATGACAAACCGACAGGGGACAAGAAACGATTTGAGGCCATAGTCAACATGGTCAACGAGGCGGCAAAATGGAATTGCAACATGATAGTCATGCCCGAGGTATATTTGCCGCACGAATGGTTAGAGTATGCAGCATATCTAAGCAAGACGAAGCAGATTGCGATAGTCACAGGGGTAACAATAAGGAAGACTGGGAACAATACGGCGCAAAACAGCATAGCGACAATATTGCCATATAAGGATAATGGCAGAAAGTCGAGCTTCGTGCATGTAAGATGCAAGAAATACTATTCTCCGAAAGAAATATTAAACATCGAGGATTTAGGTTATAGAGTTGACACAAATGAAAGTCAAGACATAACCATATTCCACTGGAGAGGCGTGTACTTTGCTGTATACTATTGTTTTGAGTTGGCGTCGGTAGAAGACAGAGCGAAGTGCAAATCTAAAGTAGACTTTGTAGTTGCCGTCGAACACAACAGCGACACGAACTATTTCAGCGACATAATAGGTTCATACTCAAGAGACATACATGCGTACATTGTGCAAGTCAATGATGCAGCGTACGGAGACTCAAGGGTGATAAAGCCATCAAAGACAGAGATAAGGAACGACATCATTGTAAAAGGTGGCAAGAATGACTGCATTCTAGTGACGGATATGGAAATAGGAGAATTGCGTCGTTTTCAGCAACACAAGAATGGCAACGTTGTCGGACTAAAGGACTTCAAGCCGCTGCCACCAAACTTCAAACCCGAAGGCTTGATGGTGAGGATAAATGACAAGGATGAATTCAACTAGAGTAATAACCAATAATACATAGATTATGAAACAGATACTGATGATGATTTTCTGCATGTTGATGGTGTCAGTGCAGGGAGAGGCGAATGTGGTGGCATCAGGCGATGGGTGGACCTTGAGCGATGATGGAACGCTGACGGTGACTGGGAACAATGTGAGGGTTGCGTCCGACAATAGAGTCAAGAAAGTTGTAGTGAGTTCTTCTGTGACGAGTATAGGGGCGTATGCTTTTTCAGGTTGCTTCGGGTTGGCGAGCGTGGAGATCCCGAGTAGCGTGAAGAGTATCGGGGAACGAGCTTTTCAGGGTTGCGGGTTGACGGGGGAGTTGAAGATCCCGAGCGGCGTGACGAGCATAGGGGTGGCTGCTTTCTCAGGTTGCAGTGGGTTGGCGCGTGTGGAGATCCCGAGTAGCGTGAAGAGTATCGGGGAAATAGCTTTTTCAGGTTGCAGCGGGTTGACGGGGGAGTTGAAGATCCCGAGCGGCGTGACAAGTATAGGGCACGATGCATTCTCTCGTTGCAGCGGATTGGCGAGCGTGGAGATACCGAATAGCGTGACGAGTATAGGGGCGTATGCTTTTTCAGGTTGCAGTAGGTTGGCGCGTGTGGCTATCCCGAGCAGCGTGACGAGCATAGGGAGCGGTGTTTTCTCTGGTTGCAGCGGATTGGAGAGCATAGAGGTTGATAAGGATAACACGAAGTATGATAGCAGAGGAGGTTGCAATGCTATCATAGAGACGGAGGCAAACACACTTGTGGCTGGATGTAAGAACACTGTTATCCCGAGCAGCGTGACGAGCATAGGGGTGGTTGCTTTTTCAGATTGCAGTGGGTTGACGGGGGAGTTGAAGATCCCGAGCGGCGTGACGAGCATAGGGGGTCATGCATTCTCTGGTTGCAGCGGATTGGCGAGCGTGGAGATGCCGAATAGCGTGACGAGCATAGGGGATAATGCATTCTATGGTTGCAGCGGATTGGCGAGCGTGGAGATACCGAATAGCGTGAAGAGTATCGGGGAACAAGCTTTTTCAGGTTGTAGCGGGTTGGAGAGCATAGAGGTTGACAAGGATAACACGAAGTATGACAGCAGAGGAGATTGCAATGCTATCATAGAGACGGAGACAAACACACTTGTGGCTGGATGTAAGAACACTGTTATCCCGAGCAGCGTGACGAGTATAGGGGATCATGCATTCTCTGGTTGCAGCGGATTGACGAGCGTGGAGATACCGAGTAGCGTGACGAGCATAGGGTACGAGGCTTTCTATGGTTGCAGCGGATTGGAGAGCGTGGAGATGCCGAATAGCGTGACGAGCATAGGGGAATGGGCTTTCTATGGTTGCAGCGGATTGGCGAACGTGGAGATACCGAATAGCGTGACGAGCATAGGGAGGTCTGCATTCTCTGGTTGCAGCGGATTGGCGAGCGTGGAGATACCGAATAGCGTGACGAACATAGGGAATAGTGCTTTCTCTGGTTGTAGCGGATTGAAGAGTATAATTAGCTGGATAGAGAAACCTCAGAAATGCAATCTGGGGGTGAGTGGAATCACCATTTACGCGTACAATGGAACGCGACGGCAGTATAGGGCCGCATGGGGAAACAAAAATACTTACATCGGCGCCAAAAGTGAGGTATGTCTTGTCAACACAGACAATACGGTCATAATTAGCGATTTTGCCTCCGTCGTCCGTATCGAGTTTTCCGATGACGGTACGTCTTACCGCCTAGTTGCCCGCTCCGACGGCGGCACAATAGCCTCAGGCACTGTCGAATCTCTCCAACGTATCAGTTTCGTTGGCGATGACATAGAGCCAATTAACTCAACTGCCTTTTCTGTCGTCAAAGGCACAGTTCAAGGCAAGACAAACAGTTCTATTCGCATCTACACGATCTCTGGTCGGCTTGTGCGCTGCAGTTCTGCAGGCAGCATCTTAACAACGGACCTCCCTGCTGGTCTCTACATCATCACAGATGGTGTCAACGCATCCAAAATGATAATCAAATAGCAAGATATGAAAAGCAAAATAACGCTATTCGCTTTCTCAGCGATATTAATCCTCTCCTTGTTCTCTTCCATAGCTGGAGCACAGGTGGCCTGTGGCTGGTACAACGGCCTACCTGTCTTCGCAGAGGAGATTGTCAAGTTAGACAGCATCTATTTTGATTCAGTTGAAGAATCCGTTGAAGAGCCTGCCGAAGATCAAGTCCGCGGCTGGTACAATGGCGAGCAACTATTCACCAAGGAGGTTGACAAGTTGGATAGTATTAGTTTACGATTACTCGGTCAGCATGTCGTAATCAACCTTCCTCACATCAAGGGCGACGCCTTCATTCAGTCCTTCTATCAGGCTTGCACAGACTGGGTATGGGACTATGTCGATACGAAGGCTGGCTTCACTATAAAAGGTCAGGGCTACGTCACGAGCTACGGCAACAACGAGTACTACACGGGGAGTAGCGCCTACCAGAACGACGTTGACTGGAGGCCTGATAACGCCCGTCGGCAGTTTGCTTCTGGCTACGAGGGCATGACAGACGAGCAGGTCGTAGAGCAGATGAAAAAGAACCTCATCGAGGCCTGGGCGGGAGCTCTCCTTCGTCTCTACCCCTACGCTAAACTTCTCTCCGGTTTCACATACACCATCAACTTTACAGCCTACTATATCGGCCTTATTACTGCTTCTGACCACGAATGGACTATTGACTACAAGATTGTTGATGGACGTTTCCAGTATGTTGAAGGCTCGTTGAAGGAAGTTCAATTATTCTATTGAATAACTGGCAATTAGAAAGAGAACTCTAACATAAAACTATATCGATATCCCTCGCGTAGTGATATGCGGGGGGATTTTTTTTAATTAGGAATGAGGAATGAGGGGTCGGAGAGTATTTTAGCCTCACACAGAGAGCACAGAGGACACGGAGATTTTGATCACAGAGGCGAGCTGACGCTCGCTGGGAGAACACAGAGAAGGGGAGAGGGGGAAGAGAGAGAGGGAAGAGAAGAGACGGAGGAGGGACGGTAATAGAGAGGAGGAAAGAAGAGAGAGGAGGAAAGAAGGGAGAGATGGAAGGGAGAAGGAAGAGAAGGGAGAGAAAGATGCGAAAGGGAGCGAAAGGCTTGGTGGAATAGACAAAAAGAGATAAATTTGATTGTCTGGAAAACCAGACATCCCTAGAGCTCCCCTAGAGACAAGCGGAGGAGACGCGAAAAACGGACAAGCAAGAAAGAACCAACATAAACGAGAGGCGAAAAAAAATGGCATATTGCAGAGAGTGCGGCAAAGAGATAAGCGGCTGGGCCACGGCGTGTCCTCACTGCGGGGCGCCAATCAAGGCGAGGCCACAGACCGGAGACGAGGAGTATTCAGTGGACACATTTGGAATCCTGGCGATAGTGCTGGGAGCAGTCGGGGCGCACTACTTCTACATAGGGAAGACCGGAGCGGGGGTGCTACAGATATTATTCAACATCATAACACTGGGAATGGCGAACATAGTATCAGTGATATCTGGCGTAGTAGCGCTATCGGGGACACAGGAAGAATTCGAGAACAGGTTCGTGTATACCGAAAAGACGTATCCACCACTATTCTAGGGAATTTTTATAAATTGCTTTTTCTAAAACTTTCCTCTAAGAGAGCAAATAAAGACAGGACACAAGAATAACACCGAGAAGAGACATGACACTAGTAAGATGCAGGGAGTGCGGACGAGAAGTATCGGACACCGCGACAGAGTGTCCTCACTGCGGGGCGAAGCTACAGAGCGGGAGCCAGCGGAGGGACAGTGAGCCGATGCCGGAGAGCTACCTGATATGGGGGATAGTAACGACAGTATGTTGCTGTCTGCCGTTTGGAATAGTTTCGATAGTCTATGCGAGCAAGGTCGAGGACTACTGGAGACAGGGGCTGCAAGACATGGCATACGAGGCGGCAGCGAAAGCGAAGAAGTTTGCCATAATAGGGGCGGTAGCCGCACCACTTGTCGGAATCATACTGTTCATAGTAGCATCCATGATAATCGGCGACATGGGTATCATACAGGAGATACTGGAAGAGATAAACGACTAAGAGGGAAGAAGGAGGAGAGAAGAGGGGAAGAAGGGAAAAGGGAAAAGGGAAGAAGGAGGAGACACACCATAGAAGACATAAAACACACCAGATAAAACAAAGAAGGAAATGACACTAATAAGATGCAGGGAGTGCGGACGAGAAGTATCTGACGCCGCAGCAAAGTGTCCGCATTGCGGAGCGCCGATAAAGGACGGAGGGCAGGTCAAGGGCAGAGAGCTCATGCCGGAGAGCAACCTGATATGGGGGGTAGTGACGACAGTATGCTGCTGTCTGCCGTTTGGCATAGCGTCGATAATCCAGGCGAGCAAAGTCTCGAACTACTGGGATGGCGGGCAGTATGAGATGGCATACGAGGCGGCGGCGAAGGCGAAGAAGTACGCCATAATAGGGGCGGTAATCGCAGGTGTCGGAATCGCCGCGTACCTGATATTCTTATTTGTGTTCATCTATGTAATGAACAAACACTAATAAAAACGAGAGAATATGGCAATAATCAGATGTCCGGAATGCGAGCGGGAAGTGTCTGACGAAGCAAGCACATGTCCGAACTGCGGAGCGCCGCTGAACAAGAAGAATGACAGAGCCATGTCGGAGATGCCGGAAAACCACATGGTATGGGCGATAGTGACGACAGTATGCTGCTGTCTGCCGTTTGGCATAATGTCGATAATCCAGGCGAGCAAAGTCTCGGGGTACTGGGAGAACGGAGAGTATGACGAGGCGATGGAGGCGAGCGAGAAGGCGAAGAAGTATGCGCTGATAGGGACCGTAGTAGGTGCGCTCATAATCATAGTCCGCACAGCCATGGAAATAGTAGCAAGAAGATAGACGGAGGAAGGGGCATTGAAGACGTGGGAGAAGATAGTGTGGAGTGCAGTGGGCGTCGCCATAGCAATGGTGATGGTGTACATATACCGCACATACGACCCGGCGTCTGGGGGGGCGGTGATACCATTCCCCAAGTGCCCCTTCAAAGTCCTGACGGGGCTGGACTGTCCGGGCTGCGGAAGTCAGCGGGCGATACACAGCCTATTGCACGGGGACATAGTCGGGGCATGGAGGATGAACGCCTTCATGATAGTCTCGATACCCTACATACTACTGCTACTGATCTCGAAGATGACAGCCAAGAGGAGTCCGAAGATATATAACATGCTGCGGAACAAGTACCTCATAAACACGTACCTAGTGTTCACAATAGCTTGGTGGATAGGGAGGAACGCTATTTGCAATTAGCAATGTGCAATGTGCCATTAGCAATGAGGAGCCGGAGATGTCGGAAGGGAAGGGATAGAAAAAGATATGGAAGCAGGGACAATGGGGGAGAAAAGAGAAGTGGGAAGGGAGAGAGGGGGAAGGGAGAGAAGAGACGGAGGAAGGACGGGAAGAAAAGGGGGAGAGAAGGGAAGAAGGGAAGAAGGGAGGGACGGAAACGAGGCGGGGAGAGGGGAAAAGAAAGATTTTCGATATATTTTACAGAAAAAGTTGGCAGAAAGAAAATAAAGTAGTAATTTTGCAGTGCGAAAGGGTAAGTGATACTCTTAAAGCGAAATGGATTGCGGGATGGAGCAGTGGTAGCTCGTTGGGCTCATAACCCAAAGGTCAGTCGTTCGAGTCGGCTTCCCGCTACAATCAAAAGGGATTGACAAGATAATTGTCAGTCTCTTTTTTTTCGTACCTTTGCAAGACAGAGGGGTCGAGGAGGGCGAGGGAGTCCGAAGACCTCGAGGAAAGCTAAACAACAGAAAAGCAAGATGATAAGGCACATAGTATTATTCAGCCTGAAGAAGGACATAGAGGAGAGCGAGAAGGCTAGTCAGCTAAAGGGATTCAAGAAAGAGTTCGAGGGACTAGTCGGCCAGATACCGAGCCTCAGGAGCCTCGAGATAGGGCTAAACGTCAACAGCAAGGAGAGCTATGACATGGCGCTCGTCGCGACGGCGGACGACATGGAGGGCCTCCAGGCGTATGCAGTGGATCCGCGACACCAGGCGATAGTAGCGAAGCTGAAGCCGCTGCTCGAGAGCAGGGCTTGCACCGACTATAAGTATTAGACAAGAGACAAAAAATCCCCGAGAGCCATGAAATCGTTATTCTCACTACCGAAGCACAAAGTATTCGAGTACAAGCCAATGTATTACGATCCCGAGAAGGAGCGCATCGAGCAGAGGCGGAAGGAGCTAGGCCTGACAGCGGACACAGAGAAGCTGGCTGGGAGTGGCGCCATGATACGTCAGGGCTTCATGAGGGCGCGGCATGACGAGTTCATCCAGCAGATGGAGGACGACAGGCGTAAGCAGAGAGTCAGGACATTGACGCTTGCGATACTGCTAGGCGTCTTCATGTACCTATTGCTAAGCGGGGCACTGAACAGCCTTGTCTCACTATTCATGAGGAGCTAGAGGGGGGGCTGATGCAAGAGGGAGGCGTCATAAGACTGCTGCCGGACTCGGTAGCGAACCAGATAGCAGCCGGGGAGGTCATCCAGCGGCCTGCATCGGTCATCAAAGAGTTGATGGAGAACTCGATAGATGCCGGGGCGAAGGAAGTGAAAGTCGTCGTCCAGGATGCAGGTCGGACACTGATAATGGTGACAGACGACGGTTGTGGCATGACGGAGACGGACGCGAGGATGTCGTTTGAGCGACATGCGACGTCGAAGATACGGGAGGCGTCGGACCTGTACCACCTGAGCACGATGGGGTTCAGGGGAGAGGCGTTGGCGTCCATCACAGCTGTCGCGCAGGTCGAGATGCAGACGCGAGTAGAGGGCGCGGAGCTCGGGACTCGAGTCGAGACGGCGGGGTGCGAGATAGGAGCAGTGGAGCCATGTGCGACGCCGAAAGGCACACGCATATCCGTCAGAAACCTATTCTTCAACATACCGGCGCGGCGGAGATTTCTAAAGTCCGATGCGACAGAGATGAGGCAGGTGAGCCAGGAGTTCCTCAGAGTAGCCCTCGCGCACATAGACATAGACGTCAGCCTCGTATCGGACGGTCAGACAATATACAAGCTCAGCTCTGGGGGCATCAAGCAGAGGATAGCAGGCGTCGTCGGGACAGGCATGACGCAGCACCTGATACCCATAGAGGCGGAGACAGACCTCGTCAAGATAAAAGGCTTCATCGGGACGCCGGAGACAGCGAAGAAGAGAGGCGTCGAGCAGTTCTTCTTCGTGAACGACAGGTACATGAAGAGTGCGTCGTTCCACAAGGCGATAGTCGATGCATACAAAGGCATCATAGCAGTAGATGTCACGCCGTGCTACTTCGTATACATCGACGTAGATCCGCAGACCATAGACGTGAACGTCTCGCCGCAGAAGACAGAGATCAAGTTCGACGACGAGCAGTCGATATGGAAGATATTAAACTCGGCGGCACGGAAGAGCCTAAGTGACGGAGGCATAATGCCGTCGATAGACTTCGAGAGCAGCGAGCGGATAGAGATCCCGACATTCGGGGTCGGGTCGAGAGACGGGGAGACAGAGACGTACAACCCATTTGCGAGGGAGCGGGAGCAGGCGCAGAGGTTTGCGAGCACAGTCAACGGATGGGAGCGGCTGTACACCGGGCTGGAGAAGGCGGAGCGGACGTACAGTTCGTCCGTCGGGAGTTACAATCCGAACGTCGTCGAAAGATATGACCCGTTTGCGATGGAGGCGAGCACGGCGATACAGCGTGAGATGTTTCCGGAGGCGGAGCGGGGCGTGATAGAGATAGACAGCAGTCGATTCTGGCAGCACATAGGCAAGTATATCATCACGACAGTCCCGAACGGACTGATGATCATCGACCAGCACAGAGCTCACAACAGGATACTCTTCGACACATATAAGCAGATCATGCAGCACGGGAACATAAGCGGACAGATGCTATTATATCCCGAGCGGGTCAGCATGAGCCAGAACGACGCTTGCATAGTCTCGGAGCTACAGGGAGAGCTGGCGCAGGCCGGGATAGACGTGACAGTCGAGGGCAACGAAGTCGTCATCAGTTCGACGCCGACGCAGATAGAAATCTCGGCAGTCCGGGACATACTGGAGGAGCTCGTCTATGACTGCCAGCAGGGGGGTGCGGACGTCAGGAGCGGAATAGGGGACTACATCATCGGGAGACTGGCGGAGAAGGTGGCGATGCCATACGGGAGAGAGCTGACTGCGGAGGAGATGAAAGACATGTATGAGAAGCTGATGACGTCTGCAGAGCGTGGGTACACGCCACAGGGCAAGCCGACGTACAGAGTCGTCAGCAACAACGACATAGAGAGATTATTTTAGAAAGCAAGAATGGGATTCCTGAACAACCTGACGCCAGTCGTCAAGAACCTGCTACTCATCAACCTATTGTTCTTCGTCGGGCAGTGGGCGTTTGCGAGCGGGCTACGGATAGACCTTAACGAGTACCTGGCTCTCCACTACGTCACGTCGACACATTTCGGGGCGTGGCAGATAGTCAGCTACATGTTCATGCATGGGGGATTTTCTCACATATTCTTCAACATGTTCTCGCTGATGATCTTCGGTCCGCTGATAGAGCAGCGGATAGGGAGCAGCAAGTTCCTGATGTACTACATAGTATGCGGCATAGGGGCTGGGCTGACACAGATCGGGGCATACGCATACGAGATAAGCCAATACAGCGAGGCGATCGACAAAGTCATGAACACGCCGACAGTCCCGGCGATACAGGAGTTCATCAACACGCAAGGTGCGTTCTCGATGGAATCGGGGATCAAGATGCAGGCGTTCATCAACACGTATAACGAGACGCTGACGAGCCAGGGACAAGCCAGTGCGGCGAGCATAGCGCGAACCTTCTTCCCGGAGCTGCAGCAGCTATACATAGACAGCCATGCGACAGTCGGTGCGAGCGGAGCAGTGTTTGGGCTGTTGCTGGCGGTCGCGATGATATTCCCGAACCTGCCGATGTTCCTGATGTTCGTCCCGATACCGATAAAGGCCAAGTACTTCGTAGCGATATACACAGTGATAGAGCTCGTGTTCGGAGTTGCTGACTTCAGCTTTGACAACATAGCGCACTGGGCGCATCTCGGGGGAATGCTGTATGGGCTCGTAATACTGCTATACTGGAGAAGGAGGGGAGAGATATGAGGAACTTGTGGAGCGAGAGCAGCACGACAGTGAAGCTCATAATAGTCAACGCGATAGTCTTCCTGATAGTAAGACTATCCGACATAGCGGCATGGGGAGGCACGTTGCGACCGGGGTGGATATTAGAGTGGGTAGCGATGCCGATGAATGCGGGAGTCGTCTATCGTCCGTGGACAATAATAAGCAGTTTCTTCACCCACTATGACATCGTGCACTTCTTCTGCAACGCGTTCACGCTGTACTGGTTCGGGAGACTATTCGAGGAGGAGTTCAGAAGCAAGGGGATGCTACTGAAGGCGTATTTCCTCGGAGGACTGGCGGGGAACGTGTTCGCGCTGGCAGTCACGATGCTGACAGGGTATAGCGAGCGAGTCGTGATGCCGATACTGCTGGGTGCGTCTGGGGCGATAGTGTGCCTGCTGGTAGCGGTAGCCGTCGCGACGCCGCGGAGACAGGTGTGGATGGCGTTCGTCGGGAACATAGAGTTGCGATGGATAGCGATAGTGACGCTACTAATCTTCGTCGTGCTCACGATAGGGATGCAGAACTTCGGGGGGAACCTGGCGCACATAGGAGGTGCGATAATGGGGTATTTCACAGCGAAGTACTGGAGAAAGATAGACCAGATCCCGCTGCCGCAGATAGGGAAGAGAAAAGTCAGGATGAGAGCGACGCCGGGGTACAACAAAGACTGGGAATATAACAAGCGGAAAGTAGATGACGAGAAGGAGCTGAACAGGATACTCGACAAGATCAGGGAGAAAGGATATAACAGCCTGACAGACACGGAGAAGCGGACACTATTCGACATCAGCGGCAACAACAAGTAGAGGAAGAGGAGGCGAAGAGAGCAAGATGGTCGGCGTAATACTAAGACTGATAGGCATAGTAGTAAGCATAGTGACGACAGGCGTAGCGTTCTCGGTCAGTGTAGCGCCGTCGGAGCTGAGCAACCTGTGCATATTGTGGTTCGCGTACCCGTATCTCGTGATAGCATTAGCGTGCTGGACAGTCATACTATTCACGACAAACAACATCAAGACAGGGTGTGCGTGTCTCATAGTGCTGGCTATCAACGGGAGTGACGCGCTGAACGTCATCGGGCTAAGAGGAGTCGACAAGGAAGAAGTCGCAAAGAAGGAGGGGGAACTACGGCTACTGACGTATAACGTCCGTTACTTCGCATACAACGGGGAGATGAAGATAGAGGAGATGAGGGAGAAGATGGCGGACTTCATAGAGATGACAGACGCGGACATAGTATGCCTGCAGGAGGTCCCGTCGAAGGACTACGTCGCCAAGTACATAAAAGGGAGACTAAGCGAAGTACTCGGTCGGTACAGATACGTCGAGCACTTCAGCAGTTCGAACGGGGGAGAGCTACTCTTCTCGAAGTACAAGACAGAGGCGACAGGGTACACAGAAGAGAAGGGAATACAGGCGATAGACATAACCATAGGGGAGAGGGAAGAGAAGGGGGAGAAGGGGGAAGGTAAGTTAAGAGTCTACAACTGCCACCTCGCATCGCTCGGGCTAAGCGACGAGCAGATCAATGCAGTCTCGGTGAACGAGAAGATAGACACAGAGAGGCGGAGCCTATTGAGGGGTACATACGAGAGGATGATGGAGGCGTTCAGGAAGCGGGAGAAGGAAGTCGAATCGCTGAAGGGCGTAGTAGAGAAGACAGAGGGGGATGTCATCATCTGCGGGGACTTCAACGACACACCGATATCGTATACATATTGGGCAGTCAGCCACATAAAGACTGGAGGAGGCGAAAAGATGACCGACAGGCATGAGTCACAACAGATCGGGCTACACAACACGTACAGGGGGAAGCTACCGCCGCTAAGGATAGACTTCGTATTCACGAACGAGAGCATGAAGGCAGAGAGATACAGAGAGTATGACCTACCCTACTCCGACCACAGGGCAGTCGTCGTAGACTTCAGGATGAGGGGTAGATAGGTAAGACACGTAAAAAGAGTGGGAGAAAAAGAGAAAGAAAAGCAGAATGTAGAGCTATGAGGAGCGAAAATTAACGGTTGGATGGATATAATTTTACAAAAAAGATTACATTTGCATTCAGAACAATCAAAAAAACAAAGAAAATGAAGATCAAGAGTCTCATTATTATGGCAGGCCTGAGTGCCGGCATCGTTTTGACGGGCTGCAACGCAAGCAGCGCAACGAAGGGTGGCATCATCGGCGGCACATCAGGTGCAGTAGTAGGCGCAGGAGTAGGTGCGTTGGTAGCTAAGAAGAACAGGAAGAAGGGTGCACTGATTGGTGCAGCAGCAGGCGCAGCAGTAGGTACGACCGCAGGAATCATCATCGGCAAGAAGATGGACAAGAAGAAGAAGGAGCTCGCAGCTCTTGACAATGCTTCTGTCGAGGAGGTAGAGGATCAGAACGGCCTCAAGGCAATCCAGGTAACGTTCGGTGAGGGCGGCATCAAGTTTGCAGTCGGCAAGAGCGATCTGAACGCAGCAGCGAAGGCAAACCTCGACAAGTTCGCAGCAACGATGACGAGCGGCGAGGATGTCAGCTCAGCAGATATCACGATCGAGGGCCATACGGACAGCACGGGATCTGATGCTAAGAACAGGGAGATCTCGCAGTCTCGTGCAAATGCTGTCAAGAGTTACTTGGTATCTAAGGGAGTACCAGCAAGCCGCATCACGACGAGGGGTCTTGCATCTGACTACCCAGTAGCAGACAACAGCACGAAGGCAGGTCAGGCACAGAACCGTCGTGTCGAGGTCTACATCACGGCATCTGACGACATGATCAAGCAGGCTGAGGCAGAGGCGAAGTAAGCCAGAGGAATCAGTCAGAGAAGATAGCTGGGGGATGACAGAAGTCATCCTCCAGTTTTTTTATGTAAACTCCTATAAATTGCTTTTTCTGCGTTGACTTTGTCTTCATTCCTCACGCTCAGCAATTTGTGCAAGCACATTGCTTTCGCTTAATCGGAATGTTGGCGTTGCCTTCATTCCTCACGCTCGGCAATAGGAGCAAGCTCCATTGACTAGAGTCTTACTTTCTCACGCTCAGCATAACGAGCAAGCTCGTTCTGCATTCGCTTAATCGAAAGTATGCACTCGCTTAATCGGAATGTTGCACTTCGGACTTTGAAATCCTCATGTAGCTGCGCTGACCTTTCTCACGCTCGGCAATTGGAGCAAGCTCCATTGACTGGAGTCTTACTTTCTTACGCTCAGCATAACGAGCAAGCTCGTTCTGCATTCACTTAATCGAAAGTTTGCACTCGCTTAATCGCACAAGTGAAAAACCTAATTTCTAGAAGTTCCCTTATATGGAGTTGCGGAAAAATCAGTAATTTAGGAGAGAGAAACAACAGGGGGCGGTCAGGGACAGGGCTAAATAGAAGGCTAACCAAGGGGCGCACCAAAAACAGAGAAGACGATGGACATGAAAGACATATTCGGGGCGATAGCGTCTGGGGTACTCGGGCAGACGGGGCAGGCGCAGGGAGGCTCTACGGGAGTGGCAAGTCAGACGATGACGTATGGGAGCCACGTGTATACAGTCAGCGGTGAGATAAACGTGAACGACAGCAGCACGGGGAAACGGGACAAGCCGACGGCGAGCGTCTCGTTTACGAACGTTCCGTCGAGCTATGAGGAGTTTGAAGCCGTATATAACGGGCTACTCGGGAAGAGCATACAAGGGTGTGCGGCGATGCTGCCGATGGCGTATGAGCTGTATGCGAGGGATGAGGCGACGGGAGAGAAGTGCCTCGGACTCCTGTGTAACAGCAACGTGACGAAGGTGAACATCACGAGGATATTGAAGACAAAGATAGTCGCATCGAAGTATTCGCCAGCGAACGACCCGTATATACAGAGATACATGCCGGCGGCGCTGCTGAAGGGGGCGAGCGCGGGGAACGGGTATAGACCAGCGAGGCCATACACCGTCGAGATGTGCGCATCGGTGAACAGGCCGTATCAGATGGCACAGGGGACAGACTACTACATCTACATAATCGCAGACGGATGGGACACCAACCAGAGGCAGGTCGAGATATTGAAGAGCAACAGGAGCGAGATGTACAAAGTGTTCAACTGCACATCGACGTATACGCAGTGCAAGATATACAGCGGACAGTGGGACGGGCTGGAGTAGAGAAGCGCACGGGGAGACAGAAAGGGGATAATCGGTCAAACAAAGAAGAGAAGACAAAAAATTGCCAGATATGGGGAAAAGATGTAAATTAGCAAAGGTAATATAGTACTATGGCGTTGTGAAACGCATACATCTTTAATGATTTTAAGGTTTTACAGGTCTCCGTCGTGATGACGGGGGCTTTTTTTTGTATTATAGGGAGAAACAAAAGGGGCAGGTCGACGAGACCCACCCCGAGAGCAAAAATCCAATGACAAACACCCCTAGTGCGCCTCGAGCCAGTTGTCTCCAATGCCGACCTCGGCAGTCAGGGGGACAGAGAGGTGGGCGGCGTTCTCCATCTCGGACTTGAGGATAGCGCTAACCTCGTCGACCTCCTCAGCAGGGACGTCGAGAACAAGTTCGTCGTGGACCTGGAGGATAATCTTAGCGCGGAGGTTGTGGGCCATGAGAGCGTCGTGGACACGAATCATAGCAATCTTAATAATATCTGCCGCAGTGCCCTGGATAGGGGCGTTGATAGCGTTGCGCTCGGCGATGCCGCGGATAGTAGCGTTGCGGCTGTTGATGTCCGGCAGTTCGCGGATGCGGCCCATGAGAGTACGGGCGATGCCGGACTCGCGGACGTCGGCGACAGCCTTGTCCATATAGACCTTGACAGCGGGGAAGGAGGCGAAGTAGCCGTCGATAAGTTCCTTAGCCTCGGCGCGGCTAATATCGAGACGCTCGGCAAGACCGAAGGCAGAGATGCCATAGATAATGCCGAAGTTGGCAGTCTTAGCCTTAGAACGCTGTTCGCGGGAGACGTCTTCCGGGGAGACATTGTAGACCTTAGCGGCCGTCGCACGGTGGACGTCCTCTCCATTGAGGAAGGCGTCGATAAGAGCCTTGTCGCCACTCAGATGCGCCATGAGACGTAGCTCGACCTGACTATAGTCCGCAGAGACAATCTTGTTGCCCGGGGAAGGAACGAAGCACTCGCGGATACGCTTACCCTGCTCCTCACGGACGGGGATATTCTGGAGGTTAGGGTTAGAGCTACTGAGGCGGCCAGTGACGACGACAGCCTGATTGAAGCTCGTATGGAGGCGGCCCGTCTTGCGGCTGACGAGCTTCGGGAGAGCCTCGGCGTAGGTGTTGAGAAGTTTGACGAGCCCGCGATAGTTGAGAATCTCGCCGACGACAGGGTGCTTGTGGGCGAGCTTGGCGAGAGAAGCCTCGTCGGTCGAGTAGGCGCCCGTCTTAGTCTTCTTGGCCTTCTCGTCAATCTTGAGACGGTCGAAGAGGACGTCGCCAACCTGCTTAGGACTTGCGACATTGAAGTTGACGCCAGCGAGCTGCCAGATCTTCTGTTCGCTAGCTGAGATCTCCTTCTGAAGATAGTCAGCATAGCGGGCGAGGGCGTCAGTATCGATACGGACGCCAGTCATCTCCATATCGGCGAGGACAGGGATGAGGGGTGACTCAATCTCGCGGAAGATACGCCAGAGGTCAGGATTAGCCTCTAGGAGAGGGCGGAGGACATTGTAGAGGCGGAGCGTCACGTCGGCGTCCTCGGCAGCATAGTCCTTGACGCGGTTGACGTCCACCTTGTCCATAGTCAGCTGGAGAAGCCCTTTGCCGATAAGCTCGTCGATATGGACAGTCTTGTAGTGGAGGAGTGACTCCGCCATATCGTCCATATTGTGCTTCTGGCTCGGGTGGAGGAGAAAGTGAGCAATCATAGTATCGAAAAGTTCGCCACGGACGTGGACACCGGCAGCGGCTAGCATCATCATATCGAACTTAATGTTCTGGCCAATCTTCATGATAGAAGAGTTCTCGAAGACAGGGCGGAAGAACTCAAGACGTTCAGCCTTACCAAAGAGAGGGACATACCAGGCAGTCCCCTCCTCTATAGCAACACTAAGACCGACGAGGGAAGAGTCGAAGACATCGACGCCCGTCGTCTCTGTATCGAAGCAGAAAGCCGAGCAACCGGACAGCCTATCGGCGAGGGCGCGGATGTCGTCGTCAGTATCTGCAAGGATATAGTTGTGAGGACGTGAGGCGATAGACTCGAGCTCGACGTCGGGCTGAGGTGGTTGTGGAGCCTGAGGGGCAGCAGGGGTGAGATTGAAGAGGTTAGGCTCAGTAGGGGCGGAGACGCCATAGGCGCTGTGGAGGCGAGGGGTGAGAGCCTTGACCTCGGTCTCCTTCATGATAGCGTCAACAGCAGACCAGTCCGGCTGACGGAGGAGGAGGTCGTCTGGGGAGAAGTCCAGAGGGGCGTCCGTCACGATAGTGGCGAGCTTCTTGCTGAGGAGGACGAGGTCCTTGTTCTCCTCGAAGCGCTCCTTCATCTTACCCTTGAGTTCAGAAATATGCTCGTAGATACCCTCGATAGAGCCGTAGGCGGCGATAAGCTCCTTAGCACGCTTCTCGCCGATGCCCGGGCAGCCCGGGATATTATCCGAGGAGTCGCCCCAGAGCCCGAGGAGGTCGATGACCTGAGAAGGATTCTGGACAGAGAACTTCTCGGCAACGCCGTTGACGTCGAGGAGCTCGGTAGCACCGCCGGAGCGAGGGCGGAGGAGAGAGATGCCGTCGGTCACGAGCTGGGCGTAGTCCTTGTCTGGGGAGACCATCGTGACAGGGATGCCAGCGGCGAGGAGACGACGTGCGGCAGTCCCGACAACGTCGTCGGCCTCGAAACCCTGGGCGGAGAGGCAGGGGATATTGAGAGCGGCGACGAGACGCTTGACGAGAGGGATAGCGAAGGTAATATCCTCGGGCTGGGCGTCGCGGTTAGCCTTGTAGTCGGGGAAGAGGTCGTGGCGGAAAGTCGGACCATGGAGGTCGAAAGCGACAGCGACGTGGGAGGGCTGCTGCTTGAGGACGAGGTCGATGAGCTGTGAGGCGAAGCCGAAGAATGCGCTGATATTCTGCCTCTTAGAGTTCATCATAGGGGACTTAATGAAGGCGAAGTAGGCTCGATAAACGAGTGCGTAGGCGTCGACCAGGAAAGCTCTATTTTGCATGATAAATCCGTTTTAGTTTCTGTAAAAATAGTCATATCTTAAAAAATATCAGAATTTTTTCGTGGGGAATTGCAACCTTAGAAATATGGATGCGTAATAATAGACAGAAACAAGACAATAAGTAGGGCAGCACCGAGAGGTGGAGACCCGAACAAGAAATAGTTTTTTCGTTGATTAGTTGATAAGTGTGTTTGGTGATTAATTCACGGGTGGGCGATGTCGGGACGACACCGCCCACTTTTCATTTATAGGTGTGAGGTGAGGAGAGAGATAGAGCGAGAGAGAAAAAGAGGCGGCAGAGGGGCGGCAGAGGCAATGAAAAGAGGAAAAAGGGGGGATAAAAAGCGAGAAATAGGGGATAAAAAGGCAAAGAAAGGGTGTAAATAGTTGAATGCGTAAAAGTTAATAACTATCTTTGCGAAAAGAAAGCCATAAGAAGGGCGAAAGCGAGAAAAAAAGGTCGTAGAAGAGCGAGATAGTATGCCATACAGAAGACTGCCAAATACGGATAGTGCGAGGCTGCGTGCGCTGAAAGCGGCGGCGCAACATGCGGAGGAGAACAAGGGTCTCGGTACGCTTGCGATGAGCGAGCGTAGTGCGATGAGTGTAGTCTCGTTCACGCCGATGTTTGAGCAGACGCTCGCACAGATGAACGACATCAAGAACAAGCAGCTTGCGGCGAGCAAGGCCGTCAGTGACACGGGGAAGGTGGCGCGGCTGTACCTGTCGCACTTCGTACAGGTCCTGAACATGTGCATAGCGAGGGGGGAGATAAAGCCGGAGGTCAGGAATCTACTAGGGCTGGAGGAGGCTGCGGTCCCGGACATATCGGGAGACAGCCAGTTGATAGAATGGGGACACAAGATAGTCGAGGGCGAGGAGAAGCGCATGTCGATGGGCGGAGGGAACAGGATATACAATCCGTCGATAGCACTCGTAAAGGTGAAGCTACAGATATTCGAGGAGAACTATAACAAGTATAAGGACTCCGTCGGGACGAGCATGAAGTATCATGACAAGATCGACGAGATGAGGGAGAAGGCGGACGCGCTGATACTGGAGCTATGGAACGAGATAGAGGCGAAGTACTCGCCGGTGGACAGTGACGAGAAGCGCGAGGAGTGCCAGAAGTGCGGAGTCGTATATTTCTACAGGCCTGTGGAGCGACAGCGGGATTTCCTGGCGGGTCAGATGACAGACATCGACTCGAGCATGGAATAGGGGAAAGTCAAGAAAGGAAACCAACGAAAGACAATAAACAAACTAACAGACAGATATGGAAGAAGAACTGGAACTGCTGCTCGAGGACGTCAAGGAGCAGATGGATAAGGCGACCCAGCACCTTGACTACGAGCTTGGCAAGATCAGGGCAGGCAAGGCAAATCCTCACGTACTGGACGACGTGAAGGTCGAGTATTTCGGCACGCTTACCCCGCTTGCGCAGGTGGCGAGCGTGACAGTCCCTGACCCACGCACGATAGCGATAAAGCCGTGGGAGAAGAGCATGATAGCGCCGATAGAGAAGGCTATCATGGCGGCGAATCTCGGTCTGAATCCGGACAACAATGGAGAGATGATAAGGATCATCATCCCGCCGTTGACAGAGGAGAGGCGCAAGGACCTGGCGAAGATGGCGAAGAAGACCTGCGAGGATGCGCGCATAGTAGTCCGCAACGCACGTCGCGACTCCATCGAGGAGCTGAAGAAGATGAAGAAGAACGGACTCGCCGAGGACCTCGAGAAGGACAAGGAGGCAGAGGTCCAGAAGATACACGACGGCTACATGAAGAAGATAGACGACATGTATGCTGCGAAGGAGAAGGACATCATGACCGTATAAAGGGCTCTAAGAGAGGGCTGAGAGATACCGAGTAGGAGGGGAATGCGAAGGCATTTCCCTCCTACTGTTGTTTTATTATGGGGAGATATTTAGGCGCGGGAAGTTAACATAAGAGTGGTCAAGGCTAATAGAAGGCTAACCCAGAGAGCGATTAGGAATGTGCAATTAGCAATTAGGGATGAGGCGGCGGGGAGGCAGAGAGGGGGGGAGGAGAAGAAGCGGAGAGGCTGTAGACAGTATATAGACTTGAGATGGCAAATTCTGTCAGCAAGGGAGAGAAGGATGAATAGATTTTTTTATACATTTGCGAAACGAACAAACAAAAACAAGACACAGACATAGGAAAAGAAATATAACTAAAATACTAACAAGGCATTAGCTATTATTCGCATTCAAAACAAAAGCGTCGGAAACTCTTGATTTTGAAAGAAGTCAGGTAATGCCATTCACGGAGGCGTAAGTGCTCCGTACCACCTTGTAGAGTTAATGCTCGCACCGAAAAAGTGTGAGCTGACTAAAGGTGGAACGGGGTTCATCCGACGCTCCCCGTGAATGCGATAGAGAGGCTCACACCTTTCTTATATATATACCAGGCGAAGAGTGACTGATAGGTGGTGCCGCTATCGAGTCACGGATATGGGAGGAAAAACGATAGGGCTACATATAGGTAGAATAGTCGAGAAGGAGCTAAGGAGTCAGAGGAGGAGTGCGGCCTGGCTTGCGGAGCAATTGAGTTGCACACGCTCTAACATATACGGGATATTTGCAAGGGAGAACATAGACGTGGAACTACTTATACGCCTCTCGCTAGTCCTCCGTCATAACTTTCTACAGGACGTCTCAATAATAGTACAGGACCACATATCCTCCTCTGACAGTTCAAGAAACCCTTGACATTTTGTCAAGTATCCCGATACAAGATACTTCCAAAAGGACTGTTGGCTGTTGTTAAATTTGCAGCAGTAAAAACAAAACAAGTATGAAAAGAGTACTAACTGCTGCTATCGCCATAATCTATTCGGCTATGGCACAAGCTCAATTTTCTAATCCGAAGGGCGTCAGCATGAATCAGATGCTCTCTGGCTTGAGCGTAGAGAAGATGTTCCAGTTTGTCAGAGTCGACAAGTCATCATTCGACATCAAGAATCCGAGTAAAGAATGGGTTACGGAGACGGTCTATTACCCTGACAATTCCGAGGAATGCACGATGGTCTCGTTCAACAAGCAGGGGAAGGTCGAGGCGTATTGGTGCTGGTGCCTGGGAGGCGAGACACCAGACCCGTACATCATAATGGACTACGACACGAAGGGTCAGTTGAAGAGCTACTGCGGTTTCGTTGATAAGTTGAACTTTGGCGGCTACTGCGTCGTCAACGAACAAGCGAACGAAGTTGTCTACTGTCATTCTTACTGGTCGGACAATAGAGGCAAAGAGGTCTTCAAGTTCAAGCGTGACCAATCAAAGCGCATTGTCTCGGTGACCGCTGAATTGGAGGAGGGGACAGCGTACAACTGCAGTCTCAAGTATGATGCTAAAGGCAGACTGATAGAGGAGAAGTCGACCATCAATGGTGTCATCCCATTTTTCAGCCGCCAATTGACATACAACCAGAAGGGACTCGTCGAGACAGAGACAATGACTTCGCCCAACGTAGGAACCGTGAACTATGCGTACTTATACACATACGGCAAGGATGGGGATTGGGTTAAGCGCATGTGCTATAATGAAGGCAAGCTAGTCAACCGCACAGAACGGGAGTACGAACGGATAATGGGGGACCCTATCTACTAATCAAGAGATAAAATGATCAAGAAGATACTGAAGTGGACAGGCATCATCGTAGGCGCCTTTGCCATCTTGATTGTTCTCGCTGCAATCTTCGACAGTGGTTCGTCATCGGACATTCAGCCACCCGACGTTGATGAGTTAACGAATCCGACCCATTATGTCCGCTTGAACAACAATGAAATCTACCTAAAAGAGTCAAGCCTCTTGTTTGATGACCAGTATGCTCTCAGGGGTTCCATCAAAAACACAGCATGTTATTGCAAGCTGGACGATATACTCATACAGATTCGCTACTACTCCAAGAACGATGTTCTACTCGACACACAGCACTATTTAATAGATCTATCTCTCGAACCTTGGGAGGAGAAGACTTTCGACCTCAATGTCAAACGTCCTTCTGACACCAATGAATACAAAGTAGAAATACTCGACGCAAAAACGACGAAGGTAAGATGAGGGTTAACATCATGAGTCTTCGATAAGACACAGGAGAGGAAGAACTAGTAGGAGGGGAACGCTGGGGCGTTTTCCTCCTACTGTTGTTTTATGGGGAAGAGGGGGAAAGAGAAGAGAGGCTGTCGTCGGCGAGCGATGACAGCCTCTCGAAGCTTTTAACTATATAGGGAAATCAGAAAAATATCAGAGAGAGCCCGTAGGCGACGAGCGTCGAGACCGTCACACAGACGAGACCTGGCATCATGAAGGAGTGGTTGAGGAGGTACTTGCCGATGACAGTAGTCCCGGAGCGGTCGAAGTTGACAGTCGCGATGTCGGACGGGTAGTTAGGAATGAAGAAGTAGCCATAGACGCTCGGGAGGACGCCGAGTAGGACAGGGCCCGGAATCCCGAGGGAGTAGGCGAGCGGCAACATAGAGACGACGACAGCACCCTGGGAGTTGATGAGGACCGACACGGCGAAGAAGACAAAGGCGATAGACCACTTGTAGTGGCTGACGATATCGCCGAGGGCAGCCTGCATCTCTGGCATATAGTTAGAGAAATACGTATCGGCGAGCCAAGCGATGCCGTAGATAGCGACGACGGCCACCATACCGCTCTGCCACACCGCACCGGCGACAGCCTTCTTAGGCTTAGCGTCGCAGAAGATGATCATAAGGGCAGCGGCAGCTATCATGACAATCTGGATGACGAGGTTCATCGCGAGGGGCTTGGAGACAGACTCGGTGACGCCGGGGATGAGCATCTTAGCCTTGGCAAGAGCGTCTGGGGTCATAGAGGCGCCATTCTCGAGGAGGACTGGGCTGGCGCCCTTGACAGCACGAATCGTCTCGTAGGAGGGGAGGAAGTTCTGAAAGGCTGCGAAGAGGACGATGACGCCGAGAGCGCAGAGGAAGATATAGACAGCGCGGCGAGCTGAGGCAGGTATCTCCTTGTCGAGAGTCGTCTCGCTACTGCCATACATATAACGGTTGAGCTCGGGGTCGGCAACCCTCTTCTGAAACTCCGGATCCTTGTCGAGGTCGAGACCACGGTGGTAGCTAAGAGCTGCGGCGGACATCAGACCGCAGAGACAGGCTGGGATAGAGACCATGAGGACTCCGGGGATAGTCACATCGAAGCCATTGGCGTTGGATATAGAGACGAAGGCAACGACGGCTGCGGCAATTGGCGAGCAAGTGATGCCGACCTGTGAGGCGATAGAGGCGACTCCGCAGGGGCGCTCGGGGCGGATACCCTTCTTGAGGGCGATGTCGCAGATGATAGGCATCAGAGTATAAACGACGTGACCCGTTCCGACGAGGACCGTCAGGAAGAAAGTGCAGAGCGGGGCGTAGAATGTGATATGGTCCGGGTGACGGCGGAGCAGACGTTCGGCGACCTGGATAAGCCAGTCCATACCGCCGGAAGCCTGCATGACGCCTGCGCAAGTGACGGCTGCGATAATAATGTATATAACGTCAGTCGGAGGCGTGCCAGGCTTGAGACCGAAGCCGAAAACAAGGATAGCGAGACCGATACCGGAGATAGCACCGAGGGCGAGGCTACCATAGCGTGAGCCGACATAGAGGGCTCCGAGAACCACAAGGAGTTCGATAATCATTAGTGCCATAGAAAACAGATTTAACATGCGTAAAACACAAATGAAACGAATAGGAACGGGAAAAGCAAGAAACGGGAATGTGTTCTATGGCAGAAAAATAGCAAGAATATCGGCAGAAAACGAGAGCCGAGGAGGGAGGAAACAGATGTCAGAAAGAGTCAGATAAAAGAGAAGAGACGGTGGTAGAGGCGACCTATGAAAGGCTGGAAGCGCATGACACCGCTAAGTGCGCCCTTGATGCCGACAAAAGTGAAGAACACGGCAACAGCGAGAGCGAACTGATTGATCATCCAGATGTCGACGACATGGACGAAGATGATATAGCCAAGAATCTCGAGGACACTAAGTCCGAGACCTTGACGGAGGTGGAAAGTCGTAAAGTCGTCACGTTTGTCAGCGAGTTCGCGAGCTATCATAGCGACAATCCAACCGATAGGAGTCACGTAGGCAGCGACAGCTATATCGTAGTTATTATCATTCATGGTCGTCGTGAATAATGGAGAATTCGCGCCCGTCGAAGACAGCGTAGGTGAAGTTGTAGAGCCAGTCGCCGATGACGAGGACACGGGCTGGGGAGTCTGGGATAGCGTAGTTGATAACCTTGTGGCGATGACCGAAGACAAAGAAGTCGACCTGCTCGCCCTTGGCGATCTGCTCGGTAGCGAAGCGGACAGAGAACTCGTCGGTGAGGCGGATGCGGGTAGGGTGCTTAGCGTGTGACATACGGCTACGGCGGCTCCAGGTTGTCGCAATGAGATTAGCGAGGTCCGGGTGGAGCCAACGATAGAGAGCCTGCAGGAACTTGTTGTGGAAGCACCACATGAGAAGGGAGTAGCCTCGGTCGTAGCCAAAGTCATCGCCATGCCCTACGAAGAAAGTCTTGCCGAAGGCCTCGAATCGGTAGGGCGACTCGTGGATAGTGCAGCGGAACTGGGAGGGGAGGTAGTCGAACATCCAGACGTCGTGGTTGCCCGTAAAGATATGTATATCCGTCCCGTTGTCGGCCATACGTGCGAGTTGACCGAGGAAGCGGATAAAGCCACGCGGAACGACCGAGCGGTATTCGAACCAATAGTCGAAGACATCCCCGAGAAGATATAGCACCTTAGCCTCCGGCTCGATACTCTCGAGCCAGAGGACGATACGTTTCTCGTGGCGGATAGGGTCAGAGAAGTAAGGAGCACCGAGGTGGAGGTCCGAGGCGAAGAATATCTTGTCCCTGGCAGGCATCTCGTCGGTCGGAATTACTTGATAAGCTCGGCGATCTTCTCGTCGAGGCGAGTTCCGAAGAGGTCCTTACCGATAAGAGTACCGTCTGGGGAGAGGATGTAGTTGGAAGGGACAGTGCGGACGTTGTAGAGGCGGGCTGCGACGCTATTCATACCGTTGAGGTCGCAGGTGTTGACCCACTTGATGCCGTCGTTGGTCGAGGCAGCCTCCCAGAGGATCTTGCTGACGTCGAAGGAGACAGAGAAGATCTCGAGGCCCTTGGCGTGGTACTTGTCATAGAGCTTGCGGAGCTGACGGTTCATAGCACGACTGTTCTGGTCGTCGGAGGCCCAGAAAGCGAGGATTGTCGTCTTGCCGTGGAGTGAGGAGAGAGAGACCTCGTCGCCATTGATAGTTGGGAGGGTCAGGTCTGGGGAGTTAGCCTGGGTCGCAGTCATAAGGAGAGAGTCACGCTTAGCGGCTGCCCTCTGCTGGGCGCGAGCCTGGAGGACATAGTTGCAGAGGTACTGGACCTGTTCGCTCTGCGGGTAGGCTATATTGAGGGAAGTTGCTACGGCAGACATCAGCTGATGGTCCTGCTTGTCCATGACGTCGAAGACTCGGCTGCCCATGACTGTCTGGAGGACTGCGAAGTATCCGACCATGCTCTGAGGGTAGGCGAAGACCTGAGAGCGGATAAGCTCCTTGTAGTCGGCGATAGCCTGACGGAGGGAGTCTGGAGCACCACCTCGCTTGATGCCAGCGAGGAGGGCCGAAGCGCCGAGCTGGAGGTCGCGCAAGTTCTCGTTGCGAGGTGATGCCGTGAAGGAAGCCGACTCGGCGAGGAGTGACTTGGAGTTGTCGAGAGTGAGGGAGAGAGTCTGTGCTGAGTCGAGGAGGACAGTGAGCGACTTGCCGTTAGCTGTACGGACGACATAGAAAGTCGGTTCTGTCTGGACTGAGCCCCTGAGGCGGAAAGAGCCGTCGGCAGCGACCTTGACAGAGTCGACAGTCGTGACTGCTGCTGAGAGTCCTAGCTGGTCGAGGTAAAGCATCTCGTCAGAGGCTGAGGATATCGAGCCTTCGACGGCCGAGCGTCCACCATCGCCAGAGCAAGCGGCACAGAGGAGGGGGAGGATATATAAGAGTTTCTTCGTTTTCATCGTAGTTTAAAGATATCGATATGAGTTATTTGGTTTCTAAAGATTTGCGAGAGGCGCGGAAGAAGCTATCGAGATAGGCATCCAAGCCTTCGGAGAGGAGGGATACGAAATCGTCGTCTGGGAATCGTCGATTGAGCTCCTCGACTGTCTTGCAGACGATGGCGCTATCGTGGCGGACGTTGTAGAGACCTGAGAGGAGGAGTGGTATTGCCGCCATAGTGGTGTCAGAGCCGTGGAGGAGTCTGTCTGCCTTGTGACGATAGATACGGCGGATAGTGGCAATGCTGTCGGCGAGGGCAGCACGCCCCTTGACATCGGAGATATTGCGCCACGCCAAGACGCTGTCAATACACCGGGCATAGTCGGCCCTCAGCCTCTCGACCAAGACGCACTTTTCCGACTCTGCGGAACTGAAGGACAGCTGAGACCACGCCTGCCAAGCACCACAGATCTTCTGGGGCTCGGAATGACGCAGAAAGAGCGGGAGCGTGTGGACGCTGTCCCATTCGGCCAGATAGAGGCCCGTCTCGAGACTGTCAGTCGACAGCACGTAGGCGCCGAGAGTGTTCACAGCGACGGAGTAGGCCTTGCCAGACGAAAGGTTGGTCAGCGACAAGACCTCCGTCGTAGTCCTGTTCAGGTCGACGATAAAGAGGTTGCCAGACGTCTGCTGATGGGAGCAGGCTGCCGACAGGAGTAGGCAGAGTACTATCACGACAACTGCCACTAAGGTGCGGAATATCTGAAGCCTGCGTCTCACTTGAGCAATTCGTCTATAGCCTTGCTGACCTCGGCGAAGGAGAATCCGTTCATGACTTCGTCCATCTTGGATGCGATCTGAGCTGTGCAGAGGTTGCCGATAGAGCCTTCGTGGGAATGGTGGAGCTCGCCAGACCACTCGAACTGTCCCTTGTCAATCTCGATACCGACCTGACGATAGGCGTCGCGGAATGGTGTGCCAGCGAGGGTCCTGCGATTGACCTCCTCGACACTGAAGGCATATTTGTAGCGTGGGTCCTTCATGATGTCCTTCTCGACCTCGATGTTCTCGATTGCGTAGGCTGTGATGTCTATACAGTCGCGCATCTCGTCGAAGAGTGGGACGAAGACTTCCTTGATGATCTGCATGTCGCGGAAGTATCCAGAAGGCAGGTTGCCACTGATGAGGCGGATGGTGTTTGGCGCACCCTGTATCTTGTTGCAGTGTGCACGTATCAGCTCGAATACGTCTGGGTTCTTCTTGTGTGGCATGATGCTAGAGCCTGTCGTCATCTGCTTGGGGAGGTGGATAAAGCCGAAGTTCTGGCTCGTAAAGAGGCAACCGTCATAGGCGAGTCGAGATATGGTCTCGGCGAGTGACGCAAGGGCGAAGGTCACGATGCGCTCGGTCTTGCCTCGTCCCATCTGTGCATATACGACGTTGTAGGCCAAGTCCTTGAACCCAAGCAGCCGTGTCGTCATCGTCCTGTCAAGAGGGAAGGATGAGCCGTAGCCTGCTGCAGCACCAAGGGGGTTGAGGTTGCTGACGTCCCACGCTGCAAGGAGCATCCTCATGTCGTCGGTGAGGCTCTCGGCGTATGCGCCAAACCACAGTCCGAAGGAGGATGGCATGGCGACCTGAAGGTGTGTATACCCTGGGAGAAGCACATCCTTGTACTTCTCGCTCTGGCACTGGAGGGTGTCGAAGAGTCGACGGACTCTCGTCGCTATATCTTCAATCTGGCTTCTGATGAAGAGCTTCAGGTCGAGCAGCACCTGGTCGTTGCGAGAGCGACCACTATGCACCTTCTTGCCCATGTCGCCAAGTGAGCGCGTCAGCATCAGCTCGACCTGCGAGTGTACATCCTCGACGTCGTCCTCGATCTTGAATGTGCCATCCTGGGTCTGAGCATATATCTTTTTCAACTCTGCCGTCAGCGTCTTGAGCTCGTCCTTTTCGAGGAGGCCGATGGTCTCGAGCATACGGATGTGTGCCATGGTGCCGAGCACGTCGAATGGCGCAAGGTACATGTCAAGCTCACGGTCACGACCGACTGTGAAACGGTCGATACGCTCGTCCTCGTTGTAGCCCTTGTCCCAGAGTTTTAGGTTCTTAGCCATTATATTGATGTATTGAAGTCCTTTATGTTCAAGTTGTTGAGAAGGGAGATATAGGTGCTGACGCCGTCTTCGATTTCTCGTATTTCGATATATTCGTCGGCAGTATGCGAGCGCGACGACTGTCCCGGACCGATCTTGACGGTCGGGAAGCGCATGAGCGCCTGGTCGCTCATCGTCGGAGAGCCGAAGAGGGTCATCCCCAACTCCTTTGCCTTCAGGACGACGGGGTGGTCGAGCTGTATGCGGGAACTGGAGAGGCGCGTCGAACGCTCCTGGACGGAGACGCCGACAGCATTCTTTATCTCGGCAAGTAGCTCCTCGTTGCTATACATCTCGTTGACTCTGACGTCGACGACAAAGCGGCAGGTGTCCGGAACGACGTTGTGCTGTGTCCCAGCTGTGATCTGCGTGACGGACATCTTGACGGGACCGAGGAAGTCGCTGACCCTCTCAAAACGATGCGTGCGAAACCACTCGACAGCTGGCAGTGCCACATAGATGGCGTTGACTCCCTCGTTGCGCGCAGCATGTCCGCTCTTGCCGAAGGCTGTGCAGTCGAGGACCATGAGGCCCTTCTCTGCAACCGCCGCCTGCATACCGGTAGGCTCACCGACTATCCCGAGGTCTATCTTGCCAAGCTCCGGTAGTAGGGACTCGATACCGTTCTTGCCACTGACCTCCTCCTCTGCCGAAGCAGCGAAGATTAGGTTATACGGCTGCTGCCCAGTCGTCAAGTAACGATAGGCTGCGAGCAGCGCGACGACACCACCACCGGCATCGTTGCTCCCGAGGCCATAGAGGCACCCGTCCTCGACTGTCGGGGCAAATGGGTCCCGAGTGTAGCCCGCCGCAGGCTTGACTGTGTCGATATGGGAGTTGAGAAGGATTGTCGGCGCATCTGGCACGTGTGTGTCATGACGCACCCAGACGTTATTCCCTTTCCGCATAGGAGCAAGCCCCATATCGGAGAGGGCGGAGTATAGCAGGTCGGCAACCGCACCTTCTTCACGACTGGGCGAGGGGGTTGCGATCATGCGCTGCAGAAGTGCGACAGACTCGTGGGTCAGCTCGTCGACGCGTGTCATAGTGCGAGGTTTGTTCCCGTCAGCGTGGACAGCCCGTCTGTATTGGTGATCCTGACTGCCGAGACGCCCGAGCGGAGCGCCTCGAAGCCGTTGTCGAGCTTCGGTATCATGCCGGCCGAGACTGTCCCGTCTGCCTGGAGCGCCTTGAACTCGGCGTGTGTCATGGTCCCGATGACTGAGGCATCGTCGTCAGCATCGCGGAGGACGCCTGCCTTCTCGAAGCAGTAGGTCAGTCGGACTGTGTCGTCCGCCGAACGCGCAGCGAGGGCGATGGCGACCTGTGTCGCTATGGTGTCGGCATTGGTGTTGAGGAGGTTGCCCTGCCCGTCGTGTGTGATGGGGCAGATGACTGGCGTGACACCAGCTGAGATGAGGCTGATGAGCATGTCGGCATCGACGCTCTTGACGTCACCGACGAAGCCGAAATCGACGGTCTCTCCAGACGCCACCTTGATAGGCGGGCGCTTTGCTGAGCAGATGACGTTCATGTCGGCCCCCGAGAGGGAGATGGCGTTGCAGCCTCGTGCCTGGAGCTTAGCGGCGATATTCTTGCCGACGAGTCCGGCATAGACCATCGTGACGACACCTATCGTGTCGGCATCAGTGACCCTCCGCCCGTCTATCATCTGGGGCTCGATGCCGAGGCTCTTGCTGATCTTGGATGCCGTACGGCCGCCACCGTGAACCAGCACCTTGGGTGTCTTTATGCCGACAAAGCTATCAAGCAGCGTGGACAATGACTTCTCGTCCTCGACGACTGCTCCTCCTACTTTGATGACTGCTATCTCCATTTCGCTCCTTGTTCTGTTGTTTACCGACAAAGTTAAGCAAAATTTCAATGTCGTTTCTACGTCTCTTTGTAAAACCGAGCACACGATGAGAAGTTGGCTCAGAGGCTTTCTTCTCGAGCCTACGACGCACTCTTGGCTGTTTATCTTACTACGACTAGCGCCCCCGGTCGAACTTCCCGACCGAGGGCGCTAGCGTGTGTCGCTATTCTCTCCTAGAAGTTGAAATCGACGCCAAAGGTGTACGTGCCACCAATCTTGTCTGCATAGGCAAACTCCTGCGCCTCTGTATTGAAGAGGTTATGCGCATTCGCGAAGATCTCTATCCGTGAGTCTGGCTTGTAGCCGACCTTGAGGTTCAGCGTGAAGCGGTTGTCGAGCTCCTTCTCGCCATACGAGAATCGGAATGTGCGCTTGCCTAGGAAGTTGGCAAAACCAGAGACTGACAGATTTGGCATCGGCTTGAAGATGAGGCCGAGCATCCCGTAGAACGATGGCGACGCCTTGTGCTCATAGCCGTTCTCTCGCTCCGGCTCGGTGAAGACCGACGAGCCGAAGAAGAAGTCTGAATTGGACTTCTGTATGTCGTACGCCTCAGCATACTTGGTCAGGAAGCCCGGCGTCTGCATGAAATACGCGGCTGCCTGAGTCGCATCCATGCCATTCTCCGCTGCGTATGCGTTGACGTCGTCGAGGAAGTCCTTGACGGCCGCTCCACTGATGATGCCTTTGTAGAGGGCCTGCGTCGCCGCTCCAAGCTGGGTCGCCAAACTTGCGTTTCGGTTGTACATGAAGTAGTTGTCTATCTTGGTCTTCTGGAAGTTGATGTTGACCTTCGCTATGAGCTTCGCCGAGACGATGTAGTCCATGTTCATCGAGAGGCCCATCTGCTTGACCTGGAACGGCAGGTTGTTGTACTTCAGGTACGCCCTGGTCTCCATCTTGGGATATACGAGGCCTCCTCCTATCTGTGCCGGCGTGAGCTTGCCCTGCATCGCTGCTCCCGTCACGAGCGCCTGAGCAAGGTCGTTGCCATCGATGGCGAACATGGACCTGTCCGACATCAGCGCTCCATAGTCCTCAGAGTACGAGTAGAATACCTCGGCATCGAGGAGGAGATTCGAGGTCGGACGCCAGCGATAGCCGAGCTCTACATTGTCGATATGGACGAGGTCTGCATCTCCATTACCCTGGAACACTATGCGTGCTGGGAGCATGTTGGTGCGGAGCCACTGATACTTGGCGGTGGTGTTGATGAGGCAACCACTGCGGTTCGCACGCCCATACACGAGACGTATGAAGTTGTTGTCGTTGATGTTGTAGTTGATGGCAAACTGCCACGACGGATTCCACTTGTCTGGCATTCGCGTCTTGTCACTACGGAACGCTCCGATGACTCGGAAGTTGTCTGTCTTGTAGTCAAGGCGGAGGCTCGGTCCGACGCTGTAGATGTGTGCAGACATGTCAAAGAAGCCATACAACCTACCCTTGTCCTCCGGGACTGCCGAGCCCGGCTTCTCGTAGTGCCAACTATAGGCCTCGTAGATGTTGGCGGCCGAGTGGGTCGGGTCGTTGAACACGGGCACGTAGTTCTCGAACTTTATCCACTCATAGCTTATGCCCGGCTTGACGCTCAGGTTCCCCGCCTTGATGGTGTACTCTGCGTTCCCGTTCAGCGTCCGCTCGTAAACCTTGAAACCCGGAAATCCCTTGACATAGTCCTGACTGCCAGCACAATAACCGACGTTGACCTGAAGGTCCGAGATGCTCCCCTGCATGTTGACGTACGACTTCTTCCCGATTCGCGACGAATAGGGATACACATCCTCCTGCACGTCAGAGATGAGAGCCGAGGAGTTGACGTAGCCGCCCGTGAGGTCAAATCGGACGTCTGCAGACGGGGTGATGCTGATGTAACCGTTGATGCCGACATTCTTGCGAGAGAAATTGAGGTCGTCGAACTGCTCTGATATCTTCGTGATCGGCTCCGTGGTGTTGAACATGTTGCCAGACTTCACCGTCCTGAAGCGCTCCATCTCTTCGGTGCTCATCCACTCCTCCCCCTGAGAGAGGCGTATCTTGCCCTCCTGGAGCCACTGCTGTATCTGCGCGTCGGTGACGCTTGTGCTGCGCGTCGTGTTGAGCAGCTCGTCGTCGATGACGTAATACCGGTCGTCAAAGGTCGGCGTCGTCGGCAGGAGGAATGTCTCACGCCCGCGAGTCTGGACGTTGAAGGTGAGCCCCGTGGCGAACTTGCCGTCTTTCCATGTCTTGCGGAGGCCAATGTCTCCGACCATCGTGCGGTTGTTGCCCATCTGTATGTTACCAGATACGTTGGTCGTGCCGAGGTCTGGCTTATGCGTGATGATATTTATGACGCCCGTCACTGCGTTCGAGCCGTAGAGCGCCCCGCAGGCTCCACGCACGACCTCTATCCTCTCGACATCCTCTATGGAGATAGGCAACAGGTCGGTCGTAAGCGCTGCTATACTGTACGCATACATCGGACGACCATCGAGGAGTAGCAATGTATTGGAGTTCTCTGAGTAGAGAATCATGTTGTTGTCCGGGATGTTGTTTAGTCCTCGGATCTGTACGTCGAAGTTGCCCGGTGTCTTCTCTGAGACTATCATGCCTGGTATCAGTCGGAACGCCTCTTCAATAGAAAGTATTCCGTAAGTCCGCATCTCGTCCTTCGTTATGACCGTTGTCGACAGTGGCGAGCGGAACGCATCCTCCTCTGTCTTCGAGGCCGAAGACACGTTTTTGTTCATTATGAGAGCAAAAAGGTCATTGACGCTGGAGACGCCGAGCAGCTCGACGGCCGCCATGATGTCCTCCAGCGGCAGCTCGGAGAGCTCTTCCGTGCTCATGTTCAATATCTGCTCTCGGGTGAGATTGCTTTGGGCATTCGCATCGAAGCATAGCACCGCGGCGAGCAACATTGAGATAATTGGCTTGGTTTTCATGTCAGTTAACTGATTATTTGTTAGCTTCTTCTCACCGATATGCTTTTTCGTTTTCGCTCTGGCTGCTTCTCATGTCTGGCAGCGGAGGCGTAGCTCATACGTATCGCGACCACATCGGTAGTCCCCAAAGGTAAGGCGTTTATATCAGAAATACAAATAATACTTGATATTTATAGACACCTTTAAACACAATACGTTGTCTTGCGCTAAAATCACCCCTTGGGTTAGACCTGTATTAGCCCTGTTATAGTCCAAACTGCCTTTTCGACACCTCCGACCCACTAATTCCTCATTTGTTCCTCCTCTCTGCACCAAAAAAAAGCCCCAGCCTTCCGACTGGAATCCCTCTATTTCTATTCACCATTAAACGAGGCTCCTAATCCCTCATTCCTAACTCCGTTGAGCGGGATTTGCAATCCCGCTCCATGGAGTATAAGCATCTGTGATGCGCTTTTCTTCAAATTCATCCGATCCCTCCGACATCCCCTAATTGCCAATTGCCAATTCCTAATTCCTAATTGTTTTGTCTCTCATCCCATACAGACTGGTAAACGAGCTCACCGCAAACAGCAGGACGAATATCACTATGTTCCACACTACATACATCCCGCCGTCCAGGTTCGCGATGTCATAAAGGTCTTCACAGCACTTCTGCCCCGCCTTCTGGAAGTTCATCCCCCCGTAGTGCATCAAGACCCAGACACATAGTGCTCCGCATAGAGACGCATTCACTATGTTCGCTATGTTCCTCCGCCTCACTGTAGCTATTATCGATAGTACCAGCAATATCCCCGGCTGCACGTACAGGTTCAACATTGTGCTCGTCTCGAGATACCTCAACCCCAACGGGACAGCCACGTCGCATATCATCGCACAGCATAGATTGAACGCCCCCTGTAATACAGAGGTCTGTGGCATGAATAACGCCGTGAGGAACAGTATCGGGATGCACAGCAACGGACTGTACCACCTCCTCAGCGCTACTATGCAGATTATGCTCAGCGCCACCGCTACGACCGAGCCGTAAAAGAAATACACTCCGACCGCCGGCTCTATACCCTCCGATGCCTTTAGCATCTTGCAAATCTCTTCTATCATGTCTCTGTCTTTTATGCTGTTATGGAATTATCTTGAAATTAAGGGGAGTTCTAGAAATTAGGTTTTCCCTTAATAGATCCTCCTGACCTTGCTACTCTCCATCAGATCCACCGGCGCCACCATCGGGTCGTCCATCTTCATCCCCCTCTTCTTTATCTCGTTCTTTATCTTGTCCGATACGTGTGTCAGGAGGTACGACTTCATCGGCTTCGGCTCGCTCAGCTCCTCGCCCGTGATGTCCTTGTATATCAGCCACGCCAGCTCCGAGCAGTACACCTTCCCGTTGTTGAATCTGAACTGCAGGTCGTATGGTTTCCCGAGGTACTTGCTGTAGTTGACCTTTATCTTCTTCCCCTCGAACGCCTTCGGTCTGACTATCGCATACACGCCTTTGTCCCTCGCTATCCAGTCCTTCATCGGTATCACCTGGCACGTCTTCCACGCCTCCACTACGTGTGGCTTCCCGTCCTTCATCACGACGACTCCGCAGTGTGTCCACCTGCTCATCGTCGCCGCCTTGATCATTGGCGACTGCCGCCCGTGTGTCTCCTGGAATATTATGTCTCCCTCCTTCGGCTCGTAGCTCCCCGCATAGTTCACGACTGGACCGAAGAGTGCGAACGCCTTTACCCCGACGAGGACTGCTATCACTATCGCTGCTATTACCAATACCCTTTTCATATTCTCTAGCTTTATATTGTTTATGTTCTTGTTGTTTCTTCTTGTTTCCGAGGCTTCTACATCTGCTTTAGGGGGTCTCTAGAAATTAGGTTTTTCACTTGTGCGATTAAGCGAGCGCAATGAGCTTGCTCATATTGCCGAGCGTGAGCACATGAGGCGAAGCCAACATTCCGATTAAGCGAGAGCAATGTGCTTGCACAAATTGCCGAGCGTGAGGAATGAAGACAAAGTCAAGGCGCATGAGACTTTGAATACCTGAGTGTACTGGAGGAGACCTTTCGAGCAAGCGAGTGCATACTTTCGATTAAGCGAATGCAGAACGAGCTTGCTCGTTATGCTGAGCGTAAGAAAGTAAGACGCTAGTCAATGGAGCTTG
>JAFPZF010000052.1 GCA_017417385.1 Bacteroidales bacterium
CCTTTCTCACGCTCGGCAATTGGAGCAAGCTCCATTGCACTCGCTTAATCGAAAGGTTTCCTCCAGTAAACTCCGGTATTCAAAGTCTCGTGCGCCTTGGCTTCGCCTCATGTGCTACCGCTCGGCAATTAGAGCAAGCTCATTGACTAGCGTCTTACTTTCTCACGCTCGGCAGAACGAGCAAGTTCGTTCTGCATTCGCTTAATCGAAAGTATGCACTCGCTTAATCGCACAAGTGAAAAATCTAATTTCTAGAACTCCCCTTAGAATAATCAGACCCGAGGGCTGCTAGCGGATGCTGGCAGCCCTCGGTGTTTATACACACTTAGCCCTCACAGAGACCCCATTGAAAAATATTTTCCACTTCAAGAACAACATTCAAGTATATTGTATATTTTTGCAGTCGAAATGTATAAATATACAGAGTGTGACTGCTAACAATAAAAGAGAACGGCTTCTGACTCTCCGTCAAATAGTCGCAAACAAGGATGTCCATCAACAGGACGTCCTCCTCAGCGAACTGCGCAACGAGGGCTTCTCCGTCACGCAGGCGACCCTCAGCCGAGACCTCAAGGAGCTGGGCATCAGCAAGGTTCCCGACGGCGAGGGGGGGTATCGCTACACTCAGCACAATGACAAGTCCATCTCAACGAAGTCCGACAAGGTGCTATCCGGCATAGTCAGCATCGAGGTCTCTGGGCAGATGGCAGTCGTCAAGACCCTCCCGGGCTACGCCAGCGTCGCCGGCACGCTCGTCGACAGCCGCCGGCTTCCCCAGGTGATGGGGTCAATCGCTGGTGACGACACGCTGCTTGTCGTCCTCAGGCAGGGGACAGACGTCACACAGGCACAAAATGATTTAAAACAATTGTTTTTCTGATAGTCTTATCATAACTTTAAGGAGACAAATGAGTAGGACACAAGACAAGAGCCCCGACTTTACGATCGTCGTGGCAACAGAGGCTCACCTCAAGTACGTCGACGAGATTCTCCAGACGATTAGCGACGCTGCGAAGGTGAGAGGCACTGGTATAGCCAAGCGTAACCCAGGATACGTCAAGCAGAAGATGAGAGAAGGCAAGGCGGTCATCGCTCTTGATGGCGAGCGCTTCGCCGGCTTCAGCTACATAGAGACGTGGGAACACAAGCACTACGTGACGACCTCTGGTCTTATCGTCCGCGACGAATACAGAGGCTGTGGACTCTCTCGTCGCATCAAGCACATGACATTCACCCTCGCGCGACTGCGCTGGCCAGAGGCAAAGATCTTCAGCCTCACATCTGGTGCGGCAGTCATGAAACTCAACACCGACCACGGATACGTCCCTGTCACGTTCGCCCAGTTGACCGACGACGAGACATTCTGGAAGGGCTGTGAGGGCTGCATCAACCACGACATCCTCGTTCGTACCGGTCGTCGCTACTGTGTCTGCACAGGTATGCTCTACGACCCCGAGAGGCCACGCTCAGTCAGAGATGCCGACGAGGAGATCGACAAGGACCCGGGCGTAAGAGAGAGGATATTGGAAGCCTTCCCAAACGGATTTCCAGAAGATTAACCGACGTATTCACATAATTGTATAAACATACACAAGATATATGGAAGCCAAGAAGAAAGTTGTAGTGGCATTCAGCGGAGGTCTCGACACCTCATTCACTGTCATGTACCTTGCCCTCGAAAAGGGCTACGAAGTCTACGCCGCATGCGCCAACACGGGCGGCTTCAGCCCCGAGCAGCTCAAGGCCAACGAGGAGAACGCCTACAAACTCGGAGCGAAGGAGTACGTCACCCTCGACGTCACGAAGGAGTACTACTCCAAGAGCATCCGCTACATGATCTATGGCAACGTCCTCCGCAACAACACCTACCCGATCTCAGTCTCCTCGGAGCGTATATTTCAGGGCATGGCAATTGCCCGCTACGCTAAGCAGATCGGTGCACAGGCAATAGCACACGGTTCGACGGGAGCAGGCAACGACCAGGTACGCTTCGACATGACTTTCCTCGTCATGGCTCCAGACATGGAGATCATCACGCTCACACGCGACATGGCCCTCACTCGCCAGTTCGAGGTCGACTACCTCAACCAGCACGGCTTCAAGGCAGACTTCACGAAGCTGAAGTACTCCTACAACGTCGGACTCTGGGGAACATCCATCTGCGGTGGTGAGATTCTCGACTCCGCACAGGGGCTCCCGGAGAGTGCATACCTCAAGCAGGTCACCAACAACGGCGAGGAGGACATAAAGATAGAGTTCGACAAGGGCGAGATTGTCGCTGTCAATGGCGAGAAGTTCACCGACAAGGTGGCAGCCATCCAGAAGATAGAGTCGATCGCCGCACCATACGGCATCGGTCGTGACATGCACGTCGGCGACACCATCATCGGCATCAAGGGTCGAGTAGGCTTCGAGGCTGCAGCGCCAATGCTCATCATCGCCGCTCACCGATTCCTCGAGAAGTTCACCCTGTCCAAGTGGCAGCAGTACTGGAAGGACCAGATCTCCAACTGGTACGGACAGTTCCTCCACGAGAGCCAGTACCTCGAGCCAGTCATGAGAGACATGGAGGCCATGCTCGTCGAGAGCCAGAGGAACGTCAGTGGCACAGTCACGATGCACCTCATGCCACGCACGTTCTCCACCGTCGGCGTCGAGAGCAAGAACGACCTCGTCAAGAACAAGTTCGGCGAGTATGGCGAGATGCAGAAGGGCTGGACGAGCGAGGACGCCAAGGGCTTCATCAAAGTCCTCTCGACACCGCTCCGCGCATACTATGCTAACCACAAGGACGAAGCAGAACGTATCGAGAAGGAGCTATGATAAAGGTTGGAATCATCGGAGCTGCCGGCTACACAGCCGGCGAGCTCCTCCGCATACTCGTCAATCACCCGTGGGCCACGGTCGTCTTTGCGCAGAGCGAGAGCCATGCAGGAGAGCCAGTATGGAGTGCGCACTCTGACCTCATCGGCGAGACGAGCCTGACGTTCACCGGAGTGGCGGACGTCAACACGGCAGACGTCATCTTCCTCTGCATGGGACACGGCAAGAGCCGCTCTTACGTCGAGTCACTGCCGGCAAACTTCTCGGGCAAGATCATCGACCTCAGCAACGACTATCGCCTGCAAGCTACCGCTGACGGCTTCGTCTATGGACTGCCGGAAGCCTTCCGCCAGGACATCAAGGCGGCAGACAAGATAGCCAACCCAGGATGCTTCGCGACCGCCATCCAGCTTGCGTTGCTCCCGATGGCAAAGGCAGACAAGCTCGGCGAGGTTCACGTCACCGGCATAACAGGATCTACGGGTGCGGGCCAGAAGCCAAGCGAGACGACGCACTTCAGCTGGAGAGCCAACAACCTCTCAGTCTACAAGGCGTTCACCCATCAGCACCTCGGCGAGATCGGCGAGACTCTCCATCGCCTCAGCCCAAGCTACAAGGGACAGATGAACTTCGTCCCTATACGCGGCGCCTTCCCTCGTGGCATCATGGCGAGCGTCTATTTCGAGTGCGACATGGAGGAGGACGAGGCACGCAAGCTGTATGACGACTACTACCGCGACGAGCCATTCGTCCACGTCATCGACGCAGAGCCCGACCTGAAGATGGTCGTCAACACCAACAAGTGCGTCCTCGGCGTCCACAAGCACGGCACCAAGCTCCACGTAGTCTCTTTCATCGACAACCTCGTCAAGGGTGCTGCAGGACAGGCAGTCGAGAACATGAACCTGATGTTCGGACTCCCGGAGAACACAGGCCTTAACCTCAAACCTATCGGATTTTAAGACATGAATCTTTTCGACGTATATACGCTCTTCGACGTCATCCCCGTCAAAGGTCAGGGATGCCACGTCTGGGACGACAAGGGGACAGAGTACCTCGACCTCTATGGTGGTCACGCCGTCATCAGCATCGGCCATACACATCCACACTATGTGAAGGCAGTCACAGACCAGCTCAACAAGATCGGCTTCTACTCGAATAGCGTCATCAACCCGCTACAGAGCAAGCTCGCCGAGAAGCTTGGCAAGCTGAGCGGACTCACCGACTACAGCCTCTTCCTCTGCAACAGCGGAGCCGAGGCCAACGAGAACGCCCTCAAGCTCGCCTCGTTCCATACGGGACGCAGCAAGGTCGTCGCCTTCCGCCATAGCTTCCACGGACGTACGAGCGGTGCTGTCGCAGTGACAGACAACCCCAAGATAGTCTCGCCGTTCAACGCGTGCCACCAGGTATGCTGGGCAAACCTCAACGACAAGGATAGCGTCTGGAGCTACCTCTCAGCAGGGGACGTCGCAGCAGTCATCATCGAAGGCGTCCAGGGTGTCGGCGGCATCAACATCCCGACACCACAGTTTCTCGCCGACCTCCGCGAGATGTGCGACAAGACAGGCACACAGCTAGTTCTCGACGAGATACAGAGCGGCTACGGCAGGACGGGCAAGTTCTTCGCCTATCAGCACTCCGACATCAAGCCAGACATCGTGACCCTCGCCAAGGGCATCGCCAACGGCTTCCCTGTCGGTGCCATCATGGTCAACCCGAAATTCGAGCCAGTCAAGGGCAGACTCGGGACAACCTTCGGCGGCAACTACCTCGGAATGGCAGCCGCTATCGCAGTCGCTGAAGTCTATGAAGACGAAAAGCTGGAGAAGAACTCAGCAGAAATCGGCAAGTACCTCCTCGACTCCATCAAGACCATCGCCAAGGGTTCCGACAAGATAAAGGACGTCCGTGGTGTCGGCCTCATGATAGGCATCGAGTTCCATGAGCCCATGGCCGAGATCAGGAAGAAACTGCTCTTCGAGAAGCACATCTTCACGGGTGTGGCAGGCGCCAACATGATACGCCTACTGCCGCCACTATGCCTCACCAAGGACGAGGCAGATAGATTCCTCACTGCTTTCAAGGAGGTTATCTAACCGTTGCCACTATGCTTCAAGAAGGTATCATTGCACCGCCGTTCCGGTTACCAGACCAGAACGGCGTCTTGCGCTCCCTCGACGAGTGGCGCGGCAAGAAAGTCGTACTATATTTCTACTCGAAGGACAACACGAGCGGCTGCACCAAGCAGGCACAAGGCTTCCAGGAGCACCTCGGCGAGTTTCTTGCTGCCGGTTACGACGTCATCGGCATCAGCAAAGACACGGTGGAGAGCCACCGCAAGTTTGCCGACAAGCATGGACTGAAATTCACGCTCCTCGCCGATACAGACCTGGCCGTCCATGAGGCTTACGACGTCCGTAAGGAGAAAAACATGTATGGCAAGAAAGTAATAGGCACAGTCCGAACAACTTACATCATTGACGAAAAAGGGACAATAGTCAAGGCAATAGGCAAGGTGACGGCAGCGACAAGCGCGACCGACACACTCTGCTGCCTCAACGACGTCTGCTCCCTCTCTTCTCGCTAACAGCTATTATAGATGTCCGAACGTTTGAAAGTGCTGGCCGACGACAAGATCAAGAGTATCAAGGGTATACTGGAGAGTGTCGCCGACATCAGCTACAAGACGGGAACAGAAATCACTGCCGCCGACGTCGCCAACGTCGACGCCCTGCTCGTCAGGACGCGTACTCGATGTGACGAGACGCTGCTGAAGGGCTCCTCGCTACGCGCTGTCCTGACAGCTACCATTGGCTACGACCATATCGACACCGCCTACTGCGAGGCCAACAACATAATCTGGCGCAACGCCCCGGGCTGCAACTCAGCCTCGGTCGAACAATACATAGCTTCTACGCTTGCACACCTCTACCTCCATTCTGGCGTCAGCCTAGCTGGCAAGGTGATCGCTGTCGTAGGCGTCGGTCACGTCGGCAGCCGTGTCGCCAAGCTCTGCAAGGCTCTCGGCATGAAGGTACTGCTCGTAGATCCGCCACGTGCTGCTCGCGAAGGTTCTTCAGACTTTACAAGCCTCCGTGACGCTCTGCCAATTGCCGACTTCGTCACGCTACATACGCCGCTGACAAAGACTGGTCAAGACGCCACATTCCACTTGATAGGCAAGGAGACTGTCAAATATCTGAAGAAGGGAGTCGCGCTCATCAACACGTCGCGCGGACAGGTTGCCGACACGTCGGTCATCAAGGACGCTATCAAAGACGGCACAATATCTCACGTCGTCGTCGACGTATGGGAGAACGAGCCGAATATAGATACCGAGCTACTCGAAATGGCAACTATAGCCACTCCACATATCGCAGGCTATAGCGCTGACAGTAAACTTAGGGCGACAGAGATGACAATCGACGCCTTCGAGGAGATATTCGGACTGAAGGTATCATGGGACAAGCCACAACTGCCTCCTCCATCTGAGCCAATTATCGACGTCACAACGGCAACCACTGCTGTCGATGCAGCTTGCCTACTTTTCTCCAAGATCTACGACGTCACTGTCGACTCGCTCCCGCTAAAAGCGGAGCCGACGGCCTTCGAAAGACTTCGCGGCAACTATTGGCCTAGACGTGAGATAGGCGCTTATCAGGTCAAGGCTCGCAAGGAGCATCTCGAACTACTCCACCAGCTCGGTGTGAGGTAGCCCACTGCCATCGTAATGACCGAAGAGAAGGAACGCAAGGACAAGATCGAAGGTATCGTCCTGTCATCCGTCCGATATGGCGAGAGCTCGAGGATTGTCAACGTCCTGACGAGGGACGAGGGCAAGGCAGGCTTTATGCTCCGTCAGAATGGCAAGCACAAGTCGGGCAGTGGGATGCTGCTTCCTCTCTCTGGTGTCGAGTTCATAGCCTCAGGAGGTCGCAAGGGCGGGATGAGAACCATGAAGGACCTGTCGCTTCGCCATACCCCTGCCTCCTTCGGTTCAGACCCTGTCAGACGTAGCGAGGCGTTCTTCATAGCCGAGCTCCTCTGCCATACCCTCCCCGACGGCATAGGCGACGAACTCCTCTACGAATACGTCGAGAATAGCATTCTGACACTTGAACAGGGCATCGACGGGATAGCTAATTTCCATCTGTACTTCATGATGCACCTGACAGACTACATCGGCATCGCCCCGTCAGTCGAACGAGACGAGCATACACATTTCGACCTGCTCTCTGGCGAGTGGACAGACGGATTCGGCAACATGTCGAACTCCATCAGCGGCGAGGAGGCCGAACTCTGGTACGACCTCGAGAACGTAGCACTTGACGAGCTCAACTCCCTCAATCTCAACCGCAACAGTCGCCAGCAGCTCATTGATTTGATGCAGCGATACTACAGTCTGCACCACCCAGGCTTCACTCTTCTTAAGTCTCAAGACATTTTAGCTATGCTTGCGTAGACAACATGTTGCTGTTTTTACTACCTTTGGGAAGGAAAAGCATCAATATGGATTTCTACGACGACGAGGATATAGACGATATGGCTGTCAAGATGTATGTCGCAGCCATCATGGACGTAGGACAGAGCAGCAGCTACAATCTCGTACTCAAGGAGGTGGAGGGTACGAGACATCTCGCAATGTCTATTGGCATTGCCGAGGCTCAGTCTATCGCCGTTTACCTCGAACGCGTCAGCCTCCCGAGACCATTGGCTCACGATATCACAGTGAACCTCCTCAGGCAGCTCGAATGCAACGTGAAGCACATCGTCATCGAAGAGTTGCGTCAAGGATACTTCATATCGAGCATAGTCTGTGAAAAAGACGGCAATATGTTTAGTCTCGATGCTCGCACATCCGACGCCGTCGCCATCGCCCTCAGAGTCTCCGCCCCAATATATGCTAAGGAAAGGGTGCTATTCGAACTCAATGGCCGTCCGGCTATCAAGCACCACAGGGAACTCAACGAATTGAGCGACGAAGAGATTAACAAAGAAATTGAGCGCGCCGTAGAAAAAGAAGACTACGAACGCGCTCAGATGCTTAAACGTGAACTCGACAGCCGTCACTCAGCCGAGTAAACTTCCAATCTATATCCCTGCTCCGTCGGTAAATATCGAACTGACGGCCCTGCTCTGCAAGACTAACGAGTTCGGCGGGACGTCTCGCGTCTGCCATACGTTGCCACCCAGGACAGAGTGGTGACCTATGGTGATTCGACCAAGCACCGAAGTATTGGAATATATCGTCACGTGATCCTCGATGATTGGATGACGAGGGACGTTCAGTGGCACTCCGTCAGCACCATACGTAAAACTCTTCGCACCAAGGGTGACACCCTGGTACAACATGACGTGCGACCCGATAATACACGTCTCGCCAATCACGATTCCTGTCCCGTGGTCGATACAGAAATGGTCTGATATCTGTGCACCTGGGTGAATGTCTATGCCCGTCCGCGAATGAGCCAACTCCGTGATGATACGCGGTATGACCGGGACACCCATCGTCAGCAGACAATGAGCGACACGATAGTGCACCATGACGTCTACCAGCGGATAGCAGAATATCACTTCGCCGCTCGACTTGACAGCAGGGTCATTGTGGACCATGGCTTCCACGTCTGTATAGAGCAGGCGCTTTATCTCTGGCAAAGACTCGATGAACTCTATTGTCATCTCCTCAGCCTGACGCCGAACCTCATCCTCGGGGCGATCTGTCCCATATACAAGCCCACAGGCTATCTGCGTCTTTAGCAACGAAACAACCTGCTCGACGTTCGTCCCTATGTAGTAGGCCCTCAGTTCGTCGACTGCTGGTCGCTTGTCGAAATACCCTGGAAAAACTATGTCCTTGATGAGTGACACTATCTTCCGCAATGAGTCAACCGACGGAAGCGGCGAATTGCATCCGTTGGATGTTGTCTTTCTCTGCTCTGGCGTCACCTGCACGAGCCTATGTATTGCCTCGGTCAGACGCAGGCCCTCGCATCCACAATCTTTTTCGTTGATTTCCTCTGTCGTCATCTTATATCTTATTGTTTCTCTTGTTGCTTATTCTTCAACCGCTGACTAGTCCACGTCTGCAGATACCATCACACCCTTCGTCGTGGGTCTGCAACTTGGGGAACCCTACTTGCCTATCTCCATGAGACGACGTGCCGACGCCATGAAGGAGTTCAGCTCCGGACAGTCGGACTGCAGGATGTTGTCCTGATTGCCATCCCACAACTTGTTGCCCTGCTCAATAAAGACGATATGCTCACCGATGCTGAAGACTGAGTTCATATCGTGCGTATTGATGATTGTCGTGATTCCACTCTCGTGCGTAATCTCGCTAATGAGGCTGTCGATGACGGAAGCCGTCACTGGGTCAAGACCCGAGTTAGGCTCGTCGCAGAATAGATATCGAGGCTCCTGCACGATGGCTCGGGCTATCGCAACTCGCTTCTGCATTCCACCACTTATCTGCGCAGGATATAGCGAGTCGGCATTGTCGAGGTTCACCCTGCGAAGACAACGCTTGGCCTTCTCGCGCCTGTCCGCTAGGCTTAGGTCCGAAAACATATCAAGCGGGAATCGTACGTTCTCCTCGACTGTCAACGAGTCAAAGAGTGCTGACCCCTGAAATATCATCCCTATCTCCTGACGCAGTCCCTGGCGCTGCTTACGCCCCATCTGACGGACACTTCGACCATCATAGAGGATGTCGCCACTGTCAGCCTCGTAGAGCCCGACAAGCGACTTCAACAGGACGGTCTTGCCCGAACCACTCTTACCGATGATGAGGTTCGTCTTCCCATCCTCAAACGTCGCCGTCACATGATTCATCACGGTCCGACCGTCAAAAGCCTTCGATATGTCGCGTGCCTCTATCATGACAGTAGGAATTGTGTGACCATAAGGTTTACCATCAGTATCAAGACGCAACTGATGACGACACTCTGCGTGCTCGCCTTTCCGACCTCAAGTGCCCCACCCCGGATATTATACCCGTAGTAGGACGAACAAGACGATATGATAAAGGCAAAAAGCGTTGACTTGAAAAGTGAATAGGCTATGTAGTAAGGCTTGAATGTGAAGTGGAGTCCGACGATAAAGTCGTCGAGAGGTACAAGCCCCGTCATCGAGCCTGCTATGACGCCACCGATGATGCCTATGAAAATGCTGTAGACGACAAGCACAGGCACGCTGATTATCATCGCTACTATCTTCGGCCCTGCCAGATATGCCGCTGAGTTGATGCCCATGATGTCAAGAGCATCTATCTGCTCGGTTATCCTCATCGTCCCTATCTCACTCGATATGTTGGACCCGACCTTGCCTGCCAATATCAGACAGACTATCGTCGCAGAGAACTCGAGGACGATTGTCTCTCGCGCTGCAAAGGCTACTGTGTACTTCGGTATGAAGGGATTATCGAGGTTGTTGGCGACCTGTATGGTTATGACGGCTCCTATGAAGAATGATATCAGGGTCACGATCCCGAGTGAATCGACGCCGAGCTTGTTGACCTCGTCAAGGGTGCGCCTGAAGAACACGCTCCACTTCTCAGGCTTAGATATCACCTGATACATAAATCGGCAGTACTTTCCGACCTCAGCGAGCGATGTATCTATGAGCATCATATCCCAAGCCTCCTATGCGTTTCCGTCCTCTATCTTCGGCGTATCACCACTCATGAGCAATAAAGGCTCCTCTGTGCTTGCCTTCTTTACCGGCAAGTCATCCTTGACTGTCTTCCAAGACGATGTGACCTGATATGCCCTGAGCCCAAATCGATGCAACGTCGCTATGGTGTGGTCTAAGATCTCTGACAGTACGTGCTCGTACTCCTCCCAGACCTTTGTCCGTGTGAAGCAGTAGAGCTCGACCGGCATGCCATATTGCGTCGCCTGTAGATATCTAACCATGACCCTCATGTTGGAGCCCGCCCCAGCCCTCACAAGCGACGGATGCCTAAGCAGGTAGGAATACATGTATTCGCGGAACAAGGCCAGATTTGTCACCTCCTCTGCCGTTATCCCTTCACCCTTCCTGACTCGCTGATAATAGTTGTAGAGCTCTGGCATCTCGGTGAATGGCTTCTGCTCCTCCTCCGTGAGGAAACGGACGGAATCCATATTGATGTTGATCGAGCGCGAGATTCTCCTGCCATCACCTTCCTTCATTCCTCGCCAGTTGGTGAACGAATCTTTTAGGAGCGTCGACGGTGGGACGGTTGTTATGGTGTTATCCCAATTCCTTATCTTGACTGTATTGAGATTGACCTCCGTGACTATTCCGTTCGCCCCTGCCTTTGGCACGTCTATCCAGTCACCTGGCGAGAGCATGTTGTTCGCCGTCAACTGTATCCCTGCGACGAGGCTCTCTATGGTCTCCTTGAAGACTAATGTCATGAGTGCCGCCGACGCACCAAGAGCCCCTATGATGGTCGTCGGATTCTTCTCGATGACTATGCTCACCATGACGATGATCATCATGATGTAGACGATGTAGACGACCAACTGCCGTAGGCTGTTGAGCGACTGCATCTTGGGATACTTCTCGCTGATTGTTCGGAAGGACGATGTGATTAGGGCTGCTAAGAATCGGCTGATGCTGAACGTCATATAGAGGAAGACAATCTTCATATATAACCTCAACAGCCAATTGTCGGTCGTTATGGCCTGACCGAACGCCACCATTGAAAATATCGACGGTAAGAAGGCCGCCTTGTTGAGTACGTTCCTGTTGAATATCTTGTCGTCAAGATCTGTCTTCGTGGTCTTTGTGATTCGAGAGACTATCGCAAACAGCAACCATCGTACAGCCCAGAATATTGAAAATGATAATATGGTCGACACTGTCACCATCAACAACGTCGCCCATATCTCCGAGACATGCTCCGCTCCGAAGGCCCTCAAGATCATGCGAGCCATATCGATCATGAAGCCCTGTGCTTGTGTCTGTACTATCGGCGTCTCTACCATGTCCCTCGTGCTTTCTCCCTACCGCTATTCTCGCATTGCCCCTACGGCTTGCTCAAGACCTGTACCTTCACTTCGGCAACGCCCGCACGTACCATGTCTATCTTCTCCGCCGCAGCACGCGAGAGGTCTACTATCCTGCCAGCAACGAACGGACCGCGGTCGTTGACCTTCACATCGACGCTCTTGCCATTGGCGACGTTCGTGACCCTCAGCATTGTGCCGAATGGCAGCGTCTTATGTGCAGCCGTCATCTTAGTGGCAGAATATGGCTCGCCACTAGCTGTCTTCCTGCCTATGAACTTGTCGGCATAATACGATGCCTTGCCTGTCATGACCTCGCCCCCGCCATTGCTGTCGTCGGTCTTGTTCCTCTTGTTATCCTTGCTCTTGTCCGTAGATGTCTTCCCCGGCTTGTTGTCGGAGAGGTCCCACGTCTTGTTGGTCACTATCTTCTGCGAAGAGCTGGTCTTCCCACCACTACTGCTCTTCCCGCTATTCTTATTTGACGAACAGCCTGCCGCCATCACGAGGACCGACAAGGTGAACAGAAATATGCGGAACAAATGTCTAATCCTCATAATGCCTCATCTTACAGATATACTTTCCGAGTATGTCGAACTCCAAATTGACGATGCTCCCAGCTACGATATTCTTGAAATTCGTATTGTCGTGGGTGTAAGGGATTATCGCTACTGAAAATCCGTCATCCTGACTGTTGACGACTGTCAAGCTCACCCCGTTGACACAGACTGAACCTTTCTCGACGGTGAAATAACCCTTGGCGGCCATCGCACGGTCCACTGTATACTTAAACGTGTACAGCCAACTGCCATCGGTCTCGCTGACGCTCTCGCACCTCGCTGTCGTATCGACGTGCCCCTGGACTATATGCCCGTCAAGCCGACCATTCATGACCATACTCCGCTCGACATTCACCTCGTCACCTGCTTGTAGCAGTCCAAGATTCGAACGGCGTAGCGTCTCCTCGACAGCCGTCACTGTATAGGTCTTCCCCGTATTGCGGACTACTGTCAGACACACTCCGTTATGCGCGACGCTCTGGTCTATCGAAAGCTCCGACACGAAGGAGCATGTCAACTCGATATGTATGTTGCCAGCGTCTTTTGTCACGCTGACTACTTTTGCACTCTCTTCTACTATGCCGGAAAACATGGCCTTACGCTTTTATCTGTTCTACTGCTTCTGCTACTGTCAGTGTCCACTGCTCACCAGTCGCCATCTTCTTTAATGTCAACTGGTTGGCAGTCCTCTCATTCTCTCCGCAAAGCGCAACGAAGCGGACGCCCTTCTTGTCTGCATACGCCATCTGCTTCTTCATCTTGGCTGCATCTGGATAGAGCTCGACCTGAAGCCCGCTATTGCGCAGCTCAGCCGCCACCTTCAAGGCATATAGCGTGTCGTCACCGCCAAAGTTGACGACGAGAACGTCTGTCGTCGCTGTTGCCGACTCAGGGAACAGTTCAAGCCGCGTCATGACGTCATAGATGCGGTCCGCTCCAAATGAGATTCCGACACCCGAAAGGCCCGGAAGTCCAAAGATGCCAGTCAAGTTGTCGTACCTGCCACCTCCCGAGATGGAACCTATCTCTGTATCAAGCGCCTTGACCTCGAATATTGCTCCTGTATAGTAGTTCAACCCTCGCGCCAGCGTCAAGTCCAACTCTGTCTTGAGTGGCAAGCCGAGCTGCTCGACGAGATTGAGGAGCGTCTCAGCCTCCTCAATGCCCTTCTGCCCAGCTTCGGATGTCAAGACTGTCTTGAGCGTCGAGAGCTTCTCCCTGTCGCTGCCACTCAGAAGGAGGATTGGCTGCAGCTTCTGGACCTGCTCGTCGGTAAGTCCCTTCTCCCTCAACTCTGCATTGACATTCTCGAGCCCTATCTTGTCGAGCTTGTCTATCGCGACGGTGATATCTACCATCTTGTCCGCAGCACCTATGCTGTCGGCCATGCCTGCCAATATCTTCCTGTTGTTGATCTTCAGGCAGACATTTATCTTGAGCGCCGAGAATACGTCCGAGACTATCTGGACAAGCTCGGTCTCTGCTAGCAGCGAGTCTGTGCCGACTACATCGGCATCGCACTGGTAGAACTCTCTATAACGTCCCTTCTGCGGACGATCCGCACGCCATACTGGCTGTATCTGATATCGCTTAAATGGTAGCGTCAGCTCGCTCTGGTGCTGGACTACGAACCGTGCAAACGGCACTGTCAAATCGTATCGCAGTCCCTTCTCAGAGATCTGTAGCGCCGCCTTCTCCGACGATGCTGCCAACGGCCCTCCTGCTGACGACAGGAAATCGCCCGAGTTGAGTATCTTGAAGAGTAGCTTGTCGCCCTCCTCGCCATACTTGCCGAGAAGGGTCGTCAGATTCTCCTGCGCAGGCGTCTCTATCGGCATATAGCCATACTTGCGGAACACGCTCCTGATTGTGTCGAAGATGTAGTTCCTCCTGACCATCTCCTGCGGCCCGAAATCCCTCGTACCCTTCGGTATGCTTGGCTTGACTATATTTCCCATGATGCTCCTGTGCCTTTTTATTTGTTATACGTTGAATCGGAAATGCATGATGTCGCCATCCTGTACCTCATAGTCCTTTCCCTCGATGCCCAGCTTTCCTGCCTCTCTGCATGCCGCCTCGCTCTTGAGATTGACGTAGTCCTCATACTTGATGACCTCGGCTCGTATGAAGCCCTTCTCGAAGTCGGTGTGTATCACGCCCGCTGCCTGTGGCGCCTTGTCCCCAGCATGGAATGTCCACGCCTTGACCTCCTTAGGCCCGACGGTGAAGAATGTCCTGAGGTTAAGTATCGCATACGCAGCCTTGATCAGCTGCGCCACTCCGCTCTCCTTGAGCCCTATATCCTCGAGGAACATCTGGCGCTCCTCGTATGTCTCGAGCTCGGCTATCTCGCTCTCTGTCTGCGCTGCGATTGTCAAGACCTGTGCTCCCTCTGCTGCAACGGCCTTCTTGACGGCCTCGACAAAGGCGTTCCCACTGACTGCACTGCCCTCATCGACATTGCAGACGTAGATGACCGGCTTCCGCGTCAATAGGAAGAGCTCCTTGTCTAGCTTCACCTCGGCCTCCGTCAGTTCGACGGTCCTGAGGTTCTCGCCCTTCTGCAACGCCTCACGGTAACGGAGGAGTAGCTCGAGCATCTTCTTCGCATCGGCATCCTTGCCAGAGTTCGCCTGCTTCTCGACTTTCTGTATGCGAGCCTCGACGGTCTCCAAGTCCTTGATCTGCAGCTCGGTGTCTATGACTTCCTTGTCGCGGACTGGATCGACACTGCCATCGACGTGCGTGATGTTGTCGTCCTCGAAACACCTGAGGACGTGTATGATTGCATCCGTCTCGCGTATGTTTGCAAGGAACTTGTTGCCAAGTCCCTCTCCCTTACTCGCTCCCTTGACTAGCCCGGCTATGTCGACTATCTCGACTGTCGTCGGGACGACCTGCGCCGGATGCTCTATCTCGTTGAGCACCGAGAGTCGCTCGTCTGGCACGGTGATAACTCCGACGTTCGGCTCGATTGTGCAGAACGGGAAGTTTGCACTCTGTGCCTTGGCATTAGATAGGCAATTGAAGAGTGTCGACTTGCCGACGTTGGGTAGTCCGACGATTCCGCATTGAAGTCCCATGACTCGTGTGAAGAATTATCGGTTAAAATACGTAGCTGAAACAGAACGCCCATACTCGATCATGCGAGTTCGGATTGTAACATCCCGGATCGTTCTTCTTGAACACTGGCGTAATGCCTAGCTGACACCTGAAATCAAATCCTATGCCCGTCGGCGAATCATAACCCACACCAACTACGGCCTGTGCCGTGCAGACGTTCTGTGCTCGAGCTATATCGACGAGGGCATTTATGCCTTCACCCGTAGGTCCCATCTGCCCATCCTTGAGGTAAGCAATCGGACTGACCGTGTGCGCTGAATAGTCAAAACGCACACTGAAGAGTGGTCCCGCATGTACGTTCAAGCCCTCCAACAGCGTTGCCGGCATGTAATACTTGAAGATGACCGGGAGCTGCATGTTGTCCGTCGTCAAGTGCAACTTGAACTTGGTCGGATTCAACTTCTGACCTGTACCATACTCGTAACCATCGTTGGCATATAGTACGTTCTCGAGGGAACGGACACCCATCTTGGAGTAGAAGAGCTCTGGCTGGACTGCAAAATGATCGTTGAGCTTCCAGCGACATAGTAAGCCCCACTGTCCCATGTGTCCTTGCAAGTCGTCGCAGTCGCTGTCATACGTGGTGATGTTCATTCCACCCTTGAAGCCCCAATGAAATTCTGTCTGCGCTATCGCTCCGATAGCAGCCTGGCATAGCAGCAACGCCGCAAATATCAGTTTCCTCATCTTTTGTTTTTGTTCCGCTTTATAACTCGGCTATGTTCGTAGCCCTTTGTTTTTCTTTTGTTTTATTCTGTCTGCAAATTTAATAGTTTTTCGCCTATAGTTTTCCCTTTGTTCGACGAAAAACGCTTTTCTACCTATGAATGTATGTTTTTGGGGGTACAAACGTCGTTTTACACCCTACGTACGTATTCGGCTTCTCACCCCTCTTCTTAACGAAATAGGGTCGTGACCGGAGTGGAATACACGGCAAGGTCTGCCGACGTCGGTGTGAACAGGAATACTGTGAGCGACGGATGTGAGGACCGCACCGCTGTGAACTGCTGTGAGTCGGTCTTGACTATGAACTCGAGATTGCTGACGAGCGTCTCTGCTGAATATGTCCCGACGCGTAGCGCATCATCATCGGCCACGAGCGCTATCACCTCGACTTCTGGATTCGCTAGCGCAAAGAGTAGCGCAAGCTCGCCATAACCGGCATTGACGAACAGCACTGTCCGTGAGACTGTATGCTCCGACAGGACTGGAGACGCCGCATGGCGCGAGAGCGACCGACGTACCGTCGTGGTTATGTCATATCCTTTGTACCGATAACGGTCGACTACGAGGCTCTCGAAATAGGTCGTGGTCTCTGTCTGCCGCCTCACCTCTGTGTATGTCTTTGCATAGTCATACACTCTTGCATCGACTGGCATCCCGACATATATGGTCAGCCGCCCCGGGAAAAGGCATCTGCTGTCTCTCGGCGCTACATGGTCGGCTCCATGGATGTGGACCGGCACTATCTGCCTGCCGCGACGAGTGAGGCTCTCGACGACGCCGGATAGTCTATCTCCCGAGACGAGCAACGCTACGTTCTCCGTCCCCTTGCCATCCCCTCCGAGGCTCGACTCGTCAAGTGCCGATATGTCAGCGACCGTTACGACTCCTGCCCACGCCGCCATTCGACGCGGCAACCGCAACCCTTCCTCTTCTCCGACGACTACCAACGTGACGCTCGGACTGAGACTCATGATGCACAACGCATCTATCGACGACGTGCGCCGGCAGACAAGGCATGCCCCAGATGGTAGCTCCGCCCCTCCCGCTTGCCGATACGTCAGCTCTACGCCCGAGATGTGTCCGAGACAGAACCTGAGTCCTCGCGATACTAACCGACGATATGACGGCCGTCGCTCCGCACGCTGCCTATCTGTCGCCAGTGTGAATCTGAAAAAGCCTACGAGATATGCGTATGCAAGGAATAGGCGATACGTCACGCCCGCACAAATCGTCGACGATATTACTCGTATGCTCAACGGACGTAGTCTATACTCCCCGCCCGTCTTGACTAACCACCCGAATATGAGCGGCGGCAGGAGATACGCCATCAAGACGACTGAGAACATGCCGACTATCGTCACCTCCGCTAGCGACAACAGCGCTGGATGCTTGGCGAATATGAGGGTCCCGATGCCTATGAACATGATCAGCGCCGAGATGATGATGCTGTTCTTATACGAGGATAGCATCTTCCGACGATGCGCATACTCGAACTGGCATCCCTCTGTCATGAATATGGTGTAGTCGTCGCCCTGTCCGAATATGAATGTGGCTAGTATTATGTTGACGACGTTGAACTGTATGTCGAGCAACGTCATTATCCCCAGTATCCATAGCCAGCTCAACGCCATGGGCAGGAACGACAGCATCGAGAGCTCTACGCTCCCTAGCGAGAACCACAAGAACAAGAACACTATCAGTCCACACGCCCAGCCTATGTAGTTGAAATCCGCTGACAATGTGCTCGTTATCGTGGAATTCATGCCGCGTATGTCAAAGGCGAAGCTCCCAGGAGACAAGGCGTCTATCCGCGCAACGACACTCTCTACCGACGACTCGGGGACTGTCAGAAGGCTGACGACGTTGTACGTGTTCTCCGCGGTATCTACTCTGACGTTGGTCGTGAACACGGTCTCGATAAGTGGCTTGAAGTGTGCCGGGTCCTGTGCCTCATACTCGCTCTCGAGCGTGGCAAAGAACTCGTCGAAGGTGCCCGGTCGAAATCCATTCTCTGCCGCAGCCGCTGCGACGCTCTCCCTGAGCGCTGTCTTATGTTTGCCTACGAAATCTGCCCATAACCCCAGTCTCCTGCGCTGCTCGGTTTCCGAACTGACGAACGGCTCGCACCCATACGAGGACTTGACGACGCCTGTCTTTACGAGCGAATCAAGCGACGGCGCTATCTTCTCGCTCATCTCGACGGCAGCATCAAGTGTCTCCCCCGTACTGACTACATAGACGGTGCGACCTGTCGTGTCTGGCGACGACAACGAGGAGAAATAGGCCATGTCCGCCCGCTGCTGTGGCGTCATGTAGTTGATGTGGCTGATGTCCGAGTCAAAGGACATGCCGAAACTGTAATACGCCAGAAAGCCTGTCATGATGAACGTCACCACGACGACCCACCGCTTGTTCTCTAGCGAAAAGTCTCCAAAGCTGAGCAGCGACTTGCTCGCACTCGCTCGGGCCTTCCCGACAAGATGGGGCAGGAATACTAAGACGAATAGTATGGTCCCGACAAGCAGCAACGCACTGAACAACCCTAGGTCTCGCAACGCGACGGACTTGAGCGGGACAAGGGTCAGGAACGCTCCGACGGTCGTCACGTTGCCGACGACGAGCGGCATGACTATCTCCTTCAGCGCTGTCTTGATGTCTGGCGTGTGCTGCATGTGAGCTATGAGATGCAACGGGTAGTTGACGGCTATGCCGAGTATGACGGACGAGATGCCTATGACGATGACCGACACGCCGTCATGAAAGATTGACAATGTCCCGACTGCAAAAAGCCACCCCCACGAGATTGACAAGACGATCAACAGCAGACTGCGAAAACGTCTGAAGAAGAGATACAGGAGCAGGACTATCAAGAAGACGGATAGCACGACTGAGAGTATGCTGTCTGTCTTGATCTGGCTGGCATTGCCGACGGCTATTATCGGACCTCCTATCAAGTGCACGCCGACGCTCGGGACTGCCGCCATTGTCGCCGCCGCACACGAGTCGAGCTTCTCTATGAGCCGCCCGTTCTTCTCTGTCTCGCTCGACCCGTATGGCGAGACCATCGTGACTAGCGCACGACTCATGTCGGGCGAAAAGATGTATCCGTCATAGTTCTCAAACGACATGTTGGGCGCCCGCCCCTGGAGCCTCGCCACGACTGGCGTGAAAAGGTTCAGCGGGTCCCTCTGGAGATTGTCGGATAAGATGCTCGAGACTGGGAAGAGGAGCATCTGACGATCCTGCGCTATCTGCGTCGAGACGAAGTCGGGCTTGCTCAAGAGGCTGTCTATGCGGCGATAGTCTCCGTCGGTCAGGAAATATGGGATGTGCTGATAGACGTAGTCGGAGACTTCGGCTATCTTCTCCATGTCTATCTGATAGGTGACGCTGCTCGCGACTCCGCAATCGTCCGCCTCCCTCAACGTCTCGACGAAGCTGTCTATCGCAGCGACTATGCTGTCCGGGTCCGCAACGGTACTATCTCTGTACTGGAAGACGGCAACTATCCTGTCCGCCCCAGAGATGCCCTGATAGACTTTCATCGCCTCCGAATACTTCTTGTCGAGTGGCAGAAAGTCGGAGATGTCCTCCTTGTATGTCTGACGCGCTACGAGTAGGGCTAAGATGGCGGTTGCTGCAAATAATATCAGCAGAAAAACGCTACGACGCGACCTGAGACTGTCGTAGAGTCTGAGTACCAACTCGACCATGTCCCTATCGGTTGTCTACTGGATTGGCATAGATGCTGAGGAATATCTGCCTGAGGCTGTCTCGGTCGCAATTGGTGTACTTGTCAAGCGCAGCGAGGTGCGAGACGAACGCCTGCTTCTGCTCTGCCGTGTACTTGTCGCTGTTATCCGATGTGCCTCTGAGGATGTCGTGCGCTATGTAGTTGTTGGGATACAGTCTATAGCCCGCCCGTATCTTGCTGTCGAGCAGATGCGCGACCGACTTGTGATACTCGTTGTTGGTCTGAGCCCCATACGCCTCCAGCTCTTCGACGGCTACTGGCTTCCCTATCTGGAAGTGTACATGTCCCTTGGGCTGCAATATGCCCGTCAAGATGCTGTTGAGGTCCTCACCCTCCTTCTTGACATATCTCGCACTCTGCGACTCATATAGCTCCACGGCCTTCAATACGTCACACGGCTCCCACTCATACGAGACGGTCACCGGCACTATGTTGAGCTCCGAGAGTGCCTTGATCTTGTCCTTGGTCTCGCTCATGCAGAACATCTTGATGATGCCCTGGTCTGTCGTGTCAATCCCATTCTTTGTGCGACCGTTGCGCTGCGCTATCCAGACTGACTCGCCCTTCTCGGTGATGGCATAGCGTATGTACTCCGAGAGATGCAGCGAGGCCCTGTAGAACTCTTTGATGTCTGTCCCGGGGCGCTCGACGCGGAACATCTTGTTGCTCCTCCCGACGTCGATTATGACGGGATTCATCATCAGGTTTGCACCAAATGTGATCTCGGTTGTATGATATCCGCTGTTGACGAGATAATACTGGAGCAGGCACGCGTCCAGCACTATGTCCCTGTGATTCGAGACGAATAGGTAGTTTTTGGTGAAATCGAGGTTCTCCGCACCCTCCCCGGTAAACTCGGTCATGCTCCGCGCTATCACCTGCTCGTTGACTCGCCGCATGGTGTCCAGCTGGAACTCGTCTATCGTCTTTGTCGCCCGTATCTTCTCTCTGACCTTCTCTATTGGCTCGCCCGGATATACGTAATCAGCAAGGATCGGAAACACCTCGCTGTCCGCTATCCGCTGCATCGCCGCCGGTAGCTCTTCCTCGTAGTAGGGACGTATGTCGTCAAACTTTGGATCCTTTACCATATCTCGATAATCTTTCTGACTTCAAAAGTAATGCTTTTCAGCGAAACTTACCATACTGCTCCCCCAACCATTGTATAAACTTCTCTTTCCACTGCCGACATTCCTCCGACCCCTTGACAGCACTCGCCCCAAATCCATGCCCCCCGGTCTCATATTGTAGGTAGCAATGGGGCACCTTCGCCGCCGTCAATGCTGAGTCCAGCAAGACGGAGTTGCGATAGTCGACTATCGGGTCGTCCTTGCAGTTCACGAGGAATACTGGCGGACAGTCCTCCGGCACATGCCTCTCAAGTGACAACTTGTCACATCTCGACGTGTCTCCTATCTCCGCCTCCCCGAGCAACCCCCTTCTCGACCGCTCGTGCACACACGGCTCTGTCATCGTGACGACAGGATACACGGGGACTACAAAACTCGGCCAGTCCGCCCTGTCAAACAGCTCTACGGCCGACATCACGAGATGTCCTCCCGCTGAAAAACCCATCATCCCTATCCGTTCAGTGTCTATCCCGAACTTCTCTGAATTGGCTCGTATGTATCGCAACGCCTGACGCAGGTCATTCTGCGGGTCGGGATAACGATTGCCTCTGAAAAGCAACCTGTGATGAAATATGAACGCCGGCACCAACGCTGTCCTATACTCGAGAACAAAGGCGGATATGCCCTCCGACTGTAGCCACTTCGCAACCTCATGTCCCTCGGTCTCGTAGTCAAGCCAGAAATAGCTCCCCCCAGGACATACTATGACGGCCATGTTTTCCTTCCCAGGCACTATATATGGCGTCAAGTACACTCTCTTCTTCCCTGCTATGCCCTTCCAGATGTTCTCCTGAGACATGCACGAGAGGCTGACTTGTATCGCTAATATGATTATCGCTACGACTCTGTACATTCGTTGATCTTGTTGATGATGTAATTCTGTCCCAATATCACCTCGCTCGTGTTTATCGCTGTCAAGGGGACTCCACAGATTCCATGTAGATTGCTGTTCTGACCCGTCAACAACAAATTCTTCACCTTGGTCACTACTGGCACCTGAGACTGCATCATGTCATTGCAGTCCTTGCTGAATCCGCACATGCTCCCCTCCTTCACTCCGTAATAGTCCCTGATTGTCAACGGAGACGACGCCTCGACGGCTTCGACTTTCTCCCTAAATCTCGGATGTATCTCCTCGATATGCCCGAGCAGCTCCTCGACTCTCGCCCGCTTCCATGCCAGATACTCCTCACCTCGCCTCCCGACGGTCGTGTATTCCCACTGTCTTACGTTCTCAAACGCCATCGGCGCGACGACAACGACGGTATCGCTATACGTCCCCTGTCCCTCGACTGGCGGTGTCATCATTATGAACCCTCGCAGCCACTCTCCCGCTCCCGAAAAGCCCCATACGTCGGCTCCCTTCGCCAGATAGTACTCTGAATAATTCATGAACGGAAACGCCCCAGCCTTCATCTTGATGTAGAGTGAGAACGCTGATATGCTGTTGGGTATCGAGTTCAGCCTGTCCCGATACGACTTCGGCAACGCCTTATCGCTCAGCAACCCGAACATTGTGCACGGATGTATCGCGGATATGTAATAGTCGGCCCTATAGACGTTTCCGCTCTCGGTCCGGACCTCCCGCACTGTCTTGTCCTCCACCTCGATATGGCTGACGCCGTCACCCGCGACGACCTCGCCGCCATTCTCTCTGATGACTCCGGCTAAGAGTGTCGCCATCTGGCCACTCCCACCGACGAATCGCGTGGAGCCTTTGATGTATAGTGTGCTGACTATCGCATGTATATACGCCGGCGTCTTCCCGCCGACTCCCCCGTAGTGCGGACTCTTATACGCCAGGAGCATCCGCAGTCTCGCGTCTTTCACAAATTGTGCTATGTACTCGTCCGCCGGCTTTAGGAATCCGTCGGACGTCGGCATCATGCTTAGCTGCGCACTCGACGGCCGCAGGTTGAAGAGGTCGACCTTCCCTGCCATGCCGACTATGGCCTCGACATACTGACGGATGTTCGCCTCCTCCTCCGGGAAATAGGCCGCGAGGGTCTTTACGAATCCTTCCTCGCCACTCCCGACTTCATAGCTGCTCCCGTCCTCCGCGAAATATATTTTGTCGCTGCACGTGTCCGAGACGTCCATCAGCCGCAACTTGTCCGCTATGCCGAGATACTCGCATATCCGCCAGACGCTGCCGCCCTTCCTCATCCCTCCGAGCACGTGCATCCCGGTGTCAAACTCCTCCCCGAATCTCTCGAATGTCTGGAGCCCACCGCCTATCGTCCGGTTCTTCTCGATGACTGTCACGCCTATCCCCTCCTTCGCAAGCATCGCGCCCGCAAAGAGTCCTCCGAGTCCCCCGCCTACTATCACTACTGTCCGCTTCACTTGCTGCTCTCTACTATTTGTTGATATATGGTCCGCGCTGTCAGAAACTCGCTGCACGTGACTATGGTCCCGACTATCACTCCGAGCATCCCGTGAGAGTTTATGTTCTGCCCGGTCTGATATAGGTTCGGTATCTTTGTCTTGTGAGGCACCCGACACGCCATCCCGAGGCTGATGTCTTTCGCGACGCCATACATGGAACCTCCCTCCGCACCTGTGTAGTCGTAATACGTCAGCGGCGTCGAGCTATACACGTTCTTGATGCACGCTCCTATCCCCGGGAAATGTTTCTCGAGCGACGCTAATAGGGCTCTGGTCTTCCGCTCCTTCAACGCCTCATAGTCCGCTCCCCTATGCCCGACTTGTGTCCCTATCCACTTCCCGACTTCCTCCATCCGCATGTACGACAGGATTACTCCTGTATTAGCAAAGGCGGGCTTCTCCTGCTGGCAAAAATGCATGTACAGGAATCCCTTCGGCCACGTCTCCTCGGTATAGTTCTCGCAGCTCCACGGACTGTCGGTGTTATAACCGTAATAGTTGTAGTTCATGTATGGGACTGTCCCCTCCTTGAACTCTATGTATACTGAGAAACTGCCGACTGTCTGCGGGATCATGTCTATCCTCTGACGAAACGCCGGCTTGATGAGCTTCGAGTCTATCAGCTCCAACGTCCGCTTCGGATGTGCATCGGATATGACGTAGTCTGCCTCATAGACTTCCTCGCCATTGACCTCGACACCCGTCGCCTTCGTGCTGTCGCATATTACTCTCGTCGCCTTCTTCCCGCTGAGGACTCGCCCTCCATACTTTTCTATGGTCCCGACCAGCGACCGCGCGACGGCATCACTGCCTCCCACGAATCTGTACGCACTCTGATTGTAGAAGTCTGTGATGAACGCATGTGTCGAAAATGGCGTCTTGTCTTTCTCCGCCGCATAGAGCGGCAAGTTGCCGACTAGCACTTTCGCCAGCATCGGATCCCGGACGGTCTCGTCTATCACGCTGTTTATCGAACTGAGCTGATACTTCATGCTGACCACCGCATCGCTCTCCGCATACTTCAGCGAGTGTAGAGACGACGCACCAGCCACTTTCTCGACAAGGTCGTAATATGCTGCTATGTTGTCCTTCTCCCTCGGGAAATAACTCCCCATCTGCTCGATGAATGCCTCCCGACCATTGGCATACTTGAACGTCTGCCCCTCTAGGTGCACCTGCTCATACCCGTCCTCGTCGAGCTTCGACAAGACGACGTCCTTCCGTATCTCGAGATACTTCATCAGCCGGTCGAGGGTCTGACCCTCCGACGCACTCCCGACGAAATGCATCCCGGTCTCGAACTTGGCTCCCCGCCGACTGAAACACTGGAGACAGCCGCCTAGCTGCCTCTGCTGCTCCAGAACGGTCACGTCATACCCGTTCTTCGACAAGACGACACCACATGTCAGCCCGCCTAACCCACTGCCTATTATGACGACTCTCTTAGACATCTTGCTCTATCCTGTTAGAGATCGACTCGTACTTCTCTATGTATCGTCTCCTCATCGCCGACGCCTGCTGCAGGTTGTCACCCATGCCGCTCAACTCCTCCCGACTGACGACTTCCCCGACTTCTATATATACTGGCCCCTTCTTGATTGTTCGCGCGCCCTTCGGCAACACTTTTCCAGGCCCATACAGATACATCGGCAGTATGTCTACCCCGAGCTGCTCCGCCACGTGAAAGGCCCCCTGATGAAACCTCCCTATGCTGCAGTCCTTCGACCGTGTCCCCTCCGGAAATATGGCTATGCTATAACCCCTGTCTCTTAAAGACTTCAACTTGGGCATCAGGCTGTCTATGCCCTCCGCCACAGGATAATACTCGGCATTCCTGATCATGAACCCGTAGAACGGATTGTTCCAGACCCAGTTGTTCGTCAGGAATATTATCTTCGGCGTGAATATCAACTGGCACAACAAGTCGAAATGCGACTGATGATTGCAGATGATGACCCTCGGCTCGTCAAACGTCACTCCCTCGGCGACTTTGCTCGAGAAGTCTATCCCGGGCACCCCCGTCTTGAACAGGAGGAAGCGAGACACCCACTGCATGAACTTGTGGATCCCCATCCGCTTCTTCTCGCTCATCTTACCTATCTTGACGTATAGCCAGACACCCGGCGTCACGACGAGAAACGAGAAGACTACGAATATGATCAGGTCGAAATATGTCCTCCCATACTTCATGAAGAACCGCCACAACCTCAACGGAAGCCCATATATCACCGCCAGGAAACACAAGACGGTGTTCAATATGCTTATCCTGACGAAGTCCATCGTCGGACGGAAATGGCTGACTCTCTCCTCCCGCGGCGGATAATACACGTCTATGGGGATCGACTCTATCTGCACCCCATGCCACGACGAGAATACGAGGAGCTCCAGCTCGGCCTCATACCTGTACGTCAATAGCTTCAGCCCCCAGAGCTTCTTGATGGGGTACAGTCTGTACCCGGTCTGCGTGTCCTCCAGCCTCTTCCCGGTCTGTACGAAGAACCAGAAGTTTGCGAACTTGTTCGCAAAGCTGCTCCCCTTCGACCTGTCGACATTCTCGAGGTTCCTGTTCCCGACTATCAACGCCCCTGGATGCTTCCTGTTGGCCTCGAGGAACTTCCCTATGTCCTTGGTGTAATGCTGCCCGTCTCCGTCCAGCGTGATGGCATACGCAAATCCTTTCTCGAGTGCCTTCTCAAATCCTCTCCTCAACGCATACCCCTTCCCCTTGTTCTCTGCATACTCGACGAGTGTGATGCCTTCTATGCCCCTCAATATCTCTCCCGTCCTGTCCGTCGCCCCGTCACAGACGACTATCACGTCCTGGCACTCCTCCATGGCTCCCCTGACGACGCTCTCTATCGTCCCCTCGTTGTTATACGTCGGGATTACGACACAGATTCCCCTGTCTCGTAGCAACGCCTTCTGCCTATCGACTTCCATCGCTCTCTCCACCTCCACGTTCTATGGGATCAAATGTATATGTGATTCTGTTCCGCTTGTTCTCATATCTGCGCCCACCGCGCCTGAGCTCTTTCATGACTTCCCGCAGGTCCGCCTTCAACGTCCGCCGTATATACCACTTGTCCATCATCTTGACGACTGTGTGGAGCTTCACCTTGTCCTTGTCTATCCTGTACGTGAAGTCCATGGCGGATATGCCGAACTCGTTGAAGATGCTACCCTTCACTGTCTCGCCTTCCCTCCGCAATATGCACAGCCCGCTGACATACGCCTTCGGCATCTCTATTATGCACTTCATGGTCGCCTTCCCGCCTTCTTCCTGCGGAAAGACGACCTGCGCCCTCACCCCGACTGCCGATATTATCAGCAGCACCAAACTAATCAATAGTGAACTTCCCTGGACTGACGGCCTCATTTATCTTGATGTTTTTCAACTCTATTGTTGTCTTGTCTCCGTTCTTCTCATACAGCTCCACCCGCGAGACGCACACCTGGCTCTTGTCGAAGTGCAGGACGATTTTCTGGAATAACTGCTTCATGTCTTTCTTCTGTGGCTGCAACGTCGCTACCCACTCGCTTCCCTCTTCGCCTATCTGGGTCTTGAAGGTCTTCCCGTCGTTCAGGCTGTTCCCGACGACGCTGTCCATCATGATCCGGGCTATCTCCTTGAAGACTTTGTTCTGATTGACGTCGATGACGTCGCTCTTCCGCTCGTTCTTCAGGTACACTTTGTCCTTGTTCAAGATGAAGGTATATGTATACGGCGTCTTGTACTCCCACCGGAGCTTGTCCGCCTGCTCATAGCTCATCTCCCCCTTCGAGACCATCTCGTCATCGAGTATCCTGAGGTGCTTCGTCTGCACGAAGTCTGCCTGCACGCTTCTCATGGTCTTGACGTTCTCGCCTATCCGCTGCCTTATCTGCTCCTCGCTCATCTGCTGACCAGATACTGCCGTGCTCGTCATGACGAACGCCACGACGAGTAGCCACCATATTTGTCTCGCTCCTCTCATCTTACTTTGCTATTAAGAAACATCCCGCCATGATGCACCCGACGCCTATCCACTTCGTCACAGATACGCTCTCCCCGAAAAAAATCATCGCTGCAAACATCCCAAAGACGTAGCTCAGGCTCACCATGGGATACGCCGTGCTGAATGGAAAGGTCTTCACTATGTACATCCATAGCACCGAACCCGCTCCAAAGAATATGCCACATATTGCAAATCGCCAATTCTGTAGCATCCCCGACCAGAATTCCCAGTTCCACCCGAACTTCGGCATCCGCTCCAATGCCATCTTCAAGAAGACCTGCCCACCGACTAGTAGCAGGCTCTGCAACACTGAGCAACCGAGGATTTTCAACGTGCCTCCCATCTCTCGACTTCCTCCAACCTTATGTCCGCCTCGAATCTTTCCTCGTCTTCATAGTCTATCCACCCTGTCACGATGCTCTGCGTCGCCTCGTCGCGTAGCGTCACCCTGACTACTCTCTCTATCATCTCCTCGTCCCTCTCCGCCAAGACGTAGAACGAGGTCTCGCCATGATAATGATTCCTGATTGCTATCTCGCCCGTCACGATGTTGGGCAGTGTATAGACGAATAGCGCCGGACTCGGGAAGTACTTCCCCGCGTCGGCTATGGTCTCCTGATAGTGTCTGTCTGTGTCTATGGACGACGTCCTGTTGAAAAATACTATGGCCCTGTCTTCCCTGTCGACGAACCGCTCGCCGCCCTCTGCCCCGAGCAACAACTCTGTCGCTATGAATCCGAGCTTGCTGAGCATGTCCATCTTATGGTACTTCGGATAGTCCCCTACCCTCTCGTGATATAGCTCTGTCAACATCTCCCTCCCCGTACTCTTGGTCTCTATCTTCTCCCCGTCGACTTCTACTGTCCCCGGCGTTATCCTGACTCTGTGCGTCGTCTTGGTCGCCCTCTTGCCTATCATCATCTCTGCCCGCTCTTCTTTGCTGCACCACGTCGCCGCATTGCAGCCTCCGAAGCCCGACAACATCTTGACGAAACTTGTCTTGTCTGTCTTCCCGTTCTCTTTCTGGACTTTTATCTTTCCCGAGACTCCACGCTCTCCATACCCTCGCGTCCCCAATACTGTTCCTTCCTCGATGGCTTTCATGGTGACTATGGTCTCGAGGACTCCAGCCGCTCCCATGGTGTGACCGTAATATCCTTTCAGGCTGTTCACTGCTATGTCGCCCAGCCCCGAACCTTCTATCGCGACGGACTCCATCTGGTCATTGAACATCGTCGCCGTCCCATGCGCATTGACGCACGCTATCTCGCCCCGCTCTCGTCCCTCGATGACGGCCTCTATCGCCTTCCGCGCCCCGAGTCCTGTCCTCGACGGCGCACTGATATGGTATCCGTCATTCCTGACATACCCGGCTCCTATGGTCCACTGTCCCTCCTGCGTCTTCTTCCTCCCTAATATCATGGTCGCCGCAGCCTCTCCGAGGTTTAGTCCCATCCGCTCCTCGTCAAATGGCCGACACTGCTCTGCCGACAACGCCTTCAACGACTGAAATCCGGATATGATGAACTTCCCCTGGCTGTCCGCCCCGCTGACTATGGCATAGTCATACTCGCCACCCGACAGCAGTCGCTCGGCCAATATGATCGCCGCCAACCCGGATATGCACGCGTTGCATACGACGATTGGCGCCGTCCTGACTCCTATCCGCTCCGCTATCCTCCGCGCACTGACTCCGGGGTACTCTCTCTCGTCTCTTCCTCCCTCCGCTACTAGAGCTATATTGCCCTTGGTGGTGCTCAAGATGAAGACGACACGCTCGCTCCCTACTTCGATAGCCGACACCTCCAACGCCTTCCTGACGGACGCGACGACCATCGACTCGAACGGCGTCAGCCCTTCCTCCTGCATCCCACGCCTCTGCTCCTTGCTGAACAACGACGCGGTGAACGCCTCCGGTATGCCCTCGTAGTCCTGATACTGACGCAACGCCGAACCGCCCGAGACTACCGTTCGTAGATTCTCCTCCGTAGTCCCGCCAAGTGGCGTCGTGACGTTATCCGCTATCTTATAGACCATCCTCGCGCCCTATCCCAATATCTTCTTTATGGTCTCCTTATCGACCTGATGATACCTGTGCTGCAGGTCCGCCGTGAAGTCTACGACGTAATACTCCTCGTCATAGAACGACAACTTGCTGTTCGTGTCCGGCGCACACTCGACATACACTATCTTCTCCGGGTCCAGCCCCTTCGCCTTGCACACCTGCTCCCGCAACGTCTCACCTGCATACGTGATGCTCGTCCCGGGATTCTCCTGATACAGCTCCGTCACTATGACGTAGTCCTTCCCGTCGTGCTTCCTGATCTTTAGTCCACACGCCGACGGCAATCCCCACCGGTCGTCAAAGTTGAACACTTCGTCGTAATATTCCTTTGGTACTTTCATCGTCTACTGCTGTTTGTTGATTCCTCTATACGTTGACGTTCCTCTTCGTCCTGTCTACGTCTCGACCGAAACTCCTGTTCGCGAGTTTCCTGTCCCTCGGCCTGTACGTCCCGTCAGCCATCTCTCTGAGTGCTACCTGGCAGAAGAGGTTGAACATCTTCTGCTCCTGCGTCTCGTCCTTGTAGAACGACTTCCACGCATAGTCATACACGTTCTGCAACGCCTCGACACTCATCAACTTGGGCTGGAACACGACGGTCCCCGCATTGTAATGATCCCAGTCGAAGTCGAATATCCTCCCCTGCCTGAGCAGGTCATCATACCCCTTCGTGTGTGGGAACGGCGTCATGACGGTGAACTCCGCCAGGTCGAGGTCTATCTCCCCGAGGAAATCTATCAGTCGCTTGCAGTCGTCCTCGGTCTGATTGTCGAGTCCGAGCAATATGGTGCCCTCGACTCCGATGCCGTGGTCATGATACCTCTTGACACGCTCCTTGATGTAGTTGCTCGTGTCATACACGGCCTGATATACATACCACGCCCCCGCATCGTATGCGAGCTTCAAGACCTCGTCGTCGTCCTCTATGGTATGGCTTATCCACTTCTTCTTCAATGGCGCTATAGCCCTGAAGAGTTCCTTCTCCCACTCCTTGTCCTGCGCCAGCGAGTTGTCGACGATGAACAGTCTGTTGTTGTCTATCGACGCCATGTCCTCGACGACCTTGTCTATCGGCCTCGGCCTGAACTTCCTGCCTCCGAGGTAGCTGACTGCACACGGATAGCAGCTGAACCGGCAGCCCCTCGACGCATGGAACAGGTCTACCATCTGGACGCCCTTGTGGTTGTACAGCTCTCTCTTGTATAGGTCGCGCCTGCACTTCCCGACACTCTCGATCGGCGGCAGCTGTCCCATGTAGTTATATACTTTCTTGAGTCTCCCGTGGAGGAAGTCCTGCATGACGCCGTCCATCCTTCCCTCGCTCTCTCCCATGAAGAGGCAGTCGACGTGGTCCACCATCTCCTCCGCATGCAACATCGACGAGATTCCTCCCGCCATCACTATCTTACCCCTCTTATGATACTCCTCGGCTATCGCCCAGCCGCGCTTGACCTGCGTCGAGAGCATCATCGACAACGCTACGATGTCACACTCCTCGTCAAAGTCTATCGGCTCGACGTTCTCGTCGGTGAATGTCACGTCGACATAGTCCGGCAACGTCCCCGCAAAGGCAACCGGTCCATGAGGCGGCAAGTTGAATGTCGTCTGACCCGGCAGCTTCTTCCACTTCGGGTATATTAGCTTCATCCGTATTCTTTCCATGGCTTCTTCTGTTTTATGTTCCCGTCACCACGTCTCGACCCGACTCCTCTGCCTGTCAAGACGTATGCCGCCTGTTTTGTGTTGGTTATCTCTCTGTTTTCTTGAACACGACGGAGAACTTTGTCTTTATGACTTCTCCATCGAGCACTGTACCTTTCCCCGTCACCTCGTCTCCACTCTCCTCTATGCTCGCGAAGTCTACTCTTATCACGACTCCCTCCGTCGGCGCTATCGGCGAGATGAACTTTAGGTTTACTATCTTGCTGAGCTCCAATCGCACCCCGACGATGTCCTCCATCATCTCTCCTATCATCTGCAATATGCAGACTCCTGGCATGACTGGGTTCCCCGGGAAATGCGCCTTGAAGATAAAATGCTCGGCTCTCAGGCTGACGGTCACCCGCTTGTCTTCTCTGCTGACGACCTGATACATCTGGTTCCTCAACTCCATATCACTCAGCCCTCCTCATTGTCAAGAATGTGTACTCCCGACCGTCACTATGATTGACGACGAATATCCGCCGGACACCTTCTATCGGCTCTCCTCCATCGACTCTCATCACGGCTGGTACTGTCCCTTCTTTCAGCATCTGCGCCGCAGCATACACCCCGAGCCCAGACGCTGTATAGCTCTCTCCGAAGAGATGCTTATAGCGCAGTATAGGCGCCTTGGGCAACTTGCCCTCGATATCTCTATACGCCTCGTCATTGCTCCTCTCTCCGCTCAGCCCCATCAGTATCGCATCGACCGGCCCCGCTGTATTCAACGTGTCCTCGCCAATGTTCTCCTTCCTATAGACCATCTTGAAGTCCTCTATCTCACACAAGGTGTCCTCCGCATCCGTCGTCAGCATCATCGCTACCGACGCCTCGCCGGCTGGCACCTGACCCTCCTGACCGACATACCCGCTCCTCTTCAGTATGCTGAAGTATGTCGGCGTGATCTCGTCGTTTCCCGTCACCAGGGCATTATTGATGTCTCCCAGCCGCATCTGGACTATGGCGTCCATCAGTGCACTGTCAAACGACACTCCCTTATGGCTGTACGTCGAGTTATACCCGTGTATCTTGCCGTTGATGCCTATCAGCGAACTGACGGTGTTGTGCGTCGACTGCATGAAATATGTCGGCTTCAGCAACTCCTCGCCCTCCCGGCACAACTGGTTCAGGAAGAGCTCCGTGTTCTCTATGCACCCGAGACCAGTCCCCGTGATGACTGCCTCCGGCTGCTCTATCCCCGAGTCTCTCTTGACCTTTATCGCCGTGACAAGTGCTCGCTTCAATATGTTGCTCAGCCGACGACTCTCCATCGGATTCAGCCACTCCCGGAACTGAGGATCCTCACTCCTGACGTACGACTCTCTCGTCAGCCGAGGCTCACGCATCCAGCTCTCCGACATCGGACTCTGTATCGAGATATGCGTGGCTCGCTTGATGTATATCCTCCGTCTATCCACGTTCCCCATACTCTGAGATGATTAAACTTGAATCGTTTCCGCCAAATCCAAACGAGTTGCACATGATGTGCCGCATCGCCTGCCCTGTCCTGTTCTCCCCGACTGGCGTGATTCCACTCTCCATCGGAGTCTTCCACCCGTAGTTCCCTGGCACGAAATGTCCCTGCAACGCTATTAGGCATATCGTCGCCTCTATCGACCCTGACGCACTCGTCGTATGCCCCGTCAACCCCTTGGTCGACGAGACCATCGGCATCCTGCCCCCGAAGACTCGCTTCAACGCCTCGCTCTCGCTCGCATCATTGTTCGGAGTCCCGGTCCCATGGGCATTGACATAGTCTATGTCCTCCGGCCGTAGCCCTGCCATCCTGAGCGCCTTGCTCATCGCGAGATACGCCCCCTCGCCGTCTTCGCTCGACGCCGTCTGGTGAAACGCATCACACGCATTGCCATATCCGCTCAGCTGACCTATTATCTTCACTCCCCTACGCTTCGCCGAACTCTCGGTCTCGATGACTAGATAAGACGCCCCCTCGCCAAGATTCAACCCCGCACGCGTGCCGTCAAACGGCCTGCACTGCTCGCGGTCGAGTATCATGAGTGAGTTGAACCCGTTCAGGTGAAACTTGGTTATGCACTCCGACCCTCCGACAACGGCCACCTCGGTCTGTCCACTCCTGATGAGATTCGCGCCCAACTCTATGGCATTGGCCGCCGACGAACATGCGGTCGAGATGCTCGTCACCATTGTGAAGATTCCGAAATGATCTGCTATCAGCTCTGTCGTCGCCCCGCAGTCATGCGTCCTGATATACGCATTCTTGCTGTCGTTCTCGAGATAGTCGAGATAGTAACGCTCGCTCTTGTCCATCCCGCCGACTGTAGTCCCCGAGACTAAGACGGGACGACTCTCTGCCGTCAGCCCTGACTCCTCAAGCGCCTCCTTCATCGCCAGTATCCCCATCAGCGACGTCCGGGTCGTTGGCTCTCCCGCTATACCGCACATCTCCTTCATCTCCTCGTCGCTGAGCTTCACCTCTCCGACGGGAAACTCCTTGTGCGACGTCCGTAGATACTGCAACGCACCTACGCCCGTCCGCTGCGCCAACAACGTCTCCGCCGTCTCGCCCTTGCCAACTCCCAACGCCGATACTATCCCGGCTCCGGTTATTACTATCTTTTCTCCCATCTCCCGACTTCGCCTATCGACTACTTCGTCCTGTTCGCCTTGACGAACTCGGCCATAGTGTTGACGGACTTGAAGATCTCCTTGCCGGCCGACGGATCCTTGATCCTGATGCCATACTCCCTCTCCATCATCACTATCAACTCCAACGCATCGATGGAGTCCAGCCCTAAGCCCTCGCCAAACAATGGCGCGTCGTCCTCTATGTCCTCTGGCGTCATGTCTGCCAAGTTCAACGCCTCGATTATCTGCTTCTTTAAGTTCAATACTAATTCTTCCATTTCCTCGGTTTTTATTGTCTTTGGTTTAGTCTATTAGTTTCCACATCCTTTTCCACTCCTGATAAAAGTCAGGATTGGTCCACACGAGCTCGTAGTCTTTGTTCATGAACACCTGGACGCTCCGCCCAGTCGCCATCAAGTCTCCCGTAGCCGTGTCATATATCTCATAGTCGAAGACTATCTTCGCCGCCTCCGTCAACCTGTAGATGATGTCTATCCGCGGACGCATCCCGTACTTCAACGCCTTGTGATAGTGAAACTGCAAGTCGACGAGCGGAGCATAATACCCGAAATCCGCCATGCGCAGATACTCTAGCTTGTACTGCCGACCAAACTCCTCCCTCGCATCTTCAAAATACAACGGATACGACCCGTGCCATACGATGTTCATCGAGTCTACCTCGCTGAACCGTATGTCGAACTCCTTGCTCGCCCTCAGCGTCTTCCCGCTCTCCTCTTCTCTCCTCCGTCTCATACCTCCATGTCTGTCAACGCTATCTTCATCTCAGCCCTCACTATCTCCTCTCCCCCGACCTTCACTGTCGCCTCGACGAGCGTCAGGCTCAAAACCTCCTGCTTGACCTCTATGCTCGTCGTCAATACTTCCCCGACTTTCGGACACCGACGTATCTCCATGTTCCTGACGCTACCGATGAAGCCTATCCGGACCTTGTCCTTCGTGATGTATGCATTGATATACCCCATCCGCGCTGCACACGTCTGGGCTATGTTCTCGACCAACGCACACGCCGACATCACCCCGCCTTCGACATATATGTCGTCCGCTCTCACCTCTTTCTCGGTCGTCGTGACGACTTCGTCGTAATGGACGAGTCTGTCTATCAAGACGAACGGCTCACGCTGTGGCAACAACGTCCTGACATCTATCTTCCTCAATTCACTCTCCTGCTCCATCCCAAAACTCATAATAGTTGAACCACTGCTCGGGATACTCCTTCAGGACGCTCTCCATCTCGCTGGCAAACGCCTGAGTGACCCGCATCGCCCTCTCCTTCCTGTTTATCCCCTCCTCGCTCGTATTTAGCTCCCTGATATATACTTTATACTTGTATGTCGCCTCCTTCATGACGAAGATGGCTATGACTTTGCTGTCCCTCTGGACCGCCAACGTCATCGGACCTATCGGGAATCTAGCCTTCCCATTCATGAAGTCACATGTCGCATACTTGGGCGAACCGAATATCCTGTCCCCTGGTATGCTGACTATGTCCCCGTCCGCCAACGCATTGTTCATCTCGAAGATATGGCTCATGTCGTCCCTGACAGGTATCATCCTGATGTTGTTCCCGCTCAGCAACCGATTCCTGTTCTCCATGACGGTCTTAGCCTCTCCTCCAAACACGAGCGCATTGTACTTCTTCTTCTCCGACGCAAATGTATATCCGGCTATCTCGTAGTTCCCGACGTGACTGCTCACTATGACGAATCCCTCCGGCCTGTCCATCAACTCCATCAGCCTGTCATTCCCGATCAGCTCGAAGTCGAACTTGCGCCCCGAATAATTCGCAAACCTGTCCAGTATTATCTGCCCAAATCGATAATGGTTCAGATATGTGTACCAGAACGACTTCCAGACCGAATACTTATGCCGCCGCCTGAAGTAATGGTATATCGAGAGGTACGCCTTGTGGTTGAACAACATGTACGACGGCGCGACAAATATCCCCATCACTGCATACATGGGTCTGACCCCGATGCAACGAAATATCCACATCAGGCCCTTGTGCATCCACGTGCTGCCACCCGTACTACCGCGCCATTCCTCGTGCTCCGGCATCTCTCCCTGTCTCCCTACTTGCTTCCTACTTTGCTCTCTATATAGTCGCAGAACTGATGCAACGTGACGACGTTTGCCATCTCCTCCGGATTTATCCTGCAACCGAACTTCTTCTCTACTATCACTACTATGTCGACAAAGTCTAGGCTGTCTATCCCCAGGTCGTCCCGCAACTTAGCCTCGTCACTGATCTTATCCTCGTCTATCTCGAGGTCCTCTATCATGAACGCCTTGACTTTCTCTTCAATCTCTGTCCTTGTCATCTTTCTTCGTTTTATTCTTTGGTTTTATCTTCTCGTTTAATGGTTTATCACCTCAACTTGCAGACCATTATCGAATGTCCCTGACCCAGATGGTCGTGGATCCGCTCGACTTCTAGCCCTGCCGCCTCGACACACTTGGTCATGTCCTCGGTGTTATACATCTTCGAGTTCCCATTCGCTATCGCACTGAAATACAGGCTCGTCATCGTCAGGCAGAACGCCGCCGGCTCAAACCTCTGCCTGTCCCACAACGTCTCCATGATGTAGACGCGTGTCTCGGCGCCCATCGCCTCCTTCGCCCTGCTCAATATGCCGACGATCTCCTCCATGCTGAAGCAGTCGAGGAACTGGCTCATCCATATCGCGTCCAGTCCTCCTTCCCTCTTCGGAAACTTCGCCGACGGGTCCAACAGGTTGATTCCATGCCCTCCTATGCGCGCCGCTCCCTCCTTGCCCGCTACGTTTGCCTCCATCATCTTGATCTGCTGCGGCAGGTCGAGTATCGTGACCTCTACGTCCTTGTCATACCCTACACACTGCAATGCCCACTTGCCGGTATTTCCCCCGACGTCATACAGGCTCCTGACATGGTGCTCGTCAAAGATGATCTTCAGCGCATCTGGAAACGACGAGTCACTGTAGAAATTGTCAAACCCGAACCAGCTCTTCTGTACCTGCGCCGGCAGGCTCGACAACCCTTCATATACTGTCGGCCAACTGCCGAAATGCTTCAACCCCTCCGGCTTCCCGTTCAACAACGACTCTTCGAGATGAAACCACCCCTCGTAGTTCACGTCATGATTGAAGTCTATGTTCACCCGCGTCGCCCTGTCGTTGATAAGGAACCACCCAGCCTTCGAAAGGGTGAACCGCTCACTCTCCGGGTCCACCAACACTGTCCCTATGCACAACGACGCCTCTAGCAGGCACTTCACGGCATAGTCGCTCAACTTGGTCTTCTCGACTATCTCCGCCCTCGTCAGCCCTTCCTTCGAGTCCCTGATGAGGTCGAGTATCCCAAACTTCAACATCAACCTCGACGCCTGGAACACGACCGGGCCCCACGCTATGAATTCTGCCAGCCGCTGCGCCTCCTTGGCTGTCTGCTGCTCCTTCGTGTACTTCGCCTTTAATGCTTCTGATAAGTTCATCTGCTCCCTTTCTTCTGCTGTGGTGATCGTCTCTCCTTTCCCTAAATCACCCCTTTATTTGACTTTTCTTATTATCAACGCTGAGTTCGTCCCGCCAAATCCGAACGAATTGCTCAACACTGTGTTCACCTCCATGTCGACGGTCTTCTCCGTCAGGTTTATCTTCTCCGAATACTCGTCCCTGTTCTCGAGATTGATGTTCGGCGCGACGAAATTGTTCTGCATCATGATAATGGAATAGACGAGCTCGCTAGCCCCAGCCATCCAGCACTCATGACCAGTCATCGACTTCGTCGAACTTATCAACGCCCGCTGTCCCTCAAACATCCTCCCCAACGCCATCGCCTCATACATGTCGCCCTGCTTCGTCGACGTAGCATGTGCATTGATGTAGTCTATGTCGTCCAGCTTGACGCCGGCATCCTTCACCGCACGCCTCATCGCTATCTCACTCCCCTTGTCACTAGGCGTCGATATGCCTCCCCCATTGCTCGAGAATCCATAGCCGACGACCTCCGCTAGTATCGGCGCTCCTCTCTTCACGGCATGCTCATAGTCCTCGAGGACGAGTGCAGCAGCCCCTCCACTCGGGACCAGCCCGTCCCTGTCTCGGTCAAACGGCCTGCTCGCCTTCGTCGGCTCAGCCATCCGAGTCGAGAACGCACCAAGCGCATCAAACGACGGCATAGAATAGTAGTTCGTCTCCTGCGCTCCCCCACATAGCACCATCTCCTGTAGCCCCTGCTTGATCATCATGTACCCCAGCCCTATCGAATGACTGCCACTCGAACATGCCGCACTGACGGTGAAGTTTACTCCGCACAAATGGAATATGGTGCTCAGGTTCATCGTGACGGTCGAGTTCATCGACTGGAATACGAGGCCATACCCGAGCATCGCCGAGTCCTTCTGCTCCTCCATGGTCTTCGCACTCTCTATCACTGGCTTCGCCGTCGAGTCGTTCCCAAATATGCACCCTATCTCGTTCCCCTTCATGTACTCCTCGTCTATCCCAGACTGTGCAAAAGCCTGACGACTCGCCATGTATGCATATTGCGCCGGTTCCGACATCCCTGCTCGTGTGTGCCTGTCGACCATCTGCTTCGTGATGACCGGTGTCTCTACTATGCCCGTCAGCCCCGAACGGTATCCATACGTCAACCGCTCCTGCTGGATGCCTATGCCCGAACGACCTTCATACAGAGACTGACGTACCTTCTCGACGTCCGTCCCTATGCACGACCAAATGCCGACACCTGTTATCACTACTCTCCTTGCCATCACTTTGACATTTTCGTTTCTTCTGTTTTCTGCTGGTACACGAAAACCCTCTCCACATTGGTTTTCAAGACGATAACGACTCACCACCGTCACCACCTCGTCCGCACAAAATGGGCTCTAGGCTACGCAACACCCTACAAAACGACTGCAATTTACACAATAATTTTATAATGTTCAAATCTTATAGTAAATGCGGCGGGCGAAGCCTCTTCGACTCCGCCCGCCGCATCCCTTATGGAATGGTCGCGTATTATTCCCGACCTATTCCCCTATCTGCCTCTCGACGCTACGATCTTCCTGACGGCGACTACGAGCTTGTCCACATCGTCCTTGGTGTTGTATATCGCAAACGTCGGACGTACGCTCATCTCATACCCGAGCGCCCGCAACGCTGGCTGCGCACAGTGATGACCCGCCCTGACAGCTATGCCCTCCTTGTCCAGCAGCTGACCTGTCTCCGGCACTGATATTCCATCTATGACGAACGACACTACCGACACTCTCCGCTTCGGATTGCCTATCAGCGTGACGCCCGAGATCTGGCTGAGCTGCTCCCTCGCATACTCGGTCAACTGATGCTCGTGTCGCTCTATGCTCCGCATCCCGACAGCTCTTACTTAGTCGACCTTCAAAAACCCAGTTTTTCTTGATAAGCGACAACAGACGGCCGTTGGACTAGTCCGCAATTGATCTCCACATGCTGAAATAGCCATTTAGCCACCATTTCGATAAGGCGCAAAAAGAGCCTCATGGCTCTTTTGAAGTTGAAAGCAGTTGTGAACGAGTCCATTCCGCAGAAGTACTGGTAGTAGGCGTTCTCGCCGAACTGGGCGACCACGCTCGCGTCCGAAATATTGCGCAGATGCTTTAAGATAAGAAGTCCGACCATCAGGCGAATGGCTTTGCTGCCCGACCGTTGTTCTTACAGTAAAGTGGAGCAAAGGACTGTTCGAACATATTCCAGTCTATCATGTTGGCCAACTTATACATTGGGTGCTCGGCGTCGAGCATGGATCTTAGATCCCAGAACAAGGAGACCTGGCAGCAGGCGGATGGCGTTTTGTACATCTCTAAACTACAAGGTTTTACTATGCAAAGATACAAAATCTTGCTAAACCCCGCAAGAAAAATATAGCTATTTATTTGTGCATCAGTAATTTAAATGTTTTTGAGGGACGACTAATTATATAGATATGTTATATATTTCTTTAAGATAATCGTCAACTTCTGCTTTTGTTTTTATGGATAAAATGTGTTGTTTTTGCTCGTCATTGAACGGATAGATGCCAAACGACTTTACATAGTTCTTTGCATATGAATAATACCCTGTGGAATACGGCTTACTCGTATTTTTCATATAGTAGTCGAAAACGCACGACTCAAGAACACGTTTCAAGAAAAGCAATTCTTTTTCGGAGTCATTATAGATGGCATAACCGCAATATATCAGCATGTCCTTCTTGGGCATATATACAAAATGAGGCAAGTCGCTCATGTACGGGAATAGTAGTTTCAGACCTTTGTCTGCAATGGCCTGAGTTCTACCAAAAGCGTACCAAGCCCCGTAATCACCTTCTCCCTTGTCGCGTGCATCAAGGACTTTGCGGCACGATTCCAAGTATCTATATGCTAGCGGATACTCTCTAATGAAGAAATCCTCCTCAATCAAGTTGCTCTCTGAATCATATGGAGAAATAATTTTCTCCTGCTTTTCAGGAATCTCGTCTTCCGTTTTCAATATGTTTGGCTTGATAATGTCCCTGCAAACACCCTTTTCTATGGGGTATTCCTTGCCATCTTTAATCATGTAGTAGTACATGTCGTCGGAGTGGACAGGGCGAAATATAAATACGTCATTGGCTAATGTCGCAATGCCGTTCTTGATGATATACTTATCACCAAGAGGTTCGCCAGCAGTTTCTATGCGACGTATGTTCTGTAAGATTTCGTTTTGGTTCAGGTGCCAACCACGGTGATTGTCAAGTGCAGAGTATTCTATTCTTCCAAATGTCATTATTTTGCCATTTTGTACATCAGGAATGTCAGCCTTTGCGAAAAGTAGTGAGCAGCTGGGGGTTTTGGACAAGAAGACAAGACAAGTATAGGCCAGTTTTTTTTTGAATACCAATTGTTCGCCGAAGTTTATGATGCTCAAAGAAATCTCGCCAGCTGAAAGGTACTTGCGCAATTGTCGAGCATTGACACTCTTGAAGAATGTGTTGACTGTGATGTAACCTAGAACCCCGGTCTCACTCAATATTGAGTTGCCGATCTCGAAGAAGGGGATATAGAGGTCTGCATTGCCTATGCGCGATGTGTTCCAACGAGACAGATTCTGCTTTATTTCGGGGGTTATATGTTTGGAACGCACGTATGGTGGATTACCAACAATCACATCAATACCATGATTCTCCCATACTCTCGGCATCTGCCAAAAGTCGAAGGTCAGCGAATCTCCTTTGTAGAGGTTGAAACAATTCTCTTCTACGGTCTCACCATGAGCCGATGCTACAAGTGCCAACAGTATTTTGGCTCTTCGGATGCTTATCTCGCTGATGTCAATGCCATAAAGATTGTGATAGATCTTGGCGAATGGTAGGCCTGTTTCTGTATGGATATAGTCGGCAAGTGTGAACAGGAATGCGCCACATCCACAAGATATGTCTGCACACAGACATTCAGCCAACGGCTTCCCCACTGATGGAAATACATGGCTTACAATATAGTCCCTGATATATTTGGGGGTATATACTGCACCATTGGCAGTTTTCTCAGCTTGCGGTATGACAAGCTCAAAGATATTGATGACATCTTCTATTGTACAGCAGTCTGAGAGCAATGTGATGTCCTGTTCCAATCCGTCGTTTTCTTTTGCGAAGAACCGAACCAGATAGCCCTCGTGGACATCAAGGTTATGATGTCTGATAAATGAGTTGACCACCAACTTGTCGAGAAGCAACTCGTTGTCAGCATATTTGTTCAGTAGCGTGCTAATTATCTTGTCCATAGGGATTTCTGTCTTTGCGGATTGTAGAATATAACAATGCTTTATCTTCGGTCTTCTGTATGTCATACAACTTATCACATATCTGGTCAATCTGTCGCCATAGGGAGTTCAGAGATAGTAAGAGTCCCGATGTCTGTGATCCTACACTGTTGCGTATCAGTTCATTAGTCTGCTCTATCTGCTTCGCAATGTTTGCCAGCCTTGCAATGTCCTGCCCACATTCTGTGAAAGCATCTTTGGGGAAAGGAACTGGGTCAAGGAACTGTTTGTTGAACTTATAGTAACCGCCTTGTTGTGGATTTGCTATTGAGCGGGCAAGGGTGTTGAAAATTGTCGAGTTGATGATAGCTGCGAGAGCGTAAAGATGTTTCTCATCTGGTTGATTCACCTGAATGAAAAACATGTTAGCATTGTCGCAATAGACATGTTTTTGCAACACGACAGATGCTTGTGGATACTGGGCTGTCATCGGGACGCACAGTTTCTCATATACCGCTCCATGATTGTTGGCTCGCGTAAACAGATGCCAATGGTCAGTAGCGTTGTACTCACTATTCCTTTGGGGAAGAGTCTCTACATTCTTGCATATCAAATCTTTGTGTTTTGCAAGATAGGCTCCAGCCTTGGGGAACATGGCAGTAAAGTCGGAAAAGTTGAGTTCTGTCACTTCTCCATTATCAGTTACAGTGTATGGGAACAGAGCGAAAGTTGTGTGTGGTCGTCTTGTCAATGGTGCAAAATGCTCATTGCAGAGCAATGGGCGACAAGCCTCTATCTCCAATTCGACATGCTTGTCAATCGCAGAATGACCATATAGAATACCGTTGGACACTTTGTCTCCAACTATTTGGTAGGCATCGTTCCACAACATCTGCAACCCCACTTTGATATTGCATACATCTCCGAGCGTGCCTAACTCCTCTGACAATCTAAGACGCAAGGCATTAAGTGGAGCATGTTCAAAGTTCCAAGGAGTTTCACTGAGGGCCTTTGCTGGTAACAATTGCAATCTATCGTCAGTTGAATTCTGATACCACACCTGGGCATTGTTGTCCTTGTTATTGTCGCAAACCAAAATAGCTACGTAAGTTATCCTGTCTGCAAACAAGTCCGTCTCTGCATAATCGTAGATGCCATTAAGCAATTGTCGAGTGGTTAGCAGTTTCCTAATCCCCTTGCCGTAATCTGTTTTGAAAAACCTTTTCTGAACTATGTATCCCAACCGCCCATTGTTGTTCAGTAAAGAGATTGCACGTTCTATGAATGGGATGGCAAGATCTATCTTGCCATTCTTGCTTGAAGAATATACAGATTTGACATAAATAGCCATTTGGGGTAGGTTGACATTGTATTTTTTCACCTCCACGTATGGAGGATTGCCTATTACGTAGTCAAAGCCTCCTTGCTCAAAGACCTCAGGGAATGCCTGCTGCCAATCGAAGGCATTGGTGGCTTGCAATTCGATGATGTCATCATTGATGGACGGGCATATTTCTTCAATGTCTGCACCGACCAAAGAATTGCCACATCTGATATTTGCACCTATTCCGTTCAAAATCTGAGCGCCAAGCATCCCCACTGCCCCAAAGTTCTTAGGCGCACAGTCATCTATCATTTTAAGCGAGAGCGACATCTTAGTCACCTCAACAGCCTCTGGATTGATGTCAACTCCGTATAGACAATTGTTTATGACGGCCTTTCGCCCATCAATAGTCAACGTAACAATCCCATCCTGTAGAATATAGAAGCTATCATCAATTTGTTCTCCAGCTCTAATGCGTTTTTCTATTTCCCTCACAAGGTATTCGTATGCACCAACAATGAAGACACCGCTACCACAAGCGATGTCAACTATTTTTAGTTTTAAAATCTGAGAAACGGAAAAGCATTTAGGGAAATTGGAGAATGCACAATCAATAACATGATTCACTATATGTCCTGGGGTTGTTACTGCCCCATTGCTTTTTTGAAACTCTTCTTTCAACTCATCAGTCACTTCTCCGTCCCGAACCACAAGTTGATAACCAAGAAACAGATCGTATATGTCGCTGATAGTTTTAAGTGGTATTACATCAAAACGATATGGTGATGGGTAGTATAGGCTGTTCAGGAATAGTGTGAACACTTCGTTGTCTATCACCAAACTCTGCAATGGCGCTATTTTTTGGAACATCGGGCCATCGTAGTGGTTGTAGAAGTCGGCATATGAACTCCGTTTGAATGACTCCCAGAAGTTGTTAGAAGCGAAGTCTAATAGTAGGTTGCCCTTTTCTAATCCTCGTGATTCGCAAACCCTGATAAACAGCACTCGGTTAATGATAGTCTGTACGTAGAAACTCAAAGTGGCAATATCCCGAACATCGTTTCTCTCTAGTATGGCTTTAGCTAGTTCCTTTCTGAAGTTTCCAAGCAGTCTTGAAAAGTTTTCATCAAGCGTATTGCCTTTTCCCCTAACGAACTGCAAATTGTGCTTGATAATACTTTCTCTGGAAAGATACTCCTTTAGCGTATCGTGCATTTCCACGTATTGTGTATAGTCGCAGAAGAAGATGCGGGCAAAATCTGCTTCGTCGTTCACGTTGGGCATGACAGAACAATCATAGATAGCCAATTGCTCGAAATTTGTAACGATGGAAAATGGAGCGTTGATAGACCATCCGTATGAACGGATCTGAAATGCGACATCTTTATTCGTACTGATGTGTACGGCAAGGCTCTTTGCATCGACAAATGTTAGTGTCACGCTGCCGTTAACCAGAGTATAGTCAGGGCGTGTATTTGTAGAACCTATGCCACGTAGTTTTTCTTTCTCGTTGCGACCAAGGGTATGCTCTGTGAGAACTTGTTGTGTGTTCTGAACGTCCCATCCAAACACCGACAAAAACTCGTCAATCCAAGTCCTCATGGTCGCTTCAGATGAATTGTTAAGTTGACCAGACGACTTGGCATCTTGATACTTTCGTATGAGATTTGCTAATAATTCTTTTCTTTGCATAATTCACCCGATATATAGCGTCTTTACTTGTCCCTTAAATCCGTAACAAACGTACAGAAACATTTATAACTAATTAATACAAAGGTATTTGGATATGTCGTTTAAATCACCTAAATAGGTGTGTAAATTCAAAAGCAAACAACAAGACCCAAATGCCATGACAAAAATAGCTATAAAAACTCAATCTGCAACTAATTGAATTGAATATGGTGGCGCTGCTGTCGTAGATGGACTGTTACGTCCTTTTTCAATTGACAGCCTAATCGACCAGAAGCTTGGACTTAGGGGTAAGACTATAGCCGCCTTCAAGTATAGCGAAATATTTAGGAGCGTCCTATCCACGACATTGTGCGGCGGGCGAAGCCTCTTCGACTCCGCCCGCCGCATTCCTTATGGAATGGTCGCGTATTATTCCCGACCTACTCCCCTATCTGCCTCTCGACGCTACGATCTTCCTGACGGCGACTACGAGCTTGTCCACATCGTCCTTTGTGTTGTATATCGCAAACGTCGGACGTACGCTCATCTCATACCCGAGCGCCCGCAACGCTGGCTGCGCACAGTGATGACCCGCCCTGACGGCTATGCCCTCCTTGTCCAGCAGCTGACCTGTCTCCGGCACCGACACGCCCTCTATGACGAACGACACTACTGACACTCTCCGCTTCGGATTGCCTATCAGCGTGACGCCCGAGATCTGGCTGAGCTGCTCCCTCGCATACTCGGTCAACTGATGCTCGTGTCGCTCTATGCTCCGCATCCCGACAGCTCTGACGTAGTCTATCGCCGCCCCGAGTCCTATCGCATCAGCGACATTCGGAGTCCCAGCCTCAAAACGCGCCGGCGCGGCGTTATACTCGGTCCTCTCTATGGTGACGTCCTTGATCATGTTGCCACCTCCCTGCCACGGCTGCATCTTGTCGAGCAGCTCCTTCTTGCCATAGACGACGCCTATGCCGTGAGGCCCGTAGATCTTATGCCCGCTGAAGACGAAGAAGTCTGCATCGAGGCGCTGCACATCGACTGTCGTATGCGCTATCGACTGCGCCCCGTCTATGAGGACGGGTATCCCATGCCTGTGTGCTATGTCGATGATCTTCTCGACGTCGTTGATGGTCCCAAAGGTGTTGTTGACGTGACCGACGCTGACGAATCGTGTCCTCGGCGTTATCAACCGCTCATACTCGCTCAGTATCAGGTCACCATTGCTGTCGATGGGTATCGCCTTCAGATTCGCTCCCCTCTCGTTGCAGACCTGCTGCCACGGGACTATGTTCGCATGATGGTCGAGGGCCGAGACTATCACCTCGTCGCCCGGCACGAGGAACTGCCGCCCGTAGGTCTGAGCAACGAGGTTTATCCCCTCTGTCGTCCCCCTGACGAAGACTATCTCCTCGACGCTCTTGGCATTGATGAACGCCCTCACCTTCTCTCTCGACTCCTCATACGCGTCTGTCGCACGAGCCGCAAGGGTGTGTGCACCCCTGTGTATGTTGCTGTTATAGTTGGTATAGTAGTCGGTTAGCTTGTCGATGACGCTCTGGGGCTTCTGCGTCGTCGCTCCATTGTCGAGCCATACGAGGTCATGCCCGTTCACTTTCTGCCTGAGGACGGGGAAGTCTTTCTTGACGATCTCTGCATTCAGGGTGTCGGTGTCCTCGTAGTTCATCGCCCGCAGCTTCTCGCTCTCGGGGATCCCAATGCCAAAACCATAGTTGTTGTCGAGCCCTATGCTTCCGAGGCTTCTCTCGGCCCCACTCTGCACTCCTCCCCTCTGCCCGACTCCGACTATCTGGTCTAGGCTCCTCGCTATGCCCTCGAGGTTCAAGGCCTCGTCGGGTATCACCTCCCGACGCGCCTCGACTATCTCCTCGGGACAGTACTTCCGAGCCACCTCCCTCAGCAACGCGAACGTCTCCTCCTCGCTCCCCGTGCTCAGGTTGGTTATGTTATCGATTCCTGTCATTACTTCTCGACTTTATTCCTGTGCTGGTAATCATGATAGTACCCGACCTCAACGTTCTCGAGGACTGCTATCGCATCGTCTGTCAACGACGCCAGACTGAAATACTTCGTCAGCAGATAAGACGCTACGCCGAACTTGTCCAGCCCCATCAACCGTGCACTCAGCGACGGCGCTATCTCCCCAGGGATTCCGCTCTGATGGAGCCCGACGACACCCTGGTTCTGCTCGCCGACTCTGACGAGTATGATCTTCGTCGTACCGACGCCCCTGCCGGTCAGGTACTGTCCCTCGACCTCGACTTTGTCGGATGGGATGATCGGGACGCCTCTCCAGAGTATTACTCGCGTCCCGTGTATGTCTGTCGTCACCGGCGGGACTCCCCTCCACGTGCACTCCCGCTCAAAGGCTGCTATCGCCCTCGGATTGGCTACGAAGAATGATGGCTCCTTCCATACGAGGCTCAACAGCTCGTCAAGATCGTCCGGCGTCGGCGCCCCATACCTCGTCGAAATCCTATACGCCGGGTCGACCGACGCTATCAGTCCGAATCGGCTGTTGTTGATGAGTTCCCACTCCTGTCTCTCCTTGATGCTCTCGATCGAGAGGCGTAGCTGCTCCTCGAGCTGGTTGTACGGCCCGTTATACAGGTCGGAGACTCTCGTGTGTACCCTGACGACGGTCTGCAGGGTGTTCAGCTGATACTCGGTCGGAGTCTCCTCATAGTCGATGTACGTCTCCGGGATTATGTTGTCCTCCTCATGCCCGCTGACGAGGTCTATGTGCTTCTCCCCGTGCTCGTTGACTGTCGCCCGCAATCTCAACTGGTTCTCTACCGCTGCCTTGAACTGGTCCTTGAACTCGGGTACCTCGTCGATGATCTTCAAGAGCTCCGACAGTCTGAGGCTCAACAACGTCGCCGGCGTCAACGCCCTGACTGTCACACTGCTCGACGCCTCACTCGTGATGTCCGCCTCGCCAAAGTACTCGCCGTCCGAGAGTAGCGCTATCCGCAGCTCCTCCCCGTGAGACCCGTGCTTGATGACCTCTACCTGTCCGCTCCCGACGATGAAGAACTTCTGCTTGTCCTTGCCCTCGCTGACGAAGTTGTTGCCTATCTCGACGTCCTTTGTCTCAAACGATGAGGCAAGTCTGTCGACTATTCCCTCGTCGATGTCGGTGAAGAGGGCTATGGTCTTCAGGCTCGATGCCGTCACGCTGATCTTGCCGTCCTCTTTGCTCAGTGCGATGCGCTGGCTCCTCTTGTTCTCGACCTTCGTCCTGTTTACTCTGTATGTGCCTCCCGTCACCTGTACCCACGGCAGCAACTTCAATAGCAGCCTCGGGGTGATGCTCCCCATCTGAGGCGCCGTCTTCGCTGTCGTTGCCAGTTTTCTTGCCGTGCTCGTCGTGACGCTCCTCTGGAGGTTGCCGTCGTTCGTTCCGTTGTTCTCTATTGTTGCCATTTTCTATTTTGTTTATTTTGTTTGTTGTATTGGTTTCTGTTCGTTTTTATGAGGGAACTTCTAGATATTAGGTTTTGCAAGGCAGTAAAACCCATTTACAGAAGTTCGCTTTTCTCGCCCTACTTCTCTATGACGACCCGATACGTCGTCCCCTCGACATGCTCTGTCGAGAGCACCTTGTAGCCCTGCTCCTGCGCATTCCTCGGGACGTTGTCGAGCGGCTCACCCTCGCTCAGCAGAACTTCCAGCGTCTCGCCCTTCTGCAGCTTCGTCAACTCTATCTTCGTCCGGACAAACGTCATCGGGCAATGCTCCTTCGTGATGTCTAATGTCTTTGTTGCCATTGTATTCTATCTGTTTTGCGTTTCCTATCATTGCTTATGGGAAGTTCTAGAAATTAGATTTTTCACTTGTGCGATTAAGCGAGTGCAATAGAGCTTGCTCTAATTGCCGAGCGGTAGCACATGAGGCGAAGCCAAGGCGCACGAGGCGTTGAATACCGGAGTGTACTGGAGTACATGAGGATTTTAACGTCCGAAGTGCAACATTCCGATTAAGCGAGAGCAATGGAGCTTGCTCCTATTGCCGAGCGTGAGGAATGAAGGCAACGCCAACGCCGAAAAAGCAATTTATAGAAATTCCCTTCCATTATATAAACAGGGTCTGCCCCCCTTCGCTCAACCTCAAGAACGACGCCACCCCGAGCACATCCTTCACCTCCGGTATGAAGTCCTCCTTCTTGAGTCCCAACACGTGCATCGCCATCTCGCACGCATACATGTTGACCCCCAGCACCTTCGCAGCCTCTACGAGCTCCTCCAGAGTCGCCACGTTGTTCTTCTTCATCAGGCTCCGGAATATCTTCGGACCTATCCCCCAGAAGTTGAATCGCGTCGTTGGCGTCACGCTAAGTCCACCCATCATGAAGCCGAATATCTTTGTCAGCCAGTTTCCTCCGACAAACGACCGACCCTTCTTCACCTTGATGGCGTCCAGCCCCCAGAACGTGAAAAAGAGGTTCACCTCATATCCGACTGCCGCCGCGCCTGTCGCCAAAGTGAAGACTGCTGTCAGCTTGTCAAAGTCCCCACTGAACGCTATAATGCTTAGTTTCTTCTCCTGTGCCATTTCTGTCTGTTATTCTTGCTCAATATCTATTATCCACCTCCCCTACGTTCCTATGCGCAATTTTCTTCACTTTCTTCTATTTGCAGTGTACTCAAACGCATATTTACGTATTCTTGGAAGTATATACTGCAAAATTAGCAATGTTAGAATTAATATCCAATACCAACCTGATATTATTTTCCCTACCACGTTTATGGCATCTTCCCGCTCTCCATACCGCACCTATATGCCACTCAGGTTAGACCTGGGTTAGACCTGGTATAGAGATGCTCCCCTTCTCCTCCAACATTCTCACCCCACTAAAAAACATCGGGGCGAGACTTCCGCCCCACCCCGACTGTCAATAGTTTTCTTCTTATTGGCCTTAACTCTCCCCCTCAACAAGCACCTGCTTCTCAACGACTGCCTTGTCCTTTATCTTGAACGAGTTGACGTTCACCACCCCGTCGAGCAACGACACTATGACGTACTCTATCGTCGGGTCCGCAGCAAGCCGCAAGTCCTCCTCCGACGGCCGCGACGGCGACGCAGGATGGCTATGCCAGTTGGCTACTATCCTCAGCCCCTTCTCTCTCGCATACCTCATCGCCGCAAACTGCGCCTTCGGGTCAAGCGTGAAATGCTCCTCCGAATGGTCTATGTTCTCCATCGCATAGTTCTCGGTCACGACATCTCCCTTCCCGAGCAACAGCCCGCACGCCTCTATCGGCGCCTCAGCCTTGGCGGTCCTGACTATCTCGTCGAGTATCTCTCTGCCTATCTCCATAGCACTTAGTGTTTCTTCAGGTCACACGCGGCCTGCTCGTAGTCTATCAACTTGTCTATCGTCGGATTCTTTCCGCATATCGGGCACTTCTCGCCCTTCTTGACATTGAAGGTCTTGAAGTTCATCGTCTTCGCGTCAAACGTCAACAGCTTGTTGGTCAACAGCTCCCCGACTCCCGTGAAGTACTTCAGGACCTCCGCCGCCTGTATCGTACCGAGCATACCGGCTATGGCTCCGAGGACCCCCGCCTGCGAGCACGTCGGCACTGCTCCTACTGGGGGCGGCTCCTTGAAGAGGCACCTGTAACATGCCGAGCCTGGCACGTGGGTGAACGTCTGCCCGTTGAACCTCAATATGCCTCCGTGGCTGAACGGCTTCCCCGCCATCACGCACGCATCGTTGATCAAAAACTTGACTGGGAAATTATCCGTCCCGTCGACTATGAAGTCATACTTGCTGATTATTTCGAGTGCATTCCCGCTCCAGAGGAAGTCCTGATATGTCTCGACTTTGACGTCGGGATTTATCGCCCTTATCTTCTCAGCTGCACTCTCTACCTTGGGTCTCCCGACGTCCTTTGTGAAGTGTATCACTTGCCTCTGGAGGTTCGAGAGATCGACGACGTCTGCGTCTATCAACCCTATCCTTCCGATACCAGCCGCAGCAAGGTATAGGCTCACCGGAGCCCCGAGCCCGCCCGCCCCTACGACGAGGACGCTCGCATTCATTATCTTCTCCTGACCCTCGACGCCGACATCCTGAAGCAATATGTGCCTCGAGTAGCGTACTATCTGGTCTTCGTTTAGCTCTATCATGCCGCACCTCCTCCCATGAAGTACAGGAAGTCTATGCTGTCACCTTCCTTGATCACTGTCCTGTCCCACTCCTCGCGCTCCGCAAACTGCTCGTTCAGCTGGACCGAGACCATATCTGGCTGCAACACTCCGCTCTCCTCTATCAACGCCTTCAACGTGATGCCGTCGCGGACTTCCTTGCTCTCGCCGTTTACTGTTATCTTTGCCATGTCTGTCTATGTTGTTTTATTATTGTCTGTTCCTATTGTTGTCCCGAGGACCCGCACTGCTCATCCTCGTTTCTGCTTGCAAAGTTACGTCGTCACGCTCTTTCTGGCAATAACTTTGATATGTTATCTTTCTACCACTGATGTGGTATTTTGCAGTATAGCTATTCTATTTCTGATTTCTATACCATAATTTTGTCCTGCAAATATAGAAACGGACAGCAATTATGAATGCTCAGACAAAGATCATCAAATCCCCATTCCAGAAGCCCGACGCCCACGGCGCCCTCGCTATGCCGGTCTACTACTCCGCAGCCTTCGAGTTCCCCTCAGCCAAGGCTATGAGCGACGCCTTCTGCGGCCGCTCTCCTTCCCACTCCTACTCTCGTATATCGAACCCGACTGTCGCCTTCCTCGAGGATCGTGTCAAGACGGTCACGGGCGCCATTAGCGTCACCGCTCTCACCTCCGGTATGGCGGCTATCTCCTACTCGCTCCTCGCTGTCTCCGCCGCTGGCCTCAACATCGTCGCCTCCAAGCACCTCTTCGGCAACAGCGTGTCCCTCATGCGAGACACTCTCGGCGGTCTCGGCGTCGAAGTGCGTTTCGTGGACTTCCGGGACATCAACGAGGTCGCTGCCGCTATCGACGACAAGACCTGCGCCGTCTTCTTCGAGATTATTACTAACCCTCAGCTCTTTGTCACCGACATCAGGGCTGTCGCCCGTCTGGCTCACGACGCCTCCGTCCCTGTCATCGCCGACACTACTATTATTCCTTTCACTGAATTCTCCTCCCGCGAGCTCGGCGTCGACATCGAGGTCGTGTCAAGTACTAAATATGTCTCCGGCGGCGGCACTGGTCTCGGCGGCCTCCTGATAGACAACGGTATCTTCGACTGGTCTAAGTCTCACACCCCAGCCCTCAAGTCGCTCGCCTCCAAGGTCAGCGGTCGCCTCGCCCTCACCGCCCGCGTCAAGACGGAACTTCTGACGAACGTGGGCGCTATCATGACTCCCCAGGTTGCCTATATGGAGACTCTCGGCCTCGAAGCGCTCTCCCTCCGCTACCGCCAGCAGTCTCAGTCGGCCTTCTTCCTCGCCCAGCACTGCCAGTCGCTCCCGGGTATCTCGCGAGTCAACTACGCGGCTCTCGACGGCAACCCCTACAAGGAGCTCGTCGAGAGTCAGTTTCACTCCCTCCCCGGCGCTGTCTTCACTATCGACGTCGCCTCTCCCGAAGCCGCCTTCTCTTTCATCGACCACCTGTCGGTCATCCACCGCGCGACGAATCTCTTCGACAACCGCTCTCTGGCTATTCACCCGGCCTCTACTATCTTCGGCCGCTTCACCCCCGCTCAGCGCGAGGCTATGGGCGTCCTCGATACCACTATCCGCCTCAGCATCGGCCTCGAAGACCCTCAGGACCTCCTCGCAGACATTGCTCAGGCTCTCAACGCCTGACCTCTCCACTCTGTGCCGTTCCGAGCCTAAGACCTCGCCACTCCTCTCTTGGCGTCGCCTTAGGCTCGGATTTCTGCCCGCCCCTCCCCTTCTCTCCCCTTCCCCAACACCCCTATGCTCGATTTTGCCTTTTCCACTTTGAGCGGAATGCGCCTTCCTGCTCCTCCTTTTCAATGACCGCCGAGATGCTCTTCCCTACCACAAAACCCTTCCTAAACATCTTTTCTACAAAAAAAGGAAAAAAATCCTCCCTCTCAATACGTGTTTCTATCACTTCAGTTGTCTACAGTATGAAAACATGACAAAAAAGGCGAGGCAATGAACGTTACCACAATAAATAGAATCGGCTCCGAAGCCATATATGCAAACATACCATCTGCAAATATTATCCGCTCCCTGGCTACGTCAGGCGACTGCATAGACCGTTTCTATCTCACTGGTTTCGAGGGCCTGTGCCTCTCCATGAACCACGCACAGCTGACCGAGGCCGTCATATCGAGCGTCGTCCCTATGGGCGGCGAACTGCTCGTCGTCGGTAGCGAGGACTGCTGCTCTCTCTGGAGAAATGTCTGCCACTCCCTCAATATCCGCGTGAGCGCTGTCGACACCGCCAAAGAGGACGTCGTGACTGCCGTCGCTACTATCCTCTCTGTCAACCCTCGCATATCTCACGTCATGACGTCAACGCACCTCGACTCTAATGTTCTCTGCCAGCTCGGCGCTACTATCCGCAGCTACCACAAGCAGCTGGTCGTCGACAACTCGGATGACGAACTGACAGTCGAGGCTATCACTGAGGCCGGCATCGATTTCGCTATCGCCGCCTCCGAGACCGAGGACAACGTATCTGTCATCATCGCGCGCCGTAGCCGCCTCGTCATGACCGAGGGCAACGCACGCCGCTCCTCTCACGACATCTACGCCCTGTGGCAGTCCTCCCTCTCATCGCGGAATTCCACTTGGCTCCCGATGGCGTAAAAAAGTACACACTATCCACTCTTTTTCATAAATCGCGTAGGAGTCAAGCGAATCTCGTTTGACTCCTACTTTGTTTTCCCCCACCCCTCACCCCCAGTCCCCCTTTTTCGTCACAATTATTCTGATTCTGACTTTAACGTACGCGTTTTATTATTATCTTTGTTAAAAGGTGATAGACATGAAAAAAGTACTGATTGTAGTCGACATGCAGAACGATTTCTGCACAGGTTCTTTGTCCAACAAGACTGCTTGCGACGTCTCTGCCAACATTGCGAAGCTGATCAAGCAGGCCAGAGACAACGGGATGAGCGTCATCTACACACGGGACACTCACGACTCCGACTATCTGACGACTATGGAGGGCAAGAAATTGCCTGTCGTCCACTGCGTCAAGGGCACCGACGGGTGGAACATTATCGACAGTCTCAAGCCCCTCCCATCCGACACTATTATCGACAAGAAGCACTTCGGCTACGACGACTGGCAGTCGCTCATCTCCCCTGGCGACGAGGTCTGGATGTGCGGGACGTGCACGGATATCTGCGTCGTCTCCAATGCTCTTATCATCAAGGCAATCGACAATGTCAGCGTGACGGTCTTCGAGAACTGCTGCGCTGGCACCACCGTGGACAATCACGATGCCGCCATCCAGGTGATGAGGATGTGCCAGTGTGAGATCGAAAATGTCTGACGGCTACTCCCCTGAGTAGCTTTCTTTGTTTTTAGATGCTCACTGATAGCTTGTATTCAATGAAACAATAACCTATTAGACATATTGACTATGTGGGAGATTAACGGACAGTTGACCAACGACTTGGAACTGGTCAAGCAGCATTTTGGTCTGAAGCACTTGCCTATGGTGAGGTCGTTGCTCGACCAGGATATGTACAAGTTCAGCATGGGGCAGTGCTATCTTCATCAGTTCAGCACTGTGTCGACTGTATGGGATTTCAAGGCGAGGAACGTTGGCGAGGGAAAGAAGGAGAAGTACACGGAGGCTGATGTCGAGGAGGTGAAACGTCAGCTTCAGGCGTATTGCTCCCTGAGATATACAAATGACGAACTGAACTGGCTGGGAAACGCTGACCGCCCATGGATTCACAAGGACTATGTCGAGGTCCTGCGCGACTGGCGTCCGCATATTGAGGACTTCGAGGTGACGACCGACCCGCAGACTGGTCTCGCTATTCATTTCCATGGCGTCCAGTGGAAGGTCAGCTACTACGAAATTCCGGTACTAGAGATCGCTGCCGAGGTCTACTACCGCAATCATTGCGACTACGAGGAGCTCAGCAAATCGTTCAAGAGAGAGACGGAGGAGAAGATCCGCAAGGTTAAATCAGGCACTTACGACATCGGCAACTTCTCGGAGTTCGGCGCCCGCAGACGCGTGTCGTTCGAACTGCAGGACTGGCTGATTGCGTCGCTGAAGGAGGCTAAGATCCCGGGCTTCATCGGGACGTCCAACGTCTTCCTGGCAATGAAGCACGGACTGAAGCCTGTGGGCACGATGGCTCACGAGTTCTTTGAGACTATGCAGGGATACCGCCTCTACAACTTGGCATATACCAACAAGGTAGCTCTGGACGCATGGGTCCGCGAGTATGGCGTCATGAATGGGATTGCATTGACCGACACCCTCGGGACGGACATCTTCCTGCGTGACTTCAAGACGACTTTCGCAACGCTGTTCTCGGGCGTCAGGCACGACAGCGGAGACCCTTACGACTGGGGACACAAGATGATCGCCCACTACAAGAAGCTCGGCATAGACTCCAAGCAGAAGACGCTGCTCTTCAGCGACAGTCTCAACTTCGAGAAGGCTACCAACCTCAACAAGCATTTCAAGGGACTGATAAACACTGCCTTCGGCATTGGCACCTACCTGAGCGGTCCGCAGACTATCGAGGCTCTCAACATTGTCTGCAAGGTCGTACTGGTCGACGGCAAGGATGTCGTCAAGCTGAGCGACTCGCCGGGCAAGTGCATGTGCAGGAACCAGGAGTATATCGACTACGCAGCAAGGACTATCAAATGGAGGCTGGAGCATGAAGAATGACAATATGATTAAGACTCACGAGGAGGTCCTGCTCAAGACGCCGGTATTCGACGTAGTTCAGAAGACGTTTGAGAACAATCATGAGCCGATAGGCTTCAAGCCGGTCGGTCTGAACTGTCACGACTGGGTCATGATAATCGTCCTGTCACGAGACAAGAAGATGACGGTGGGCGTCCGTCAGCACAGATGGGGAATCGAGAGGGAGACTCTTGAATTTCCTTGCGGTACTGTCGAAGAGAACGAGCAACCTGTCGACGCTGCAATCAGGGAGTTCAAGGAGGAGACGAGCATCGACATCGACAACCTGAAGGAGATAGCTTGCTTCAATCCCAATGCTGCCTACTTCAACAACACGATGCACATCTTCGTCGGCTACGCTGACTTGCCTCGTCAGTTTGGCGAACTGTCATTGGACGAGTTTGAAGATTGCGAGCCATTCATAGCGAAGGTCGAGGAGATAATGCCTTATCTGCAAGAACATGCGATGGGATGGGCTGCGATAGGGGCGCTGATGTCTAATGGTATCATCAAGACTCGTTAGCACGTCGGACGGCTGTCTGTCATGACGTAAGAAGAGAGAATAAAGAGGCTCGCCTCCAGAGGTGTTCAACGCACCTTTGGAGGCGAGTGTTTTTGTATTCAGTCGTGCGCTACAAAGCGAGGCTGGAGAGTGTCTCGCCAGAGGTGTTGAGGACGCTCAGCGAGGAGCCGTCATAGAAGGCGAAGGTAGGCTGTCGGCCTTGCTTGGGGAAGGTGGGCGAGCCGGTGTTGAGGTGGACGGTGCCGTCGGCGTCGCGGTGGAGGTCCCAGAGGTGAGTGTGACCGGAGACGATGACGTCGGCCTTGAACCAGGGACTCTTATTATCGTCGAGGAACTTGTGGCCGTGAGTGATGAGGAAGCGGCGAGAGCCGTCGGCGACGAGCGCGTAGTCCGCCATCATGGGGAAGTTGAGAAGCATCTGGTCGACCTCGGAGTCGCAGTTGCCACGGACAGCGATAATCCTATCGCTCAGAGCGTTGAGGCTGTCGGCGACGTCGCGCGGCGAGAGGCCGTCAGGGAGACCGTTGCGAGGTCCGTAGTTGATGATGTCGCCGCCGATGCAGAGGAGGTCGCAACGGAGCGAGGAGAAGAAGTGGAGGACGGCGTCGAGAGCCGTAGCAGAACCGTGGATGTCTGAGACAAAGAGTATCTTCATGAGAAATATGTTCGTTACGGGGGAGTAAGCGCAGACAAAAGTAATCAGAGATTTTCAATTCAGGAGAGTTGAAGATGAGAAAGCAAGACGACCATGAGCGTCTCGGCAGTCATCGACGGATTTGTCCCGCAGGCAGGCGACCGCATAGTAGCGTATGCGGACGACGAAATGTGTGGCGCGGCCGATGCTCAGAACACGGAGAACGTCGTCTACATGAACATCGAGGGCGAGGGCAACAAGTCACTCTGGTTCGAGATAGAGCGCGATGGCGAGATCGTGGCACGATGAAGATAGAATTAGGGAGGAGGAATAGGTCAGAAAGAGAAGAGAGTCGCATGAAGAAGGCGGCTCTCTTTTTTAGGTGTAGATAACAAATATGGTAAAACTGGAAGCAGGGGCAGGAGAGGTGAAGGGGGGACAAGTATATATCAAGTCTAACCCAGAGCTAACTTAACGTGAGTTCGATGAAATTAGAACAATGCTAACTGCCTGTTATTTGCATCGTTACAAAACTCAACCCTTATACTCGGCTTTTTCGGCAAGAAGCAATAAGCGGATAGAGCAGCGAAACCATTGGATAGGAAGTTCGAG
>JAFPZF010000053.1 GCA_017417385.1 Bacteroidales bacterium
GAGCAGGTGAAGTGGGTACAGAAGAAATTGAACATGCGTCCGAGAAAAAAGTTAGATTTTAACACTCCGAAAGAAGAGTTTTTCAAAAACTTCAATTAAGTTTGCGGTGAGGTTGAGTTGCACTTCGAGGTAGAAATTAGCCAAAATCAATTAAAAAACTAATCTACGCCTCCTACTATGGCTCTATTAGCTCTTCCCAACGCCCTACTTGTCCCTCTGTACATAGTACGGCATCGCCTGCTGGGTCGGCATGATGAGCATATCGTTGATGCAGACATGGTCCGGCCTCGTCACGATGAACTCTATCGCCGACGCTATGTCCTCTGCCGATAGCGGCTTGACGCCCTCATAGACTTTGTCCGCCTTCTCCCTGTCACCCTTATACCTGACAAGCGAAAACTCTGTGTTCACCATCCCAGGCGACACTGAACTGACTTTTATGTTGTGCTCAAGCAAATCGACCCTCATCGCCTGTGTCAAGGCATCAACGGCATGCTTCGTCGCACAATAGACGTTCCCACCATAGTAGACATGCTTGCCAGCTACACTAGAGATGTTGACTATGTGTCCATAACCATTCTCCTTCATGGTGTTGGCTACTAGCTGAGACACGTAGAGCAAACCTTTGATGTTGGTGTCTATCATCGTGTCCCAGTCGTTGTCGTCGCACTTCTCGAAACTGTCCGCACCGAGCGCAAGACCCGCATTGTTGACTAATATGTGTAAGTGCTTCTTCCAACTCTCATGTACTATGTCATACGAGTCAAAAACGTCATGCTTGTCCCTAACGTCGAAACAGAGTATGTAACTCTCGACTCCACTCGTCTTCTCTATCTCCTTGCTGAGGTCCTGCAACAGCGTCAGACGCCTGCCGGTTATGATGACATTGTAGCCGAGACGCGCAAGCATTAGCGCCGTCGCACGACCAATTCCCGAGGTCGCGCCCGTGACCATCGCCGTACGTATCTCCCTTGTTCCCCTTCTTATCATATCTGATATGGTGCTTATTTTTCTGCGAAGTTAATAATTTTTCAAGGTATCGAGCAAACCCGCCTTTAATTCGTTCTCAAGATTGGGCGTTAATACTCCCTTTCCAAGTGCACTTTCTAGCTCTGCATGCGTCCAGAACTTGAGCTCGTCCACCTCTCCGACATTCTGCGGATTGAACGGCCCGGAACTCTGCGTGACGAACTGGAACACGTACTCGCTCTCTACCTCCGAACGCCAGACGTACCGACCGACGAGCTTCGCATCGAACTGTGTCAAGCCGATCTCCTCGGCGGTCTCTCTCGCCAGCGCCGTCTCGAGCTTCTCTCCCGCCGAGACATGTCCGCCGACTGCCGTGTCCCACTTGCCACCCTGTATCTTCTTTGTCTTCGGACGTAGCTGGAGGAGCAGCCTCCCACCACTGACGACGTGCAGGTGCACTACAGCATGAAGCCACTTGCTCCCGTTATGTACGAGCGGACGCGGACACCCTCCCGTCGGATTGCCTTCCTCATCTACCATCATGACCCACTCGCACTTCGAATACTTGCGCCTCCTTATCCTCGCCATGACTATCTCCGTGGCTAAATAGGCTAGCATCATGGTTATTATCAGGTAGCTGTCTATCCATCGCGCTGCATGGGTATCCGGCTGCATGTATGCGTATAGGTACAATGCGAACGCTACCGCCGCCCAGACCAGCATCCGTCTCTGACTGCCGACTATGAGATACCGTAGGTACGGGTTCTTGCTCGTACTTGGATTGAGCTTCTCTGAAAAGCCTCCGAGCAAATCAAACCTCGGAATCAACGAAAACGCCAGAAGGACGACTAACAAACCCGACATCACGACTGGGCGCAAATGCTCGTCGATTGTGTCTATGTATATGTCCGAGACTCCAAAAGCTACTATGAGCAGTATGTCGACTCCGAGACTGACATAGTCTATTCTTCTTCCCCCACGCCTCGACTCGACGATCGCCATGACGACCGACGTCACGACACCGACGCACATAGCCACCGCCGCACCCGCAAATAGCTCGGCGAGAAAGTAAAGAACGAGAGGTAGAAGGAAAACTATGAGTCTCATTTTGAGTTGAGCAGCTTTTCTAGTTCCTTCGCCTTGGTCTTGTTCTCAAGCCTGTTATAGATGTTTATCAGATACTTGAGGTTGTTCTTGTCCTCCGGCTGTAGCTGTCTGAGCTTCTCGAAATAGTCCCTGCTCTCTTTGTATAGCGGCGTGACGACTCGCTTGAGATCCCTCGCCATATAGGCGTATGCTGCCTGTGACTTGTTCTTGTTATACTCGTTCATGGTCTTGGCGTACTCCTTCTCGGCCTTCTCGTATGTGACCTTCCCGAGATATGCAAGCGCCGTCTTCTGGTTCGGCTCTGCTTTCAGTATCTCTTGGCACTTCGCCCGTGCCTGACTCTCTGTCAGGTCTGTCTTCGCCATCTTGAAGTACGCGTCAAAGACTTCTGCCTTGACTCCCGCCGCTGTCAACTCTGGATAGAGTTCAATTAGCCTCTTGTCTCCACGCACTGCGTACGCCCTGGCTACTATGGCGTTGGTCTCGTCGCCTCCTATGATTGTCTTGAACGTCTCTGTATTGTCCACGACAAGATCTGCCATGTCCTCTGTCCTCCCGATGCGCTTCATGCTCTGATAGAGAGCAGACAGTTTCTCCGAGTCCCCCGCTGACGAGAACATCCGCCCCCAACGACATGCGAGGCTGTCCTTCTCGGTCTTGCTCGCCGCTATGGTCGCCCTGCGATATGTCAGGCTGTCCCACGTCTGACGATTGGTCAACGTGAGGTACTTCGCCATCGCCGCCTCATACTGCTTCTCGTCGACTAGTCTGTTCGCCTCGGCTATGACTTGAGTGTCCGCCACTTTCTTGCCGCCTGCACACCCGGCCATGATGACCGCAAGAATGGCAACTATAAAATACAACGTCTTCTTCATCTCGCTAACTCTCTGAATAATACCCACATCCATAGCCCTTACCATATCCATACTTCCCGTACTTGCCATATCCATACTTGCCATACTTCCCGTACTTGCCATACCTGCCATAGCCGCCATAGCCATAGCCGTAGCCATAGCGCGACTTCTTGTTGTTGATGTCGTTCATGACTATCATGAAGTTGTTGACGTTGCTGCTCTGAAGATCCTCTATGCAGTACTTGAGCGCCGACTTGTTCGTATAGTCCTGGCGGACGACGAAGAGAATTGCGTCTGCCCACTTCGCTACGAGTAGCGGATCTATGACAAGTCCCACAGGCGGCGTATCGATGACGATGACGTCATACATGGTCTTGAGGGTCTCGATCAACTGCATGCACTGCTCGCTCTCTATGAGCTCCGCAGGATTTGGCGGGATGGTTCCCGAGCCGATGACGTCGAGGTTCCCGACCTTGACTGTGATGTCCTCAAGGCTGCACTCACCTATGAGGTAGTCGGTGATTCCTTGCTTTCCCTCGAGCTTCAGGTCTTTCGTCAATCCTGGCTTACGTAGGTCGAATCCGAGCAGCACTGTCTTCTTCTGCGTCAACGAATACACCGACGCGAGATTGATTGCACTGAAGGTCTTTCCGTCCCCAGGAACCGACGAGGTGAGCGCTATGATTGGCGTCTTCTTGCCCATGGTCTTGAGGTCTACCTTCTGCTTCAACTGTCTGAACGCCTCGGCCTCATTGGACTTGGGGTTCTCCTTGACGACGAGGACTGTGTCGAAATGGTTGTTCGGGATCTCTGCTATCGCATCGAGCTTCGTGGCCTTCTTGACATCGGCTGCCGTCCTTATCTTCGTGTCTATGATCTGACGGAGAAGGATGAGCAGCAACGGCAACGCTATGGCAGCCACGAGTCCTACTGTCTGGTTCTGCTTGATGTTTGGCTTGACCTGTGCCGTGGTCCTCGCCGCATCAAGTATCTTGTGGTCCGGTGTGTTGGACGCCTTCTGTATCTGCGCCTCGCTCCTCTTCCTCATCAGGAAGTTATAGACGTCACTGTTCAGCGAATACTCCCTGTCTATGCCTAGCAACTTGCGCTCGGTCTCCGGCAGGCTCATCATCTCGGAGTAATAGCTCTGGAGCTTTGCGTCTATCTCCTTGATCTTCTCGTCGGTCATCTGCTTCTGATTCTCGACGCTGTTCAAGAGGGTGTTCCGCGCTATGTGCAGCCTGACCATGACGTTGTTGTAGGCCGGGTTGCCCTCCGTGCCTCCAAGTCCCGCTATCTTCTGCTTCTCTGCATTGAGCTGCATGATGTTGTTGAGCTGCTCTGTGATGATAGGCGTATTCGTCGGATATGTCGCCGGCGCTATGACTCCCGTTAGGACGCTGTCATTCTTGAAGTAGTCTCTCAAATACTGATAGTACTCGAGGACGACGTTCAGGCTCTTCTTCTCTGTCTCATAATCCTTTATCTCCTCAGAGATGGTCTTGCCCTTCTCGGATATGTCATTCTTGATGATGCCATGCGACGAACGAAACGAGGTCAACTTCGTGCCTATCCTCGCCAGTGAGTCGGAAAGGCCGACCAACTGCTCGTCTATGAACCTTATGGTGTTCTCGGATATCTCGTTCTTCTGGTTGAGGTTGTCGTCGATGTACCACTGGAGGATAGAGTTCAATATGAGCTCGTTCTTCCTCGGCGTCGTCCCGGTAATGGATAGCGTGACGACACTGGACTCGCCCTTCAGGTCCTGCTGGACGCTCAGCGCATTACGATACCTGGTTATCAGCTGCTCCGGCTCCTCAAATACGAAATACATGTTGGAGAGCTTCGAGCTCCGACTCAGGAGCGTGAACGCACACCACGGCGTGATGACAGGCTGACCGTAGAAATACTTGCCTTCATGCTGTAGCTTCTCGAGGCTGCCGACTCTCTCGCGCTTGTCGTAGTTATACAGGGTGACGACCTCGCTCTCGACCTTGAGGTTATAAGATGTCTCGTCTATCGGCGTCATGTATATCTTGACGTTCAGCGGCTGTGCATGAGTCGAGTCCATGACAAGCACGAGCTCCCTGCACGGGAATAGCTCGGTGTCCTTGATCGTCCCGATATGATAGAACGAGACGAAGTTCCCGACTTTCTCGACGACCTGCTCGACTATCCACCGCGACTTCAAGATCTGTATCTGATTGCTCAGCTGCGTGTACATGGTCCCAAGCGCGACTCCAGACGTCAGGTCTGTCCGCGCTGATGACTGCTTGTTGTTGTCGACGACAAGGGTCGCAGACGCCGTATAGATCGGCGTCGTATACATGTGATAATACTTCAGACCGACCAGCACTATGGCAACCGACAGGACGAACACCCACCAGTACCTGATGACATCCGATAGGAGCTTCCGAAAGTCTATGAAGGAGAAGAGGTCGTCTTCCTCCTCCTCCCTGCGAAGCCCCTGCGGATTATTCGACGGATTGTATGCCTGGTCTATATTCTGACTGTTCATTACTTACTATTTATTTTTTAAGGAAATCACGACTGCTATGAGCGAAAGCATTGACGAGATGAGAGCGAACGACATCGTCTCGCCCCATCCGAACATCTTATACCACATCGGACGTACATAGATGACGTCGTTCGGATAGATATAATAGTACTCCGAGGCTATGACGTCGCCACTCGTCAGGTCGAGCTTGTGAGCCCTGACTTTCCCGTCTGTATCCTTGCGTAGGACTTTCACATCCTTGCGCTTCGCAAACGACGTGAAGCCTTTCGCCGTTGATATCGCATCGAAGACTGTTATCTGGTCTTTGTCCATTGTGTAGCGCCCCTGATTGCCGACTTCACCGAGTATCGAGAAGCTGTTGGTCGCCAATCGGCATATCAACGTGAAGTTGCTCGTCATCTTGCTTATCGCCGCAGATATCCGTTCCTTCGCCATCGAGACTGTACATCCCTTGAGGTCTATCTTCCCGACGACCGGAAAGTCTATGCAGCAACTGTCGTCTATGACGTAATAATAGAACTCGGGGCGCGACATGTTGCTCGACGAACCCGTACCTCCTGACTTCCTCGGATTGAAAAACGCTGTCAACGTCTGGTCGTCTGGCGACGTGACGTCTACGAATAGATAGTCGTTCGGACGAAGGACATACCGCTCTGTTATATTTGTCGTCGGGGTGTACTCACTGACCTCCTCAACGACATCCTTGACTAGGATGACCTTCCGCTGGGGTATACACGACGTGACTGTCAGTGTAAATATCACCGACAGAATAACACTAAATCCAGTCTTTATATTCATTAGTCTGCTTAGTTCGATATGTAGCTTTTCGGGGTGCAAATATATGCTATATCTTTCAAACAACGTTAAATCTTCCTCTTTTTTCTTTATTTCACGCTCTTTCTACCCCTCTCACCTTCGAAATCATCGCCCCCGCTCTCCTCCCTGTCGCCTTCCCTCTCCACCTTATCGTTCCTCATTCTCTACACGCACGTGGAGGATGGCACGTCCCGCTCGTCGCACCATCCGCCTCGTGTCTTTTGCCACCCTCGACTTCTTTTCTCCCTACAACTTGAAGCCACTGAGCATCTCGTTCATCTTCTCCGCTGTCTTAGACAGCTCGTTGGAGTTCGCCGCTATCTCCTCCGCGTTCGCCGCCGTCTCCTGTGTCACCTTGTTCAGATCTACTATCGCCACGTTGATGTGGTCTATGCCCAACCCCTGCTCCGTGCTCGCTGTCGCTATCTCCTGAAGCAGGCTCGACACCTCATGTATCTGCGGACTGACCTCGTCAAGTAGGTTGTTGATGTGCTCCGCTCCCGCTATCGACAGCTCTGCCTTGTTAGACACCTCCACAGCGGTCTCCTTGGTCTTCTCCGCCAGCCTGCCGACTTCTTTCGCCACGACTGCAAAGCCTCTCCCCGACGCTCCTGCACGCGCCGCCTCGACCGACGCATTCAACGACAATATGTTCGTCTGATTGACTAGCCCATTGATGGCCCTGATCGAACCACTGATGGCCTGCGTCTGCAACATGCTCGTCGTCGCCTCGTCGGCTATGTCACTGACGGCCTTGTCGGTGTTGCTCATCAGCTTGTCGGTCCTCAACGCATTCTCTGTGTTCTGATGGATGTTGCCCGCCATCTCCTCCAGCGACGACGACACTTCCTCCAGCGACGCTGCCTGACGGTTCGCGCCCATAGACAACTGCTGAGACGCCCTGCTCAGGTCCTGACTAGACGTGTTCAGCACTCCTGATGTCCTGACGATCGCCGTCAACGTGCTCTTCAGGCTGGCATTCATGTTGATTATGCTCTCGCTCAACTGCTCAACCTCGTCATTGGTCTGTGCTACATAGACTTTCGTCCGCAAGTCCCCAGATGCTATGCTGTCCGCCGACTTCATCAGCTCCCGCAACGGATCTGTCAGGGTCCGCTTGAAATATCTTATCAGGATTACTAGCAACACTACTCCTAAAATTGTCCCGACTATCGCTATCATCGAGACCATGAACACTATGAGGTCCTTCATTATCGTCACGTCAAGAGACGCATTGTGTATCCCCATCACCTGGTTCCTGTAGTCCGGAATCGGCGTATACAGGCTGATATACGTGTTTCCGCCCCTGCTCTCGACTCTGTGCTTTATCTTGCCCATATACACCGAATCAACTATCTGCATGTCGTCTATCTGCTGACCTACGGGATCTAGCTCCGGCCGGTCCGAAAGCGACGACGCTGTGTACACTCCCCTCCGCAACAAAGACACCTCCATGCCGTTCGTCTCCGCCGACTTCTTCAGGAATGTGTGGTCCTCCAGTATGGTCTGGCATACCGCTACTATCGCAGCATCATTCCCATCGCTGTCTTTATACACGTGAACCGTCACGACGCCTATCCCCTGATTGAGAATGTCGACATACCCGTGAAAATGCTTGTCCTCCTTGCTCTTCACGAATGTTATCAGCTCCTGGAACTTCTCCATCTCTGCTTCCGAATACCCTTTATAAGACGTGCACTCGACCTCACCATCCATGTTCATGACTACCCACCCATGAAAATGCATCAGCCGCCCGCTGCTCTCAAACACTATCTTCAGGTAGTCATAGCTCCCCTCAGACAACGTCTGCCCTATCATCGGAAACACCTCCGGCATCGAACCAACATACTCAACCAGCATCCTGATGTCCGAGACGCCTATCTTCACCGCCGTCTGTACCTTCTCCCCTAGCAAGTTGCCAAAATATACCCCTAGCTTATACTGGCTTGCATACTTCGTCCCCAACGCCGCACATACGTTGAGTACCGTCACGACTATGACGGTCGCTATCGACAAGCGCATCAATACGCTCCTCCTCTTCTTGCCTCCTTCTGGCTGCTGCTGTCTGTTGTCCATGTTGTTACTGATTAAAGTGATTCCTGAAAACCACTGTTTCTTTCTTCTTTTACTCGATATATCAGATATTGTTTCACGCTATAAGACTATTTGTATATTATTATGCTTTATGCACCGCTCTTCTATGTGCATGTTTCTTTTCTCTCCGCCACACCTCCCCCTACCCTTCCCCCCTCCTTGGGTTAGACTTGTATTAGCCTTTTCTCGCTTTATGTTAACTTCCCGACTCTCTCCTCCCTCTGCTTCTCCTCCTCTCCACCTCCCTACTTCAACACTCTCATCTCCTCCTCGAACAAACTTTTTAGAAAGGAGCGAAACACTTTGTCACATTATTTTGTATATTTGAAACCGAAAAAGGACGGGGTTATGCCCCGCACGGACTACAACACACTAATAAGGTTTAACATGAAAGCTCTCAAGAAAGTTGTCGCTAACATCGACGGAGCCGACGTTCTCCTCGTCGAACTCTGCGCAGACAACGGCACCAAAGTCTCCCTAACCAACATCGGCGCCACTATCACTAGCATCATCGTCCCAGACAAAGACGGCAAGCTGGGCGAGGTCGTCCTCGGATTCGACGACCCTATGATGTACCTCGATAAGAAATACCTCGACTGCGGTTATTTCTTCGGCGCTACCGTCGGCCGCTACGCTAACCGTATCGGCAAGGGTCACTTCACTATCGACAACAAGAGCTATCAGCTCGAGATTAACAACGGACCTAACCACCTCCACGGCGGCACCGGCTCCTTCAATACTAAGCTCTGGAACGCTTCGACCTTCGAAAGCAACGACAGAGCCGGCGTCAGCATGAGCTACGTCAGCCCTAATATGGAAAACGGCTACCCCGGCCAGCTCAGCGTGACTGTCGTCTTCACTCTCTCCAACGACGGCTCACTCTCGATCTCCTACCAGGCTAAGACCGACAAGAAGACGATCATCAACCTCACCAACCATAGCTACTTCAACCTCGGTGGCACTGGCGACATCCTAGACACGAAAGTCAAGATGAAGGCCTCTAGATATACCCCGAAGGACGATACGAACATCCCAACGGGTGAGGTCGAAAGCGTCGAGGGTACGGCTCTCGACTTCCTCGTCCCGCATACTATCGGCGCCAGGATTATGCAATACGAGGACGGCTACGACCACAACCTCGTCATCGACGGCGTAAGTGGTGAACTCCGTCTCGCCGCCACTGCTGTCGACGAGCGATCTGGTAGGCAACTGGACTTCCTGACCACCGAGCCGGGCTTCCAGTTCTACACTGCCTACTACCTCGGTGGCGAGTTCAAGCGCGGAGATCTCGAGGCTAAGCGCTTCGCCGCCTTCTGCTTCGAGGCTCAGCACTACCCAGACTCCCCTAACAAGAAGGCTTTCCCTTCGGTCCTCCTCAGCCCTGGCGAGACTTACTCTCAGACTACTGTCTACAAGTTCTCGATCGCTAAGTAGAACTGTACTTTTACAGGAGAGATGGGGCGCCAGCCCTGTCTCTCCTTTTTCTTTATCTTTCTTTATGGCTATGCGTATCGGTAAATGCCTGCTTTTTGCCCTCGCGCTGTCCTGGCTCGTCTCGTGCAAGGACGGCTCCGTGAGGACTATGACCGACAGAGAGACGACCATCGACCTCGATAGCATAACTAAAAGAGGCGTACTGCGCGCCGCGACAGACTACAACTCTCTCAACTACTTCGTCCTCAAAGGCGAAGCCGTCGGCTTCCAATACGAACTCCTCAAGGAATACGCCAACCACTGCGGCCTCAAACTGGAGATCGTGGCTAAAAACGACGTCGCCGAATGTGTCAAGCTGCTCAACAACGGCTCCGTCGACATCGTCGCCGCTAGCATGATCGCCGACTCTACCCTCATCAGGGATATTAAGTTCTGCAAGCCCTACGGTCAGAGTAGAATAGTCCTTGTCAGCAAGGACACCGTGAAAGAACCGGGTAGGCTCGCCGACACTATCTCGGTCATGGCCAACTCGATGTATGTCCGCCTCCTCGAAGATGTCACCGACACTGCCGACCGTAAAATCGTCATCAAGGAAATTCCTCACTACGGCGCCGAACAAATTGTCGGACTTGTGGCTGACGGTGACCTGCGTCAGACTGCCTGCCTCGAGGTCGTCGCACGTGCCAGCAAATGGTACTACGACGGTATTAACATTGAGAACCCGATTAGCGACAAGAAGGATATGGCCTGGGGTGTCAGAAGAAACTCCCCCCTGCTCGAGAAGGATATCTCCTCTTGGACTGCCAAGTTCCTCAAGGAACCTAAATTCCGTAGGCTTTATAGTAAATATGTCGGCGCTATCAGAGAGGACCACAATCGCGTCAGCGGAACGGGTGCCGACACGTATAGGTCGGATTACGAGGATATCATCAAGGCTGTCGCCACCAACAAGCTCTACGACTGGATGCTAGTGTCCGCCGTCGTCTACCAGGAGTCCCGCTTCAACCCTAAGGCGGTCAGCTGGGCTGGAGCCTGCGGCCTGATGCAACTGATGCCCGAGACTGCCGAACGCTTCGGCGTCGACGACCCTCGAGACCCCGAACAAAGTATCGAGGCCGGCTACAGATTTATCGAATGGCTCGACGTCAGAATGCAACCCTACGTCAGCAACGCCGAGGAAAGACGTAAGTTCGTCCTCGCCGCCTACAACATCGGACTCGGACATATTATGGACGCTATAAGGCTCGCCGAGAAGACTGGTCGCGACCCTAAAGTCTGGTATGATAACGTTGAGTCTGCCCTCCTCCTCAAGTCTAACCCCATCTTCGCCTCCGACCCCGTGGTCAGACATGGCTTCTGCCGTGGCACGGAGACGGTCAACTACGTCAAGAGTGTCCTGACTAGATACACCAACTACAAGTCGGCCCTCAAAAAGAGGAAATGACGTCGGGGAGAAATGTATGTAAATTCTAGTACATGTTCATCATATGCTTCATCCTCGCTTTTACGAACTGTGGTATCTTCTGTGCTATCTTGAGCGAGAGTGACAGATACTGCGGTATCCCGTATGACTCGTATATCCTCAAGTCCTCTCCCCATTTCTGTCGCGTCGTCCTGAACGATGTCGACGCTCCGCCCATCTTCATCTTGACTACGTAAGCGTCAAGATACGCTACCTTAAGACTGTTGACATACAACGCTCGCAGCAACCAGTCGGTGTCTGCCGAGATGTGGTACTTCACATCGTAATACCCGACCTTCTCGAGTACCTCACGACGGATAAAGACTGTGGTGTGTAGCGGTAGCCAACCTTTCCTGAGGTTGCCCTTCTCATAGCCCCCTGAGACCCAGTCTCGAACGACATAATTCGTGTCCTCCGCTCGGACAAAGATTCCATTCGCATACACAAGGTCCGCACCAGTCCGCTTGAACTCGTTGACTATTAGCGATATGGTATCCGTTGAATAGTAAGTATCGTCGGAATGAAGGAGGCCAACGATGTCGCCAGTCGCCAGACGCAAACCCTTATTAAGGCCATCGTAGATGCCTTTGTCCTTCTCCGAGACGATCTGAGTTATCTTGTCACGATGGCTCTCCAAATACTCGAGCGTTCCGTCTGTGCTCGCTCCATCTGTGACTATGTACTCAATATCGTCATAGTCTTGGGACAATACGCTCTCGACGGTCTCTGGCAACGTCTTGATCCTATTGCGACAAGTTGTGACTATACTGACTTTCATAGCTTTTCTCTGTTACTTGTTCTTGCGAGTCATCCTCGCTTGGATTCAGCTGATTTATGTTCTGTTATTACGAATTTCTACTCTTTTTGTTTCACCGCTCATGCCGCACCACGGTTCGACAGGCGTGTCTGTAGATTCCTTCCTCGTCTGAGATACGTGACTAGCAATATCACCGAGAACACCATTACTGGCACCCTCACGAAGAACCCTAACACGGGATACGAGCACGCTGTGTCGTAAACCCCATGTAGCACCGCCGGCACTAATATGGCCAGTATATACAACGACCGTCTGTACAACGGATACAGATACGCGAACGAGAGGAAATACCCCGCCGTCGCAGCCCACAGCGCATGTATGAACGGCAATGACGTCAACCTCGCTATGTTCCACATGAACGACGCTGCATAGTCGAGCTCCCTGTTTACCTGTAGCTGATACTGGACGCCCTCAAAGACTCCAAATGCTATGCCACTCACCAACCCGTAGAAGACCATCGTCTGCGGTATCAACGGCTCCTTGGTCCGGCGTAGTATCAAGATGAGTGGCAACGCCTTCGCCAACTCCTCCGTCAACCCTACTCCCAGCACGAAGTATACCAACTTGCCCAATAGGAACCCCGAACCATCCAGATGATAGAACGGATTGAGATTCGGCAACCCCAGCACATCCCACGCGATAAAGACTAATATCTGCGTGGCAAAAAAGAGTGTCAATGTCGTCTTCGTCGTCACCTGCTGCGTCTTGAACACGTAGTAGAAGAACAACGCCCACACCACCGAGAAGTATAGCGAGTTGGCATAGAACGACAGAAACTCACTGAAATATGACAAGTTACCTATCACCGCCGGAAACAATCCTATACCCGCTAGCAGTACTAGCTGAGTATCCTGTGTCCACTTGTGCGACTTCAACTCGTCTATCGGAAGTATGACCTGCTTGCTTATCTTCGCAAACTGCTGCTTCAACGGTGACAGATGACGCGGCTTGACTGTCTTGCGCTCCCTCTTCAGGACGTCCTTGACGCTAAGCCCCTCATATACACCGTTCTCCTCCGCCGCCTTGTCACAATTCAGAACACTCCCCTCTGACACCATCGACGACAACGTCGAGACATCATACGGACCAAAGTTCCTATTGTTGCGAATAACGTAGTAGAGCATTACCTTCCGTTACAGTTGTGATTTGAACGCAAAATTACAAAAAATGTTCAAAAAAGTATACTCCGCAGCAAAGATGATTATTTCTCTCTGTCTATCGCGCCTTCCACTCCTCTCCACGTCGCTATTAACTCACTCTCTATCTGTCTTTTAACTTCGACCACACTCCTCCAGTCCCCCACTCCCCCTCCTACCCTCTGGGTTAGACTTGTATTAGACTTGTATTAGACCTGGTATAGTCTTGGTCCCCCTCTATTCTCCATCTCTTCTGTTTATATCTGTCAATTTCTCATAATATTCACTACCTTTGTGATAACGCCCTCCCCCTGTCATCTTCACTCTGCTGTATCCTATTATGAGACTCTTAATATCGCTCCTTACTATCCTCCTCACCTCCTCGTCCGCCATTTTCGCGGAGACTTCCATCAAGGACTGCTACCACCTGCAGCCCCTCGCCTATCAGGCCTACCTCGAGATTAAGAACGCTGGCTACAACGTCCTCGGCATCTCCCGCGCCGACTCACTCTTCAGCGAGGGTATCTCCCACTCCGACGTCGGTGAGACTGCCGCCGGTCAATACCTCCTCGCCGACGTCTACCACGCCCTCGGACGTCTCGCGTCCGCCGACTCTGTCTTCTACGCCTCCGAAAGCCTCCTCGCCGACAACGACGACTTCTATTGCGCACTCCGCAGAGCCTACGAACGTCACATAACGGTCAAATACCAGATGAACGACACCGACGGAGCCGAGGCTATAGCTCAGGCTCTCGTCGCCCTCGCTCAGCAGACCAACGACTACGAATGTATCTCGACGGGCTACCTCCAGCTCGGCAACATCTATATGATGAGGCAGAACGCCAACATGGCTATCCTGATGTTCAACAAGGCCCTCGACGTCGCACTCCCTAACAAACTCCACTACGACGCTGTCAACGCCTACATGAACCTCGCCTACTGCTACCAGGCTAACATGGATACTCTCAGATGCGCCGACGCTATCGACAAGGCTGTCGCTATCAGCCGCAAGAATCTCCCGACTAGAATGACTAGCACGGTCCTGATCAACCGTCTCGGTCTAAACTGCCTGAAAATCACCGACGAGGAGTTTGTCGCCGACGTCGATAGGCTCATCGCTGACGGTTCTCTCTTCTCTCTCCTCCCTCAAGACGGGACTCACTCCTTCTTGGCTCGCTACTACGCTATCAAGAAAAGGAAAGACGACGCCCTCGCTCACGCCGACTCTATTCAGAATCTCTTCAACCGCATCGGCGCCCTCGAGGATATCTATATCAGGCTCGACGACTGGCGTCAGGCCTACAACTACGCTATGCTCAGCGCCAGCTACCGCGACTCGGTCCAGACTGCTATCCTCAACGACGAGCTCGCCGCCAAGGACGCCGCCCTCAACAATGTCCAGCTCCGTCTCGAAAAGGAGCAGATCAAGATGCGCAACAGGCTGATTGTCGTCTGCTCTCTCTCTGCCATCGCCCTCCTGATTGTCAGCTTCGTCGTCGTCAATGGTATCATGCGCCGCCGCCGTCTCCAACAGCAGAAAAGGCTCCTCGAAGACGAGGTGTCAAAGAAGACTGCCGAACTGAGGACTAAAAACTCTCTCCTCGAAGCGCAAAAGGAGGAACTCGAGACTCAAAAGGAGGAGATTCTTGCCAAAAACGAGTCCCTCGCTGAGAAAAACTCTATCATCAACCAGATTAACCGAGATATGTCGGATAGCATCGACTACGCCTCGAATATTCAGTCCGCCATCCTCCCAGACCTCCAGCAGTATGTCCACCCAGACGGGATCGCCGGCATCTTCGCTATCTTCCTCCCCTACAAGACTGTCAGCGGCGACTTCTATTGGGCACGCCAACGCCACGACGCCCAGATATTCGTCTGCGCCGACTGTACGGGTCACGGCGTCCCCGGCGCCTTCATGTCTATGATTGGCTCGACTCTCCTGAACGAGATAACTCTCGCCGACTCCCTCCCCTCCCCTGGCGACATCCTCTCGGAACTGGACTCCCGCCTGAAATATCAGCTGAGCCAGAGCGCCGACAAGGAGGTCAAGGACGGCATGGACCTCTCTATCGCGGTCTACTATCCTGCCTCGCGCACTCTCTGTCTGTCCTCCGCGCGTCGCCCGGTCTACCTATGTTCCGGCGGCGTTCTCTCCGAGATAAAAGGCTCCAAGCGTAGCATCGGCGACCGCGATGCCCTGATCTGCGCTGCCGACTTCGAGTCTGTCACGCTCTCTGTCAACACCGGCGACTCGATATTTATGTGTTCTGATGGCTTCTCCGACCAGTTCGGTGGTATCAAGACTTTCGGCGGCCACGGCAAGCGCCTCAAGAACTCTGGCGTCAAGCTGTGGCTCGATGATGTGAAGGACCTCCCCTCCGCCGAGCAGCACGACATCCTCCTCTCACGCCTCTCTGAATGGAAAGATGGCTGCGAGCAGGTCGACGACATAACTATCCTCGGCATCAAGTTCTGACCCCGATGCCGACTTCCTTTCACCCACTCCTACGTGGATGCTACGTCTGCCCTGCCTGCCTACTTCTTGCGTATCCGTGCAAATCGTAGCAGCAGTAGCTTGACTCCGAAGTTGTTAAAGTTTATCTTGAGCTTGACGTCCTGAGGCGTATCGACTATGATACTCTCTATCACCCCGTCTCCAAATCGCTCATGCGCGACGACGTCTCCGACCGAGAACTCCCCGTCGGGAGTGCTGCTCGCCGTCCCCTCTCCTGCCGACGGGGCGACCTTCTGAGACGACACCGGGACGAATCGCGGCTTCGGCGTGTTGATGACTCTCCGTGTTGTCGGTCCGAATGAACTGATCGACACTGTCCTCCCCTCGCCCTGCCTGTCACACATTTCCTCCGGCAACTCCTTGAGAAACCGACTGCAAATGGACATCGTGGTCTCGCCATTCCTGAATCGTTCCTTCGCATACGTCAAGGTTAGCGACTTCTTTGCCCTCGTCAAGGCTACATACATGAGCCGTCGCTCCTCCTCGAGGCTCACAGGGTCTAAGATTGACATGCTTCCTGGAAAGAGCCCATCCTCAAGCCCGACTATGAAGACTCGCGAGAACTCTAGCCCCTTGCTCGCATGGACTGTCATCAGCCTCACGCAGTTCTCGTCGTTCCCCGTGTCGGCATCGGTCATGAGGGCTATGTCCGTAAGATAGGCAGAGAGACTTGTCTCGCCTCCCTCCTCGACCTTCTCGTCGACGAATGTTACGAAGGCGTTCCGGAGCTCCTCGACATTCTTTATTCTGTCCTCCCCTTCTGCCGAGTCTTTGTCGGTCTTCAGGTCTTCTATTATCTTGGTCCTGTCTAGCACTCCCTTCAAGAGCGTCGCCGCATCGACTTTCTCTGCCTGCATCGAGAACTCTGTCACCATGGCAGTGAAGTCAAGTATCCGCTGAGCTGTCGCTCCCTTCAGACCCGCAGTCTCCAGCACGAGTGGGTTCGACGCCGCCTCCCACAATGTCATCCCGTGAGCATTGGCATACCCCTCTAGCTTCGAGACGCTCGTCTCGCCTATCGCTCGCTTCGGATAGTTGATGACGCGCTTAAACGACTCGTTATCCGAATGATTGACGGTCAGACGTAGATACGCCAGGACGTCTTTTATCTCCTTTCGCTGGTAGAAGGTCACCCCTCCGTATACTTTATACGGTATCCCCTCGTGTCTCAACGCCTCCTCGAGTACTCGACTCTGGAAATTCGCCCTGTACAATATCGCTATGTCTTCCGGATTCTCCCCAGACCTCACCCTGTAAGATATCTCCCCGACTACGGTCTTTGCCTCCTCTATGTCCGAATTTGTCTGCCTTATCTTTATCTTCTCACCGACTTCCCCCTCAGAAAAGACGTTCTTCGGTATACGATTGATATTCTTGGCGATCAGGCTGTTCGCCGCCGAGACTATCGTCTGTGTCGACCTGTAGTTCTGCTCTAGCTTGAACACCTGGCAATCGGGATAGTCTTTCTTGAAGTTCAGTATGTTCTCTATCCTCGCACCCCTGAAACTATATATGCTCTGCGAGTCATCACCGACGACACAGATGTTCCTGTTCGCCTTCGCCAACATGTTCACTATGGCATACTGCACCCTGTTGGTGTCCTGATACTCGTCAACTAATATGTGAGCAAACCGCTTCTGATACCGCTCCAGACACTCCGGATTGTTCCTGAAAAGCGTATACGTGTGTATGAGGAGGTCGTCAAAGTCCATCGCCCCTGCCTTCCTGCACTCGTTGACGTACATCTGATAGATCTCCGCCATCCGCGGACGCATCTGGTCCCTGTCTCGCTTAGCTATGTCCGGGTCCCTCGCATAGTCGGCTGGAAACAACAAGTCGTTCTTCGCCGACGATATCATCCCGTGCACAGTCTTCGGCTTATAGATCTTGTCGTCCAGCCCCAGCCCCTTGATGATGCTCTTTATCAAGGTCTGACTGTCCTGCGTGTCATATATGGTGAACGTGACCGGCATTCCGATGTTCTCCGCCTCGATCCGTAGCAACCTCGCAAACATGGAGTGAAACGTCCCCATCCACAGGTGAGACGCCACCTTCGACCCGACTATCGAGCCTATCCTCGTCTTCATCTCACGCGCCGCCTTGTTCGTGAACGTCAACGCCAATATCCCATACGGACTGACCCCGTTTGCTATCAGATTCGCTATCCGCATAGTGATCACTCGCGTCTTGCCCGACCCAGCACCCGCAACTATGAGCATAGGCCCGCCAAGACATTTGACGGCCTCCGCCTGCGGAGCATTGAGACCTTCGAATATCGTCCCCTCTTGTTGTTTCTCAGTCATAGAAATTCCAGGATAATCCGAATTTGAATGTGTGTGGATTCGACGGATAATGTATCGTGTTGAAGTGATCGTTCGACCCCCACATGTTGTTTATGTGCTCGTACTTGAGGTAAGCCCTTATCTTCTTCAAGTGGAAATTGACGTACGGGTCAAAATATCCATACCCGCCCGTCTCCCTGATGGACTGCGGCACAAACTGCATGACCATCGGTATGTACGCCGGACTGTAGAACTTCGTGTTGTAATGGACGTCAAAGCCTATCTGCGTCAGGAGCACCCCGAAGAACTTGTGCTCATAGAACATCGACGAGTACAACGCAAATCCTGGCAACGCGACGACGTCATTGTCACTCGTCTTCTGCACCGCCACCCTTATGATACTGTTGAACCCTATCGGACTCACTAAATGCTCCCTCGCATACAGCCCGACAACCTGCGTGACATCCGACTTCTGCGTCGGCACACCCTCTCCATTGAAAAACACCCGCTTGTTGAGCGTCGCACTGAACGCCGTCACGTCAAGCCCGACTCCCGGTATCTTCAATCCGCCCGAGACTGTCAACGCCTGCTCCCTGTCGAGCTCGTGGCTCCACTCATAGTGGTTCGAGCAATAACGCTCCTCCCACAACGACGGCGACCGCAACGTGTACTCGGCCCGAGCCCACAACGTCGTCAGCCACCTTCCGCCACCGAATAGCAACCGCAGGTTCCCATCGGCCTTCAAGTCGCCGACGTCATACCCCTGAGCCGCAAACCTTAGGCCTGCATTCCAGAATAAATGCTCACCGGTATTCTTGAAGAGCTGCCCGCCGAGGTACGTGCTGACTCTGTTCTCCTTGTTCCTGTGGAATGCTATGTACTCCTTCCCCTTCTCGTCTAGCTCGACCGTCGAATGGTCATCCCAATAGTACTGACGGACGTCATTCTCGAGATATAGCCGCATTCCAAACCGCAACAGGCTGTTGAACTCCTCCGTCAACTTCAGCTGGAACATGTTCCTGACGAGCATGTACTTCCTGACGTCCTTGGTGTAGTCGGGATTGACGAGTATCGCCGGGAATATCGAGTCCGCTATCTCGGAATATGTCGAGAGATTGTCTATCTTGAACTCATGATGCGACCGGTCGATATATACGTGATGGTGCGCCGTAGCGACTGGCACGTCATACTCTATCGAGTCCCCCTCGGTCCTCGTGACCGACCCTATGTCGAGACTGTGCTCATACAGGAATCGATACGTCGCCAGCCTGTTCCTCGCATCCATGAAGAGCACAGGTATGTCCTCGCTCTTGTCATAGTCGAACGAGTCAGGCTCCATGACTATCCTGTCGTCGAGGATTCCGCCGTTCTCCTCTGTCTGAAACCTCTGATAAAATCCCGCAGCATGTGCATGGTAGTAGTCCCCGTCATAAGAGCCCCACGCCAAGAACTTGTTGTTGTCCGCAGCCTGATTGAGATACCTGCCTATCGCTGCGTTTATCTCGAGCTTCATGCCGATGTTGAGTCTCTTGTTCACGTTCTGTGTGAACAGCGCCGAGAAGAACTCCTCCCTCCGCCTCTTAGGTATGCCTTTCTGATACGTCAGGTTTGCATACGGCGTCTTCGTATTGTAGAAGATGAAGTTCTCCGGCCCAGTCATGATCGGCAGCAACGCATTGTAGAAGACGTTCCCCTCGTCCCTCAATATCGCCGGATAGAATGTCGGGAGACTGGGCGACCCGAGGTTGCCAAGCGTCACGTTGCTCAGGCTCCGACGCCATATCGGATTGTGTATCTGATGCTCTGCCGGTATCGTATCGACGACGACGGTGTCCGCCAACGTCATGTCCTGCGTCATCTGCCACGCCCGGACATGCGGCAATATTATGGCGTCCTTCTTTCCTGCCTTGCCACCAGCCTTGCCCTGACTCATGGCTCCGACGCTTCCGACTATCATCGACAACACGACAAAAGTGAGCCTCCTGAGGCCCACTGCCATTCGCCGACTGCCGGTCTCGCCAGCCCTATGTATCCTCTCCTTGCTCAAAAATCTATTGGTTTCCGACTCCAAAGGTAGCAAGAAAACGCTCCCCAATCAAAAATGTTTGTGTTTATTTGCCGACAAAACGACAGAGGGGGAAGCACTCATCGCACTCCCCCCTCTGTCTTATTTTGCTTCTCTAGTCCTTCTTCGCCGTCGAGACCAGCATCAGCTCGTCCAGCTGCTTCTGATCCAACGCCGCAGGCGCATCAAGCATCACGTCACGACCCGAATTGTTCTTCGGGAACGCTATGCAGTCCCTGATAGAGTCAAGCCCGGCAAACAGGCTGACTAGTCTGTCAAGTCCAAACGCCAGTCCTCCATGAGGCGGCGCACCATACTTGAACGCGTTCATCAGGAAGCCGAACTGCTCCTGCGCCTTCTCCGGCGTGAAGCCCAGTATCTTGAATATCTTCGCCTGAAGCTGAGCATCGTGGATCCTTATCGAGCCACCGCCAACCTCGACGCCGTTGATGACCATGTCGTATGCGTTTGCACGTACTGACGCAGGATCCGTGTCAAGCATCGGGACGTCCTCAAGCTTCGGACTCGTGAACGGATGGTGCATGGCCATGAGCCTGCCCTCCTCCTCGCTCCACTCATACATCGGGAAGTCGACGACCCATAGGCAAGCGAACTTGTTCTTGTCCCTGAGGCCCAGCTGGTTGCCCATCTCAAGACGGAGCTCACACAACTGCTTCCTCGTCTTCATAGCGTCGTCTCCACTCATCAGGAGAATCAGGTCACCTGCCTCGGCGCCCATCTTCGCCTTCAACTGCTGCAGCGTCGCCTGGTCATAGAACTTGTCGACCGACGACTTGACGTTTCCGTCTGCCTCGACCCTTGCATAGACAAGGCCCTTCGCACCGATCTGCGGACGCTTGACGTAGTCTGTCAACTGGTCGAGCTGCTTCCTCGTATATGTGGCAGCACCCTTAGCACAGATGCCTCCGACGTACTTCGCTCCGTCAAAGACGCTGAACCCATGTCCCTGCATGATGTCCATGACCTCGACGAACGGCATCCCGAAACGCAAGTCTGGCTTGTCGCTTCCGTAATACTTCATCGCGTCGGCCCACGTCATCCTCTGGAACTGCTCCTTCATCTCTATTCCCCTCAGGTCCGCAAAGAGGCTCTTCATAAGGCCCTCGAAGACCTCGAGGATGTCCTCCTGCTCGATGAAGCTCATCTCGCAGTCTATCTGCGTGAACTCCGGCTGACGGTCTGCTCTCAAGTCCTCATCCCTGAAACACTTGACTATCTGGAAATACCTGTCCATGCCAGCCACCATCAAGAGCTGCTTCAGCGTCTGTGGGCTCTGTGGCAACGCATAGAACTGTCCCGGATTCATGCGGCTCGGGACGACAAAGTCCCTCGCTCCCTCCGGCGTCGAACCGATCAAGACTGGCGTCTCTATCTCGAGGAAGTTGCGCTCCGAGAGATACTTCCTGACCTTGAACGCCATCTCATGCCTCAGCTCCAGATTCTTCCTGACGACCTGACGACGCAAGTCTAGATACCTGTACTTCATCCTGAGGTCGTCGCCTCCATCGGTCTCGTCCTCGATCGTGAACGGCGGCGTGACGCTCTCGTTCAGGACCCTCAGCTCCTTGACGACTATCTCGATCTCGCCCGTCGGCAAGTTCTTGTTCTTGCTCTCGCGCTCCCTGACCTGACCCGTCACCTGGATGACGTACTCGCGACCCAGCTTCTGCGCCGCCTCGTTCAAGCTCGAATCCGCCTCCTCACTGAAGACTAACTGAGTTATGCCATATCTGTCTCGCAGGTCCGCAAACGTCATTCCGCCCATGCGGCGCGTACGCTGCACCCATCCGGCCAACGTCACGCTCGCTCCTGCATTGCTCAATCGCAACTCACCACAAGTATGAGTCCTGTACATAGTATTCTCTATTTTGTTTTTCCTTGCGAAATTACTCACTTTTGACACACCTTGAAACTTCTTTCCCTACTTTAATTGTCTTTTTCCCTCTCCTTGCGCTTTTTTACCCCTATCCGATACGCTAAATACTTTATTCTGTTGATGAACCGACGTACTACGCTGCACCCGTACGCCCGCCGAAACTCCTTCAGGACGCCCTCGTCAACCCTCACGTCTCCCGTCATCTTCCCTATGTCTATCCCCTCTGCCATCGCCGTCTCATACCGACTGGTCCGCCCGACGTTCGTTCCGCTCCCGTCAGCCCCCCCGTTCGAGACTAGCGACTCCGTCGGATATATGGTGACCATCCCACGCCTGAACCCGTCATAGCAGAACCGTATCGACCACGAGTTGATCTCTCCCGTCACCCATCGTAGCAGCATCGCACTCAGGTCGCTGCCGCCCCTGTCAAACTCCCGACGCCTCTCCACGTCCCTCGCAAACTCGTCAAAGTCCCCGACCTCCCAGTCGACTCCCGTCCACCTGTCTCGCCACGTCGCCCATCCCCACGAACAGTTTCTCGGCAACGCCACCGTGCTATATGGATATGTATGGCCGATTTCTAGCCTCGGCATGTACCCGGCTATGCTCTGGACGGCCTCGCCCTCATACTTGTCGAGAGCCGCATTCATGTATCGTAGGAACCCTTCCCCGACTACTAGGTCATCCTCCAGGACTATCACTCGCTCTTCACCCTCGAGCACCTCACTGACGCCCCTGATTATGTTCCGCGCCAGCCCTATGTTCCGCTCCCTCGATACTACTCGCGTCCCCCTAAACTTCCACTCCCCTCTCGATACTCGCCCGACCTCCGCGACGGCCTGCTCGTCTCCCTTCCGCGACGCCCCGTCACAGAATATCCAGACCTCGGTCTCCTGCGCCCCCTCTGCCCTTTCGAGCGACTTCAGAAGTCTCTCGAGATGCGCCGACCTGTTATATGCAAATATCGCTACTGTAGCTTCCTTTCCCATTTTTTCCTGCTCCTTTCATCTCTTCCTTCTATCCCCTTCATTTCCCTTCTCTTCCCCGTTCCTTCTCCCCTTCCCTTCTCTTCCCTCCACTATCTGAACGCATCCCTGATGTGCTCTACCTGAAATTCCCCTCTGTGTTCTATCAGTATGACGAGGTCCATCCTCGCATTCCCGTTAAACCCTGCTCGCTGTATATATGCCTCTGCCGCCGTCAGCAGAAACTCTATCTTCCTGTCGCTGACAAGGTCCGCCGCCGCAGCCTCGCTCCGCCGTGTCTTGACCTCTACGAAGACCAGCTCCTCCCCGTCCCTCGCTATTATGTCTATCTCCTTCTGCCTGTAATGCCAGTTCCGACGCTCTATCTGCATACCGATGCTCTGCAGATAACTCGCCGCATAGTCCTCCCCGCGCTTCCCCAGTTCGTTATGCTCTGCCATGCCCGTACAGACCGCTCACGCCTTCCCCTCGTCCTGAAGATACGGGTTGTTAGCCCGCTCCTCGCCTATCGTCGTCACCTCTCCATGCCCCGGCATGACAACCGTCGAGTCCGGCAATGTCATCAGCCGCTCCTTTATCGACTTCAGCAACTTGCTCTTCCTACCGCCCGGCAGATTCGTCGCCCCTATCGCATTCTTCATCAATGTGTCGCCCGAGAACAATACGCCCTCCGCCTTGTTGTAGAACGAGACACCACCCGGCGAATGTCCCGGCGTCGCTATGATCTCCAGCTCCGTCTCGCCAAATCGTACCGTCTCCCCGTCCTTCAGCGTGTACAGCGGCGTCTCCATCTCGGCCTCCTCGTCCGGTATTCCGAACGCTATCGCCTGATAATGGCACATCTCCGCCAACAAATGGTCCGCCTCGCTCGCCTCCGCCGAGACTCCATAACGCTCCCTCATGAAGGCATTGCCAAACGTGTGGTCCAGATGCAGGTGCGTACACAGCAGGTGCCTGACCGTCAGCTGGCGACTCTCTATCAGCGCCGCCAGCGACTCGCACTCCGCCTCGCTCTTGCATCCGCAGTCTATCACCACGCACTCTCCCGTCTCGTCATAGACGACGTACGTGTTCTCACACATCATGTTGACGTTTAGGCTCTCTACCTTCATCTCCTTGTTCTCGTTTCAAAAAGCAATTTATAGAAGTTCCCATCTATTAAAAACCCAGGGTGTTACCCCTGGGCATTTCTCCTTACTTCTCCGTCTGGTTATACTCCCACGGATTATTCTTGATTCCAGCCAGCTCGACCATCGCCTGATGAGTCCGCCGCCTGAGGTCATCTATGCACTCCGCCCTGTTCCCAGCCTTCTCCGGGTCTATCAGGATCGGCTTGCCGACGTTCAGCGTGACACACGCCTCCTTGCCAAACCACTTCAGAATCCCCGTCCGCTTCCTGTACGAATACGCCATTGGGATTATCGGCAGCTTATACTTGTACGCATAGATGAACGCTCCCTTCTTGAACGGCCTGATCGGAGTGTAGAAGTCCCATCGGCTCTCCTCTGCAAAGAAATGCATCCAGAAACCATGCTCCCTGTAGTAGTCAAACGCCGCATTGAACTTGCGCAAGTCCGACAACTTCTCCGGGATCGGAACTCCACCCATCGCGACCATGCGCTCCCTGTCCTTCCCGGCCATCTGACCCCTGAAGATCGGGAATCGCAACTGACGCCATCCGCACGCGTCAAACACACCACACATGTCCCACCTGAATACATGGTTGCAGACTGTCATCGCTCCATCCTTCAAGATGTCCATGTTCCCTGTGATGTTCTTCTTCCCGCGCATCCTGAACCCATATCTGAAATAGTTCAGGAACTTGATCAACGTCTTCGACTGGAAGTAATACAGCCAGTTCAGCCGCTTGAACTTCGCCGAGTTGTCGACGTATGGATAGTTCTCGTCGACGCCCTCCTCATATATCCGCTCGAATGGGACTAGATGCGCATGCGGATCCTCTCCTCCATACATGATGTGGTCGAGTGGTACATAGCGCCCCTCCTCAACCTCCAGCTGGTCATAGAGCGGTGGCATCTCCCTGTGCGTCGCCTCTGACATTACTTTATTACCTGGCTGACTGTCGTCTTCTCAAACTCCGCCTTGACGCCGTCCGCGATCTCGAGGACTATCGTCTCCTCCTTGACCTCCGCTACCTTCGCGCGCAATCCGCTAGCCGTCACGACCTTGTCGCCCTTCTTCAACTCGCTCCTCATGGTGTCAAGCTCCTTCTGCTTCTTCTGCTGTGGCTTGATCATGAAGAAGTAGAACACGACGATGATCAGTATGAACGGGAGGAACTGCATCAGTCCCGCTGCCATTCCGCCCTCCGGCGCTGCACCCGTCGCTGCCTCTGTCGCTGCCTGTAGTAATATTCCACTCATATCTTTTCTTGTTTTCTATTTTTATGTTTTCTTGTTCGCTTTGTTTCCTTTCTTCGCTCCCGCCGCTTGTGCCTCCGTGGTCTCGCCTCGCTAGTCTTCCCTCGACTCCCGCCGCCTTACCTACTTGCCTCCCGCCGGACTCACCTCCGCCGAGACGCACAGCTTCATCTCCTGATGCCTGTCCGTCTTCACCGTTACGAGCCTGTACTGCATCCCTTCGACACCCTCCGGGACTCTATACGTCGCCCTTACGACGTCTGTCGTCCCCGGCTCGACTATGCTCGACTCGCTTTCGACTCCCATGCAGTCACAGTCGCTCTCGAGACCGACTATCTCTATCGTGCTGGTCCCTCGGTTCCTGAGGTGGAAGTCCGCCTTGTAACGTCCTCCCGCTACTACTTTACCTATATGCACACACGTCGTATCACAGACTATCACGCCCTCTACCGACAACGGCTTCAAGTCGACCTTCTTGCCGACTTTACTGCACGCCACCGACGACGCTACAAGAAGAATAGACACCAACGTCTTTACGCCCATCTCTACCCTCCTCTCGCCTGCTTCTAAAACAACTGCGCCTCGTTTATGCGTCCGTCCTCCACGAGCTGACGAACTATCTTCTCCAATAGGCCGTTGATGTAACTGTGGCTCTTGTCCGTCGAGTAGAACTTCGATATCTCGATGTACTCGTTTAGCGTCACCTTGATTGGTATCGAGACCATCGACGTCATCTCCGCTATCGCCATCTGGATCAAGATGATGTCCAGTGCCGCCACCCTCTCCGAATCCCAGTTCTTCGAGAACTTCTTGATCAGCTCCAGCGTGTTATCCCGCTCCGCTACGCTCTTGCGCAACAGCGTCTTCGTGAACTCCTCGTCCTCCGAGTCCTTAAACATCGGCGCCAATGCCACCGTCGCACCATTCTCGCCGTCGAACTCCTTCAACGTCTTGATCGCCATGCTTATCATGAACTCCGACTCGTCGTTCCAATAGACGTTCTTCAACTCGACCGCCGCAAAGAAGAACGACATCAAAGGCAACTCCTTGCTCATGAACTTCACGATGAAGTCCTTGTCCGCCTGGAAGTCCGACAGCGCCGCGTCCATGTACTTCTTGTACAAGTCCGAGTGCTGCATCTTCGAAAATATCGTCTTGATTACGGTGTCGTCCGCCGCCCACGTGTTTCCTGTCTTCTCTATGTACTTGTTCAGCTCCTCATTCTCCTCTATCTGCGCGATGAGCCTGTTCGTCACGAACTTCATGTTCGGATTACGCTCCTCCGCCGTCGGCCGGATCTTACCCTTACCTATCTCTATCTTCTTCGCCGCCACGTGCCTGATAGCCCCGGGCAACTGAAGCATCAGGTAATACAAATCCTGGCTTTTCTCTATGCTGTGATACAGTACGTTTTCAGCATCCTTCTGGTTCATATTCCCTTGTGCAAGCAGGGAATATATTACCTGCATCACTTTTACTCTGATGAGTCTTCGGCTTAACATCGTCTGAAAGAACTTTTGATATCAAGGGGCAAAGTTAATCCTTTCTCTCCAATTTTTCAACGCTTTTTTTTATTTCTTCCCCTCGCGACGTTTTTTCCGTCGTCTTCACTCCATCTTCCACTCGCCTCGAATCTCCGCTTCCCCCTACCTCGCCTTAGTCCTGAGTTAGACACATGAATGTCACCTCTCCCGTCTCCCGCTTACACACACCTGCCGACCATCGCCTGCTCCCTGCCCTCCGCAAGTAGCTTCTTCAGCCACCCCGGCACCGTCGCATACCACTTCCGCGAGAACTCCGCCGCCTCCCTCATGCTCATCTCCCCGACTTCCAGTTTCCGCTTCAGGTAACCGTCCATCGCCTCCGTACGCTTCGGATATCCGCGCCCCTTAGTGTCTCGTGTCTTGAAATACTCGTCACACACTATCAGCCGCAGCTCCGCCCTGTCCTTGTAAAACCTCTCATACGTGTTCTTCGCGTCTCCGAGTCCTATCCTTAGGCTCGTCAGGACGTCCCGACAGACCGCCACACGGCGCACCTCGACTTCGACTCTCTCAAACTCCTCATACGTGAGCCCCGTCTTCTCCATTATGAAGTCAAGCGAGTTCCGCGGACCGACGGCCAGCTCTCCGTCTATGACGACGCTCCTGAGCAGGTACGAATAATATACGCCCGCCTTGTCACTGACGACGAAGTCACACCCGCCACGAGACCCCTCGATGCGAGAGCTCTCCCTCTCCTCGCCTCGCCGATGGACATAAAACCTGTTCCTGTTGTTCGTCTGCAGCTCGTTCTGATGCACCGTGTAATCCTCGAACTCCCCTACCTTGTAGTAGTACACCTCTATCTCCTTCGGATACACCTCAACACCATTCACGACCAGACAACTGCTTCTTAGAAACTCCATGCCCTCTTGCTGGAGCCTTCTGACCACTTCTCGTATTTCTACACCACTCATCTTCGATTTCATTCCTCAAAACACTCCCTTCTACGCTCCCAATACGAAAATGTTCCACTTCCCCTTCTCTCCCCTCCTCCTTCTCTTCCCTTTTTCCCTTCAACATCTCTTTTCCTCTTCCCTCCTCCTTCCTTCTCTTCCCTCCTTCTCTTCCCCCTTCTTCCCTTTCAGTTATTTTTTCAGCCTTTCAACCACCTCCATATCCGCCGGCAGCCACTTCACCGAGTCCAGTTGATCCTTCCCCAGCCAGCAGGCATTCTCATGCTCCAATAGCTTAGGCGCACTGCCGTTCAGCGCACACATATAGCAGTGCATCCTGAGCTTGAACTTCGGATATTCATACTCCACCGTCGCTATGAACTCGCCGACAGTTATCTCTAGTGCCAGTTCCTCCCTCATCTCGCGCCTTAGCGCCTCCTCGCGCGTCTCGCCTGCCTCCATCTTCCCCCCTGGGAACTCCCACCAGTCCTTCCAGTCGCCATACCCCCTCTGCGTCGCAAACACACGCCCTTCCTCGTCGCGTATCACAGCCGCCACCACCTCTATTCGTCTCTTCTCTTCCATATCGCTTCTGTTTTTATATTCTTCCTCAAATTTACCCTTTTTCCTCATTCCTCCTCTCCCTCCTCCCTCTTTTTCTCTCGCTTTTCTCCTCTCTTCACTTCCCTTCTCTTCCCTCCCTTCCTCCGTTGAGCGTGGATTCCGTTGAGCCGTCATTTGTAATGCGGCTCCATGGAGTATAAGCATCTGTGATGCGCTTGCTTTCCTTTTATCCCCCTCCGACACCGTCTGATAAGTGCGATAAATGTAGCAGACAGATGCGCTTTCCTTCCTTTTATCCCCCTACGCCACCTCATTCCTAATTGCCCTTTGCTAAATCCTCCGTTGAGCGTGGATTTGCAATCCCGCTCCATGGAGTATAAGCATCTGTGATGCGCTTATCCTTCCAACCACTCTGACGACTCCGATGCCTCCGACCCCTCCGACGGCTCCGACATCCTTCTCCTCGCCTGCCGTTGTGACTTGCTATCAAATTACTATCTTTGCATCGATAAGCGCAACTTCGACTATTCCACATTCAGTTGATTATGTAGAAAAAAAAGAAAAAAGATAGGTAAATATTCGACCTTTTTCTTGCAAAATTCAAATATTATACCTATCTTTACTATACCTTAAATCCGCAACAAACGAGCAGAAATATTTATAACTAATTAATACAAAGGCATTTGGATATGTCGTTTAAATCACCTAAATAGGTGTGTGAATTCAAAAGCAAACAACAAGACCCAAATGCCATGACAAAAATA
>JAFPZF010000054.1 GCA_017417385.1 Bacteroidales bacterium
AGCTTTTGAAAAACCTTTGAAATTGAGATTGTTGAGATTGAGATACTGCGCAAAGTCGTCACCCGTCAGCACTCTTGCCTCGCCGCCACCGAGAAACATTGGCGCTACAGCCTGCGTCGGTATGCTCTCAATAGTGATCCCTGCGCTCTCCATCTTGATGTGGAGTTTCACGGGCAGCTCACTCACCGTGACGTCATTCACCAACAGATTCACCATCAACCGTGTGCTACCGCTCTCCGCCATCGTCGATAGCGACGTCGTATATGGCGGCGTAAGTATCGTCGTGACGGTAATAGGTGCCCGCTGAGCAAATGTCACTAAGCTCAGCAGTAGGAATAGCAATATGTTGATGATGCGCTTCAAAGTTCTCTTCTCGAAGTGATATTTGCGGGTCTGCACATCACTGTCTCATTAGAACCCGCAAAGTTATCTGTTTTTTGCTCCATAGTCAATAGCTGATCCTTGTCGTCTGTCGATTGGCAATCACACCTTATGCTTTTGTTCTCCTCTCCTTCTCTATCCACGCGTAAATCTCTCCCCCGATTCAACACAACTCTACATTCTTTTTACTATCTTCGCATTACTAATGGGAAGTTCTAGAAATTAGATTTTTCACTTGTGCGATTAAGCGAGTGCAATAGAGCTTGTTCTAATTGCCGAGCGGTAGCACATGAGGCGAAGCCAACATTCCGATTAAGCGAGAGCAATGTGCTTGCACAAATTGCCGAGCGTGAGGAATGAAGGCGAAGCCAAGGCGCTCGAGACTTTGAACACCGGAGTGTACTTTAGTACATGAGGATTTCAAAGTTGAGTGCAACATTCCGATTAAGCGAGAGAAATGGAGCTTGCTCCAATTTCCGAGCGTGAGGAATGTAGGCAACGCCAACATTCCGATTAAGCGAGAGCAAAGCAAGCTTGCTTGCAATTTGCCGAGCGTGAGGAATGAAGGCAACGCCAACGCAGAAAAAGCAATTTATAGAGGTTTCCTAATCATAATTGGCTTATATGAATATAAAACATCTATCCTCTCTGGCTGCAGCTCTGCTTCTTACGCTGCCTGCATCCTTCGCTCAGACTCCCGCCTTCCCAGGCGCCGAAGGCTACGGCATGTTCACGACCGGCGGACGCGGCGGCAAGGTCTTCCACGTCACTAACCTCAACGACAGCGGCGAAGGCTCACTCCGTTGGGCACTCGCTCAAAACGGCACTAAGACTATCGTATTCGACGTCTCTGGCACTATCCACCTCGAGTCCGCACTCGACATCTCTCAGGGCTCCGTGACTATCGCCGGACAGACCGCCCCAGGCGACGGCATCTGCCTCGCCGACTACCCGGTCTCTATCCAGGCCAACAACGTCATCGTCCGCTACATGCGCTTCCGCCTCGGCAACAAGAACGTGAAAAAGGACGGCGCCGACGGCTGGGATGGCTTCGGAGGCTTCGACCAGCAGGATATCATCATCGACCACTGCTCCGTCAGCTGGAGTATCGACGAGTGTCTGTCGGTCCTCGGCAACAAGAACACGACGGTCCAGTGGTGCCTCGTCGCCCAGAGTCTCGTCAACAGCGGCCACTCTAAGGGCGCCCACGGCTATGGCGGCAACTGGGGCGGCACCTACGCCTCGTTCCACCACAACTTGATTGCTCACCACACCAGCCGTACACCACGCCTCGGCCCGCGCCCGACGACTCAGCTCAATGAGCGTATGGATATGCGCAACAATGTTATCTACAACTGGGGCTCCAACGGCTGCTACGGCGGCGAGGGTATGAACGTCAATATCGTCAACAACTACTACAAGCCTGGACCAGGCACCCCTACCAACGACAAGGGTAAACGTATCACCTCTATCGGTGTCCGCACCAATGAGTACATCGAGAAATACCCTGACTACGCTCCTGCCCTCCACCTCTGGGGTACCTACTACGTCGCCGGCAACGTCAACTCTGTCTACTCTGACGTTACTGCCAACAACTGGAACTATGGCATCTACAATCAGATAAGCGACGACAACGACGGCACCTACAACGCTTCTGTCAAGGAGCAAATAAGGCTTTCCGACCCTATCCCCTTCTGCATGACGACGACTCACTCTGCCAACGTCGCCTACGAGCGTGTCCTGAGCTACGTCGGCGCTAGTCTCCACCGCGACTCTTTCGACGATCAGATTATCGCCGACACCCGCGACGGTAAGGCCTCTGCTACTGGCTCCGGCCTCTCCGCTGGCTTTATCAACACGCAGGACGACAACAAGCCTGCCGACGCCGACGAGTCTTGGTCTGCATGGCCTTCTCTGACGACCGACAACTCTATAGATGTCACGGATTCTGACGGCGACGGTATGCCGGACTCCTATGAGTCTGCCAACGGTCTCAACCCTTCCGACCCCTCCGATGGCAACTCGCTCAACGCCGAGGGCTACACTAATCTCGAGGTTTACCTCAACTCTCTCGTCGAGGATATCACGTCCGCTCAGAACGCCGATGGCGAACTACTCGGCCTCTCTGAAAAGATCAAGGACGACACCCCGGTCATGCTCTCCGCCCAGACTTATTCGACCAACGGCGAGAACACCTCCGAGTGGCTCTTCAGCGACGGCTTCTCTATCTCCAACTCCGATGGCAAAGCCTTCGCCAAGGCTGGCTCTTACCTCAAGCTGTCTAAGAGCGTCATCTTCAACATTGGTATGCCCGAGGGCTACGCTGTCAAGAAGGTCTCTATCAGCGGCTACAGCAATGCCGATGGCGGTACGGCCTACCTCGCCCAGCTAGCCGGCAAGAAGTTCTCTGCCGCCAAGTATGTGTTCCCCGCTCGCGACGACGAGAACCCTCTGGCTACACACGAGATCGAACTGGCATCTCCAGTTACTAAATCTCTCGACATCAGGGCTATGGGCAACCAGGTCTGCTGGACTATCTCGCTCTACGAGGCTTCCTCCGTCACCCCCGTCAAGTCTTTCGTTATCGACACTCGGACGACAGAAGTCACCTACGACCTCACTGGTCGCCGTGTCAAGAATCCTGGCAAGGGCATCTACCTCCGCGGTGGCAAACTGATTATTATCAAGTAGCCCTGGATTAGAGTTACCCAAAAAGAAGTCGGGAGTCGCATCGCTGCAACTCCCGACTTCTCTATTTAACCTTTACTGATTCGAGGTCTACTTCATGTCGAGATACGGGATCTCGTCCTTGTCGCTATACTTCAGGTTCTCACCACCCATGCCCCAGATGAAGCTGTAGTTGCTCGTACCTGCTGCTGCATGGATCGACCACTCCGGCGACGTGATGGCCTGCTCGTTGTGGAGCCATACGAGCCTCTCCTGCTGCGGCTCACCCATCAAGTGGCATATAGCATTGCCCTCCTTTACGTTGAAGTAGAAATATGCCTCCATACGCCTCGTATGGGTGTGTGCCGGCATGGTGTTCCAGACACTGCCCGGGAAGAGCTCCGTGAGACCCATCTGAAGCTGGTTCGTACCACCATCCTTGACTCTCTCGAGGACGTCCTTGACTATCATCTGGTTGCAGATGCGGTCGTTGCTGTCCTCGGCCTTGCCGTAATGCTCCGATGCCGCCATCGCATACTTCTTCTTGTTCTTCTCATACTTGGCCTTGTCGCACGTGATGAGCTGCGTAACGAACTTCTTATACGCCGGCGCTGAGTTGATGTAGAACTTCGCTGGCTTGCTCGAGTCCTTGCTCTTGAACTTGACCTCCTTGTTACCACAGCCTACGTACAGCGCCTCCTTGTAGTCGAGGACATACTCGACTCCGTCAACGGTCACTGTGCCCTCGCCACCGACATTGATGACGCCGAGCTCCCTCCTCTCAAGGAAATACGTGATCTCCGGACCGAGCTCCCTGAACGTCTCGAGCTTCAACTCCTTGTTGACTGGCATGACGCCTCCGTAAATGAGACGGTCATACAGCGTGTACGTCAGGTTGATCTCGTCTGCCGCCATCACCTTATTCATCATGAAGCGACTCCTGATCGTCTCGGTGTCATAATGCTTCACGTCTTCCGGATGACACGCCGTCTGAACCTTGTAGTTCATCTGGGCACTCGCACTTATCGCCGCAAGCCCCATCATCATTGCTACTGCTATTCCTTTCATCTCGTTATTTTGTCTCTATTATGGTTGTTTCCTTCTTGTTATTATTGTCTCCCTACGCCTTCTTCATCCTCTTCCTGTTCCAGACGAGCAACCCAGCTGCCGCAAGTGTCAGGACCGCCGCACCTATGTACTTCAGATACTTGACGCCCGCATACACTACCATCGCAAGAGGTGACGACGCAAAGTCAAGACTGCCCGCCATGAATCCTGCAGGTGTCTGCACTGCCTTGTCGTCCGGATGAGCCTGAGCTACGGCGTTAGCGGCATTCGTGAAGTCGTCAGACATCCACGTGACGAAGTACAGCCCTATCGCCATCACGACAAGACCAACTATGAAGCTCCTCAACACGTTGCCATTGGTATACGGCAGCACCATCACGAAGACGTAGAACATTCCTGCCAACGATGCCAACGGCAAGAACTCGTTGCCCGGCAACAATACCGCCAAGACTATGGTGACCGGTATCAGAAGCAAGCTCACCACAAGCGTCGTAGGATGGCCTATGACGAGCGCCGGACTCATGCCGATATATAGCTCCTTGTCTGCTCCGAACTTCTTCGCTATCATGCCCTTCGTAGCCTCTGCTATAGGCTTCAAGCCCTCTATGAAGAGGCTCGTGATTCTCGGGATAAGCTCCATGACGGCTCCCATCTTGATGCCAAGGCCAAGGATCGCTGGTATCCTGCTGACGACCTCATCGAAGTTCTTGCACGCCAGGCATCCGATGATGATGCCTATGATGACGCCGAGGAACAACGGCTCGCCGAAGAGTCCGAACTTCTTCTTCATGCCCTCAGCGTCGATGTTCACCTTGTTGATGCCCGGGACGTAGTCGAGTCCCTTGTTGATTACTGCCGCAAATGGCATGAATCCCTGGCAGAACGGCTGGGGTATGCTGATGCCGTCCATGTTGGGATAGAACTTCTGAAACTTCTTCGCCGTGACGTCCGCCATGACGAGAGTGAAGATGTAGCATATCACTGCCGCAAAGAATCCCCACGCTACTGGCGCAGGCCACCCGAGGCTGTCAGCCATGAAATAGACGACTGCTCCTATGAACGCGAAATGCCAGTAGTTCCACAAGTCGATGTTCACTGTCCTCGTGCAACCTAATACTAGCAACAGAAGGTTAACGCCCAGACAGACTGGTATGATGAACGACCCGACAAGCGTGTTGTACGCCACCGACGCTGCCGCCGGCCATCCCATGTCGAAGACCTTCAACTTCAACTCATAGATCTCCGCCATCTTGTTCAGCTCGGGACCAAGGCTCGACGTCAACAAACCGGTGATGACTCCAAGACCTATGAAACCTACGCCGACATACAGTCCGCTCTTGAACGCCTTCGAGAAATTGATGCCTATGCACACACCTAGTATGGTGAATATGATCGGCATCATCACGGCCGCTCCCAGCCCAATGATGTAAGCAAATACGCCTTCTACGATTTCCATCTCTTTCTTTTTATTGTCTATTCAAACGTTTGCACAAAGGTAAACAATCTTTTCATATTTCCACAACCAACACACCCTATTTCTCTTTTTCTCACCTCTCTACATCCTCCAACTCCCCCGAACTCCCAGCTCTCACATATCTTCTCTTTCGTTCTCTCTCTCTTCCTCCCTCTCGCAAACCTTTGCTGCCACACCTCCGCCCCCTTCTTTTTTTCCTCTTGGGTTAGACTTGGGTTAGCCTTTTCCACTCTTATGTTAACTTCCTTTCCTACCCTCACCCCGCCTTTCACAACGTTTGCACCCACCCTCCTCTTCTTCTTAATTAAAAGTATTCTTTGAAAAGTGTAATACTATTTGCAAAAAATAACTACCTTAGCACTATGATGCAAAGACTATTTATACTTCTGGCACTCGTAGCCGCTATTCTTCAAGGATGCAACAACAATAGCAGCGTCCTCATCGAGACCCCTATGGGAACTATGAAAGCTATCCTCTATGACGACACCCCTCGCCACAGAGACAACTTCCTACGTCTCGTCCGCAACGGCGAATATGACTCTCTCCTCTTCCACCGTGTCATCGAGAACCACCTCATCCAAGGCGGTGACCCTAACTCTCGCCACCCAGACCCAGACGTCCGCCTCGGCACTACAAGCATCGGTGACCCTATCGACGCCGAAATACGCTTCCCAGAACACTACCACAAGCGTGGCGCTATCGCCGCAGCAAGGCTCCCAGACAAGGTCAACCCTGAACTGAAGTCTAGCGGCAGCCAGTTCTATATCGTCCTCGGCCCTAAACACTCCCTCGACGATATCGAGAGGCAACAGTCCGAACACGACAACCGTAACCGTAGCCGTATCTACCTGGACATCCTCAAGTTCTACCAGGACTCCCTCCAGATGCTCCAGGATCAAGGCAAGGCTCAGGAACTTAGCGACCTGCAGTTCCGTATCCTCGACCGCGTCGAGGAGATTCTCGATGACCGTGGACGCTTCCAGTACACTGCCGACATGATTAAGGCTTACACGACCGAAGGCGGACTCCTCGAGCTCGACGGTGAATATACTGTCTTCGGCGAGATTGTCGACGGCTTCGACGTCCTCGACTCTATCTCCCGCGTCTATGTCAACCTGCCATCTATGCGCCCCGCCGACGACATCTGGATGGTTATCAAGGAGGAATAATCTATGACTGTATTCTCTCTCTTTCGCCTCTCGGTATCATCGTTACTCCTCTCCCTCTGCCTGACGCTCTCCGCCAGCGCTCAGTCTGTCAAGTTCGAGATTCATACTAACATGGGCGTCATGCGTGGCTTCCTCTACGACGACACCCCAGGCCACCGCGACAAGTTTGTCGAACTGGCTCGCAGTGGCCACTTCGACGGGACGCTCTTCTACCGCTGTGTCAAGGACTTCGTCATTCAGGGCGGCTCCTCCGACTCCCGCAACGCTAAGCCTGGCCAGCATATCGGCTACGGCTCAGACGCGGTCAATATCGACTCGGAGTTTAAGAAGAACCACTTCCACAAGCGTGGTGCCCTCTGCGCTCCTCGCCAGCCAGACAAGATGAACCTCTTCAAGACTTCTGATATCTCGCAGTTCTATATCGTCTGCGGCAGGACCTACACTGACGAATACCTGACGCAGTACGAGAAGAGTATCAACCTCCCTATCAAGAAAAAGATTAAGGAGCAATACCTCAACCCTCGCGCCGACGAGCTTCGTAGCCTCCGCCAATCTGATCCGAAAGCCTACAACAAGCTGCTTACGGATATCCGCGATAAGATGGACTTCGAATATCGTATCTCTAACTACAAGGAGTTCACCCCCGAACAACGTCAGGCTTATACGTCTATCGGCGGCACACCACAGCTCGACAACGAATACACTGTCTTTGGCGAGATAACCGAAGGCCTCGACGTCATGGAGAAGATTTCTCTGTCTCCTGTCGACAATAATAGTAGGCCACTCAAGGATATTAAGATGACTGTCAAGATTCTATAACGATGAAAAACAAACTGGTCATCACGCCTCCTTCTGTCGTCCGCCTCAATCACGAGACGGATATCACCGACGTCTCTGTCGAACCCGCCAACTGGTGGGTCGGCATGAAGGAGCCTCGCGTCACGCTCATGCTCCACGGTCTCAACGTGGCCACGGGACGTGTCTCTTTCGGCGGCAACGGTATCAAGGTGGTTGCCCAGCATCAGACTGACAGTATCAACTACCTCTTCGTCGACATAGAGATTGCCCCCGATGCCGAGCCTGGCTCCCGCCGCCTCAAGATTGAGAAGGACGGCCGTGTCGTGTCCTCTTTCGACTTCGAGCTTCGTCAGCGTCGCCGCGACTCCGACAAGCGTAGTGGCATATCCTCCGCAGACGCCCTCTACCTCCTGATTCCAGACCGCTTCGCCCGAGGTCCTCTCGACGAGAAGACTCAAGCCGAGGCGGACGCTATGCTCGAGCAACCTCACCCCCGCAACCCTCAAGGCCGCCACGGCGGAACACTCAGCGGCATCCGTCAGCATCTTGACTATATCTTCGGTCTCGGCATGACGGCCCTCTGGACGACTCCCGTCCTCCGCACGGATATGCCCCGCAAGAGCTACCACGGCTACGCGATTACTGACTTCTACTCTATCGACCCACGCCTCGGCAGCCTCGCCGACTATAGGCTCCTCGTCGCCGCACTCCACCAGCGTGGTATGAAGATGGTCATGGACCTTGTCCTCAACCACTGCGGGACTTGCCACCCCTGGCTCGCCGACGCCCCTTCTTCCGACTGGTTCAACGCCTGGGAGGGCACCCCTCAACTGACTAACTACCGCCCGGATGTCATGGCAGATGTCCACGCGTCCTCTATCGACCGCCGTCGTACTGTCGAGGGCTGGTTCGACTCCACTATGGCGGACCTTAACCTCAGCAACCCTCTCGTCCGTACCTACCTCGCTCAAGTGGCTATATGGTGGATCGAGACCGCCGACCTCGACAGCCTCCGTATCGACACCTACCCCTACTCCGACGCCGAGGCTATGAACCTCTGGACTCGACGCGTCAAGGCTGAATACCCCGACATGATGCTCATCGGAGAGACCTGGCTCCCAGACTCCGCCAAGGTCGCTATGTGGCAACGTGGCTCCCGCCTGAGCAACTCACTCCTCGATATTCCTATGGACTTCCCCCTCCAGTCCGCTATCTCCTCGGCCTTCAACGAGCCTTACGACTGGAACTCTGGCGCCGACAAGCTCTATCAGGTCATCGCCAACGACTTCCTCTACGACGACCCTTCCCGTCTCCTCATCTTCGGAGACAATCACGACACCGGCCGCCTCTTCTCCCGTCTTTATAGTGACGACGAGAACTTCTTCCTCGCTCTCACTTTCCTCGCGACGACTCGCGGCATCCCGCAAGTGTACTATGGGACTGAATGTGGACTGCTCATGGATGGCGACTCCAAGGACGGCGACGCTAATATCCGGCAGGACTTCCCCTCTGCAATGTTCTCCGAGGACTCTTTGCCTTTCGACGCTGAAGAATACTACTTTTTTCTCAAGGATCTATTCACGTTCCGCAAGTCCTCACCAGCTCTCCAGCACGGCCGTCTGGTCCACTTCCTCCCTCACGACAATGTCTACGTCTTCTTCCGCCTGACCGACTCACAGAGGATTATGGTCATCCTCAACCTCGAGTCCCAGCGCATGACTCTCTACGCCGCCTCTTTCGAGGAGATCCTCGGCAAGACGCTCTCCGGCAGAGACTTTATGTCCGGCAAGAAATACCGCAACGTCGAAAAGTTTACTGTTCAACCACATACTCCCTATCTGATAATTCTTTCTGACTAATCGCATTTTATAATTCACAATCTACAAATACTTTAGTTTACTATGAGAATCAAAGACCTCTTTCTTTCTCTCGGTGTTCTCCTGCTGACTGCCTGCTCGGGCGGCAGCACAAGCAACCCCGACAGCCCTAAACAAAACCCCTACGTCAGCGGGTTTACGACGGGCATGATCCCCAAGAACGGCACCATCCAGCTCCTCCTCACTGCCGATGTCACTGATGACAAGCTGAAAGACAAGCCTGTCGCAGACATTATGAAAATCGAACCGAAAGTCAAAGGGCGTTTCGAACTCGCCGACCCTAAGACTATCGTCTTCCGACCCGAGGAGAACTTCCAGCGCAATACGAAGTACGTGATCACGGCTGACCTTAAGCCTTGGTTCGGCGCTAAGGGTGACGACGCCTCCTTCCAGTTCTCCGTCAATACTATGCCTCTCGCCCTCTCCGGAGACGTGGAGTCTTTCCGCGAAGTCGAGGACGACAAGTACGAGATTGTTTTCCGTGTCAACTCCCTCGACGTCGAGGAGCCTCAAACTGTCCAGAAGTATCTCATCGTCTCCCCTAAGGCTGACTTTACTGTCGCCTCAGACAAGGACGGCCATACTCATAGGCTGACGGTCACGGCCTCCGCTCAGTCTGACCCCGTCACGGTCAAACTTTCGACCCCAGACGACGAGTCCGTAGGTCTCAAGGCTGCCGACCTCTGCACCAACTCTCTCCCTCGTAAGGGAGTCATGGAGGTCTTCAGCGTCTACCCGGACGAAGACAATGGCAACTGCATTACGATCGTCTTTACTAAGCAGCTCGACCCTAATCAGAAGATGGTCGGCCTCGCTACTATCGACGGCAACGTCTCTCAGGCTGTCGACGTCGATGGCAACAAGCTGAAACTCTACCCAGACAAGAACAAGACGGGCGACATCACGGTCAAGCTCTCCTCCGCTATCCGTAGCAAGAGCGGTCTCAAACTGGGTACCGACCAGACTTTCGAAGTCGCCCTTCGTGGCGCACTTCCTCGCGTAGAGTTTACGAAGGGCGGCACTATCATCCCGCAAGGCGGCAAGGAGATGGTCTCCTTCAAGGCTATCTACGCTAAAGGCGTGACTGTAAGGCTCTTCAAGATTTATCCGGATAACGTCGGCCAGCTTCTCCAGGACGCCTCTATCGGCAACTCTGGTCAGCTCGCCTACATCGGCTACCCTGTCGCCGTCAAGACTCTTATGCTCGACCGTGATGGTGCCGACCTGACGAAGTCTCGCGTCTTCGCCCTCAACCTCCACGACCTTGTTAAGACGGAGCCGGGCGCTATCTACCGCATCGAGCTCAGCATCAGACCGCAACTGTCGGCCTGGCCTCAGGCTGATTTCGGCACTATGACTGACAAGGAAATCGAGGATGCCGACCAGGCTGAGTTCGAGAGTCTCGTCGAGCGCTTCTCAGACGGCTACTACTGGTCCGACGGCTCCTGGCAGTGGACGACCAACGAGTGGGACAGCGCTCCGACGGAGTCTTACTACTACCACAAAAAGGCTTGCCGCAACGTCCTCGCTACGAATATCGGCTTGACGGCCTTCGCCGGTCGAGACGGCAAGGTGGGCTTCTTCGCCTCCGACCTCAACACGGCTGCTCCTCTTAGCGGCGTCGACATAACGGTCCGCACTCTCCAGGGTGGCGTCGTCGCTGTCGCTACGACTAACAGCGAGGGTATCGCCTCTGTCTCCTACGACACGAAGAAATTTCACCCTTACTACGCTGTCGCTGAAAAGGGCTCGGATGTGACTTACCTCCGTATGCGCAACGGCGAGGCTCTGTCGACGAGTATGATGGACGTCAGCGGTCAGCATGTCGAAAAGGGTATCAAGGGCTATATCTACGGCGAACGTGGCGTTTGGCGCCCGGGCGACACCCTCCACATCAGCTTCATGCTCGACGACCGTATGCACACCCTCCCCGCTGGCCACCCGGTCAGCCTCAAGGTCACCGACGCTACTGAAAAGGTGGTCTACCAGAGCGTACGCAACGATGGTCAGATGGGTCTCTACTCCTTCGACGTACCGACGTCTCCTTCTCAGCCTACCGGCACCTGGTCGGCTCACATCAAGGTCGGCGGCGTATCGTTCGACAAGAATCTCCGCGTCGAGACTATTAAGCCGAATAGGCTTAAAATAGACTTGGACGTCCCTCAGCTGATCTACACCAACGGCTCTAAGACTGTCTCCCTCCATACTGAATGGCTCACCGGCGCCGAGGCACACAACCTCAAGTACGACGTCGAGGGCGTCATGGTCCCGACTAAGACGACTTGGAAGGGGCTTGAGAAATACTCTTTCGACGATAGGACGCAGACGGTGTCTTCGACTTCCATCCCTCTGACAAGCGGCACGACCGACGCCGAGGGTAACGCTGCTATGACGATCGGCGCTCAGTTCTCCGACCGTATGCCGGGTATGCTCCTCATGAACATGACGACTCGCGTCTTCGAGCCTTCTGGCGAGTTTAGTATCGACGCTACCCGAGTCAAGTACTCCCCGTTCACCCGCTACGTCGGTATCTGGAACAGTCAGAGTGAGTCTTCCGAAGGTATCGAGACTGACAAGGCTAACCGCTACGAGATTATCTCGGTCGACGAGGACGGACGCCCTCGCCCTGGCACGTCGCTGACGGTCAAGGTCTACAAGCGCGGATGGTACTGGTGGTGGAGCGCTCAGGACGACAACCTCGCCTCCTACGCGGCTTCTGACTACGACCAGCCTCGAAACACCTACTCGCTCACTACCGACCAGAACGGCAAGGCTTACTTCTCTCTCAACATCCCTCGCAACGACTGGGGTATCTACCTTATCACGGCCCTCGACAGCAAGTCCGGCCACCAGTCCTCGGTCCTCGACTACTACGACTGGCCTGAGATGTTCGGCCGCCGTGGCTCCGACAACCGCGACGCCGCAAGTATGCTGACGCTGACGACTGGCAAGGATACTTACAAGGTCGGCGAGACTATGACGATATCCTTCCCTTCTGTCCCTGGCGGCAAGGCTCTCGTCAATATCTGCAACGGCACTAAGGTCCTCAAGACTTCTGTGATCGACTGCAGCAGCGCTATGACGACGACAACGCTCGAGGCGACGGACGAGATGAGACCTAACGTCTACGCCTGCATCTCGATGATTCAGCCCTACCAGAATACGACCAACGACATGCCTATCCGTATGTACGGCGTCAAGCCTGTCATGGTCGAGAACGCTGATAGTCACCTGACGCCGGTCATCACTGCCGACGACGAGATTCGTCCTATGGAAAAGACCTACGTCACTGTCTCCGAGCAGAACGGAAGGACGATGGCCTACACTCTCGCTGTCGTCGACGAAGGTCTCCTCGACTTGACGCACTTTAAGACTCCTGATGCCTGGACGGCCTTCAACGGCAAGGAGGCGCTCGGTGTCAACTTCTGGGATATGTACGCCGACGTCAGCGGAGCCTACGGCGGTCGTATCGAGCAGATGTTCAGCATCGGTGGTGACGAGGCTCTCAACGGCGGTCCTAAGGCTGTCGTCAACCGCTTCACCCCTATGGTCCACTTCGAAGGCCCGTTCACTATCAACAAGGGTGGTAAGCGTAAGCACGAGATCGACGTGCCGAACTATACGGGTCGTGTCCGTGTCATGGTCGTAGCTACCGACGGCAACGCCTATGGCAACGCCGAGAAGAGTGTCAAGGTCGCTAAGCCTGTCATGCTCCTCGGGACTATGCCTCGCCAGGTGGGCGTCAACGACGAGACGGAGATCGCCGCTACTGTCTTCGTTACGAAGCCTAACATCTCCGACGTCAAGGTCGCTATCGAGACCGACGGCAACTCTAAGGTCATCGACGACAAGAGTAAGTCTGTCAGCTTCGACGGCCGTACTGGCGACCGTACGATTAGCTTCAAGCTCCGCGCTGGCGAGGTCTCTGGCAAGACACGTATCAAGCTGACTGCTCAGGCTGGCAGCGAGAAGGCGGTCTACGAGACTGACCTCGTCGTCCGCCGTGTCACTCAGTCTGTCGCTCATACTGAGCAGAACAGCATCGAGCCAGGTAAGTCGCTCTCCAAGAAGTTCGGCAGCAGCTCTACTAAGGAGGGCCGCGTAGACGTCGAAGTCAGCGGCATCAAGCCTATCAATATGGCTCGCCGTCTCAACGAGCTGATGACTTACCCTCACGGCTGTGCCGAGCAGATCGTCAGCGGCGCTATGCCTCAGGTCTTCCTGAGCGACATGACGCAGATGACTGCCGAGCAGCTCGCTACGACGGAGGCTAACGTCAAGAGTGTCATTACGCGCCTCAACGACTACCGCACTTCTATGGGCGGCGTCGCCTACTGGCCAGGCGGCGTCAATCCTAACCTCTGGGCTACCGCCTACGACTATGTGTTCCTGACGGAGGCCGCCAAGAAGGGCTTCCTCGTCCCCTCCGACCTCAAGAGCGGTATGGCTTCTTATCTCCGTAAGTGCGTACGCGGCTGGCAGTCTAGGAGCGGCGACGGCGAGGCTTATGGTATGGCTGTCTTCGCTCTCGCTAACGACGGCAAGCCTGAGCAGGCTGCCATGAACCGTATGTGGGAGAACAAGCAGAACCTGAGCGACCTCCACAAGAAGGGTCTCGCAGCTGCCTTCGCTATCGACGGCAAGAAGGCTCAGGCTCAGGAACTTATCTCTGGCTACGACGATGCCCTCAAGCTCATCACGCTCTCCGCTAACGGCGACGTCCGTGCGGCCGAGGTGGCTGAGGCTCTAAGGGCAAGGCTGATGAGCGACAACTGGATGTCGACCTACGAGACGGCTATGGACATGCTCGCTATGCAGAAGTTCCTTAGCAAGAACAAGACTGCCGGCGGCATCGAGTTCAAGCTCACTGCCGACGGTAACACTATCGCCGACATCTCTTCAGATAAGTATATCTGGCAGGGCGTCGCCGCCGACAAGGTTGCTAAGGCTGACATCGAGATTAAGAACAAGGGCAAAGGCACTATCTTCGCCACTATCACGAGCTACTCTGTCGAAGACCAGGCTGAACTGCCTCAGTCTTCCAACGGCTTGGTTGTCAACTTTGTGGCTAAGCAGATTGACGCCAACGGCTCGGCTTCGCCTATCGACATCACAGACCTGCCACAGGGTACGAGCTTCACTGCCCACGTCGTTGTTTCTAACAACACTGGCAAGCGTATCAGCAACGTCGCTATCTCGCAGATTCTCCCGGCTGGCTGGGAGGTCCTCAGCTCCCCAAGCCGAACTGGTAATATGTACCAGGATATCCGTGACGACCGTGTCCTGACTTACTACGACGACATGCCTGCCGGCATCTCCTACTCCTACGACGTCAACCTCGTCGCTACATACAAGGGTAAGTACTACATGCCGGCTATTACGGCCGAAATGATGTACGACGCTAAGGTCAACGGCACTTCCGCCTCTGGCTGGGCTACGGTCCGATAAGGCGAGTGGTTAGACTTGGGTTAGACCTGGGTTAGACCTGAGATGCTTCTTAATGACCTCGTCAAGGCTTTTCGGAGCCTTGACGAGGTCTCTTTTGTCCCCCCTACCCTCTCGAATACTCTAGCGGGGTTATCCCCGTCACCGCCTTGAAATACTTGCAGAAGAACGACGGGTTTGCAAACTCTAGAGCCTCGCTGACCGCCTGCACACTCATCCCAGGCGTCCTTAGCAATACCTGCGCCTCCAGGACTACGTAGTCCCTTATCCACTCGGTCGCATGCCGCTTCGTCGACATGTATATGGCCTCCGAGACGTATTTCGGCGTCAAGCACAGTCTGCTGGCGTAATACTCGACTTTCCGCTCCCGCCCACGACTCTCGACGACGAGGTCCATGAACCTGTCAAACAGTGTCTCCTTCCTGACTATACTACCCGTACCCTTCTCCTGCTCGATTATCCACTGCTGTCCGTATGCCGTCAAGACCATCGCATAACCCCTCACGGCCTGCTCCCTGAACTGAAAGTCTTTGTCCCGTATTGTCTCAAACATGCTCTGAAACAACTCCCGTACCCGCTCCACCATCTCCGACTTCGGACTGAATACTGGGTTATGTCTTATCTTCTTTAGGATTATTATTAGGTACTCCATCTGCATCGGAGCAAAATACTGGCTCTTCTCGCTGAACACCATCACCGCGATCTTCAAGTCACTGCTCATCTCTATCAGCTCCGCTATCAATCCCGCCTCGGCTAATATCATCTGATTCGCCCCGATTTCGTACGTCCGCAAGTTCAACCTCAACGCCATCCTGCCTTCCGAACAGATCACCAGCACTGTGTTCCTTAGCCTGGAGGCAACTCCTATGAACTTTCTTTTCAGACTCTCTGTCTCCTCGTCTTCCTTGTCTATCAGGTTCGATGCAAGCATCAAGTCATCTCCGATGCTGACTATCTGATCTGATCGCCCCAATGCCTTAAATAGGTCTATCTCTTGCATATACCACCTCCTCTTAGGTAATTTTCGCTAGTATTTTACCGACAAATATATCAAAAAACACGAAAATAGGACATTTTTGACGCTATATGGATATCTACGGCCTCCTCGCCTCTGACTAACTTTGCCCTCGTAATCATTTATGTTTTGTGCCCTATGCAAAGGTTTTTTGTCGCACTTCCCCTTTTAGCCCTCCTCCCGCTCTTCTCCTCGTGCTCCGAAGGCACTGAGACTTCCGAACGTTTTGTCCGTTCCGTCATCGTCACTAACCCTCGCCCTCAAGGCGCCTCGACTACTAAGTCTTTCAGCGGTCGAGTCGTCGAGAACAAGTCTGTCGCCGTCGGCTTCAAGACTCCTGGTCAGATCAAGCATATTGCCGTCCGCGAGGGCGACTTCGTCCGTCAAGGTCAGATCCTCGCCTCCCTCGACACTAAGGACTATCAGCTCGGCCTCGACGCTGCGCAGAGTCAATACGATCAGCTCCTCCACGAGGCTGAAAGGACTAAAAAGCTGTTCGACGCCAACGCTGTCTCTGCCAACGACTACTAGAAGCTGACTGCCGGCCTTCGCCAGCTCGAGGTGCAACTCCAGTCCTACAAGAACAAGATTGAATATACGTCCCTCTTCGCCCCTGTCTCGGGCTATGTGACTTCTGTCCTCTTCGAGGAGAGCGAGATGGTCGACGCCGGCACTCAGGTCTTCTCTGTCATGGACTCCCGTCATTCCGAGGTCGAGATCGACGTCCCGGCCGATGTCTTCCTCAATCGCGACAAGATCACTTCTATCTCTGCCACCTCTAGTTTCCACCCGGACTCCTACCCCCTCCATATCGTGACGACAAACCCTAAGGCTGACGCCAATCAGCTCTACCACCTCCGCCTCGCCTTCACCTCGACTCCTCCCTCCAATCTGACTGCGGGTCTCAACGTCTCTGTCTCTGTCGAGATGTCCTCCGCCTCCCCCTCTGGCTATTCTCTGCCGGTCCACTCTCTCGTCGCCCGCCCAGACGGCTCCCGCTTTGTCTGGACTGTCTCCCCGGATTCTTCCGTCGTCGCCCGCGACGTTGTTGTGTCTTCTGTCACGTCCGACGGACTGGCTCTTATCTCCTCCGGCGTCTCCCCGGCGGACAAGGTCGTCAAGGCTGGCGGCTCTCACCTTCACCCCGACGATAAGGTTGTCATCATCTCTTCTTCTAAGTAAAGTCTTGACCGAGCTATGAAACGTCGTATCCAACTGACTGAATTCTTTATCCACCGACCTGTCTTCTTCTGGTCGCTCATGATTGGCCTCCTCCTCGCCGGTGTCCTCGCTTTCCTCGCTATGCCTAAGCTCGAGGACCCTGCCGTTGCTGGCAAGCAGGCTACTGTTGTCGTCCTCTACCCCGGCGCCTCAGCCCTCCAAGTCGAACAGAATGTCGCTCCTATCATCGAGGACGAGCTCCGCGCTATGCCGGATGTCCGCCGCGTCTCCTCCGATTGCACCGAGGGTCTGCTGACGGTCACTGTCGAATACGAGTGGACGGTCCTCTCCGAACACCTCGAACAGCACTTCGACATCCTGCGTCGCAAGATGAACGACTGCAAGCTGAGGCTCCCGCAGGAGTGCTACGACCCTATCGTCATCGACGACATGATGGACGTCTACGGCATCTTCTACTCCCTCTCGGGCGAGGGCTACTCTATCGACGAACTGGAACGTGCCGCGAAGTCTATTCGCCGCGAACTCCTCGCTGTCAAGGGCGTCAAGCGTATCAACATTGTCGGCGGCAGAGACGAGGTGGTCAACGTCACGCTCTCCAAGGAACAGCTGATGCACAACGGCCTCCTCCCTACTCAACTTATGCTCGCTCTCAATGGTCAGGTCAAGTCGGTCTCCGCCGGCTCGCTCACTGCCACCGACGATAGGCTCTCTGTCGCCGTCAGCTCCCAACTGTCCTCCGAAGAGGATATTGCCGATATGATTATCAACACCCCAGACGGCCGCAGCCTCCGCCTTGGCGACGTCGCCTCCGTCTCTCGCGAGTTCTCCTCGCCTCAGCGTAACGGCTTCTTTGTCAATGGTCTCCCCTCTATCGCTATCTGTATCGCCATGGAGTCCTCTGCCATTGTCCCCGATGTCGGCAAGGCTGTCGACGCACGTCTCGCCGAGGTGATGAGGTCTGTCCCTGTCGGCATGCAGACTGAGAAGATTTTCTTCCAGCCCGAGAAGGTCGACAAGGCTATCGGCGGCTTCATGGTGAACCTCCTCGAGTCTGTCGCCATCGTCCTCCTCGTCCTGGTTTTCACTATGGGCTTCCGTAGCAGTCTTATCATCGGGACTGGTCTGGTCCTGACTATCGCTATGTCCTTCCCGATTCTCATGCTCTGCGGGACTACTCTCCAGCGTATCTCCCTCGGCGCCTTCATCGTCGCTATGGGTATGCTCGTCGACAACTCTATCGTCGTCATGGACGGCATCCTGACTGACAAGCGACGTGGCTACGGACCGAAGACCTACCTCTTCCGTATCTGTCGCAATACTGCTATGCCTCTCCTCGGCGCCACGGTCATTGCTGCCTCTACTTTTATCGGCGTCTTTCTCTCGCCAGACACTGCAGGCGAGTATGCTGGAGACCTATTCCTCGTCCTCTGCGTCTCGCTCCTCTGTAGCTGGTTCCTCGCCATGACTCAGGTTCCATTCTGCGCCAAGGCTTGGCTCCCGGCGCGTATGATGAACTCTAAAGTCTCTTCTGGCAGCGCTGTCTTCGACTCCCCTCTCCACCGCTTCGTCCGTCGGACTGTCTCTTTCCTGATTGGCTACAAGAAGACGGTCATAGCGGTTGCCGTGCTTCTCCTCGTCGTCGCTGCTGCCTCCATGTCTCGCGTCAAGAATCTCTTCTTCCCAGACTTCGACTACAACCAGTTTGTCATCGAGTACTTCCTCCCTCATCAGACTTCTCCAGACCGCGTCCGTCAAGACCTTCTATCCATCTCTTCTGGACTTCAGGTCAAGCCTGGTATAGAACGTGTAGCCGCCAGCATGGGGTGCGCACCCGCCCACTACTGCCTCGTCCGCCCTATGACTAACGGAGGCGACTGCTACGGTGAACTAATTGTCGACTGCAGCGACTACGAGACGGTCTGCGACGTCATCCCGGCTCTCAGAGACTCGCTCCGCCACACCTACCCCGACGCCTATATCCGTATGCGCAAGTACAACTTCTCTATCTCGACGTCTCACACTGTCGAGGTGCAGTTCTCGGGTCCGGATGCCGATGTCCTCAGGCGCTTGAGCGCTCAGGCAGAGGATGTCATGCGTGCCTGCCCTCTCGTCGATGCCTACAGTGTCCAGAACAACTGGAAGCCCGTCGGCAACACGCTCCTCGCTCGCTACCGCCGGACAGACGCCATGCGTAGCAATATCGAGCGTGGAGACGTCGCCAACGCTATCTCCGCCGCAACCGACGGTCTCCCGATTGGCGCCTTCCACGATGCCGACAAGACGGTCGTCGTAAATCTCCTCGTCCGCAATCAGGACGGCTCGCGCATCGCGGACGTCACCGACTTCCCTGTCTGGTCGTCGCTCAACATCCACGCCCCCTCCTCCGAGCTCTCCGAACTCCTCTCCCCTCACTCCTCCGCCGAGGCGAAGAGCAGGATGTTCAACAGCGTGCCTCTCGGCTCGGTGGCTGACGGCGTCACCCTCGACCATCAGGAGCTTCTCATCCGTCGTGTCAACGGCATGCGCACTATCGAGGCCGAGTGCGACCCGAATACTGACCTCTACGACGCCACCCCCGCTGCTGTCGAAGCTGCCATCCACGACGCTATCGACGCCATTCCTCTGCCTCCCGGCTACTCACGCCACTGGACGGGCGAGAGCGAGACCTCTGGCGAGGCCGTCGGCAACATCATGCGCTACGTCCCGCTCATCATGGGCATCATCATCGCCATCCTCCTTCTCCTCTTCGGCAACTGGCGCCGGTCTATCTTGATTCTTATCTGCTTTCCCTTCGTCTTCTGTGGGATTGTCCCCGCCCTGCTCATCTTCCGCCAGCCATTTACCTTTATGGCTATCATCGGTTTCATGGGCCTCATGGGTATGATGATCAAGAACTCCATTGTCCTCGTCGACGAGATCTCCCGTCTCATAACCGACGAGCATAAGTCACCCTTCGACGCAGTTGTCGAGGCAACGACTTCCCGCGCGCTCCCAGTCGTCATGGCATCCCTGACGACTATTCTCGGCATGATTCCGCTCCTCGGCGACCCTATGTACGGCTCCATGGCCATCACTATCATGTTTGGTCTCGCTGCCGGGACGGTCATCACGCTTGCCCTCCTCCCTGTTTTCTATGCTGCATTCTTCAAAGTATCAAGACCATGATTCATTCTTTTCTGAAATATCTCCTCCTTACTCTCGCCACACTCGCCCTGTCCGAGTCACCTTCACTCTCTCAGCGCGCGCTCTCGCTCGACGAGTGCTGTCGCATGGCTCTTCAGACCGACGAGGAGCTTGTCAAGGCCTCCAACGCCCGTATCCGCGCCTCGCTCGACAGCAAGAACGCGACGGCTGCCATGACACCTCAGCTCGATGCGAGTGCCAACGTCTTCGCCCTCTTCCCGGATATGGATGTGATGGGGATGTCTCTCCAGATGCGTGGCGCCTACTCTGCTGGCCTCTCACTCTCGCAGCCTCTCTTCGTAGGCGGCAAGATCATTGTCGGTCGGAAGATGGCAGCCATTGGCGAGGACTGTGCCGAACTTCAGCAGAGACAGAAGCGCTCGGAAGTGGTGGCGGACGTCCATCGCGCCTACTGGACTCTCGTCGCAGTCCGAGAGAAGGTGCGTCTCCTGCAGACCGTCATGCAACAGCTCGACACGTTATCCTCTGTCACCCGTCGCTCTGTCGATGCCGGTCTCGCCACCTCTGTCGACCTCCTACGCCTCGACTCCAAGATTAGCGAGATGTCATACAATCTCCGCAAGGCGGAGAGTGGTCAGCGCCTATGCGAGATGCTCCTCTGCAGCCGTATCGGCCTCCCTATCGAGGAGTCTGTCACCCCCTCAGACACCGTCATTTCCTCCGAGGTCGTCCCCTCTCTTTCGACTGACGTCTCCCTCCGCCCGGAGCTCCTCCTGCTCGAGAAGAACGTCCTTGTCAAGGAGTACGACGTCAAGATGCAACGCGCCGAGCTGATGCCGACCATCGCTCTCGCCGCCGCCTTCAACCGCTACGGCAACATCAAGGTCAATGGCATGACGCAAGACGCCACGGGCAACTACATCCCTTTCACTCAGAAATACGGTGGCAATATCGGTCTCGTCGCTCTGACAGCCCAGATACCCTTGTGGCACGGCGGTCAGCAGAACCGCAACATGCGCAAGGCACGCACCCTAGCCGACGACGCCCGTCTCGAACTCGACCGCTCCCGCCGTCTCCTGACTCTCCAGGCTCAGCAGGCGGCACAGAACCTCGCCGACTGCCAGGACCTCGTCAAGTCTGCCCGCACCTCTGCCACCCTTGCCGACCAGACACTCAGCCAGATGACACTGCGTTACGACTCGGGCCTCTCTCCACTCACCGACCTTCTTGATGCTCGCACCGCCTGGCAGCAGTCTCGCTCCAATCTTATCGAGGCACTCACCAACCTCCGCATCGCCGAGACCGACTATCTACTCTCCGTCGGTCTCCTTCCCGTCGCCGAGTGACAGACACCACGCCAATGACTATTTATCAGCCTCTTACATTTGATTTCCCGGTAAAGAATTGCTACTTTTGCTAACAAAACGTAAACATTCCCAAAATGAACCTGAAATCAAATCTCAGCAAGTCACTCCTCGTCCTCCTGACCTTCCTCCTCTTCTACTTGATCTCTCGAGTTCCTCTTGTCCCATACGATGGGTATATGCGTTCTGTCGTGGGCGCTACATCCACTTTCGTATTTCCCGAGTACAACATCATCAGCCGTCTCTTCCGCGAGATACTTTCCCTCATTTTCCCAGCCATCACCATCGGGCTCATTGCTGGCTGGCGCAATATACTTGACGCATGGGGACTCGCCAAAGACTTCTTCAAGGGCTGGCTCATAGGCATCATTTTCACCATTCCTATGTTTGTCGGCAACCTCATCTTCGGCTCTGTCGATTTCTCATGGGACATATTTTTCCTAAAAGCAATATTTCCTGGTCTCTTCGAGGAGCTGATCTACCGCGGATTCCTCTTCGGACTACTCTTCCGCTACTGTGGATGGGGTTTCGTCTGGGCAGCCATTCCTGCTGCTGTCGCCTTTACGATCGGCCATTTCTACCAGGCTCACGACTTCGTTTCTGCCGTCTTAGTATTCACTGTGACAGCCCTCGGCAGTATCTTGTTTAGCTGGCTATATACAGAGTGGGACTACAACCTCTGGGTTCCAATCTCCTTCCACGCTATGATGGATCTCGCATGGAGTGGCATCCCTATCGACGGTGCCAACACCTCTGTCGGCAACCTCACCGCCAACATAGGTCGAGCAATCGCCATCATCCTCGCGATAGTCCTGACCATCCTCTACAAGCGACGTCAGGGCAAGCGAATCTTCGACTACAAGATAGTCTAAGGACCAACTAAAAGAGGCATCCCCCTCACCGCGCAGAGCGATGAGGGGGATGCCTTTATATCAAAGATACCTTTCTCTACTTCTTCTGAGCAGCGGCGTACCTCTTGTTGAGAGCGTCGATGACCTCGCCAGTGATGTCAACGCCTGGGGCAGAATAGAGGACATTGTCACCCATGTTGTTGCTCAGGATGAGGCTATACTTGTCCTTGCCGTAGCTATTCAAGAAGCTGATGATCGTGTCGCGGAGCTCAGCCGTCAGCTTGCTCTGCTCCTGCATCAGTTCAGCAGACAGCTTCTGATTCATCTCCTGAAGTTCCTGGCCGCTTTTCTGAAGCTTCTCGTACTCCTTCTGAGCTCTTTCCTGACTCAGGAAAGCGTTGTTCTGGACCTTTCTCTGGAACTCAGCCTCGTCCTGCTGGAGGATGCGAGCCTTCTGATTGAAGTCCGCCCTAGCACTCTCGGCCTTGTCGTTCAACTGGTCACTGACCTTCTTAGCATACTCGTAACCGTTCAACAGAGAATCCGTGTTGACGTATGCTATCTTCATACCTTCACCAACCTGTACAGGCTGAGCTGGCGGTGCCGGTTGCTGGCACGCGCTGAGAACCAAAGCTCCAGCTGCCACACTAAGCAGGGTCTTTTTCATCGTTAGTCTATAAGAGTTTTACTTTCTTTATCTTACGTTCGCGGGGACGGATCCTGAATCCACACTTTAGGACACTATTCCCACTTTCGGTTGCAAAGTTACAGTTTTTCTTTGCTCTAATTTGTCGTGACGACCACTTTTTCTACTTTCGAGTGGCTAGCTTGCGTAATTTTATACTTCACGCCAGCGATTTCGATCTCCTCGCCCTCCTGAGGAATCCTCTGAGCGTTGTGGATAATCAATCCGCCGAGAGTGTCGTAGTCGTCGGAAACAGGCAGTTGCAGACCATACTTCTCGTTGATGTAGGAGACCTCGATTCGTGCCTCGAAGGCGTAGGTATGCTCGTCGATACGCCTCTCCTCGTACTCCTCCTGGTCGTGCTCGTCGTGAATCTCGCCGAAGATCTCCTCGAGAACGTCCTCGAGCGTTATGAGGCCGGCAGTGCCACCGAACTCGTCGACGACAATAGCGATGCTCTTGTGCTGACTCGTGAACTGCTTGAGCAGCAAGTTCGCCCTCATAGTCTCTGGGACGATAGCAATCGGCGACATCACACTACCGATGTGCTCGACCTCCTTGAACATCTCGGAGACATGGACGTAGCCAATAATATTGTCGATGTTGCCACGATAGACAAGAATCTTAGAGAAGCCCGACTCCACGAACTTACGTTGCAGAACCTCGACGCTGTCCACAATGTTGACAGCCACGATATCAGTTCTCGGGACGTAGCAATCTCGGACCTTAATCTTAGTAAAGTCGAGGACGCCGCGCATCAGGCGGGCCTCCTGACCGACGTCGCTGTCAGCGTCCAGCTGCTTAGCCTGAGTCGTCACAAGATTGTCGAAGTCCACCCTGCCGGGGACCAGACTAGCGACCACCTTAGTCTCGTTCTGGTGAAAGAAGATGCGCAGAATGATAGAAGACAAGAACTGCATAAACTTCCCCAGCGGATAGAACAAAATATAGAAGAAGTAGAGCGGTGGTGTCAGGACACGCAGCATCGTGCTCGCGTTCAGCTGGATAAGGTTCTTAGGGAGAAATTCAGCCGTGACAATAATAATCACCGTCGATATCAGAGTCTGAATCAAGAGACTCGCCATAGCGCCGAGGGAATAGCGGTCGATAATGGGGCTCATCGTATCGTTGAATACAAGGCTGAAGATGACCATCGTGATGTTGTTACCCACCAGGATAGTCGAGATCAGCAAGGAAGGGTTTGCCATGAAGCGGTCGATAATCTTCGTCGTCCGGGGGCTCTTGCTCCTATTTATCTCAATCATCAGCTTGTTCGATGCCAAGAAAGCCATCTCGCTCCCGGAGAAAAACGCCGAGAGGAGCAGCATCGAGACCAACACTGATATGTTGAACGTCATCATATAGTTGATTCCTTAATCTTTAGAGGCTCCTCCTAATTATAGAGAAACAGTTGCCATAGCGACGCAGTCCATCTATTCACCTTCGAGAAATTCGCAGAGGGAGGCGATGTAGTCCTCCTCCCAGCCGCCGGCAATATTCTCGTAAGCCTCGTCGGGGATATTAGTCTGGTGGACATATATTTCCGTACGGACATTACTTTTCGCCGTCAGCTTGATCGTCACGATAGAAGGTTCCTCCTCGCCGAAGTACCATTCCTGGACGATCATCTTATTCTCGACGAACTTGATGTTCCTGCCGGCGATATCGCCGTCCCATAGTTCAAACTCGCTGCCTTCCTCGGTACTCATCTTAGCCTTGGAGCCCGTCCATATCTCGATAGCAAACGGATTGGTCAGTGCCGCATAGACGTCTTCTGCAGGCACGCCTACCTTGACGCTCGTCTTGAATTCTTTCATAACTTCACATATAGTTTTCAGCGGCAGGTCCACCACACGTTTCATACCCATCAGGTCTAACCCAAGACTAACCCAGGTCTAACCCAAGACAAATATAGGGCAGATAGAAACCTCGTTTTTTCGTAAAGACGTTCAGTGTTCCACCGCTTGGTTCTCTTCTTGTTGCAAAATTAACGCATTAAGACTAATTTCGCACTCATTATTCATTTTCTTACAACGATTTCTGTCATGTCGGACGCAGTTCGCAACACAATCAAGCCCTCTCCCGAGAAATTCAGCTCCCGCATGGGGGCCGTTGCAGCCGCTGCGGGCTCCGCTGTCGGGCTCGGCAACGTCTGGCGATTTCCATACGTCGTCGGTGAGGACGGGGGTGCAGTCTTTCTACTTCTGTACGTCATCTTCACGGCACTGATCTCAATTCCCATCATGATGACCGAATTTGCGATCGGGAGGAAGACAGGTCTCCCGGTGACATCGGCATTCAGCAAACTTGCGCCGGGCAGCAAGTGGGGTCTTATCGGCGTCCTCGGGATGCTGACAGCGTTTTTGATAATCTCGTACTACAATATCGTATCAGGGTGGACACTATACTATTCCGTAGCGTCCGTCTCTGGGTGGCTAGACTCCTTGTCGGAGCCCGAGGTGACAGACTTTTTCAGTTCGCTATCCTCGGATCCATTCCGTTGCATCATCTGGATGGTCATCATGCTGACGGCCACAGCCGTCGTCGTCGCGCAGGGAGTCAGTGGTGGCATCGAGAAATACAGCAAGATCCTCATGCCTCTGCTCTTCATACTTATACTCGTCATGGTCGTGCGGGCGATGCTGCTACCGGGCGGTCTCGACGGGCTTGCCTTCTTCGTCAAGCCCGACTTCTCGAAGCTCACGACACGAACCGTCTTTGATGCGCTCGGTCAGTCGTTCTTCTCGCTCAGCATCGGCATGGGGACCATGACCACGTATGGTTCGTATCTCAGGAAGACAGAGAACATCTCGTCGACCGCCATACACGTAGCGTCCATCGACTTCCTCGTCGCCTTTCTGTCTGGGGCGGTCATCTTCCCGTGCGTCTTTGCCTTCGGCATCAATCCGGGCGAGGGGCCGGGGCTCGTCTTCGTGACCCTCCCGAACATCTTCAACCAGATGCCATTCGGGCGCATCTTCTCATCTTGCTTCTTCCTCCTTCTCGTCGTCGCGGCGCTGACCTCGTCAGTCTCGCTCCTCGAAGTCGTAGTAGCCTATTTCAAGCAGAGCTTCAAGATGGGACGTCGGCGCGCCACGATACTTGCGTCAGTGTCCTGCCTGTTCTTCGGACTATGCTGTTCGCTATCGCAGGCCGTCTTCAACATCTTCGACAACGTGACAGCCAACATCATGATGCCGATTGGTGCGCTACTGATAGTCATCTTTGCCGTCACGCGCATCAAGCGAGAGGACATGCGGGCTGAGCTCGAGAAGCACGGGAAGCCGTTCAGGCTCTTCAACCTCTACTATTTCCTCGTCCGGTACGTCGTTCCCGTCGTCATCGGCATAATCTTCATCAATGGCATCGTAGCCTGGCTCTCCAAGTAGTTTCGATAGCCATCGGCCATGCTGAGAAGTCGAGTCTACAGCTACATACAGAGCCTTTCGCTCTGGATAGTTGCGGTCAGCCTACTACTCTTCGCATCGCTACAGTTCTGGCAAACGACGGACGAGACGCACGACATCGTCCTCAGCCTTGCGGAGACAGGGGACACGCTGCAGGAGAGAGTACATGTCAACAGTGCCTCGGAGTACGCGTTACGCAAGGCAGGCTTCGCATATTACGAGATCTCGCACATCCTCGCCTACCGAGAGAAGGGTTACTACTTCACCACGGCAGAGGAACTTGCAAGCCTTCCGCACATGAACATTCCGCACCTCAGAAGCGTAACGCCGTCGCTCGTCTTCGACACCATACCAACACGCACGCCGTACGCTGGACGCCACTACACACAGACCACATTCAGACCTTCGGAATCCACACATAACACAACCACTTCAGCGACATTGCCCAGACAAGCGACACGCATACCGCTATTCTCGGCGGACTCAGCGGTACTCGTCGCAGCCGGCATACCACAGGCGTCGCTTGACACCTTCCTCTACTACCGCAGACATTTCGTGCTTGGCGGAAGCCTCCCGCTCGACAGTTTCGTCAGTCTGACAACTGCAGACCTCGCCACCGTCGTTCGAGGCAACATCATCGACATCCGGCGCAGCACACAGGCAGAAACACAAGAGCCAGTAGAAAGACCATTAGTCGGCGTCAATGGTGCGACAGTCGAGGAGCTCATGACACTCCGATACGTAGGGCGAGCCACGGCAGAGGCCATCGTAGACTACAGAGACCGTCTCGGGGGCTTCGTCAGCCTCAGCCAGATCAACGAGGTGTACCAAGCCAGGCGACATTATGACGAGATAGTCAGCCAGCTAACCATAGACTCAACCGCAGTACGCAAAGTCAACGTCAATTCCACCAACAACACACGTTTCATCAGGCATCCGTACCTCGGGCGCTATCTTGCCAACAGAGTGTATGCCCTACGCAAAACAAAGCGAGACGCGCCACTCGACAGTGCAGACCTTGCATCTGTATTCGCCGTGGCGGACAGCATCAACCCACTCGTCTGGCGGTACGTCAGCTTCTGATGATGGGGAATCCAAATTTTCACTTTCACTTCTCTTTCAAGCCTTCATCATACTCTTTACGAAAAAGTTATTTAACTTTGCATCTCACTAAACCACGTTAACGGACTATAGAGTTATATGATAATGCGTAAGGTCGGAACATTACTCTCCCTCTGTTTGCTCGTCTGCAACCTGTCAATTGCACAGAAGACAGCCATCTACGACGCCACCGTCGCCAAATATGAGGAGGCACTCATGCTCTACGAGTCCGCCATGTATGGAGCAGCTCGCGAGCGTTTTGCAGAACTTCGTTCGACCGCCGAGACCGAGCTCATCGACGGACAGATAGGCGAGGACGCAGCATTCTTCGAGGCCATGGCCGCCAAGATGCTTGCGAACGCCGATGCGCCACGGCTCCTCGAGGACTATCAGCACCTCAACCAGCAGAACGTCAACCGAGACCGGGCGTTCTACCATCTCGGCGACTATTACCTAAACAGGGGTAACGAGAAGAAGGCACTCGAATGGCTCGACAAGGCAGAGGAGGCGAACATGCCAGCCAAGGAGCGCACGGAGCTACTCTTCAAGCGAGGATATTGCTACTTCATGAGAGGCGAGCACAACCTCGCACTTGCACAATTCGACAAGTTCAAAGGGCGTGAGGGCGAGTATGCCAACGCCGTCAAGTACTATAGGGCTCACGTCGCCTACGAAAACGGGAATCTCGACGAGGCGCTCAAGTCGTTCGTCGAACTCGAGAAGGACGACGGGTTCAAGAAGGCAGCCGCGTACTATATCGCCGACATCGTCTACCTCCAAGGACACTATGAGGAGGCGTTACGTTATGCCGAGCCACTCGCCAATCAAGACGGTCCGCGCAGGTGGGAGATGATGAGAGTCGTGGCGGACAGCCATTTCATGCTCGGTGAGTACAAAGATGCCATCACTGCGTACAACAAGCTCATGGACGGCAACGAGAAAGGAGTCATACGCGCAGACTTCTACCATCTCGGCATGGCATACGTCCAGACATCCGACGTCAAGCGTGCAATAAGCAACCTGAGCAAAGTCACGAGCGAGGCAGACGAGATAGCTCAGAACGCGTATTACCACCTTGCGTCGTGCTACATCAAGCAGAACGACAAGAAGCGTGCACGCACAGCATTCGAGGCGGCAGCGCGGTATGGCTTTGACGCAGCGATCACAGAAGACGCACACTTCAACAAGCTCAAGCTAGCCTACGAGCTAAACTTCTCGCCATTCGACGAGCTCATCAGCAGTTTCATCGACTTCGTCGAGCTGTATCCAGCCAGTCCGCACAAGGACGAAGCCTACGACCTCATGGGCAAGGCCCTCGTCAGCTCGAAGAACTACAAGAAGGCGCTCCAGGCCCTCGAAAAAGTCCAGCACAAGGACAGGGCGCTCTACAAGGCACTCCAGCGAATCTCCTTCTACAGAGGACTCGAGCTGTTCAATGACGGCAACTACAACGATGCCGAGGAGTTCTTCGTCTATTCTCTCAAATATGGCGACCACGACCAGAAGCTGAAGGCACGCACATACTACTGGCAGGCCGAGGGCCTCTACAACGCCAAGCAGATCAGTCCGGCGAGAGACAAGTACCTCATGTTCATCAACGCGTACAACGCATCTGAGGTGCCAGAGTTTGCGACGGCGCACTACAACGTCGGGTACACCTATTTCAATCAGAAAGACTACACCAATGCAAGGCGGTGGTTTCAGAGGTACATCTCCCTCTCGGGGAAGAAGCTAGCATCCGTCGAGGCCGACGCGTATAATCGCATAGGCGACTGCCTCTATGTCGAGCGAGCATTTGGCGACGCCATATCCTATTATGACAAGGCCATCGAGACCTCGCCGGCACAGGGAGACTACTCCATGCTCCAGAGGGCAATATGCCTCGGGCTCCAGAACAACCACAACGGGAAGATCGGACAGCTCGACGACCTCGTCGCCAAGTACCCCAAGTCCATCTACGTAGCCCACGCATACTTCGAGAAGGCGAGAGCATACGTTGCGGCCGGGGACCTGAAGAACGGCATCTACAACTACAAAGTCGTCAAGGAGAAGTATCCAAAGAGCACACTTGCGCCGCAAGCCATGCTACAGCTCGGCCTCCTGTACTACAACAACAGCGAGTTCGACAACTCCATGGCATTCTACAAGCGAGTCGTCAATGAGTATCCGTCGACCCCATTTGCCTCGGATGCCCTTGCCGGGCTGCGGAACGTCTATATGGAGAGGGGCGACTATGACGGCTACATCGCGTACACCTCTACCCTCGGAGCGTTCGCTCATGTCGATATGAACGAGAGGGACTCCCTCCTCTTCGTCTCGGCGAGCCACCTCTACCTCAACGGACAGCAGACCGAGGCCAAGGCGGCACTACGCAGATACCTCGAGACCTTCCCAGACGGGCGTCACGTCACGCCAGCCAACTACTACCTAGCAGAGTGCTGCTATGCAGCCGGGGAGAACGACGAGGCGCAGAAACTCTACATGCAGGTAGCGTCACAGCCGAGAAGCATATTTACAGAGGAGAGCCTCCTGCGCAGTGGCGAGCTCCTCTATCGTAGCGACAACTTCGGCATGGCAGCAGAATACTTCCGGAGACTCGAGGACGAGGCCGAGGTCGAGACCAACAAGATCGAGGCCATCATAGGGCAGATGCGATGCCAGCGCAAGCTGGGCGACAAGGAAGGCTGCGTCAGCGGTGCCGACAAAGTCTTGTCAGTTCCACAGGCGACGCCAGAGATCAGAAGAGAGGCGCAGTATCTTAAGGCCAAGAGCCTCCTCGACCTACGCAGGGAGCAGGAAGCGCTGCCAGTCCTCAAAGAGCTGTCAGCCAACACCAAGACCGTCGAAGGAGCAGAAGCCAAGTACCTCGTTGCGCAGCTCCTGTATGACGACGGGCGCAAGGCCGATGCAGAGACAGAGATATTCGACTACGTCGAGAACGGCACGCCGCACCAGTACTGGCTTGCTCGGAGCTTCATACTCCTCTCGGACATCTACAGAGACAAGGGAGAGGACTTCCAGTCGCAGCAGTACCTACAGTTGCTCAAAGACAGCTACACAGGGGAGGACGACATTGCGGAGCGCATAGCAGAGCGCATAAAGACCACAACCGAGGCGACCGAAAACAAAGGCACTTCCTCATTGCCAGAATAACCCAACCAGACGAAAATGAACAAGTTTGCAATATATACCACCGCAATCCTGACATTCTGTGCGACAGCCACGTTGGCACAGGAGGACAACACAGAGCAGGGGGGAATCCAGAGCGACGTCGACGTCATCAACGAATACCAGCCGACCCTGCACGTCGCACGGAAGCTACGCGTCGCGCCGTTCATGGACGACACGGCATCTTATCGGCCAGACTTCAAGTACACGACCCTCGGGAGAATCAGCATGGTCACGACCAAGCCTGACAGCCTGACGGCAGCCGGGATGACCTTTCCCGCATATCAGAGTCCGTATAACGCACTCGTCGAAGGCGCAATAGGCTTCGTCCCGACCATCTACGGGCAGCTATACTACAACACCGGAAACTCCAAGCAGAGACATTTTGCCACCCGCATCGGACACCTTGCGCAGCTTGGGAAGGTGGAACTAGAGAACGGCGACAAAGTCAAGGCGCCCCAGAACGACACATGGGCAGCGCTGGACTATCACAATTTTTCTGGGAAGAACAGATTCGGAGCCAACTTTGCACTACAGAACTCAGCATACCGTTACTACGGGATGCACACCCTCGCAGACACCGTCAAATATCTTGACGAGAGCGGGACAGCAGTCATGGGTTCGGAGCTCATCGACATACTCAAGCAGCGCAGCACGACAGTTGACCTCGGGCTCAACTTTGCGAACGTCAATGCCAACCCGAAACGCGACATCACATTCGATCTGAACGGCGGAGTGGGCCTCTTCTTCAACAATAGCGGAGTCCGCGAGACCGACATCAAGGCTGGGACGAAGCTACTCTTCCCCATCGCCAAACTCAACTCCGCCATTGACGCGGACGTCTTCATGAACTACTACAGGGTCACGACACCCGTTGGCGAGGACACCGTCGTCTATAGATATTTCGATCGTCATGGGCTAGACATCAACGTCTATCCACACTACAGACTCATCAAAGACTTCATGGAGCTCTCGCTCGGACTGCGACTCATCGCAACGGTAGGTGACGACAACGTCAAAGACGACTTCATCGTACAGCCGGACCTCAATGTCAACTTCTTCATTGGCGACGGCAGCGTCCGCTTCTATGCCGGGCTCACGGGAGACTACAAGCAGAACAGCTACAGACAGTTGTTTGGAGAGAACAGATACCTCAGTGCCGACTCTCGCATGTACGTCTATAGCAAGAAAGACAGCAGCTTCGTTGCGCGGACAGAGATAAAGCCGACGCAGTCGCCAATCCTCTTCAAGGCGGGGCTAAGGGCGAAGATAAACAAGATGGTCCAGATGCACATAGCGATGGACTACCGTTCGCTAGGCGACGAGAACATCTATGTCAACAGGGCTCTCGTAGCAAAGGACAGCAGCACATTCGCGCATAGCCAGCAATTCGCCCTCCTCCAGGACGACGGCAAACTCCTCCGGGCACACGTCGAGATCAACGTCAACCCGACGGACAACAGCAACATCCTTGCCCGAGCAACCTTCTTCAACTACGACATGAATTATCTGGGCGCGTGGCACAAGCCGAGCTTCCGATTCGACCTCAACAGCAGATTCAAGCCAACAGACAGGGTCGGCGTCCATGCGGACCTCTCCTTTGAAGGCAAGAGAGACGCCTACTCGCCGACAGAGAGGAGCACCGTCAGCCTCGACCCATACATCGACCTCAACATCGGTGGGAGCTATTACATCTCGAACCAGTTGACAGTCACACTCGACATGAACAACTTGACGGCAGCGGACCAGCGCAGATGGCTCGGTTATTCGAGCAGGCGAGTTAATGTGCTGGCGGGGGTACGCTATAAGTTCTAACACATAAGGGAAGTTCTATAGGGAATTTCTATAAATTGCTTTTTCTTCGTTGGCGTTGCCTTCATTCCTCACGCTCGGCAATTGGAACAAGTTCCATTGCACTCGCTTAATCGGAATGTTGTGCGTCACACTTAAAATCCTCATTTACTATAGTAAACTCCGGTGTTTAAGTGCTAGCACGCCTTGGCTTCGCCTCATGTGCTCACGCTCGGCAATATGAGCAAGCTCATTGCGCTCGCTTAATCGCACAAGTGAAAAATCTAATTTCTAGAACTCCCCTATAAATTGATTTTTCCAGAGCACCCCAACAAACCACTCTCAATCATAGAAAAAGGGCGGATGTAAAAGTCCGCCCTTTTTCTATGTAGGTGTTTTTGGAAACTAATCACCGATCAGCTTCTCCATCCAGATCATGTCGTACCACTCGTCGAACTTACGACCGCTCTTGTGGAAATGAGCGACCAGCTTGTAGCCCATCTTCTCGTGGAAATACATACTATCGTTAGTCAGGTGGTCGTTTTTCGTAGCCGTGTAGGCTATGCAGGCATTCAGGCTCATCATTCCCTGCTTCTTCAGAGCCTGCTCCAAAGCCTCGTAGAGCATGCGCCCGGTGCCAAGACCATGACAAGACCTGTCAACATAGACCGTAGTCTCGACGCTCCACTTGTAAGCCTCGCGGCCCTTGAATTCCGTGGCGTAGGCGTAGCCGACAATCTTGCCGTCCTGTTCCGCCACGAGATAGGGGTATTTAGCGCTGATGTGCTCAATCCGAGAGACGAATTCGTCGAGAGACGGAACGTCGTACTCGAAAGTGATAGCAGTGTCAGTCACATAGGGAGCATAAATAGCGAGAAGCGCCTCTGCGTCGGCGACTGACACCCTCCTAATAGTTACCTGTTCCATAAGATTGTTGTCTTCCGTATAGACACAAAATTACCAAATAAAATCGGCACAGCCATCTAGAGAAACGAAACTTCGATTTAGCGTTGTTCGTCCCTTATTTGACTCATATTTAGCAGACAAAAAATGCTCCTATTTACATTTTTCTTCGTATATTTGCAACCTGTTAGACGTACACACAATGAGTGAAGAAATAGAAGAAATAAAGCAGAACAACCCGAGTGATTACAATGCCAGCAGCATCACCGTGCTGGAAGGATTGGAGGCGGTCCGCAAGAGGCCAGCCATGTACATCGGTGACATCGGAGAAAGGGGCCTACACCACCTCGTATATGAGGTTGTCGACAACTCAATCGACGAGGCGATGGCCGGATTCTGCACTCATATCTCTGTGTCCATCAACGAAGACGGGTCGATAACCGTCGAAGATAACGGTCGAGGCATACCAGTCGACATGCACGAGAAGGAGCACAGGTCGGCGCTCGAGGTCGTCATGACAGTCCTGCATGCCGGTGGTAAGTTCGACAAGCACAGCTACAAAGTCTCTGGCGGTCTGCATGGCGTCGGTGTCTCGTGCGTCAATGCGCTGTCTGACAAGATGGAAGTCGAAGTCAGGAGGAACGGTAAGCTGTACCGTCAGGAGTACTCCAAAGGCAAGCCGCTGACGCCAGTCAAGGAGATAGGCGTAGCAGGGGCGACCGGCACGATGGTCCACTTCCATCCGGACGGGACCATCTTCACGACGACGCTCTACCACTACAGCATACTCGCAAAGCGTCTGCGCCAGCTCGCATACCTCAACAAGGGCATACATATCATCCTCGAGGACAAGCGCAGGGAGGACGAGAACGGACAGCCAGTCGAGCCGAAGCGCGAGGAGTTCTACTCAGAGAAGGGTCTCGAGGAGTTCGTCGACTACATCAATGGCAACAACGAGAAGCTGATACCCGACATCATCTGCATCTCCAATGACAAGGGTCAGATACCAGTCGAGGTCGCGCTCGTCTATAACAACTCATTCTCTGAGAAGATATACAGCTTCGTCAACAACATCGACACCATCGAAGGAGGCACGCACCTCAACGGATTCCGTCGAGGACTGACGCGAAGCCTCAAGGCGTGGGGCGAGGCGAACAAGATGTTTGACAAGCTAAAATTCGAGATAGACCGTGAGGACTTCCGCGAAGGACTGACGGCAGTCGTCTCTGTCAAGGTCCTCGAGCCACAGTTTGAGGGTCAGACAAAGACCAAGCTCGGCAACTCCGAGGCCGACAAGGCCGTAGCCGATGCAGTCAGCGAGGCGATGGAGAACTATCTCGAAGAGCATCCGAAGGAAGCGAAGCTAATAGTCGACAAGGTCATCCTTGCGGCAACGGCACGCGTAGAAGCCAGGAAGGCCAGGGAGACCGTCCAGAGGAAGGGTGCGCTCCACTCGTTCAGCCTCCCGGGCAAACTAGCAGACTGCTCATCGAAAGACCCAGCGGCATGCGAGCTGTTCCTCGTCGAGGGTGATTCGGCAGGTGGCTCGGCAAAGAGCGGCCGTGACAGTCATTTCCAGGCTATCCTCCCGTTGCGAGGCAAGATCCTCAACGTCGAGAAGGCCATGTGGCACAAGGCGTTCGAGAGCGAGGAGATACGAAACATCTACACAGCCCTGGGCGTGTCGGTCGGCACACAGGACGACGCCAAGGCGCTGAACATCACGAAGCTCAGATACCACAAGGTCATCATCATGACCGATGCCGACGTCGATGGCAGCCATATCGCGACCCTTATCCTGACGTTCTTCTTCAGGTACATGAGAGAGCTCATCGACGGTGGACACGTCTACATTGCGACACCGCCACTGTACCTCTGCACGAAAGGAAAAGTGTCAGAGTACTGCTGGACAGAGAACGACCGACTCAACTTCATCAGCCGTTATGGCGGTGGCGAGGGCGACGAGGCGAAGAACGGAGTCCACGTCCAGCGTTACAAAGGTCTTGGTGAGATGAACCCGAGCCAGCTCTTTGACACGACGATGAACCCAGAGAAGCGGACACTCCGCCAGGTCAGCATCGAGGATGCCATCGAGGCAGACAAAGTGTTCTCAGTCCTAATGGGTGACGACGTCGAGCCACGCCGTGAGTTCATCGAGGCCAATGCGACATACGCCAACATTGACGCTTAAACGTCGGGGCACGACGACAAGACATATAGCATACGTCCTTCTCCCCACACACCACATAACAATGTGGCACTCACGTTATGACAGGCCTACAGAAAGATAGTTCTCGGGCGCAGGTCGTCCGCAGGTCGAATGGCGTACTTTCGCCGTTCCGCTCAGTCTTTCTGCTGCTAATCCTGTTATTCGTCTCGATAGGTGCAGATGCGCAGAGAATAGTGTCGCTGATGCCATCGGCGACGTACGCACTCGAACAGATAGGAGCAGGCCGCTACGTAGTCGGGCGGACAAGCTACTGTCCAGACGGCAGCGAATATGGAAGCGTAGTCGTCGGTGACGCACTGACAGTCAGCGTAGAGACAATAGTTGCCCTCCGGCCGACCGTCGTCATAGCATCAGTATTCACCAAGACAAGCACAATAGAGAGACTGCGCTCGCTCGGGATAAGTGTCGAGCAATTAGCGACGCCAAAGGACTTCGACGACTTGTGCAGCCAGACCATACAACTTGCGAAACTAGTCAAGATGGAGAAGGAGGCGACGCGCCACGTCGGCAGGGAGCGCAAGAAAGTGGAAGCCATTTCAGCATCGTGCTTCTGGAATCCAGCGCCAGCCTACGTACAAGTCGGGGCGAAACCAATCTGGGGTGCGACACCAGACTACTACATCGAGGACATACTCAACAAGCTAAAGCTCTACAACGTCATCGGAGAAGGCGAAGGTGGCGTATCTCGTGAGGAAGTGCTGTCACGGAGCCCTGAGTACATCATAGTCTCCTCGATGGGAGGGCTGGGGAAGGACGAGAGACTCACGTGGCAACGACTCTCACAGGCCAACGTACTACTAATCGAGGAGGAGACACTCAACTCAGCGACGCCAACATTCTTTCGCGTCGCAATGGAGAAAATAGCTACGCTAGTGCTCAACGCAGAGTCAGCCAAGTCGAACCAGTCACCTGCAACCGACGCCGTCACCGGCGCAACATCCTTCTGATGCAGACAAGACACACACACAAATACGCGACAGCGCTCACTATCACCACAAACGTACTGTTCCTCCTGCTCGTCTCGTATCTATACTTTTCGACAGGAGACAACGGACTGACGCTGAGCCAATTACTAGGGAGTGACAGCATATCGGACGTACAGCGAGTCATAGCGATAGAGATACGACTTCCGCGCCTACTAGCAGCCGTTGCCGCTGGAGCAATCCTTGCACATTCGGGAGTCATCATGCAGTCGCTGTTCAGGAACCCCATGGTCGAGCCATACACCATGGGCATATCAGGTGGAGCGGTCTGTGGCGTAGCGCTCGCGTTCATCCTCGGACTTGTCGCGGCGTTCGGTTCATGGGCATTAGTATTAGCTGCTGCTGCGGGGGCAGTTCTCTCGGTGCTACTAGTACTCATACTACGTCGGGCAGTAGGCTTCGACATCAATGCCACACTACTTTGCGGCATCATGATAAGTTTCATAGCATCGGCAGTCACGACAGTGCTCCTCTCGCTCGACACGCACGAGAACATGACGCAGGTCGTCGCATGGACAATAGGGTCATTCGACAACGTCAACCCACACTTAGCGAGACCGCTGGCTGTCATATCACTTCTCCTCGTCGTATTATCGCCATTCATCGGCAACATGCTGAACGTACTCTCGCTTGGCGACGACGAGGCACGAAGCGTCGGACTAGACGTCAACAAAGTGTCGATCACATTCTTCATACTGTCATCCGTCCTGTCCTCGTTCGTCGTCGCAGTCTCGGGAGTCATAGCCTTTGTCGGGATGGTCGTACCGCATATCGCAACATATTTCTATGGGTCGGACAGGAGGATAACACTCTCTGGGGCGGCACTTCTCGGGGCGCTAATCCTCTCGGCGACAGACCTCCTGGCTAAGACAATCATAGCCCCAAGAGAGCTACCTGTCGGCGCACTCACCGCAGTAGTAGGCGGCATCTGTTTCATAATACTGGCAGTAAGATGGAGAAAGATGGAATAGCATTGAACGCGACAGGGTGGTCGGCAGGCTTCGTCAAGGGAGAATGGATAGTGAACGACATCACACTGACCGTCCCCAAGGGGAAGCTAGTAGCGATTCTCGGACCCAATGGGGCAGGAAAGACGACCCTGCTGAAGAGCATCGCACTCCAGACAAAGTATCATACCGGCGACCTCACAATAGACTCGACAGACATAGGAGGTCTGTCAGTGGCAGAGCGCTCAAAGTACGTCGCATACGTGGCTAGTGGGGCTGGGCGATGCGACATGACAGTCCTCAGCTACGTACTGACAGGGAGGACAGCATACCGGTCACTGTTCGCACTCAACGAAACAGACGAAAACAAAGCACTGGCACTAAAAGCCATCGAGTCCACAAACATCACAGCGCTGAGACACCGTAAGATGTCGACGTTGAGCGACGGACAAATGCAGTTGGCTGTTGCGGCTCGGGCATTGGCGCAGAGTCCACGTCTACTCCTTCTCGACGAACCCACATCGAATCTCGACCTGAAAAACCAGCAGGAGCTGCTAAGCATCCTGCATAGGATGACAAGGCAGACAAACATGTCGGTCATAATGATACTACACGACATAAACCTGGCGGCAGTCTGGGCCGACATGTGTGCAGTAATCAGAGACGGGAGAATTGTCTCATTTGGGGAGACAGAGACAGTCCTCGCCGAGGAGACGCTAGAAAAAGCCTTTGGAATACCATTCCATAGCTTTTATGACGAATACCACCACAAAAAAATATTCATATCTTGAATTTCGCTTTTATAATAAAGTTAAAAGAAGTAATTTTGCGAAGAATTTAAGATACAAGAAGACTAGAGACAGAATATGTCAAAGAAGGAAATCTTAGAGAAGCAGCAGGACGCTGCTATCGATCAGAGCATGCAGAACGCCGAGTTGGCGCTCAGCCGTACGGAGCAGTTTTTTGAGGACAACCAGAAGCCGATCCTTATAGGGTTCTTCGCAGTCCTCGTGTTAGCCCTTGCCGGCTGGTTCTACAAGACACAGTACTACGAGCCTCTTACAAAGGAAGCTCAGGACGAGATGTTCAACGCCCAGTACTATTTTGAAGCAGACAGTTTCAAGCTCGCCCTCGACGGTGACGGCATGAACAGTGGCTTCCTCAAGATCATTGACGAGTACAAGTCGACCCCGGCTGGCAAGCTCGCAAAGTACTACGCTGGCGTATGCTACCTCCGCCTTGGGAACTTCAACAAGGCCGACGAGATGCTCTCGAGCTTCTCTTCAGACGACGAAATCCTCAACTCGAATGCGGTAGGCCTCTGTGGCGACGCGCAGGTTGAGCTCGGCAACCTCGACAAGGCAGTCAGCCTCTATAACAAGGCTGTCGGGATGAACAACAAGTTGACTGCACCTATCTACCTCATGAAGCTCGGCGCAGTATATGAGAAGCAGGGCAACATGCAGAAGGCAGTCGACGCATACGCTCAGGTCAAGGAGAAATACCCACAGAGCAGCCTCGTCTCGACGGCAACGAAATACCTGGAGTCAGTCAAGAAATAGTGAATTTGACCTCCGCACATCTTGTGTACAGAGCGGAATAAATACACTCTTTCATACTAAGATATGAGGTGCGTGGGGATCAGAAATGATACCTTCGCACTTCTTATATTTCCACTTCTCTCAAAAAAACACCTACGACAGATGGCAAGCAGTCTAAAGAACCTATCCGAATACAATCCGAAGACAATACCGAGCGCATCGAGCATGCGTTTCGGCATCGTAGTCTCCGAGTGGAACGATGACATCACGAGTCCAATGCTCATTGGGGCAGTTGACACACTACTCGTCCATGGCGCAAAGAGAGAGAACATCTTCATCGCACATGTGCCAGGTAGCTTCGAACTGGTAGCAGGGGCTAAACTGCTCATGAAACAGCACTCGCCGGATAGCATCATCTGCCTGGGCAGCGTCATACGTGGAGACACTCCGCACTTCGACTACGTCTGCATGGGAGCCACAAACGGTATCGCAGCACTCAATGCGAACTATGACGTCCCGTTCATCTTCGGACTGTTGACAACCGACAACAAGGAGCAGGCACTCGAGCGTTGTGGCGGTAAATATGGCAACAAGGGCATCGAGTGTGCCATAACTGCCATCAAGATGGTCGCACTGAAGCAACAGTAGCTGAAGGATGAAGAAGGATGCTATAATCGACTTGATAGTCAGCGACCTCAATGAGATGAAAACACTCATTGAGACATTCCGCGAGCCGGAAAGGATAGCTGCGGCCTTCATAGACCTACTCGAGCAGAAGAATGCAAGCATAGGACGCGAAGTCAAACTCCTCAACTACTGGGCGACAGAACGCTCACTCAATCTCAACGAAGGATTCACAGAACTCGGCGCAGTAGTAGACGTCAACGCTCCACTCGACACGACTCCAAAAGTCGAGAGCAGCAAAGAGCCTATTACAAAGCCTGAGACGACACCTCAAACCAAAGAGGCAAAAGAAGATGTCGAAGCGATACGTGTCAACGCCGAGCCAGAAAGAGTAGAGACACAAGAGCAAAGAGTAGAAGAGAAGAAAACTACTACGGCGACTGCACAGGTAGCTGTCAAGCCAGTCGTGAAGCCAATTGAGAAGCCTGTCGAAAAGCCGATGCCGAAACCAGCTGAGAGACAAGCAAGCAAGCCGTCGGCCGTTAGTCGTACGACAAGCGAAACCTCGAATAGCTCACACGCATCGGCTGCTGACATAACCAACTACGGCACACCAGTAGCTGACATCAACAAGGCCATCGGCGTCAACGACCGATTCCTCTACCTACGTGAGCTATTTGCTGGCGACAAGCTCGCAATGGACCAAACAATACGAGCCGTCAACGAAGCTACAAACTTCGAGCAGGCATATCAGTATATCAAGATGAACTTCCGATGGGATGAGAGCCAGCCTGTCACGGAAGCATTCCTAAAGGCAGTACACCGTCGATTCCTATGAGCAAACTCTACGTCGTCCCGACACCTGTCGGCAATATGGGTGACATAACACTTCGAGCGCTCGAGGTGCTGAAACGCGTATCCTTTGTCATGGCAGAGGACACCAGGACGACGTCCATTCTCTTCAAGCATTTCGACATCAAAACGCCTCTGGTGAGCTATCACAAGTTCAACGAACATGGCGTCGTCGACAGATATGCAGACAGGATAGAGACTTGCGCGGAGGCCGCTCTCGTATCAGACGCTGGCACACCGGCAATATCCGACCCAGGCTACCTCCTTGTCCGATGCTGCATAGATAGAGGGATAGCTGTCGAATGCCTCCCCGGGGCTACGGCACTGATACCAGCACTTGTCAGCAGCGGTCTGCCAGCCGACAAATTCGCCTTCGAAGGCTTCTTGCCGCAAAAGAAGGGACGAATGACGGCAATCGAAAAGCTGAAGGAGGAAACTAGGACGATGATCTTATACGAGTCACCATATCGTCTCGTAAAACTCTTGACTCAGCTTTCGGAAGCACTGGGTAGCGAACGCCGAGCATGCGTCTGTCGAGAGATTAGCAAGATTCACGAGGAGGCTGCTCGAGGAACTCTTGCGGAACTAATAACGACATTCACCGAACGACAGCCGAAAGGCGAAATCGTGGTAGTTGTCGAAGGCGCAGGAAAGACAGCGACAACCATTCAAGATGTCGACGAAACGGAGGAAGAAGACAACGAATAATAAGTAAAACCAAAATAAAACAGACAACACAATGAAGAAAGTATTCTTTGCAAGTCTTGCAGTAGCTGCTCTTGCTGCATGTACGAGCTGCAATCAGGATGTGATTGACGCTCAGAAGGCGACAATCGACTCTCTCCAGACAGTAGTCGGGAACCGCGACAGCGTCATGAGCATGCTCGCTACGACTATGGCTGACGTCAACCAGAACATCAACCTCATCAAGGAGCAGGAAGGCATCGTCTCCCTCAATGCAGGCAACGAGAAGACCAAGGATCAGCTCAAGAACGACCTCGACGCTATCCATCAGAGACTCATCGAGAACAAGCAGAAGGTCGACGAGCTCCAGAAGAAACTGAAGAGCATCAGCGGACAGAACAAGGAATTCAAGAAGGTGATCGAAGTTCTCCAGGCTCAGATTGAGTCTCAGAACGCTGAGATCGCCAACCTCCAGAAGACTCTCGAGTCTAAGAACATGGAGATTGGATTCCTCAACGACGCCGTCATCAAGCTGTCTTCTAACGTTGACTCGCTTGCAACTGTCAACGCCGAGACTCAGAAGAACCTCGACGCTACGACAGACGCACTCAACAAGGCATACTACTTCATCGCCAACAGAAAGAAGCTCAAGGAGCTCGGTCTCTACACAGGCGGTCTCATCAAGGGCAAGGGCGAGAGCAACCACAGCATGTTTACTGAGGTCGACATCCGCACTGTAACAACGATTGACCTGCCTGAGGCTCGCAAGTACAAGCTCATGACGAACCACCCTGAGTCTTCTTACACGATCGACAAGAACGCCAAGAAGCTCACCATCAAGAACAAGGACAACTTCTGGAAGTCTTCTAAGGAGCTCATCATCTGCGCTTGGGGTGCAGACGACGAGGATTAGTATACTGTTCTTTTGTATATAGAGATAGTCCGCTCGCATGTGCTACTATATAGTCAGCGAGCGGACTTTTCAGTTGATACTAGTGAAAACGTTTGCATTAGACTATGCTATTGGCTTGATTGTTGCATAGACAGAAGATGGAGTGTGCCACGTATGTACGTGGAGTAAAATGCGATAAGATGAAAAAGAGAGTGAGATACATAGTCAGGCAGATGCTGCTAATGCTGCTGATAGCTTTTGTCTACACTGTAGACGGTCTCGGTCAGGCTTGGAACTACTCCTTGCCAGTTGACGTAAAACACTCAATTGAGAAAAGCGACGCATCTAAACTCTCGACACTTCTTGCTGAAACTGTCGAGATAAGTCTACCTACGGGTAGCGGTATATACGGAAGACGTCAGGCTGAAATGGTCATGGCAGACTACCTCCACCAGCATAGAGGAGTCCAGATGACTGTCCAAAGAGAAGAAAAGGCTGAAGGTTCCACAAGAACCATTTCCCTGCTCAACGACTCGAAAGGGCAGATGACTATGACTATTCTCTTCATGCAGACTGGCGCTGTAAGCCAAATAAAACAAATCAGAATTGAAAATAGGAAATGATGGACTTTGAAACATATCTGAACGACTTCATCGATAGGTGTATCAAGGAGGACATTGGAGATGGTGACCACACATCGCTCTCTTGCATCCCAGCAGATGCCACCGGACGAGCTCAACTGATAATCAAGGAGGATGGCGTCCTCGCTGGCGTCGAGGTGGCCAAGAAGGTCTTCGAGCATCTCGACAAGGACTTCAAAGTCGAACAACTTCTCAACGACGGTGCGCGTGTCAAGAAAGGCGACATAGCTTTCCGTGTCAGCGGCAGGACACAGACTTTGCTCCTCGCTGAAAGACTCGTACTGAACATCATGCAGCACATGAGCGGCATCGCAACTCAGACTGCTAAGTACGTGGAGAAACTGAAGGGCCTGAAGACTAACGTCATCGACACGAGAAAGACTACGCCGGGCATGAGGCTCCTCGACAAGATGGCAGTCAAGATTGGCGGTGGCGGCAACCACAGAATCGGCCTCTTCGACATGATTCTCCTGAAAGACAACCACGTCGACTTCGCCGGAGGTATTGACAAGGCTATCCTGAGAGCTAAGGACTATCTGAAGAAGACGGGCAAAGACCTCAAGATTGAGATTGAGGTAAGAAACTTCGACGAACTGGAGCAGGTCTTGAAGGTCGGCGGCGTAGACAGAATCATGCTCGACAACTTCACCCCCAAGAATACGAGAGAGGCTGTCAAGAGGATTGCTGGAAAGTACGAGACTGAATCAAGCGGCGGTATTACGATCGACACCCTCAGAGACTACGCTGAGTGCGGCGTCGACTTCATTTCGGTCGGAGCCCTGACTCATCATGTCGGAAGTCTAGACATGAGCCTGAAGGCTTACTAAGTAAGACTAGATAGAAGAAAGATGACGAGAAATCCACTGTCAGAAATGGCAGTGGATTTCTTTTTGAAGGTCGCAAAATCGTTCAGTGTGAGAGAAAATCTGTAATTTTGAATAATAATCAATTGTAACGAATGAAAAACGGTTTGATAGCGACGTGCTTAGCGGTATTGATGAGCACGACTCAGACAGTGGCACAGGACAACGACACCCGCACTCATAGACAGTATCTCAGCGGCAAGGGCTGCGACGACATGGTACAATGGGACTTCTTCTGCACAGACGGCTTCAACAGCGGCAAATGGACCAAGATTGGAGTCCCCTCATGCTGGGAGACGCAGGGCTTCGGCAACTACCAATACGGCATGAAGTTCTACGGCAAGGCTTTTCCAGATGGCATAGCCGACGAGAAGGGTAAGTACAAGTATGAGTTCAATCTTCCCGCAGAGTGGGCTGGCAGGCATATCGACCTCGTATTCGAGGCGGCTATGACCGATCTGGAAGTGCTGATCAACCACCGTAAGGGCGGTCAAAAGCACCACGGCGGTTTCTACCGCGTGACCTACGACGTCTCAGACCGCGTATTCTTCGGCGACAAGGCTAACCTCCTGGAGGTTACGGTCAGCAAGGAGAGCGAGAACGCCGGCGTCAACCTCTCCGAGAGAAGGGCCGACTACTGGAATTTCGGTGGCCTGATTCGCCCTGTTTTCATTGTCTCCAAGCCTGCTCTCAACATCGAGCGTGTGGCTATCGACGCCAAGGCTGACGGCTCTTTCAAGGCTATGGTCCTCATGGGCCACGTGGTCGAAGGTGCCTCTGTCGAAACTGTCATCAAGGACACGAACGGCAAGGAGGTCGGCCGTAAGGTGTCTCCAATACGAGGCGGCAGCGACCACGCTGATATCGAACTTAAGGTCAACGACATAAAGTCTTGGACTGCCGAGACTCCTACTAGATACTCGGCCACCTTCACTCTGAAAGACAAGTCCGGGAAGGCTCTTCACGTCGAGTCTGAGAAGTTTGGCTTTAGGACGATTGAGACACGTGAGGGCGACGGCCTCTATATCAACGGACGTAAGGTCCTCGTCAAGGGCGTCAACAGGCACAGCTTCCGCCCTGAGACGGGTAGGACGCTTTCCTACAAGAAAAATCTTGAGGATGTTCTCCTCATGAAGTGCATGAACATGAACGCTGTCCGCCTCTCTCACTACCCCGCCGACCCAGAGTTCTACGACATCTGCGACAGTCTCGGCATGTACGTGATGGACGAACTGACTGGCTGGCATGGTCATCACGAGACTATCAACGGGCAGAAACTGGTCAAGGAGATGGTCACGAGGGACCTCAACCACCCGTCGATTATATGGTGGAGCAACGGCAACGAGAAGGGATGGAACGACGAACTTAACGGCGAGTTCCACAAATGGGACATTCAGAAAAGGCCTGTCCTCCACCCGCAAGGTAACTTCGGCGGCTACGAGACTATGCACTACCGTAGCTATGGCGAGAGCAACGACTACATGCGCAAGCCGCAGATATGGATGCCGACTGAGTTTCTCCACGCGCTCTACGACGGCGGAGCCGGAGCTGGGCTCTACGACTACTGGGAGGTCATGCGTCAGTGGCCTCGATGCGCCGGAGGCTTCATCTGGGCTCTCGTCGACGAGGGTGTCGTCCGTACTGACATGGGTGGTATGATTGACAACGTCGGTAACTACGGCGCCGACGGCATCGTAGGTCCCCACCACGAGAAGGAAGGTAGCTTCTTCACTGTCAAGCAGGTCTGGAGCCCCGTCCAGGTTTTCCTCAAGGGGCACAACTTCGACGGCGAGAAGGCTGCTATGGAGACGCTGCCATCTGACTTCGACGGCTCTCTGTCTGTCGAGAACCGCTACGACTTCATCTCGCTAGACGACGTTAAGTTCGACTATGAATATCTGTCTTTCTCTGGCGGCAAGGAGAAGGTCGGCAAGAAGGGGACGACTACTGCTAAAGGTATTGCCGCAAGGTCAAAGGGTGAGATTAAAATACCTGTTGAAAAGGACGCTGAAGCGCTACGAATCAAGGCAACCGACGCCACTGGGCAGGAGATTTTCACATGGTGTTTCCGTGGCAAGAGGGCTGAGTCTATCGAGGGGCGCAACAAGGTCGCCGGTACCACCACCACAACTGAGAACGACGAATCTCTGACTGTCAAGGCTGGCAAGACGACCTACGTCTTCAGCAAGAAGAACGGTCAACTGCTCTCTCTCGCTTTCGGCGATAAGTTGATTGCCCTAAGAAATGGTCCGCAGTTCTTCGCCTACAAACGCTCCGACAGGTCTATGGATCAGTTCTACAACCACGACGACAGCGAGGCTGAGAAGAAGAAGACTACCTACACTGAATATCCTGAGATGGGAAGGCTGAAGTGTCTGACCCACCGACAAGATGGCGATACGACGATTGTAACTGCCGAATACGAGCTCGGGTCTATGGAAAGCGTCGAATGGCACATCTCAGGGCGCGGCGTCGCTAGAATCCAATACTCCTACACATTCAACGGCGTCGTCGACCTCATGGGCGTCAAGTTCGATATGGACGAGGATAAGGTCCTGAGTAAGGAATGGCTCGGCATGGGTCCCTATCGTGTTTGGCAGAATAGGCTCCACGGTCCTCAACTGGGCATCTGGAAGACTGATTACAACGACCCTATCCCCGGCGAGAGCTTCACCTACCCTGAGTTCAAGGGCTACTTCGCTGGCGTTGAATGGATGAGGCTCGAGACGTCTGATGGCACTCTCTGCATCGAGCCCGCCGACGACCGTAACGACTATGTTGGTGTATTCCAGCCTCGCGACGGTCGCGACCGCCTTCTCTACACTCTCCCAGAGACAGGCCTCTCTATCATGCAGGTTATCCCTGCCGTCCGCAACAAGGTCAACACTACTGACCTTAACGGACCTAGCGCCCTCCCTACCTGGGCAAGAGGCAGAAGGACAGGGAGTCTAAAACTATGGGTGGAATAGGCTTGACATCCGAAACCCCATATAGCTGACGAACGAATACGACAACGGGCAGTAATTAATTGTATATCTATCAATTACTGCCCGTTTATTTTGTCTCCCGATAGTGCGTTCGCTATCAATCTTTGTTCTTGTCCTCGCTCTTTATCTCGGCAAGTGAGGTTTCAAATAGCTTATGCACTCTGAAGAACTCCCCGAGTATGTATTTCATGTAGTTCTTCACGTCTGGCATCCCTGTCGGCATCGCAAACTCCCTCACTGTATGTACGTAGAACTTGTTGTACTCGTTTGATATTGAGTATATCAGCGCAATCCCGCTATACCGAGCCGCCTCGTTTATCGCCCTCCTATATAGCGTGACCTCCTCGACGTCACTCAGCTCACACGACTCCCAAAACAGGTCGGATATGAAGAATATGCACGAACCCTCATTGGTGTCGAGCTGGAAGTGCTCACCTTGATACTCGAAATGATATCGCGTCTCGAATTCCTCGTCCTGCTTGAGCTCGCAGTTCAACGCCTCGAGCGTCTCCTTCATCATCTCTACTGGCGTCCGGTCCGCAGTGTCTCCCGAGCCCTCTGTCTCCTTTCTGTCTCTCGACGCTTCTATCTCATAATGCTCTTCCGCCTCCGCCGATTCAGCTGAGGTCCTTTCTTTGGCTGCGCCAGACTTCCCGATATCGCCACTTTCCTTCCGCCCGCCGCGCTTTCTCTTCTCGTCTCTCTGACCCATCCTGAAACCGACAGCTATCGCCAATACTATTCCTATCGCTGCTATGTATCCCATGTAATCTTCTGATTTGTAGTCTGTAATACTTTTCCTCTTTGCTCTTTGTCGCTTCCGTTTCCTACCGCAATTTACTCAAGTTTAATCTCCTGACCAAATTATTCTTCCTTCTCCCCTTTCCTTCCTCCCCTTTCCTTCTCCCCTACCCTCGCCCGTCCTCATATTATAGGGGACGAGGAGACAAACTTATCACAACATTAGTTCGCCCCCTCGTTTCTCCTGCATTATATTAGCCTTAGGTTAGACCTGGGTTAGCCTTGGTACAGCCTTAGTATAGCCCTGACCATCTTTTACCGACAATCATTAGGTTCTTCACCTCCTGATGCTGTCCGCCCCTACTCCTCTTTGTTCTTCTGATACTCGCTCCTGAACTTGTAGAGCGACTCTGAGAAGTGTTTGTGTGCCCTGAAGCACTTGCCTAGGGTATACCCCATGTACGACTCTTTGTCGGGTAGCTCCGGCATGAATGGGAACTCGCAGCTCGCATGTACGTGGAACTTGCACTCAGCCCCCGGGTCGTCTATCGTGAACCATACTGACGCACCGCTAAACCTGTTCGCGGCATTGACGGCCTTCCTGAATACTGCGACTTCATCGATGTCCTCCAGCAGGCACTCCGCCCACCCTATGTCATACAGCATGAATATGCACGACTCCGGCGAATAGTCTAATATGAAGTGCTCGCCCTGAAACTTGAACTGATACCTGTTCTCGACCTCCTGGTCTTTCTCCATGTCGCAGTTCATCTTCTTCAGCGTCTCGAGTAGCGCATCTAGGCATACATTGGTTTTCTCTGCCATGTCTCTTCTTGTTATTGGTTTCTCTTTTCTTTATAACTGTCTTATACTCTTTTTATTGTCTCTGTTGTTCAATCATTCTTGCTTGGCGAAGTGTAAGCCTCCCCGCCAAGCAAGATGTCTTTATGTGTCTATTCTTATCGAATTTGATTAGTTGCCGTCCGGCTTGACGACCTCGAACTTCTCGACTGCCGGTATGCTATACTTCTGCCATTCGTCTGGCTTCTTGGCGTCAAAGTCTGCCCACCATGGCCTGAGGTTCTTGCAGATGTCACTCCCCATCGCCTTAAGTCCCATGACTATGCACTTCGACACCTCCCAAGCTCCGAACGTGTTGAAGTGGGTGTTGTCCGCCAGTTCCTTGTCCTGCCCAGGATACGTCCCCGCTGCATAGTGGACGAGCACCTTCTTGCTTCCCTCTTCCCCGAGCGCCAGATACATGTCTGTCGTCATCTTTGTCAGGTCTATGAGGCCCGTCTTCTCCCTCTCCGCCGTCATCCGCGTGACTGTCGGATAGTCTCCGTGAGTATCCTTGAGCTCTCCGTCCTTGAACGCCCTTCTCGCTGTCGGCGTGATGAGCACGACTTCGCACTCTTTCTCCCTTATCTTGTCGATGAATGTCTTGAGGTTGTGCGAAAAGTTATACCATGCTCCGCTGCCCGGGCCCTTGTCCTTCTCGTCGTTATGCCCGAACTCTACGAAGAACACGTCGCCCTTCTTCGCCATCGAGAGCGCCTTGTCGAGTCTCTTGCTCGCCATGAAACTAGTCGTCCTCTCGCCGCTCTCCGCATAGTTGGCTACGCAGATGTTCTCGTCAAACCAGTATGTCAGCATCTGCCCCCAGCTCGCCCACGGCTCAAACTCCTGATCTACGACTGTCGAGTTGCCGCAGAGAAACAGCGTCTTCGCCTTCTCGTCTCGCGATATCTCTATCCTGCTGACCGCCGGCGCACTTCCGCAGAATGTCAGCGTCAACTTCTCGTCCCAGTTGAGGTAGTCTTTCTCCCTCTCCTTGGTCTTGACTCTCTCGCCTCCCTCTATCTCCGGACTCCTCTTGTGTATCGTCCACTCCATCGTCTTGACTTCCTTCTTCTTGGTCTCTATGTTGCTGCCGAGGAGTCGCCTGCTCTCCGCATACACTGTCGTACTGCCCGCATACTGCTTGCTGCCGAATGTCACCTTGACTCTGTAATTCCCGTCCGGCACCTTCACCGAGTAGATCATCTGGCTGTGATTCTTCTTGTCGACCATCACCGTCCCGAAGTCCAGACCCTTCTCTCCATTGTACTCACTCTGCGGCTTCGTCATGTCTATGTCATACGTCTGAGCCGCCATGCCTACACTCACCATTACTGCTATTGCAGCTGCGATTGTCTTTATCCTTTTCATCTATAATAGTTTATCGTTTATTTCTTACAGAAATTCTATCGTTTTCTGATCTAGTCCTGTCTTCATTGCTATCTCTTCCGCACCCATCCCCTTCTTTTTCATTTCTATCATCTTCCACCATACTTCACTGTTCTTTTCTCGTTCCTTCGAATACTCTTTCTCAAACTCCTTCTCGAACTCTTCTTCGTCTATCTCGCCATGCTCTTCTTTATAACACTCCCTAAATCCTCTTCTAAACCCTGTTCTGACTGCATATTCTAGAACTGCCACGTTATCCCTATGCGTCTTGAGCTCTTCAAACTCAGGACTTCCCCATCTCATTTCTTTTTCGTCTGTCATTATGTCCTCTATCGCTACTATTCTTGGTTTGTCTATTCCATTGTACCTATTTGCTCTCCCCCTTCTCACATCCTTTCTCCCCCTTTCTTTCTTCCTTCACTCTACAAAGATAGTAAGTTTTCCGTTCCTTTCAGACTCCTTGCGCCATCTCCACCCTCATAACTGCCACATTAAAAGAGAGGAGCCATGGTTTTCCGCCCACAGCCCCTCTCCTATATCGCTTTTCCTCCTATCCTATTCGTAAAATCTCATGTCCGTTATCTTCTCTCCTTCTCTCCTTCTTCCCCCCCTATCCTACACTTTCTCCTCAAGAGCCACCCCGCCCTCTGGTTGCAAGACAAGCCCACCTTTATGCTGAACTCCATGCTCATCGATAAAGCCGTCGAGGACATTCGTCTTGCCCTTCTTGATGAGTACCTGCAGATGCGTCGCTGTCAACTTTCTCCCCATGAACACGAACGGCACTCTGAATCGACATCCCGACACATAGTTGGAGCACCCCCATGCCGACTTACCGGTCAGGACGTTTCCCCCACATAGCGGACATGTCAACGGTGCACTGCTGGCCGCCTTCGCCTCCGATGGCTTGAAAACTATGTTGTACTCCTTGTCGAATGTCAGCTGTCCGTCTTTCTTCTGCCCGTCAACCTCTATTCCCTTCATCTGCGGTGTCACCCCCTTGGTTAGCAGCGTCTCTACTTGCTTCTGTGTCAACTTCTTACCCATCACGACAAACGGGACTACCAGATGACACCCCTCTTTGAATCCACTGCAGCCCCATGCAGACTTCCCTTTCAATATTGGTCGTCCGCAGGATGGACAGGTCAACGCGGCCGTCTGCGTCGTCGATTGCTGTGCCTTAGATGACTGCGCCTTAGCCGTCGTCTGAGATGTGCTCTTGGCTTCCGTACGCTCTTGCGCCACCTCTATCCGATGAGAGTCAGACGCATATCGGATGGTATTGACGACGTCCGTCACCATCTGCTTCATATCCGAGACGAAGACCTGAACCGACGTCTCCCCACGCTCTATCTGACGGAGTTTCTTCTCCCAGAGTCCCGTCAGCTCGACCGACTTGAGGATTGGCGTCTGTATTGTATCTACAAGGCTTATCCCCGTAGTTGTCGGGACAAGATTCTTCTTGACCTTCGTAACAAAATGTCGTCTGAAGAGGGTCTCTATGATGGCCGCACGCGTTGATGGCCGCCCAATGCCATTCTCCTTCATCAGCATCCTCAGCTCCTCGTCATCGACCTGCTTGCCTGCCGTCTCCATCGCCCGCAGCAGCGTAGCCTCTGTATACGGCTTCGGCGGCTGTGTCATCTTCTCTACTAGCTTCGGTGCATGCTCCCCTGTCTCTCCTACGACAAACGACGGGAGTACTGCCTGCTCCTCGTTCTTGCCATCGTTCTCATCGACCTGCGCACTTCCATAGACGACACGCCACCCCGGCGAGACTATCTGCTTTCCTCCTACCTTGAACTTTATGTCCTCTACGCTCCCGATGACTGTCGTCTGCTTTATGTCGCTGTCTGGATAGAAGTTTGCTATGAACCGACGTGCTATCAGGTCGTAAACAAGCTTCTCATTCCGCTGAAGGTCTGGCGTCGGACAGACTCCCGTAGGGATGATAGCATGGTGATCCGTGACCTTTAGGTTGTTGAACACCTTCTTGGACTTGGGCAACTTTGCCGCTCCAAGCAACGGCGCCGTGTGGTTTGCGTATGGCGTCATCCCTCCCAATATCTTCTTGACTTGCGGATAGATGTCGTCTGTCAAGAATCGTGTATCGACTCGCGGATACGTCGTGAACTTGCGCTCGTAGAGTGTCTGTGCTATTCTGAGCGTGTCGTCGGCAGAGAGTCCAAACTTCTGGTTGCACTCGACCTGCAGCGATGTAAGGTCATAAAGAGGCGGCGCACTCTCCTTCCCATTCTTCGATTGCACATCGTCAACTCGAAATGGCTTTCCTGAGATCTTATCAAGCAACGCCTGTCCCACTTCGATTGTCTTAAACCTCTCAACGTCTGCCGAGAAGGTGACGTCCCGATATACTGTCTTGAGCTCCCAATACTTCTCGGGCGTGAAATTGCTAATTTCCTTATATCGCTGGACTATAAGAGCGAGCGTCGGGGTCTGCACCCTACCGATTGAGAGGACTGTTCCCCTCGCCCCATAACGTAGCGTATACGCCCGCGTCGCATTCATCCCGAGCAGCCAGTCTCCTATTGCCCTTGCACTGCCGGCTGCATATACATTGTCGAATTCTGACGCATCGTGCAGATGCGCAAAACCATCTCGTATGGCATCCTCTGTAAGCGACGAGATCCACAGTCGATAGACGGGACACGTGACTCCTGCCATCTGCATGACCCACCGCTGGATCAGCTCTCCCTCCTGCCCTGCATCACCACAATTGATGACGGAGTCCGCCGTACGCACAAGCCCAGCTATGACATCAAACTGTCGCTTGACGCCAGTGTCTGCCTTGAGCTTAATACCAAACTTCTCTGGAATAATAGGAAGGTCGTGGAAATCCCAACGCTTTAGGTACGGCTGATAGTCGTGCGGCTCCTTTAGCTCACAAAGATGACCAAAGACCCACGTCACCTGATAATCGTTGCCAACAAAAAAGCCATTCTGCTTCCTGTCGGCACCCAATACTTTTGCTATTTCTGCAGCTACCGATGGCTTCTCGGCAATGCAAACTTTCATTTACGCAGTCGTGGAAAAGATATTAAAAAGACAGCAGGACTATAAGCCGGGTTCTGTGAGCTCTTTCGAACTTGTCTATCATTTATCTTGGGTCGGGCGTCACCACCCGCCTCTCACGCAGTCTACCCCCCCGAGCGACTCATTGAGTCTGATGCGAGTAACATCATTCATCGACTGACGAGCAGCCGACAAGACACGGGTATACATGACCTTGCAACCCACAGGTGCACCTCAGCCTCCGTTGTCACCAACAAGAGCGGTAAGCTCTTACCTCACCTTTGCACCCTTACCCTAGCATTTACTAGGGCGGTTATTCTCTGTAGTGCTGACCAACACCTTACGGCAGTTCTTCCAATTGTGAAGTGTGGTACTCTGTGTTGCCCGGACTTTCCTCTTGATCTTATCAAGCGATAGACTGTCCTGCTGTCAAAATCATTTAGTCGATTCGATACGGAGCATACGTCTCATACTCGATGACGAACGCCTTCTCATACCCGAGCTTCCTCATCTTGTAGAACAGCTCCTCGATCTCTGTCCCCTTGCATGGCTTCGTCGTGTATCGGAATATCTTGTCATTCAGACGATACTCGTACACCTCACCAGCATTCTCGAAGTAAGAGATGTATAGCGGGTAGCGGAACGCTCCGAGCTGAACGACATACTCCTTGTTCGGGTCTATCGTGATTGGCTTATTTCCTCGCGTGACGACGCCCGTCGACTTTTTTGCCGCTGTAGAAGACGCACCACCATTCACCAACTTCGACATGTTGGAGATGAACGCCCCATTAAAGCCCATATTCCTGACAGCCTGCAAGTTCTTGTTCGCATCTGCATAACTGTCATACTTGCCATAGAAATAGCGCACAAACCCATCCGTGGAGTTGTACTCGTAGATGACATCTGCAGACCTGACAAACGCCGGGTCCGTAGGTGGCGTTTTCGAAGCATGTATCTGTATGGAGTACGCAGGTACATCCTCGTCACTCCATGTAACGATCTGCTTTGACGTCCTCAAGGCATCAAGTCCCTGTGCATCAATCGTAGCAGATGTCATGACTAATGCCACAACCATTAACAACGACATCATATAGCTTCTCATAGTGGTACTGTATGACAGTTTACTTTTCAATGTTCCAGACAACTACTTCTATCCTCCTATTATCCTTATGCTGAGCAGCCGTGCAATAGACTCCCCTATGGCACTTGTTCTTCAAGTAGCGCTCGCCATATCCTCTCGGTATGAGCTGATTGTCGCTGACGCCCTTTGCCATCAGATACTCCTTTGCCTTCTCTGCCATGGTCTGAGAGACCTCAAGGTTGCCATATCGGTTACCCTTTGCCTCCGTATGAGCATTCAGCTTGACTACGACGTTTGGCTTGCTCAGCAGGTAATTTGCCAACTTGTCAAGCGTTGCCTTAGCCTCATCATCGAAATCATCATCGTATGCTATGCTCATACCCGAGATGTCATCAAGCACCTCATCATTGAAAATCGGCGTCAACTTGAAGCCATCCTTGACCAACGCCACCAGCTCACTCGCTGTAGCCTGTACTGTCTTCTCGTTATATCCCGGCTTCGAGACTACTATGACGACCTCCTTGTCATCAGGCAGCGCATCGTAAGACAGCGTTGCTCGGCCGTCATCACCAGTGCTGACTGTGACGATTGCTGCCTCGGTATCCTCATCTTTGAGAACTATCGATGCCCCAGGTATTACCTCATTGTTATATGTGCTCCTGACACTTGTCGAGATTGTCGCCTTGACTGGTGCCTCTTCTACTGGCGCCTGCTGGACATCCTTCGGGATTACTTCCTCAACGGCATTCGCCGTGAGTTCCTCACCCGTCATGACTAAGTCCTCCTCGCCAAATACTGGCGGCGCCTCTACCTGCTGGGCCTCCGAGTCATCGACCTTATACACATCGTGTATGACGTCTGCATCCATGGTATTATACCTGTTCGACGAAAGGAATCCTCTATCCGGATTGTTTGGCGTCTGGACATAGCAGAAGTCATCGACGTTAGAGTTGAATGGCTTCAACATGTTTCGCGCATTCTGCCACTTTCCATCGATATACTCAGCGCAGAACAGGTCAAGTCCGCCATATCCCTTCCTGACGTCAGAACTGAAATACAGCTTTCCGTCTGGATTGATCACTGGATATACCTCATCACCGTATGTGTTTATCTCCCTTCCGAGGTTCTCGACCTTCGTGAATTCTCCTACGGTCTTTCCAAACTTCGCGCGATAGATATCCTTACCTCCGTAGTTCTTCACGTCCTTGCCGAATATCTTCGTGTGGTCAGGCATGTTCGATACGAAGTAGAGGTACTCGTCATCAAGGCTGACCGCCGGATGCGCCAAATCGAAGTCATCACTGTCAAAGTTCACCAGTCGCTCATTCACCCAGTCTGTCCCATTGAAATCTACGACATATAGCTTCAGCATCGGAATCTTGTTGACGTACACTGACTTCGTATAGAACATGTGCTTCTTGTCGCTCGTGAACGAGATAGCTCCTACGTGATACGGAGAAATAAGGTTGTTCGAGAATACTTGAGACGAGTTCTCTATGACCTTCCCGTCAATAAAATCAGACGTGTAAAGATTCAAGAACGGGTTTCCATTCCTATCTACATTCTTACTCTCCTTCGGTGCCGACGAATAGACAACCTTGTCATTGTATATCTGGACTCCGAACGACTGTCCCTGTGATGCCAAAGTGAAGTTCGGGTTTACGCGATACTCAAACAACATCTGTTCATTAGCAGACGCCCAACGACATGCCTCAATCATATCATTCACGTGCAAAATGCTCTCCGTCAGAGTACCACTCTTCTTTGCCTTGTCATACCACTCTATAGCAGCATCGTAAATGCCCATTCTATGGTTGACCTTGGCGTAGATAAAGATGTCCTCATCAGTGATATTGCTTTCCATTTCTGAATAGATATCATAAGCCTGCATGACCTTATTTAGCTCGAAATATGATCGTGCTAGACGCTTCTTGTCGTCCAAACCAAGTACACCCTTCAGCTCTTGCGCCTGGGTGTAATAATCTACGCAATGGTAATAGTCGCCATCATCAAAAGCATGCTGAGCCTTCTTCATCTCCTTGCGCTGAGCATACCCAGCACCGGAGAAACAAAAGCTAAATAACAACGCAAAAGCTATAATATATCTCATCTTCAGTGTACGTTTGTCTATGTTCGTTACGCAAAGATAGCATTAAATAAATTATCCGTTGTCAATATCTAACACTTTTTACGAATTATCTGCATCTTTATCTCCTTATCCGCTAGAAGTACCTGATTGAACGCATGCCCGGACGATGCGTCAACGAGAAGTCATACTGGATCGCTATCTCATGCGAACCCGCTACTGTATAAGACTTTATGTCGTTCAACGGGAAGTCAAACGAGTACTTCATCGCCCACGACTGGTTGAACTGGTACTCGACAAACGCAACGACATCCGTCACCGTCCTGTACGAAAGACCTATCCACAACCTGTCTACAAATAGTATCGAACATGACAAGTCTAACGTCAACGGCGCTCCCGGAACTATCCTTATGAGTCCCGTCGGCTTGATCTTATAGTCATCAACGGTGAACACGTATCCGCCATACAGATAGATGTGCAGGTTCTTGAACGATACTTTGTTCTTGATCTCCTGCTTGTCTGTGTCATACGAGTTCGCCAAGAATCTCGGTATGCTGATACCTGCAAAGTAGTCCCTGTTTATTAGGTATCCGCCTATTCCAAAGTTGAAACCGAACTTGCTTATCTTCCCGTCAAAGACGTTGTCTCCATAATCAACCGTCACCGCCTTCGTCGCATTATACACGACGTTCTTAAATCCCATCTGAAGTCCAAGCCTCAAGTCGGTCCTCTTGTCGATCTTCAGCCTGTATGACCCTGCAGCAAAGAACTCGAGATTGTTTGTGAACCCGGAGTGGTCGTTTAGCAAGACCACTCCAAGCCCCAAATCTTTCATCTTATCTACCTGTCCGTGTACGTTCAACGCTCCAGTGAATGGCGCTCCTGTGAACCCTGTCCACTGCGAACGGAAGATTCCTAACGCACTGATGACATCGCGCGAACCATTATACGCCGGATTCAGTATTCCCTGATTGGATATATAGTTGTTGAACACAGCCTGATCCTGTGCAAAGCCTTCGCGACCGACACTCAACAGCAGGAATACCGCTATACACCTTACTATCGTCCTCATGTAGCTCATAATAGTATGCTTTTTATTGTGCCAGTTATCTACGAAGTTCTATGTATCCGTGCATCTCGCGTTCCGCCTTCACTCCCTTCGACTGATCGATGAAGTGGACTGTGAACACATAATAGTAGGTTCCAGATGGTAGCTTCGTGCCCAGCGTCAACATGTTCGACGTCTTAGACGTTCCATCCCACCATTCTCCGTCCGCACCATATTGCAGGCCAGATGAACGATAGACCAAAGTGCCCCATCTGTTGAAGACCTCAAGCTTCGACTCTGAGTTTGCCTGGTACTTGTCCGGTATGATGATCTTGAACACATCGTTGAACCCATCTCCGTTCGGCGAGAACGCATTCGGTATCAGGAATACTGACGTGCTATCGCCTGTCTCCTCATTACCGCAAAGTATCGTTATCGTCGCCGTGTTCGAAACTCTCAGCTTGTTGCCCTTCTTGTCCGTGAACAGGCTATTGTATATCTGATACTTGACCTGCTCCCTTCCGAAGAACGACGGCTTCTTCTCGTATACGAACCAGCCGGTCTTCGAGTCCTCATCCTTCGGCAATATGTTGCTGTCGCTATACCTCTTCATGACATCTACGAATCCGTATGTGCCATTGATAGGTATCTCCTTGCCCGTCTCGTCAACACTCGGTAGCAACTGGAACTTGATGTTACCCTCGTTCACGTTGTTTACATATCCTGGATAGTTCGTGTAGTCAAGATCGTTCGTCTGACCTTCATCCCAGACGTACCTGCCATCCTCGTCGTAATCGACGACTGGGAGGAAGACCTTGTCTATCTTGGTGCTCCACTCTATGTACTTCTTCGTGTACTTGTAACCCTTCGGCGGCACAAGACTTACGATTCGACTCATCTCGTTCTTCTTGAGGTAGATCTCGACGTCATGAGCTATCAGCTCCTCGTCGACGAAGAGGACATCACCTACGCGTACCGAACAATTTGTGTTCATGTCTATCGCCTCGATGTCATAGTAGCCCTCACCCCAGTTACTCAAAGTGTCAGGTACTCCATACTGCTCACGGTCAACCTCAAGGCTTCGTATCGGACCAAAGACTATCATGCCCTGCTCGTCAACATCGTCACTCGTCTTTGTCTCAAGGACAACTCCAGGTATGTCAGTATGTATGAGGTTGTACCTCACGTTCGGCTTGACACCCTTCAAGACCATGAAGCCTCCATCAAGCACACCGAAGTCGAAGTTCTGAGACGTCAAGTCTACGTGCCCATCTGCATCCCTGCCTGCGAAGAATACTTCTGTCGTACTGTCGACTGGCAGCGGATTCTCGATGACTTCGACGGTGTTCGTCCACAAGTCACATCCCTCCGGAGTGCGTACCCTGACGTAGTAGAAGCCCTTCTCTGCATAGTCGGCACTCGACTCTCCAAAGCCCCAGCCGTTGAAGAACAAGCTGTCAACCTGCGACTTCGTGACCGGTACGCCATTGTAGAACTCTGGCACCTCCTGGATGTCTATCAACTCATCGAAATGGTTGATGCTGTCGGTCTCGTCATAGACCTTGAACAGTCTATAGGTATAACCAGCCATCGGCGTGTTGATGAATGCCAACTTGACTCCCGGCTCACCATAACAGTACTCGTAGATGCCGTCCTTAGCTACGAGGTGCTCCTCCTCGCTGTAGTCGTTGCCCAGATGGAACGTGATGCTGTCTGCTATCGCAAACTCACATCCACCATACGTCGTGACACTTAGGCTTACTGTGATGTCGCCGCCGATGTTCTCATCCTCTGCGAACGGTATGAATGCATTGGTTGGCAATGTCTGCCTCAACTCCTTCTTGTTGCCTAGGCGACGATAGAAGTTGTACGTCTTGACATTCACGCCCTCTACCATTGCGGTCACGTTCACGTTAGACCCTGGGCAGACGCTCGGGATATCCTTGCTGTCCGAGTTGTAAGAGACGCCCTGGACATACAGCGTCAACCTTCCTGTCGGCGGCGTAGCTGCGTCAAAGTCTATCTCGACCTTCGGCCACATGTCTGGACTCGTGCAGTTACCCCTGACGCCCATGACTGTGAACTCGGTCTTGCCCGTCTCCCTTGCTATGGTCCACTTCAACTGTCCACCATTACCTGCCTGTGCTGTCTCGGTCAGCATCTTGCCGTCCCTGACGAGGTAGTAGTCGACTCCCTCCTGGCTCGGCTCCAAGAACAGCTCTGGATCTGCTGCCGAGCATACGCCCTTGTCATCCTTCCAGAAGTTCGACGCTACCCACTCTATGTCGTAGTCTATTGCCCTGACATAGACTCTGTTCGTCGTGATCTCGCACTTGCCAAGCGACGCCTTGACGACGTAGAAGTCTGCATCCTCGTCAATCATCACAGGCTCCCATGAATATGGCTTGTCATTTCCTGTCACTGCCGTGCCAACTTCCTTCAGCGTCTTGGTCGACTGAGAGTGTGCATAGAGCTGATAGGTCACACCTGTATTGGTGCTGTCTATCGCAAATGTTACCCTGTCATCCTCGCAACTCCTGACGGCCCTGAACTCGTATGCATCGAGATCCATGAGGCTGACGTCGACATTGCCGATCTCCGTGATACACTTGTAGTCGTCATACGATGCCCAGACTGAATACCTGCCAGACTCGGTCATCACGAACTTGATATCCTTGCCTGTGTAGATGTTCCCGACCTCGCCACTGCTCTGCGGCATGACGCTGTCTGCTGTCAAGTAGTAACGGACTCCGCTTATCATGTCGCTTCCATGCTCTGCTACTAGGTTGTAGACGACTGGATCGCCACCACAAGCATAGACTTTGTCATTGAAGCCTATCACCTTGAACTCGTCATGCTTCGTGATCTTTCCAAGTGTCTTGATGTTCAGCGTGTCACCACCGACGATATACATCGCCCTGACATCATAGACTCCGCTCTCAGTCAACTTGAAGACCATGTCATCTACGCTGACCTTCGCCGTGTCATACGTCAGGCTGAGCGTGTCAACACCTGCCCTCAACAACTCGTATGTCGCACCCGGCCTCAGATATACTGTGTCGATCTTGACCTCGTTGTCGCAGACGATCAGGTCTATCTGCTTCAGCACGTCGAAGTCGTCGAGCGCCTTGACTGTAACCTTGCCTATCGACATCAAGCAGTTCTTGTCTGTGTAAGACGCCCAGACCTTGTAGTCGCCCGGATTGAGCGTGAATTCTATCTCAGACTTGGCATCATACTTCTTGCCGAGGTCTGTGACTGGTACTGTCGTCATCGTATCGACTACGACGTAGTACCTCGCATTCAACTCGAGATCTGCCTTGTGCAGCTCTGTCAACGAGTACGTTACTGACTTCGCGCCCTTAGCATACAGTACGTCGTTGAACTTCAGATCCTTCAGGTCGCCATACTTATGGAGCTTGCCAAGTACTGTCTGGCACGCTACCTGTCCATGGCCCTCGTAAGCTGCCGTGATGATATACTCGCCAGCCGTGATGCCTGTGAACTCTACGTCGGTCGTGCCATCGGTCGTCAACTTGACGTCGGCTACAGCTCCATTGACCTCGCTCAAGGTGTATGTCACGTCTGCATGCAGCAGCGTCGCATCGAGCATGTAGCTGTCGCCACACAACTCCTCGTCAATGCTGTTCTCGCCATTGATCTCCGATGCTACGACTGTCAACTTGCCTATCTGATCCATGCAATCGCTGCCCATGTAGTTAGCCCACAACTGATATACGCCCTCCTTGACCGGATAGACGAGATCCATTGTGCCGGTGTTCGTCTGTCCACCTGTCGTCGGCGTCTCTGCCTCTGGCGTCAAGAAGTATGTTGCACCTGTCTCAAGCTTTGTGCCGAACTTCTCTGTCAAGTTATAGACGTTGCCATTGCAGAGATACCAGTAGTCGTCCATGTCGATGCTCTCGAGCTCTGCGTACTTCGTCGCATCGCCTATCTTGACCGGACACCACTTGTCGCCTGCTATGTCATACCATGCCTCGACTGTATACGTGCCTGCCTTGACGCCCGTGAACTTGACTTCTGTCATCGTCGATGCGTCATATACTACTGTCTTGTAGTCTACCCCACCCTCGACGAGTGCGTAGGTCGCACCATCCTGCAGATAGCTGTCTTCGACCTTTATCTCGCTCTGACACGTCAGGACGCTCATCTTGGTCGTGTTGTCGATCTTCGGCAAGTTGACTACGTGTAGCTCGCCGACCGGCTGCATACATGCGTATCCTGGGTTCGACGCCCAGATGACATACTCGCCTACTGCCTTGACGTCAAACGTTATCTTGCCGCCATCGGCATTGAAGACCTTGCCCTTGCTGCCTATCTCGTATGGGGTCTCCTCGTCTGTCGTCATGTAGTACGTCATTCCGTCCTCGAGCGCATTCTCGTCGCTCAGCTCATAGACTGTCGCACTGTTGTCACAGACGTAGAGGGTCCTGTCGATCTTGAGGTCGGTCGGCTGGTTGTAGAGCAGTATCTTGCCGAGCTTCGTCGCGCACTTGCCCGCCGATATCGCTTCGTATGAAGCCTCTATCGTGTACTCGCCAGCCTTCGGCATCGTGAACGTGACATCCGTGACTGTCGCCTCGATATAATCAACCTGCTCGACGACTACGTTCGCCGTGTCTATCAACTTGTATGTTGCTCCGTCATGCAGGTACTTCCTGTTGATGGTATAAACATTGTCGCATGTAACGAGGTCGATGACGTTGCTCTCGATTCCCTCGAGATACTCGACCTTGCCACTTCCTCTGACGCTCTCACAAGCTCCATTGTAAGATACGAGTACCTTGTATGAGCCTGTCGCTGTCATGCCTGTCAAGACTACCGGCGTCGTGCCGTCATAGTTCTGGCTCTCGATGACCTCGCTCTCGTCGTCGAACGGCACGAGCTTGTATGTCAAGCCGTCTGCCAACGATGCCGCCGGTATCTCGTATGCGAACTTCTCGCCGTCACATACCTTCTCGTCGAAGCTCATGTCTGCTATCAACGTTTCAGGACGTGGCTTCTTCACGACGGTCACCGGATATGCCATCTCCGAAGTACAGATGACTCCGTCTGTGTACTCCTTGATAGCCGCTGCCTTATACGTGCCCTCCTCGAGTATCGTGTTGAACTCTACTCGACCAGAAGTGTTGCTCGGCATCATCTCTACGATGCTCGTCGAGACGCCATCCTCAGCTACCTTCATCAGAGCGTAGGTTATCGTTGCCTCAGAACTGAACTCCGAACCATCTACGTATGCCTTGACTCCAGCCGTGTACGGTGATCCACAGTAGATCTCCTCGTCGAGCCTCAAGTCGAACGACTTCGGCAACTTGCGTGTCTGGAACTTCCTATACGGCGACTTGACCTCGCACTTGTATGGATCGTCGGTCTTGGTTATCACGAGGTAATAGTAACCGTCTCTCCTCAACAGGTCACCGTACTTCTTGTCGTCGATTGCCCTGTCTGCATAGTCGAGATCCTCGAAGATTACCATCTGATGATCGAGCGTCGCTACCTGCGTGTTCAACAGTCTCGGACTCAGGCTCTCGAGATAATCTACGTCAATATCCTCTTCCGGTATCTTGACGTCGGTCGCCGGTACGAAGTAGAGCGCATAGCTCGTGTTCTTCTCGCTATCCTCGAGTCTTACCTCGACACCCTTGTCGAACTCACACATCGCACCATCTACTACGAGCTGCTGTACCTTCGGCAACTTGTCAGACTTGACATTCTCTGTGCCTACGAGGTCCTCGCAATAGCCATTCGTTACCCAAACCTCATAGTTGCCGTCTGCATCACGAATGTCTGCGAAGTAGAACGTAGTCTTCGCCGGATCAGCTGCCTTCTCCTTCGTCGGGTTAAGTGTTGCAATTGGGTAATTGCTCTTCACTCCCTTCTTGTTGAGTACATACAACTGGTAGACGATATTCTCGTCGTCCGTGACCGCATTGTCAACTACGATGTCGATGCCATAGCATGGCTCTGCCGTCAAGACTGTCGGATCTACTATCTCCTGATGCGTCGTCTCAGCTGTCAGTGGCCTTGGCTTGACAACAAGCAAGACTGCATCTTCAAACTCGTTATAGCAATACCTGTAGTTGCCAAGATCATCAACCTTGTACTTCTTCGTCGCTATGACTGTGTACTTGTACTCTCCCGGTACTGTCTGTACTGCCAACGGGAATTTGAGTACAGGCAACGACTTGTCGTCACTAAACATTCCGAGTGATACTCCATCCTCGTCATAGAGCTCATACGTTACCTCAAACTTGTCATCTGCTATGTTCTGCCTCTGAGGACTATTGAGCGCTATGGTAGCGAACTCGCCTACACATATCGTGTCTGCCTTAGCTGTGATTGCATCGCCAGTACCTATCGCGATGTCCGGATCAAGTGGCAACGTGATATCCGTAACCTTAACCTTGTTCGTGCTTGTGACGCAGGTCTCAAGTCCTATGTACTGTGCCTCGACGGTGTACGTGCCGACTATCGCATGCTCGAAGGTAAATGGCTTGCCACTCGCGTCTCCGATATGTACATCTCCGTATGCATAGCCGTCACGCTTCAATACATACTGGTAACCATCCTGCTGTCCGCTGACTGTCAGCGTCAAGCCTACCTCGTCACCGCAATAGTAACCGAAGTTGTCCGCCGTCAACGTCTGCTCTGCCGCAGGCTCGACTGCCGTGACTGTTACTGAGTTGTTCATCATCTGCGGACAGCCGTTGAAGTAGCACAAGATCTCAAATGTCGCGCTCTTCACGCCCGCAGGCAATGTTACGTTCTCAAATACTATCGGCCTCCCGTTCGGCTTACTCTCCTTCCTTGCTATCTCGACACCATCCATCAAGAGTGCATACCAATGAGGATACTTCGTCGTGTAGTCTGAGTGTTTGTCGATCGTCGGATCTGGGTTGACTGTCTGGATCGTGATTCCAGCCTTGTCATCCGTACAGTACAGTCCATTTGCTGGCGTCATCATCACGTCAAACAACTCTGTCGTCGCAATGTCAACTACCATCTCGCCCGGCAACATCTTCTCGCAGACGTATGTGACGCCGTCAAGTCTCTTGTTCCTGACTGCTACATGATACGTGCCTGCCGCTATGTTGCTCATCGGTATGGCTATCGTCGTCTCGCTCGGGTCGCTCGTCATGAACGGTCCCTTGATCGGCTCTGTCGTGCCCTCTCGCATCAGGAAGTAGCTCATGCCGTACTCTGCCTTCGTGACTGTCCACTCCAGGGTCTTCAGCTCCTCGCAGTTGTCAACCAGCATGTCTGGCATCGACGTTGCCCCAGATGGCGACGCTACCTCCTCGATGACTACACTGCCCATCTCGTAGGTCTCGTCCGTCAGACCAGGTATGTCGTAGTATGCAACGACTGTGAAGGTCTGCGGGTTCGTGACTGTCGGGTTCGGCAACCTGACTGCCGACCAATGGTCAACTGCACCTGTTATCGGCAGCAGAGCCGGACTCTCGACGACCTTGTAGGTCACACCATCCTGCATGCCCTCAAGCGTGATCGTCACGCCCTCGTCATCCGTACAGTAGTAGTCGCGGTCTGCTGTGACTGTCACTGGCTTGATGCCTTCGACTACCTTGATGTTTGCGGTCAACGTGGTGTCGCAACCATGGATGCTCGTGACGAGTACCTTGACCTCGGTATCTACTGTGACTACGTTGTCTGCCGCAGCAAGTACGTTGCTTGCACCGCTCTGTACCGATACGTCGTTCAAGAAGAACTCGTAGTTTGCAAAGCCTGCCGTAACCTCGACTGGTACCTGCGTACCTTCGATGACTATTGGCTTCGGTGTGCCATTCTCGAACTCTGCATGTGGCCTCTGATATACTCTGATCGTCGCCGTAGCATAGTCGTAGCAGTTGCCGACTGCATACGTGTAGCGCAATACGTACTCGTTATAGTCTCTGCCGTTTGCCGTAGCCGACGCCTCGTCATAGTAGAATGTCTTGCTCTGCTCGAACTCTGCGCCAGTGCCACTTCCGACGAACTTGCTCGTTACGTCCTTGCCGTCCATGCTGACTGTGAGGGTGTAGCTGTTAGCACCCTTGGCCGTGATGCCGGTTGCCAAAGATTCGCACCTGTCATACGTGTAGCTGAACGTGGTCGGGTCGTATGCTATCGGCGTGATTACACTGCCCGCCTCGTCTGTCATCTCGATCTCTGGCTTCGGAGCCTCGTTGACGACTATGGTTATCTCCTTCGAGCAGCCATTCCTTCCGAAGTCTGGCTCGAACTTGACTGTGTACGTGCCAACTGCCGTAGCCTCGTATGCGAGCTTCATCGCCGAGAAGTCGCTAGGCGTTACCATTGTGCCGTCTATCGAGATGTTATAGCCCTTGGTGTATCCTGGCTCGTTCGTGCTCGGGACGATGTCGATCTGGTTGCCGACGCAGAGTGTCAAAATGTCATCACTCGATATCTGCTCGACGCCCTCAAGCTTCGCAGAGACTGTTATCTCCTCATACTTCCTGAACTTCCATATCTCGCTCGGCTGCTCGCACGCTCCGTCACTCACTACGAACTGTATGTCATGGAACGCTGCCGATGGGTCAAGGTCAAATGTGAACCTCGTTACCATTGGATCACCGTCATAGCTGGTAGACGTCATCGTGCCACCTGCGATTGGCGTGATGTCTGCCTCGCCTATCAGCGCCGCAGTAGCTGCTACCATTGCCACCTCGTTTCCGTCAAAGAAGACTGTGACGATGTTGCCCGTGACGTCAAGTGAGAAGGTGTTGCCATAGCATACTTCATACGTCGTAGCATCATCTACGTCGTCCGTTATCGGGAGCAACGCCTCGACGAGCTGTACGTTCGGATCCGGTATCGCATGATACGTGAACTGTGCCGTGAACGCCGGATAGTATACCGAACCTATCTCTATCTTACACCCTGTAGCCCTGTCGATGACCTCAACGGTGATGTCTACCGGTGTGCTGCTGACTGCATGCGTGAACGCTACCTTGTCGCTTGTGTATGGCGTCGACGCATCATGCGCATTGATGATCGTGCCGTCTGCATAGAAGTAGAAGTCATAACCATCTGCCGGCGTGATCTTGTTGCCACTGCCGTCAAGTATGGTCGCCTGATAGTAGTACTCGACGTCTGCACAGAGATCTGTCAAGCCTATCTCCTCGTCAAAGGCATTCTTTGCTACTATGCTGCTGACGCTGAACTGCTTGATCTTGAATGTCTTGACGTCTGTCTTATACTTACATCCGTTGACATCCTCTGCTATCGCATAGACATCAACTGTCTCGAGGTCTCCAGCGTATGCGATATTGCCGTTCAAGACTGTGTTCGGCGTCGTGATCTGATATGCCGGGTCTGCCTCGGTTGGACCGTACTCATAGACGAGGTCCGTGCCGTCTGCATTTGCATTGACGGCTACAAGCGTGTACTTGGCTATCTTGACATTGACGTGCGTCATCGGGTCAAGTCCGTCTGGCGTGACTGACGTCAATGTGTATGCTATATCCTGACTCTGGCAGAAGGTTGACGCCTCATCGAGTGCAAGCTCTACCTTGAAGTCCGGATGATACGTGACTGTCAACTCGTTCGATGCGCAAAGGTCGCTGTTCTCGTCCATCAAGACCTTAGCGGAGATTACGTCTCCCTCGACAAGCGTTATCGATGGGATGTCGGCCATGTCGAGTTCATTGCTGCTCTCGTCACGTCCCGTGACCTCTACGCCATTGATGTAGAACTTGAACTTCGGCGCTGCTGCCTTGATGTTACTCTTGTCTATCGAGAAGACATACTTGGTTCCGAGACATGCAGGCATCTCCGGTGCACTTGCCAAGACTGGCGTCGGCACTACATATACCTCATAATCCTTCGCATCTACACATGCGGTCAGGCTCTCGGTGTCGTTGTCAAAGTCGTAGTCTATCTTGACGCGTATCCTGTACGGGTCATTGGATGCTACGAGACCTATGTTCATCGGGACTATCGTCGCATGATCGTATGTCATCTCTGTCAACGTGACTGTCGGGTCGCTCGCGACGATGTTGTCGTCCTTGTCGAGATACTCTATGGTGTAGTTGACTGTCGTGACCTTAGTCAAGAAGTCATCATGTCCGAACTTGTCGGTCAACGTGACGCTGTAGTCTATCGCACCATTCGCACAGTAGTAGTGCGAGCCTGTCGAAGTTGCTATCTCGATGTCGATGTCATACCTCTTCAGCTCTACTGCCTGCCTTGTAGTGCAATGGCTCTTGCCATCTGTCACCTCAATGGTGTACGTTCCCTCTGCCAAGTCGTTCGACGTGACTATCCTGTGGTCGCTGTCCTCGAGGGTGTAGCTTCCTGCTGGGAGCGCATCGCCCTTTGCATCATACAATGCCAACGAGTACTCTGCCTTGTCCTGCAATACTGTTATCGAGAACGGATTTGTCGAGCACGTCTCTGTTCCATGGACCTCGCTGATTACTGGCGGGAACGCAAGGTCTCCCTGATACTCAGCATACAGCGTGCTGACACAATCGTACTTATCGACGACATACAGACGGACTCCAAGTCCCTTCTCTATGTCGGTTATGAAGGTCTTGTCCGCAAGCGGATAGACGAATGCGCTGTCAGTACCTGCATTAGCATCCTGCAAGGCGTTGTCATACCATACCTCCCACCTGTACTGTGCATAGCTCTCTCCAGATGCTGCCTTGAAGTCGCCATCCATGCAGTAATAGTCGATGTCACTGCCCGGAACTATGGTCGGCTCTGGCAGATCGTGTACGTTGACCTGAGCCTTCTTGTAGTACTGGCAACCATTTGCCGTAACCCTCAACGTGTACTCTGCCTCATCACCCGAGGTTAGCGTTGGTATAGCGTAGGTAGTACTTACCTCACCCGGAATCTCTACTCCACCCTTCAACCACTGATAAGCATACGTGATTGTAACTCCGAAGTCTGGATCTACTGTCGGAAGCTCCTCTGCAAGGCTCAACTCCATCGACTGGCCGACGCAGTAGTCATACGTATGGTAGTCAAGAGTTGGCGTAGCATCTACCTCGCCATCGTTGTTCTTAACGTCGAAGTTTGGTATCGCATTGACCTGTATGTCGAATACGCCCTCAAGCTCGCACTTGTTACCGTCGCGATTGTCCTTGACCTTGTACTTGATCGGTACCCACGTCCTCTGTATGCCCTCTATGCTGTAGCTGAGGTTCTTGCCGTTCAGTACCTCAAGATCGGATGCTATGATGTTGCCATCCTTATCGAGCAACGTAACCTTGACGCCCGTGCCACCGTCGTTAGACTGCATGTTCTTCAGCTCGACATTGAGGTCGCTGCCCTCGCAGATGTCGTAATGTACTGGCGCATCCCACGTCGGGTCACCATGGACTGTTACGCTGTACTTGACGGTCTTGTCAGACAGACAGCCTGTCGATCCGCCATAGACGGCTCTGAACTCGTAATCCCACCTCTCGGTCTGATTTACTGTCACATCCCCTGCCGGTACGCTCAAGACGCCATTATCTACCTCGTCTATCGTGCCGGTCTCATACAAGAGTGCATTGTCCGGAGATGTCTTGATGTATGTATACGTGACGCCAGTCGACGGTCCCTCGACTCCTACGGTCATCGAGAATGCCTCGCCCTCGCAGACATCCGTTGGCGGTGCCGTTACTTCCTTGATGACTGGGTTATCCCTGACTTCTATCGCAATGACGTTGCTCTTGTCATCAGAGAGACACAGATACTGGCTCAACGTCCTCGCATAGAGATACGTCGTCTCTGTCGGCGCTCCTATCTCCGCTGCAACCGCTCCCTTGCCTCTTGCTACCTCGATGTCGTCCGTCATGTCGGTGTCACCCTCACCGTTGTTCTGCTTATACCAGATGTAGGTGTTCTCATCCGCCGGACTTGCTACGTTCAACTTGATGATCTCTGCAGCCTCCTCTGGCTGACATACGTACATGTCTGACGCATCAAGTGCCGTCGGTGCTGCCGGCAATGCCTCGATGATGACGGTTACTACGTCGCTAACCTCAGATTCACAGTTCGGTGCAGTCTCCCTCCTTGCCTTTGCAAACAGTGTCATCGAGGTCGTCGTGACTGCTGTCGGTACGAAGGTTATTGTTCCCTTAGCAGCGTCAACGGTGTAGTCGCCGCCATTCGTCAACTCATTGGTTGCTGCCGCATCGGTGTACCAATGGTAGCTGTACGAGACGGTACCACTCTTGGTGTCGAACTCGCTGACGTTCTCGACTGTGACTGTTATCGGCTCATTGCTGTCTGCACAGACGTGTACTGTCTTGGTCTTGGTCGTGCCATCCTGGACTGATACGGTCTGAGCGTCTGGCTTCGGAAGTTCAGATACTACTTCGATAGATACTGCAACAGGCTCGCTCTCGCAGGCATTGTCTGCCGCACTCGACTTGATCGTCGCCAGGAAGGTGACGCTCGCCTCTGTCCACGTGTGCCCTGTTACTGCATACTTGTACGTTCCGCCCTCGTCGGTCGTCGTAACTGTTGCCGTCGAACCTGTCGGCGACGACAATGTGAAGATATATGGCTCGTCAAATGTGAGGTTGTCTGCCGTGCCAAGTCCATTCAACTGGCTCGGTGTGATGACTACCTCGTCAGACGTGCCCTGACATACTACTGCCGGAGATGCTGCCAATGTGAATCTTGGCCTCGGCTTGACGGTTACTGTGTACTCCCTCAACAAGCTCTCACATCCATACTCGTCAGTGACCTTGTAGTGATACGTGGTCGTCTCGGTCGGATATACTGTGACTGACTGTGTCTCTGCTGCTGCAGTCGACTCGTCTGGCCATGAATATGCTGTGTATGCTGGCATGCCCGCAGCCGGATCCTCTATCGTGAGGACTACTGCCTCGCCCGGACACTTGATGTCGTCTGCGTCATCCGATACCACGTTCGGTATCGGCAACTTATGCACGAGTACCTGTACCGGTGCTGACTTCGGCGATACGCATCCTGTCTTCTTGTCGTATGCGTATATGTAGAAATTCGTCGTCTCCTTGATTCCAAGTTCCTCGGTGCTCGTCGTCAACTTCCACTCGCCACTGACTCTGACAAACTCGTCACGATCTGTGAACACGCCAGGATTGCTCTCCGTATCCTCACTGACAAGCCTGAAGCCTGTGTTGGCTGTCATCGCCGCATAATCGCTCATCGTGATGACGACTGCCTCGTTGGCATCGTAACATACCTCAGCTGCCTCTGCATTCAGTGCGATTACTGGCGCAGGCATTGCCTCACGTACTACGACTGTCGCCGTGATATCCTCACTCGTACACTTGTCGTCCGTGATCTTGAAGGTCAACGTGGTCTCGGCGTCCCACGTCTTGGCTCCTGTCCTGACGCACTGCCATGTCGTCTCGTCTATCTTCGTCCAGTCGCTGACATCGCCTGCCGATACTGCTACGAGGTCGCTCGTTATGGCTGCACCAGTGTAGGTGACTATGCTTTCTATTGTGACTGTCGCCATACCTTCCTCGCCCGAGCAATAGCCCTGACGTGTCACGTTAGAACCATTCGGCAACAATATGTTGGTGCTGCCGCCTGCATCTGCACATACTACGCTCGTCTTTGCCGTCGGCTTTGTATGTACCTCGACTGGTATCTCGACCTTCGTCGTATTCGTACAACCTGTAGCTATCTCCTTGACCGAAAGATAATATTTCGTCGACTCGCTCAGGTTAGGCGTGGTATAGCTTGGAGTGGTGTTATCATCTGCCGTCACCTTGACGCCCTTCTCGTCTGAGAATACGTAATAGTAGTCCGTACTCGTCGGGTCTGTTACGACGAGAGTGGTCGTCTCGTCCTGACATATCTTCTCGACAGTTGCAACCTTAGGCTCCGGCAACTTGTGGACTGTGATGTCGAACGATACGAATGCACTCGGGCACTGTGTCGTCTTGCCACTGCTCTTGTCTATCGCCCTTACCCAGACCTTTGTGCTCTCCGTTATTGTCTTAGTGTCCGCACCAGTCAACCTGAGGTTCGGACTCGTCGCTGTCGTCACCTTGAACGGTTCCTCGCTGCCCGTCGGCTCTGTGTTCTGTATGTACCAGTGGTACTCGAAGCCTGTCTTCTTGCTGACTGTATATACGAGTGGCGACGTTACTTCCTCACCCTCGCAGAGCTCTACGACTCCAGCCTCGTTCCTGATATTGTGCGTAGCACCCGTTACTATCGGCGCGGCCGGTATCGGGTTGACCTTCAAGTCCTTCGTCGCTATGACATCGACATCGCAACCGTCTGTCGTCTTCATGACGACATTCGTGCCAAAGGTCTTCGTCGCTACTGCGTCTCCATTAGAGTCAAAGTGAGCTGTGTACGTGATGGTCTTTGCCGCCTCGTCATAGCTGTCTGCCGCATTACCGTCTATGGTGAGGGTGTTCAAGAGGTCGAGCGCATCGAACTTGTCGGCATTCGTTATCTCATACCCTATCGTGATGGTCTCCGTGCCTGCACATATCTGATCAGGCGTTACGGATACTATCTTTATCTGGCCCTTCTTCTTGACATCGACATTCTGCGTGAAGTCGTATGTACAACCGGTGACTGTGTTCAGGACTGTCAACGTGTATGTCGTAGCCTCCGTCGGACTTACCTTATACGTCATCGGATATGTCGTCTCGCCACCGTATGTGCCGGTAGGAGCATTGCTGCATGCTATTGTGTACTCGTAGTCGTTAGCCGTGCCCTCACTGTTGAGCGCCGACGCATTGTTGACTGTATAAGACAGCGTAGCCTCATCACCCTCACAGATCGTAGCATTGTCAACTGTGAACGTTACGTCCGGCAACTCGTTGACGAATACGTCCTGTGTGAACGTGTTCTGGCATACATGGCCGTCAGCAAAGTTGTGCGTTACGACAACAGTAAAGGTATGTGTGCCCGGAGTCGTGGTCTCGTCTGTCGTCCACGTGTTCTGCCAGCCTGTCCATGACAGCGGCGCTCCGTCAAGCGTCCATGAATATGTGAAGTCGCCCTGCGCCTTCTTTGTCTTGCCGTTCTCCTTTATGGTCGGATTGACTTTGATCTTGAAGCTGCTCTGCTGACATACCCTTGGCTTGTCATCTTGCAACGTGAATGTTGCACTCGGCAGCGGATATGCCGTGAACTCTATCTCGTCATCCTTCGAACATGACAGCGGTGTCACGTCATCATCGACATGTATGTCATACTTGAACTTGGTGATGTCGCTTACCGTCACGTCTGCTACGACTACCGGTACCTGCATGTTGACTGTCGAACCGTCACCCGGTACGACTACTGTCGCCGATGCTACTGCCGGAGATCCTGCCTGTGGCGTGATGGTGAACGTCAACGCCCTGCTGTCGCTCGACTTGAGTCCGATGTTGACTGTCGTACCATCCTCCCAGCATGCCTGGACGTCCTCGACGGTGTACTTCGGCTCATCCTGTATCTTGAGCGTGCTGTTCTCGACTGATGTCGTCACGCAGACGTCACCCGAGTGATTGCCCTTTGCATCAAGCTCGTAGCCACACCCGGCCTCATCTGTCGCCCATACTGTGAACGTGACGTTGCCAAGCGACTGAGACAGGTCTGATGGCAGACCACCATTCTTCTCGCCGCCATTCTTGTCACCCTCACTTGTCGACTTGCCGCTGACGCTGTTGTCGGCATTCTTCCAAGACCAATGATACGTGACTACTGGCTCCGTAGCACCTGCTGCAGCCCAATCGAAATTCTTATACTCGTCTGTCAACGTTGCATTGAGGACGAGATCAGAGATCGCCGGATTGTTCTGGCAGAACGCCGACGCACTGACGGTCAACGTCTCTACCTGTGGCAACGGCCTCTTGACGATCTTTATCTCTACCGGCGCCGACTTGCACCCGTGGGTGAGGTCTGTCGCCTGCGCATAATATGTCACCTCGTCCGCTGTGACATTTGCTATGGTATAGTCTGCATAGCTGAAGTCCGTAGCTACGCTTACACCTGCCAACGTCGTCTCGCCACTCAGGACGTCACCCGTCTTGGTGGTGTACAGCTTGTACTCAAGGCCTGCTGCCCCGAGCTCTACGTTCTTCTCGAAGTTGACTCTGAATGTATATGGCTGAGCCTGACATGCTGTATAGACTGCCGGTGTCAACTTAGGCACTGCATACAGTCTGATTGTCAACTCATGCGTCTTCTGGCAGTTCGCTGCATCCTTGACTAGGACGTTGTACTTGAAGTCTGTCGTAGCATCGATCTCTGCAAACGTGAACTTCACTGTCTCCGAACTGTTGCCCGACACTGCAACTGTCGATACGGCTGCAACTGGTGCTCCGGCCTCTGTCGATGGCTCTATCTCGAATGTCAAGTCCTTGGCCTCCAACGCCGTGAACGTCACGTTTACCTCGTTCTCGTTCGAGCACTTCTCTGCATCGCCTATCTCGAACTTAGGCAGGTCGGTGATCTCGACTACCTTCTCCGCAGGCGTCAGGACGTTCGTGCCTGTGCCTACGATCTTGCCCTTCGTGTCAAGCTGATATCCGCAGTTGTTTGCGTCATCACTTGCCCATACTGTTATGGTGACAGGTCCTACGACACTCGATAGCTCCTTGACGAAGCCACCATCTATCTCAGGCTCGCTCGTCTCCTTGCTGCCCTTGACGCTGTTGTCTGCATTCGCCCAATCCCAATGATATGTGAGCGTCGGCTTCGTCAACCCTATGCCCGTCCAATATGCGTCATCATCATATACTGCCGGCTTCTCGACTGTCAACTTCATGTTGGCAATGTTGTCATCACCGACACAGTACGACGCCTCCTGTGCTACGAGATTCGTGAGCTGCGGCACTGGCAATACGTTGATCGTTATGACCTGAGGCTCTGACTTACAGCCTCTCAACGTCTCCTTTATCTGAGAATAATAGGTCAGCTGTCCTACTGTCGCCGACTCGCCACCTATTGTGTACGTCACGCTCGTGCCATCTGCCTTCTTATTGACGCCCGCAAATGTGTACTCGCCGCTCAGCTCCTTCGTGCTTGCATTATAGTTGGTATAGACACTATAGTCTAGTGTCATGCCACTCTGCAACGGCCACTTAACTCCGTCAACGCCCGGTACGCCATGATCCCCGTCGAACTCTACTGTGAACTCCAACGGCTGATCCTTGCATACGTACTGCGTAGCTATCGGCAGTCCATGAGGTGCTGCATACAGCGTTATGGTGATTGTCGTGTCTCCCTCGCACTTGAGCGCCGTGTTGTCCTGGACCTTGACATCATACGAGAAGACGGTCTCCTTGTCTATCTCCGAGAATGTGAACTTGACTTTCTTCGACGTGTTGCCAGGTACGTTGACCTCTGTCTCTGTCGGCACTGGCGCACCAACCTCCGACGAAGGTGTTATTGTAAACTTCAAGTCCCTGCTGTCCTTGCTCGTGAACGTGACCTCGACCTCCTCAAGGTTAGAGCATATCTCCTCCTTGCTGATCTTCATGTCTGGCAACGTCTTGATCGCAACGACTGCCTCTGCAACCGTCAAGACTCCACTCGTCGTCGATATCGGCGTACCATCTGCCTTCAAGTCATATCCGCACTCGTTTCCGTCTGTCGCCCAGACTCTTACCTTCGCATTGCCTGCCAAGGCCGACATCCATGCGTCAATCAACTCCTCACCAGCGCCATCGTTGAAGATATTATCGTCAACAGTCGTCGCCGTGTTGCTGTTCGTGCCCTTGGCATCCTCCCAAGACCAATGGAACGTTACCTGAGGCGCGGTCTTCCCTATCGCCGCCCAGTCGAATGAGGTGTACTCGCTCGAGAGGGTCGCCGTCAACTGCAAAGTCTTGATCGTCTGGTCGTCCTTACAATATGCTGTGACGCTCGGCTCGATCTTCGTCACCTGTGGCAACGGCAAGACATATACTACTATCTCGACTGGTGCTGAGACGCAATTCTGATAGGTGTCGTCCATCGCAGTTGCCCAGAATGTGTACTTGCCCGTAGCACCATTGACGGCGTTCGTTATCGAGTAAGTCGCTTTGCTATAATTCTTTGCAACTGCTACACCGTCACACGTGGTCTCCGTCGTCAGCCCAGCATCAGTGTAGAGCTTGTACGTTATCGACTTGCCCTTTGCCAACGGCCACTGGTTCTTCTTCGCATGATTTACGTCGAGCTTGACGTCGAAGTCTATCGGCTCGCCCTCACATACATAATATATGTGCTCCGCCGCCGGCAACAAGTGTGGTACCGGATGCAACGTCAAGTGCATCTCCGCATCATCCTCACACGTCGTCACTGGTGAATCATCCGTCACCTTAACAGTATATACATGCTCTATTTCCTTGTCAACCTCAGCAAACGGTATCGTCAATGTCTTAGAGCTATTACCTGGCACTACGACTGTCGTAACTCCATCAGCATCCTCGCCATCCGGCTGTGGCATCGTCGATGTCCTCGTCACCTTGAACGTCAACGTCCTATCATCCTTCGACTCCAACGTGAATGTCGCACTTCCCTCCGACGAGCATTCCTTCTCCTCGCTTATCTCATACTGCGGCAAGTCTACTATCTTCACGATTCCATCGGCTGTCGTCGTCGCAGGAGATAACGGATCAACTGGCGTCTTATCTGCCTCCAATACTAATCCGCACTGGTCATCCCCAGTCGTCGATGCAAACACACTGAAATCTACATTTCCAATTACTGACGACAGACCGTCGAACAACGTGACATCCGTGCTTCCATCTATGCTCGGTACTGATGTCGTATAATTCTCTTTCGTTACTGTGCCATTTGAGTTCATCCAATACCAGTGATAAACTACCTCTGGCTTAGTAACTCCAAATGCATCCCAATCAAAATTCTCAAAGTCTGAAGACAAATCTACAGACAGCTTCAGATTAACAATATCAGCACCATCTTTACAGTACTGCGTCTTGTCGGCTACGAAGTTACTAACCTCTGGCAAAGGCAATACTTTTATGATTATTGTCGCTACATGAGACACACATCCTGTACGCTTGTCTGTCGCTGTTGCATAATACTCGTAAACCTCACCAGCATTCTTGGTCGCATTATTTATATGGTATGTCGCCTTCTTGCTGTCACTGCTCGTTACCTTTCCGTCAAGCTCGGTCAATCCGCTGACTACACCACCTGTGTTCGTCGTATACAACTTGTATTCGAGACCATTAGGTATAGCTACGTTCTCCGTGAATACGACGTCAAAGTCTATCGGCTGTCCCTTACATACTGTGTAAGTCTTATCCTCAAGAACAGGCAACTTATGTATCTCAAGTTCTGCTTCCTTATCCAACGGACAGAAATAACGTGTCGTTACGTCAGGATCCTGCTCCGTATCCGTTATTAAGAATGTATTGGCATAGAGGAACTTATAATTCTTAAACCCAGTATGAGTCGTGTTTGCTGTCGGATACTCTACATTCGCATCTACGTTTACTACTTCTCCCGTCGGATTAACCCATCCTGCATCTCCACTGACAAGCCACTCTGCTCCTCCAAATGGAGCGTATGTATTGCCTCCATCCGACGAAACTTCCCACTTATATGCATAGTCCGCCGCTGTTGTCGAGGTTGGTATATTTCCTATCGACGCCTTTATCTCCGGACTGCTCTCCTCACACACAGGCTCCGACGGCAAATCTATCGTCGCCGTAGCATCCATACTCCTGACCTTAATCGTGAAGGTCTTATGTAGTATATAGCAATCATCCGACTCATCGCGAGAACCCATCTCTACCCTTATGGCTGGCGTGAAGTCTGAATAATAAAATGCCGTGAGGTTGAATGTCCTGTCTTTGGTTACCGGTCCTAAGTCAATCTCTTGAGGGTCATCAGCCAAGTTAAATGGTATACCCCCATTATCATACAACTCTCCTCCTACTTCCTCCAATGTCCAATATACGGTCGACATCGAACCTGAAGCATAATAATCCTCGTTCATATATACTTCCCCCATATCCAGCACCTGCTGCCAGAAACGTGGGGTATATATTACGTTGTCTCCATAACATACCTCTATGTTGTCCGTCTGCGCCGCAACTCCTTTCGTTCCACTTGCATCCTCTATGACTCCCGACACCTGGAAATAATTTGTCGTCTCCAAATCATGGAAGTAGAACGTATGGTACTCTGGCTTTCCTGCTATCTGGCAACGCTCTACTCCATTCTGGTCATACAAAACAGCATACGGAGTATATACTACATACCCCGTCGTTCTACTATCATTCCCGCACAAACCTGTCAACTTAGCTTCTTTGCCATCAAAGCGCGCTGGGAAATCACCCCACGTATCCTCAGCCTTCCTCCATTGATACTCCGCCGTATAATGTTTTCCCAGTGCCGAATGTGCAACTCCAAATATGTCCGCATCATTTGTCATCTTCAACGTCGGGTCACTGTCGCACTTGACCTTCGACAACGTTACCGTCCTCGAATCAAAATACTCTATACCCTCCGTGTCATCTGCTGGCGTGAAATGCGATACTAGATCAAAATATATGTCATGCACCGATGCCACTGTCGAACCGGCCTTGAAGCTATTTCCTACTGACAGCTTAATCTTCAGCGTATGTCCATAATATTTAGATCCTACTACCACAGACGGATTTACTGCCAACTGGAAAAGTCCTGACCTGCCTTGGTTATATCCAGGATTAGTCGCCGTTCCCGTAGGATTAGACGCATAGGTAACTCCATACTTCCTCGTCATATTATTGTCCGAGGTGGTACCATCACCTATAGCATACTGTATGAAGTTAAAGTCTCCGTCTGTTCCTATATATCCTTTTTTAGAGCTACCTACCTTGAAAGAAGCCTGACTGAATCCTATTTTTCCATTAGCTATCGCCTCCGCCTCTGAAGCATTAAAGCATTCCGTCGCCTCATCACTCGTAAGGATTACGTCATCCGTGCTTATAACGTCAATAAGTTCTACCTCTTCGTGAGTGTCGTCATCGACCAACCACAACTCTATCTTGTTTGGCCTATAACGAACACCTGACAACGCGGCTCTATAAAACGATGTGAAGTCGGTCGATTGTGAACCAATCTCTCTGTCGTACGACATCGTAGTCAAATCCATGTAACCCACCTCGGTAGTCACATAACTACAATTATCGACAAGATTAATCTTCTCGTTACCGCACGGCGTTATATCTTTAAATATGACATTCCATTGCGTCGGAGCCGCTTTCACTGCAACACTCGCCGCTAAAAACACCATCGCACAAAACGCACGTAGCACAATATTTATATTTTTCGTCCTCATAGTCGTATGAAGATTATACAATTCTACAATCTAATAGTAAGGTACAAATTTATGAATTATTATTACACGGAAAACCATAGTCACCTAAAAAAATACGTCCAGAAAACAGCCGCAAATATCATACCAACCGATACTCCCCTATTCTTCAATCATTTACCCGTCCATACAAAATTCTTCTCCTCCCCTCAAAAAATCTCGGTCTCTTTCTTTTCTTCCTCGCCTTCTTCCTCCTCATCACCCTCTCCTCCTTCTCCTCCCCTGCCCTTCGTTCCCCTCTCACGTCTCTCCGCTCCCTAATTCCCCATTCCTAATTGCTCCTTGCAAATTGCCAATTGGGTTAGCCTTGTATTAGACTTTTCCCCTCTTATGTTAACTTTCCCCCTCTTATGTTAACTTTTCCCCTCTTATGTTAACTTCCCCCCCTTCTCCTCCTTTCCCCCCTTCCCCTCTCCTCCGCCTCTGTGCCCTCTCTTGCGAGCGCCCGCTCGCCCTCTGTGTTCATTAAAACTCTGTGCCTCTGTGCTCTCTGTGTGAGGCTCTATCCCCTTCTTTCCCCTCCGCCCTTCTCCTCCTTCTCCCCCTTCACCTCTCCTCCGCCTCCGTGCCCTCTCTTGCGAGGGCCAGCTCGCCCTCTGTGTTCATTAAAACTCTGTGCCTCTGTGCTCTCTGTGTGAGGCTCTATC
>JAFPZF010000055.1 GCA_017417385.1 Bacteroidales bacterium
GCGTGATAGAAAATAGCAGTTGCCCGTCGTAGCGAGACGATGGACGAGAGCAGTCTTATCGACATATAGGTAGTTTTCTCGGCGTAGTTTCTCGAAGTCCTGGACTCCGATAGGGAGGTTTTGAAGTGTGGTGGACATAATAATACTTTTAAAATATGTTTTATGCAAAGATAGAGAAAAAAGAAAAACGTAATTAACTATTTTGATGCAAGGCTGGAGCATAGCTGTCGACGTAACGGCAGAGGCAGAAATGGGGAGACGAGGTTAACATAAGATGAGAAAAGGCTAATACAAGTCTAACCCAAGGATAAGATTGCTTTAAGGTAGGTTCAAGGTAGGTTCAGGGTTGCTTTGAGGTAGGTTCAAGATAGGGTTGAGAGAAGTCGTGGGGAAGAGAGGGAAAGAAAGTGGAAAAAAGGAAGACGAAGGAGGTGATGGAGAGTGACGAAGGGGTGAGGAGAGAGGAAAGAGTGAGAGAAGGGGGATGAGAATGGGGAAAGAAGAGAAGAAGGGGAAGAGAAGGTGTGCAGAAGGGTGTCTAAAAGGGAGGAGAAGGGAGGAAGAAAGGGTATAAAAAACGAGAGGGGAGAGGAAAGAGATATGGTTTTTCGGCGAGAAAAGGATAACTTTGCGTCCGGACGACAGACAGAGCAAGGACAATGATAAACAAGGCAGCCAAAGAACTAATACTTACCATACTATTCCTGGCGGGGACGATGATACCTGCCGGGGCGCAGCAGAATGCGTCATTATGTCCGGAGAAGCCGAAGCTCGTATTGGTGCTACTCATAGACAACCTGAACAGTCAGCAGATGGAGATAGTCCGCAGTCAGGTCGGTGCGAAAGGCTTCAACAGGGTATGCGGACACGGGACATTGCTGACAGACGCGTATTACGACACAGGGGGAAACTTTGCGGGGAAGAATGTCGCGACGCTATTCACGGGAGCGCCGGCGGCGACACATGGAATAGTCGCGAGACAATGGATAGACAGCTTCAGCAACAAGAGGATAGACGCCATATACGGCGAGCTGAAGACGTCGAAGGAGCCAGACACACTGGCGAAGCCTGCAAACGGTGCGCTGCTGTGTGGCACAATAGGCAACGAGATCAGGAAGATATACAATCAGGAGGCTAAGATATTCTCGATAGGGTTCAATCCCGAGCTCTTGCTATGGGCGAGCGGCACGAAGAACGGTGAGCCAATGGCGTGGCTCGACAAGAGGACGGGGAAGTTTGTCTCGGCGAACATAGGGAAAGAGTCGACACTGGCGTGGATAGAAGACTTCAACTCGAAAGGGATGATAGACAACTATCGTCAGCGCACGTGGGGGCCGAGGAAGGACATAAACCTCTACCATCAGTCCAAGTACTTCCCGGAGAGCGTAAGCGGGAATACATTCCTGTATCAGCTAGACGTGGCATATCCGAAGCTGGGACGGTATGGAGCAGTATGCGGGTCTCCCTTTGCGAACAGCCTAGTCAGGGACATGGCAGCAGCGGCGATAGTATATGAAGAAATGGGGAAGGACGACATACCCGACATACTGACAGTCCAGTTCAGTGCCATCCCCACACTCGGGGAGCGCATGCAGCCACTGGACCCACAGACAGAGGACATGCTGCTCGGGCTTGACGAGAACATAGCGAGCCTTCTGCAGATGATAGACGGGACAGTCGGCATGGACAACACCCTCGTCGTCATGACAGCATCGCAGGGGGCATACGACGTCTCGGCGACAGACTCGCCATACTGGGGAGAGAAAGGCGTCGTCAGCATGAGGAGGGCCTCGGCACTGCTGAACCTGTACCTCATGGCGCTGTATGGACAGGAGGCGTGGGTCAAGAACTACAGTCCCGGGTCGATATACATAGACAAAGAGCTGTGCGAGAAGAAGAAGATAAACGTCGACACAGTATTGCGGCAGTCGGCAGACTTCCTGACGCAGGTCAAGGGCATAGGAGACGCGATAATAGCCAAGGACATCAAGTACATAACATCCACATCGCCGGTAGTCGAGGCGATGAGACACAACTATCATCCGAAACGTTCTGGAGATATTCTCGTATACCTAGAGCCGGGATGGGCAGAGGAGATAGAGGACGGGAGGAAGCTGACGCAGCTGTGGAACGGAGAGTTTGTGCCACTAGTCTTCTACGGGTGGAAGATACCGAGGGCGACAATATACGAGAGGCACTCGATGACCGACGTAGCGCCGACCATTTGCTCATTCATAAGAGTAGCGAATCCGAACGGGTGCAGCGGAGTCCCTATCCCCATAGTAGACTACAAGGACACAGAGAACAAAAAGCATTAGAAGGAAACAGAGATGGCAGAGAGCAAGCGATATGACATAGTACTGTCGATAGCAGGCAGCGACGCGAGCGGAGGAGCAGGGATACAGGCGGACATCAAGACAGCGTCGGCAATGGGATGCTATGCGGCGACGGCGATAACGTCGGTCGTCAGCGAGAACACCCAGAAAGTGTATAGCGTGGCGGACATGACGGCGGAGATGGTCGTCAGCCAGATACATGCCGTCCTGGACGACATCGGGGTGTCGGCAATCAAGATAGGCATGCTACACTCAGCGGAGGTCGCACATGCCGTGGCGGAGGTGCTGAAGACTTGCGGGACGAAAAACATAGTGCTAGACCCCGTGATGGTCGCGACATCGGGTGACGAGCTGATGCTCGAGGACACCATAGAGGTGATAAAGAGCGAGCTGATGCCGATAGCGAGGATATGCACGCCAAACCTGCCGGAAGCGAAAAGACTGCTAGGGGGGCGGGAGATAAAGACCATCGAGGAGATGAAGCAGGCGGCCATAGACATCTCGGAGATGGGGTGCTCGGTCATGCTAAAGGGCGGACATCTCGACGGGAAGATAATGATGGACATCCTCTGCAACAAGGAGACGAGGGAGCTGCTGGAGCTGCCACAGGACAAAGTCGAGACTCGGAACACACATGGCACGGGCTGCACCCTCTCGACAGCAATAGCGTCGGGACTGGCGAAAGGCAAGACGCTGACCGGGGCAGTCGTCGGAGCGAAGACATACATCAACCAGGCGATAGAGACTGGGGCGAGATATGAGATAGGGCGAGGACATGGACCAGTCGCACACTTTTACAAATACTGGGAATGACACAGGGAGAGGAACTCATAGACGACGAGCAGGAATACATCTCGGTATACGGAGCGAGAGAGCACAACCTGAAGAACATAGACGTCAGGATCCCACGGAACTCGCTAGTAGTCTTCACGGGGATGAGCGGCAGCGGCAAGTCGTCGTTGGCGTTTGACACCATATATGCGGAGGGGCAGCGTCGGTACATCGAGACATTCTCGTCGTACGCGAGACAGTTTCTCGGAGGAGTCGAGCGGCCGGACGTCGACAAGATAACAGGGCTAAGTCCGGTCATATCCATAGAGCAGAAGACGACCAACAAGAACCCACGCTCGACAGTCGGGACCATAACAGAGATCTACGACTTCCTGCGACTCCTATATGCGCGGGCGGGCATCGCCTACTCGTATGAGACTGGGGAGCCGATGGTCAAATACACCGACGACCAGATAGCGACGCTCATAGTACAGAACTTCCTCGGGAAGAGGGTGAACATACTGGCGCCGATGGTGAGCGGAAGGAAGGGCCACTACAAGGAGCTATTCGAGAAGATAAGGAAGAGAGGGTTCATATATGCGAGGGTAGATGGGGAGACGAAAGAAGTCATCCCGAACATGAAAGTCGACCGATACAAAGTACACTTCATAGAGCTCGTCGTAGACAGGATAGTCGTCAGCGAGGAGAACGAGAAGCGGATGAAGCAGTCGATAGACATGGCTATGCAGCTCGGCAAGGGAGTGATGATGGTCGTAGATCAGGACAATCCCAAGCCCAAGTATTTCAGCCGGATGCTGATGTGTCCGACGACAGGGCTGTCATATCCAGAGCCGGCGCCACATACATTCTCGTTCAACTCTCCACAGGGAGCGTGCCCCAAGTGCAAGGGAATGGGAGTCTTCACGACAGTCGACATAGACAGGATAATCCCGGACAAGAAACTGAGCATAGCCGATGGGGCAATCGTCCCGATAGGGAAGGCTAAGAAAAGCCTCATATTTGCGCAGATAGAGGCCATAGGGGAACTATACGGGTTCACGCTGAAGACGCCGATAGAAGAAATCAGCGAGGAGGGGCTCGACGCCATACTACACGGCACGACAGAGTCGCTACACCTCAAGGACGACATAGGGCTCCCGGAGAACTTCTTCCCGAACTTCAACGGAATAGTCTCATACATCCTCGACATACAGGAAGCGTCGACAAGCGCAAAGGAGAAGCGATGGGCCGAGCAGTACATCACGACGACGATATGCCCGGAGTGCCATGGTGACAGGCTTAACAAGATAGCGAGACACTTCAGGATAGACGGGAAGAACATCTCGGAAGTCGCGAGCATGGACATGCTACAACTCAAGGAGTGGCTTGACGGCATCGAGGACAGGATGACGACAAGACAGAGGAACATAGCTGTCGAGATACTGAAAGAGATACGGAGCAGAGTCGGGTTCATACTCGACGTCGGGCTGGACTACCTGTCGCTGAACAGAAGCGCGATGTCGCTCTCGGGTGGAGAGAGTCAGCGCATAAGACTGGCGACGCAGATAGGGACGCAGCTAGTCAACGTCCTATACATCCTCGACGAGCCGAGCATAGGCCTACACCAGAGGGACAACGTCAAGCTGATAAACTCCCTCAGGCGGCTTCGAGACCTCGGGAACAGCGTCGTAGTCGTCGAGCACGACAGGGACATGATGATGGCGGCCGACTACATAGTCGACATAGGTCCCGGAGCGGGACGCAAAGGAGGATACGTCGTAGCACAGGGGACGGCAGACGAGATAATGAAGCAGGAGTCGACGACGGCAGAGTACCTGAAGGGAACCAAGCAGATAGAAGTCCCGAAGGAGCGGAGAGCCGGGAGCGGCAAGAAACTGACCATCAGAGGGTGCAGAGGCAACAACCTGAAGAACATAGACGTCACCTTCCCACTAGGGAAGCTCATCTGCATGACAGGCGTCTCGGGTAGCGGCAAGTCGACGCTCATCAACGAGACACTACACCCTATACTCTCGCAGAAGATCTACAATTCCGTGACGGATCCCCTACCCTACGCGTCGGTCGAGGGACTAGAGAACGTAGACAAAGTAGTCATAGTCGACCAGAGCCCACTCGGGAGGACACCCAGGTCTAACCCTGCGACCTATACAGGGCTATTCGACGACATAAGGAAGATATATGCAGAGCTGCCGGAGTCGAAGCTGAGGAACTACAAGAACGGGCGATTCTCGTTCAACGTCAGTGGTGGACGCTGTGAGACGTGCAAGGGTGCGGGAGTACAGGTCATAGAGATGAACCTACTGCCGGACGTCGTAGTAGAGTGCCCAGAGTGTGGAGGAAAGCGGTATAACAGAGAGACGCTGGAGGTAAAGTTCAAGGGAAAGTCGATCGGCGACGTACTCCAGATGACGATAAACATGGCGACAGAGTTCTTCGAGAGCATACCGAGCCTCCACAACAAGCTCAACACATTGCGGAGCGTAGGACTGGGCTACATCACACTGGGGCAGCCGAGCACGACACTCTCGGGTGGTGAGAGCCTGAGAGTGAAGCTTGCGACAGAGCTGTCGAAGAAAGACACCGGGAACACAGTATATCTGCTAGACGAGCCGACGACGGGACTACACTTTGAGGACATCAGGATACTGATGAACGTCCTCAACAAGCTCGTAGACAAGGGTAACACAGTGATAGTCATCGAGCACAACCTCGACGTCATCAAGATGGCGGACTACATAATCGACATGGGGCCCGAAGGCGGTCGTGGCGGTGGACAGATAGTCGCAGAGGGGACGCCAGAAGAGGTGGCCGCGCAAGACAAGGGATATACGGCGGCGTTTCTGCGGGAGGAACTCGAAAGAGGGCGATAGGAGTGGACTTCTATAAATTGCTTATTCTAAAATCCAATAAAAAGAAACAAAGAAGAAGGTGGCTGTCCTAAGGAAGGGCGGTCACCTATTCATTTTAGGGAACTTCTATAAATTGCTTTTTCTTCGTTGGCGTTGCCTTCATTCCTCACGCTCGGCAATTGGAACAAGTTCCATTGACTAGAGTCTTACTTTCTCACGCTCAGCATAACGAGCAAGCTCGTTCTGCATTCGCTTAATCGAAAGTATGCACTCGCTTAATCGGAATGTTGTGCGTCACACTTAAAATCCTCATTTAGCTGCGCTGACCTTTCTCTCGCTCGGCAATTGGAGCAAGCTCCATTGCACTCGCTTAATCGAAAGGTTTCCTCTAGTAAACTCCGGTGTTTAAGTGCTTGCACGCCTCGAAAAACCTAATTTCTAGAACTCCCCTTTATCAGAAAAGAGTCTTACCCTCGACATGCTCGAGCAGTTCGTCGAACCAGAGACGCTGCTTGACAGGGAGTGAGAGCTTACGCTTGTAGTTCTTGAGGAACCACTCACGGAGGGCGGGGTCGGAGGACTGCAAACCCTTGTCGTAGGCGGCAGAATAGAGGCGGCAGTTAGTATAGAAAGAGAACTCGCGCTGATTCTGGGGCAAGGAGTTAGTCTTCTCAATAAGCTCCTTGAGTTCAGCCATCAGTTCGGGGGAGACGGGGATGCGCCCCGAGATGACGCTACGCTGCCAACGGTAGAGAGTAGCCTCCTGCTCGTCGTCTACAAAGGGCGGGCGGTTGTTGGCAGCGATAAAGTCCTTGAGCTGCTGGAGGCGAGCCTCTGGAGCCTGTCGGATGATGCCGGCGACAGACTCACGGTCGGTAAACTCGCCGACAGCGAGAGTATAGTCGCCCGTCTCGATACGGATAACGTTGCGCGTCTTGATAAGCTGGGAGAGCGTAGCAGTCAGTCCGCCGACAGAGAGGTTGGAGTCGGGGTGGGACTGAGAGAGCGAATCGAAGATCTGATAGACAGAGAGGGGAGTCGGACTCTCGGAGAGCATATCGTAGATAACCTGAGTCAGGCAGCGGGTGTCGACATCCCACTCGGCGAGGGCGTAGAGGCCAGACTTGCCGATAGCGCGAATCAGGTCGGAGCGGACTAGGAGAGGCTTGACGTAACCAACGCGAACCGGGGCACGCTCGGGGTAAAGCTCCTCAATCTTGGCGGCGACGACCTGAGCATTGGCAGGCTCGCCGATAGAGTTGAAGACGAGACGCCAGTCGATATCACGGGCACGGTTGCGCCGGAGAGTGATAGACCTACCATCGTCGGTAGAGACAATATCGAAGCAAGAGCGGAGGATATAGAGGGCGATAGAAAGAATACGATCACGGGAGGGAGTGTCCGGAGGGAGGAAAGAAGCCGTCTCGACGACACGATCCTCGCGACGAATCTCAGAGTCCATAGCGATGATGCCACCCAAGAGAGTGGACCATGAAGTCAGAGCATCGTCGGAGGCGTGGAGGACATAACGATGCTTGCCGGGGAGCTTGTTGAGAGACAGAGGGAAGGCGTGGCCGCAGACAGTATAGAAAGCCTGGAGAGAGACGTCGACAGCCTCGGAGGAGGAGATAGAGGCGAGGGCGGGGTCGCCGTCAGTCAGAGCCGTGAAAACGGAGTAGGCAGACCATAGTTCGGGATTGGAGAGCGAAGGGGGGAGCAGGTCGGTAGCCTTGCTCATCTGGCGAATACGCTCGAGGGACATGCCCATCTCCTCGGCAATAGACTCGAAGGGGGCACGCTCGTAGCCAGCGAGGCCAGTGATCTTGGCGAGAATAAGCTCCTTTCTCTCGAGAGAGGGGCGACGCAGGTAAGAGTCGACGACACGGAACATCGGCCAATGACCATTTGTCTCCATAAAAGCGCTGACAGAGTCGACGTCGGGACCCGACAAGAAAGGGAAGAGGAAGGAGGCGAAGTGACGCGTCGAATCACAGTCGGAGAGGGGCAGAAGGTCTGCAGTCTGCCTCTTGAACTCCTCGGCGACCTGGAGGAAGACGATGCGGGAGAAGCCATGAGTCGGAGGGCGGGAGACGACAGATGATGAAGCCAGCGAGAGACACGAAGCGAAGTCGGGCGCAAAAGAGAGAAAGGCAACCTTGTGGTCGGGAGGGACGAGGGAGGAGCATACCGAGAGGTAGATAGAGGCGAAAAGCCTCATCTTGGTCTCGGAGAGAGGGCTAAGCCAGGGGGAAGGGGAAGGGTCAGAAGGGGAAGAAGGAGAGGGGGAAGAAGAGATATAGAAATCGGCGAGAGAGTCGTCGACATGACTATCAATACAATAGAAGAACTTCAGGACCTGATTGATGACACGGGTAGGTGCATCGGCAATCATAGCCTGCCACTCGGAGGAGAGGAAGGCACGGAGCAGACTCCCGACGTCGGAGAGACTGTGGGAGCGGAAGAAGTCGTCGGCAGAGGGCGTAAAGAGCCTACTCGCGACAAGAGTCTCGAGATGAGTATAGGGAGTTATATCCAAAGAAGAAGTCTCCATAATCCGATGGACAATAAAAAGCAGACACGGCAGAACGGGAGGGGGGGGAAGAAGGAGGGGGAGAGAAGAGAAAACGAGGGGGAGAGAAGGAGTCCTATCTAATTCAACACTAATGGGAACTTCTATAAATTGCTTTTTCCGCGTTAGCTTCGCCTACATTCCTCACGTTGACTTCGTCTACTTTTCTCTCGTTAGCTTCGCTGACTTTTCTCACGCTCGGCAGATTTCAAGCAAGCTTGATCTGCTCTCGCTTAATCGAAAGTATGCACTCGCTTGATCGAAAGTTTGCTCTCGCTTGATTGCACAAGTGAAAAACCTAATTTCTAGAACTCCCCTAATAAAAGTCGAATCGGATAGTCATCTCAAGCCTATTCGTATCGTGTCTTTCGGAGTGTTAAGTTAGGGCTTTTTATCGGAAAAAGCAAGCGGAGGTGGTGCGAGGGGCAAGGATGCTCGGCAGGGAGAGGGGAAAAGAAGGAAAGAAGGGGAGAGGAAGAGGGAAGAAGAGGAAGAGGGAAGAAGTGGAACCCCTACCCTAGTCATTTGCCGTCGTCGACGACATGCTCGACATTTTCACGCCATAGCTTGACGAAGTCTGGGACGTCGTAGAAGTAGAAGAAGGCGAGGAGGAGGGCAACGACAGTAGCGTGGACGTAGGGTTTAGCCTTGAAGCAGGCGAGGATGAACTGAATAGCGATGACGATGAGGAGGTAGATGATAGTGTTGGTATGCGCTCGGGGAGTGAGGGGAGAGACGACAGACTGAGGGCCGTGAGAAGCCTCATGAGAGGAGACGGAGGAACGGGAATGGGAGGAAGAAGAGCGAGAGCTAGAAGAATGAGAGCTACTCCGTAAATCTTCGGGGACAGTAAAGCCGAAATCTACGACACAGGTCCACTCCCAGCGTATATGAGGTTGGATGCTGACACCCAAGTATTCGTATGTGGGATCAATTAAAGCCTTCCTATGACCGAGAGAGGGGACCTTCTCATCGAAAAGAAGATGGAGAGTAATCTCAAGACCAGTATCGAAGCAACGATCGCAACACTCAGAACAGCCATACTTTGTACCCCAATAGCGACCAATCCTATCACCGCAGGAAGTTCCATCGCTGGAGTCATGACCGAAAATTCCTGTCTTACCCATATCCTTAGCATGATATTTAGCAGCTTCGTAAAGACGTTTGTCAGGGACTAACATACGGAGATTCTTTACCTTTTTGAGGTCACTAATGAGGGAATTCTGGTAGCTTTTAATTATTGTTCCCCACCAGTTCTTGATAGCGTCCTTGACGAAAGTATCGGCGAACTTAGGGCCGTCGAGACGAGCGAGGTTGATATAGAGGATGACGTCCTTCTCAGCCGGAGTGAGGTAGGAAGAGTCCTTGGCGGTGTTTGCCTTAGCGATCTCCTCGGGAGACCAATGGGCATTGAGTAGCGCATGGGTATCGAGTTCGGACCAACGAGGCTGTGCGGAGGCCGAGAGGGTGAGGGAGAGAAGGACGATACCGAAGACGAGTGTTCGGAGGAAAAAGAGATATTTCATATTCAATGATGTTTTAGGGTGATGTTTACACGTATAACGGAGTGGATGGGGAAATATTGGGCGAATGAGGAATGAGGAATGAGGAATTAAGAATTAGCTATTAGGAAGGAGAAATCAGGAGTGGCGGAAGTTAACATAAGACGGGTCAGGTCTAATATAGGTCTAACCCAATGAGGAATTTGCAATGAGGAATTAGTAATTGTCGGAGGGGTGGGGAATCGACGGGGAGGGCGGATAGTAATAAAGCCTCACACGGAGGGGGCGGAGAGGGAGACGGACATCCCGCCTTTCTATCGCTTTATTCGGGAGGTCGTCTTGGCAGGAGTAAAGGTAGATTCTGTTAAATATTTGCCACTGAGAAAACCGATTGCTAAATTTGCAGACCTAAGGACGAAACGGGGCAATAATGAACGTGACATTTAAAAGTCGAAGGCCAATCAGGTATACGAGGCATACGTTGAGCATCCCGAGGAAAGAAAAAACAGAAGAGAGTTCTGTAGACTATATGGCGACAACATAGCAGCCGAAGCAGTCAAGGTACATCAGCGTCTGTGCTCCTTTCCCTCGGCGATGGACTACAACGCCATATATGGGTCTACGGACAACAGGATAGAGTTGAAAGACGGAGTAAAAGCCAAGGAGCCTTTGATGCTGAAAGTGAGAGTGACGAGAGGTTGGCGTAAGTTCTTTTGGCATATTATCGACCAGGATGGCGGACTTGCGCTAAAGAGGGATTGGACTGGTGATTTTGGCTCGGTAATTGACATCCTTGTCGTCGAGATAAACAAGCACGACTACAAAGCAGTATAAGACATGGGAGACACACAGCAAATAATAGAGAAGCCCAATGTGGTGAATCCTCGGACTGCACTCTGTACAGTCGGCGAGGAACTGGGGGACATATTCAGAGCGAATGGTGTCGACGAGGCAAAGATGGGACTCAGGACGTCCCTCACAAAAAAAGAGAAGCTGACCGACAACCAGATAAAGAGAGCTTGCAGGCTGTTGAACCAAGGCGAGAGCCTCGCAACATACTTGAGAAACTTTCAAAAAGAGTATGAAAGGAAGTCGAAGTTGGCAAGCGCAGCCTACAAGAAGGCGAAAAAGAACTACGCAAGACTGAAGGGTGTCCTGCCGTTGCTGAAAAACGAGTTTGAGGACGGACTGGACCGTCTTGACGACATTCTTGACTTTTTCGGCGTAGACTCGGAAGAAGAGGTCTTCGCTGGGGCGGACAGTGCAGCAGCATTATTCAGGAAACAGAACAATGTCCGCGTAGATCCCGTCAACCTAAAGGCATGGCTACGTCGAGGCGAGCTCGACTTCCAAAAGATGAATATCGGGGAATATGACGCCCAGGCACTACGGAAGTGGATAGAGGGGCGAGAGTGGCAACGGATAATAGACAGTGCGGATGACTTTCTGAAACTGCCGGAGAAGTTGATGGAGTTTGGAGTTGCGCTTGTCTTTGTCCCTTTCATACCGAGGACAGTTTACGGAGCTGTCAGGTGGTTTGACGGAAAGCCTTTGGTCCAGGTCTCAGACAGGGACAAGGACCTGGCGACGTGCTGGTTCACCTTGTTCCATGAGTTGGGGCATGTATTGCTTCATCACAACGAAGAGATACTCGACGGCGAGCTAAACGACAAGGGAGGAAACACGAGAAGGAAGGAGAAGGAGGCTAATAAGTTTGCCAACGAGATTCTGTTCAATGGAGACAACCTGAGGAAGGAGGTCTTTTCTCGCTCTCACGACACACTGAGCGCAAGCTATCTTGCGGCGAAATATGACGTCCCGAGGCTTTTGGCCTCCTATTGGCTCATCAAGGCACAGTATCAGCCATATTTTCAGGTGCGCAAGCAGGTGGATTTTGCTTTGTTTTATCAGTAGCCTACCCTCTCTTACCCCCAAACATTAGTCCCGCACAACTGAAGGGCTACGTGTCCGTAGCGCACTCGGTAGGTTGTGCAGGACTTTTTCATTTTTCTTCTCCTTTTGCTACTTCAAAACTTATTCATATATTAGCATCATGCTCCAGCAATGGAGAGCAGGTTCTCAGCTCGCAAGAGCTTTGGGCCCCCGGAGGGTGACTTCAACTATTTGAGGTCCCCTTCGTTATTTTTAGAATCTATGGTCCTTCGCAGGAGAGTTGCCCATTAAGGGTTTAAAACGCCTTTGAAAGTATCCCCAAAAATGAGTAACTTGAGATTCGAAAACGATGCATTATTAACTCGAATACTGCTAAAAACAATTTGCTATGAGGAATATAGACGTAAAGAAGTGGCAGGAAGACTACAAGGGTAACACATGCTTCCTGCTGGCGATACTGGAGATGCTGTTGGCCATCCCAATCATAATAGTATGCTCAGTATTTAACGGCAAGGATGTGGTAGTATATGGGAGACTAGTAGAGTACCTCACAATAGGGGTGCTGACAGTAGGCTACGGAGTATTCGTAATACTGTATCAAGTGAAGCTATGCAGGAGGTCAGTGAAAACGAAGGCGGAAGTGACGGACAGGATGATCGGAAGGAGAAATTCATACAGCAAACTAGAGTATGACATAGCGGGAGAGCATCATAGTGCGTGGGTCATGCACCTGTACCATAGGATCGAGAAGACAGTATGGTGCGACCCAGCGGACAACAAGGTAGTTTATTGCAGTAGTGACTGGAACAACTGCTTCACAGTGTACATATTCATGGCGCTCGGACTAGCGTGCCTAGCATGGGGGACGCCGGCGAACTGCTAGGAGTCAGACAAAGAGAATATAGGACATGAGGATAGAGACGAGAAAGTGGAGGAAGGAGGACAGGGAGAGACTTGTCAGCATGTGCAATGCTGTGGACAGGACATATCTCTCTGACAGGATGCCAAATCCGTATAAGGAGTCGGACGGAGACTGGTGGCTCAACATGGTAGAGGAGAGCGAAGGGAAGGAAGGCGTATTCAGGGCCATCGTCGTAGAAGGAGAGATCGTCGGGAGCATATCAGTCGAATTAAAACGGGGAGGACTGGAGAAGGCGGGAGAATTGGGTTACATGATACTGACCGAATATTGGAATCGCGGGATAGCAAGCGAGGCCGTGAGAGAGACCTGCGCAGAGGCCAGGGCTATACTAGGCATAAACAGGATTACAGCGAGCGTGTATGCGCCGAACATAGCGTCGCAGAGGGTGCTTGAGAAGAACGGGTTCGCCCTGGAGGGGAGCAAGAGCAGTGAAAAGTATGAGGTCAAGGTCTATGGTTTGAGAGGCATAAACGATTAGCAATGAGAAATTAGCAATTAGGAGTCGTTGGAGGGGTCGGAATCGTCAGAGTCGGAGGAGGTGAGAGGATGAGGAGTTGTCTGATTCTAACAGTGACAGAGACGGGAGCCTACGCCGAACGGGGGGAAGGGGAAGGGGAAGAAGGGGAAGACGAAGACGAGGAGCGGGAGCCACAGAGGAAGGAGGTGACGCGGGGAAAGAGGGACTCGAGGCAGTAGTAGAGGAGGAGAGAGACGGCGAGGACGACGAAAGGGTATTCGAGGAAGTAGTTCTTGACTGAGACAGACTGCTTGACGAAGAGATGGGAGACGTAGACAAAGAAAGTGCTACGGACAAAGAAAGCAGCGGGGGAGAAGCCACGGGAGTCGACGAAATAGAAGACGAGGCAAAGAAGAGAGCTAACACAAAAGAAAACGGACAACTCCTCGACACCATAGGGGAGAGAGGCATGGAAGACAGGGACGGAGAACATCAGGAGAGGTGCGAGGGACCAGAAGAGCCAGCGGAAGCGGTAGAACGACTCGAAGACAGGGCGGCGGGAGACGGTGAACCATGCGCCAAGAGAGAAGTAGAAGAGCGCAGAGGAGCAGAGTCCATGGACATCGGGCCAAAGACCAGAGAAATGGGCAAAAGCGACGAGGAAGAGAAAATAGATACCAAGACGACGAAGAGCGAAAAGAATGACGGGAGCGAGAAGGACGAGGACCATAAGGTCGCGGATGAACCACAGAGGGCCGAGGAGAGGAGTATTGAAATGAGGGGCAGGAGTCCCGAACCAGCTAAGACGAGCGACATCGGAGACAGAGGAATCCCAGAAAAGACGGAGACCACCGCAGGACGTGAAGGCATCCAGGACAGAGGAACACTCGCCAGACTGGAGCCACTGAGGGAGGGAGAAGATGAAGAAGAGGACATTCCAGAGGAGATATGGGACAAGGAGGGAGCGGAAGCGAGAAAGGAGCTTAGAACGGTAGACGGAAGAGTCCCACACCTCGAGACGGCGGAAGAAGAGGAGACCGGAGAGGAGGAAGAAAGTAGGGACGGCAGCATGGAGGAGGGCGCCGGGTCCGCGGAAGAGATGGCGCAGGAGCAGCAGACCATCGACAGGGGACAGAGACGAGAAAGAGGCAGGGAGCTGTCCGCCAATCGTATGGAGCATGACGACGAAGACGGCGCAGACGACACGGAGGGTGTCGATAGAAGCAGAGAATGAATTGTTGTTTGTCATAGTGCGAAGTTAGCATATTTTTCTGAGAGGGGAAGGCAAAGCGCAATTGGCAATGAGCAATTAGCAATGGTCGAAGGGGTCGGAGAGGCGGAGGAAGAACGGAGGGAAAGAGGAAGAAGAGCGCATTAGTTTCGCTGACTTTCTCACGCTCGTCGATTACAAAGGCTCAACGTGGGAAGAAAAGGGGAAGAAGGATGGAAAGGAGGAAGGAAAGGAGGAGGGGAAGAAGGAAGGAAAGGGAGAAAGGGGAAGAAGGGTGAAGGGGGGAAAGGAGTGGGGAAGAAGGAAGATTTTAACTATCTTTGCAGAGACGAAAAAACTATAGCAAACAGGAAATGAACGTAATCAGAACAACACTAAGCACAATAGCATTGAGCGTAGCGACGCAGGCACTGAGCTGCACGAACTTCATCGTAACGGCAGGGGCGTCGGCAGACGGCAGCACGATGGTCACATACGCGGCAGACTCGCACGTCCTATACGGCGAGCTCTACAGATTTCCAGCGGCGGACCACAAGAAGGGCGAGAAGCTGGCGATCAGGGAATGGGACACGAACAAGTACCTGGGCGAGATAGAGCAGGCGGCGCATACATACTCGGTCGTCGGGAACGTCAACGAGTATCAGCTGACCATCGGTGAGACGACATTTGGAGGGCGTGAGGAGCTCGTAGATACGACGGGCATCATAGACTACGGGAGCCTCATCTACATCACACTCCAGCGGGCACGCACGGCACGGGAAGCCATAAACGTCATGACGTCGCTCGTCTCGACATACGGATATTGCAGCGAGGGCGAGTCGTTCTCGATAGCCGACCCCGAGGAGGCGTGGATAATGGAGATGGTCGGCAAGGGGTCGCAGGAGAAGGGGGCGGTATGGGTAGCGATAAGGATCCCCGACGGATGCGTGAGTGGGCATGCCAACCAGTCGCGCATCACCACATTCCCACAGAACGACCCGGAGAACTGCCTTTATGCGCAGGACGTCATAAAGTTTGCAAGGGCTAAGGGATACTTCAAAGGGGAGTCGGATAGCCAATTCGACTTTTCTGCAGCCTTCAACCCGCTCGACTTCGAGGCGAAGAGGTGTTGCGAGGCGAGAGTGTGGAGCGGATTCCGCAAGATGAACGCCGAGATGGACAAGTATGCCGACTACGCCTTCGGGACCAGCGACGAGAGGATGCCGCTATACATCAAGCCAGACCACAAGGTGACACGTCGGGAGCTGACGAACATAATGAGGGATCATTTTGAGGGGACGGCGATGGACATGACGCAGGATGTCGGAGCAGGTCCATTCGGGGTCCCTTATCGTTGGCGTCCGCTAGAGTTCAAAGTCGAGGGGAAGACATACATCAACGAGCGCGCGATAGCCACACAGCAGACAGGGTTCTGGTTTGTCAGCCAGATGAGGAAGTCGAAGGCTGGGGGCATCATCTGGTTTGGATGTGACGATGCGAACACGTCGGTCCTCGTCCCGATATACACTAGCACAACAGATGTGCCGGAGGAGTTTGCACAAGGGACGGCGGACATGCTGACATTCAGTTGGAAGTCGGCGTTCTGGGTGTTCAACTGGGTGGCGAACATGACATATCATCGATACAGCTACATGATAGAGGACGTCCGCAAGCGGCAGATACAGCTCGAGGACGAGATGGACAATGCAGTTGAGGAGATGGACAAGCGCCTCGCGACGACGAAGAAGGACAAGGCACGCACAGCGGCGGCGAACACATTTGCAGCAGAGCAGACCAAGAAAGTCGTAGACACGTGGAGGAAGCTGGGTGAGTTCCTGATGGTCAAATATATCGACGGGAACATACATCCTGAGCATGACGGAGTCTTCGACCGCACACGAGACGGCAATCCCGTATCGCCAAAGCAGCCGGGATACAACGAGAAGTATTACCGCTCCATAGTAGAGGAGACGGGCGACAAGCTGCTGATGAGGTAGAAGAAGGGAAGAAGAGAAGAAGGGACGAAGGGAAGAAGAATCGAATTAACACTAAACACAATGAGAATATGAAGAGAATGAGATATGCAGCAGTAGTGGTGATAGCGACCATGATAGCGGCAGGCGTCAGAGCAACGGAGGTGTCGGCGGGAGAAGGCAGAAGCCAAGAGGAGGTGCAGAAGGCAGAGATGACAGAGTTCCACATAGCGGGGACAGTGGCGGCAGACAGGAGTGAAGTGTACGTACTGGACACAGAGAATGGAAGAGATACGATAGCGACGGCAAAAGTGAAGAAGGGACGATTCAGGATAGAAGGAGTTGCGGAGAAAGGCAAGAAGCTGAGCCTCCTCGTAGAGGGGTCGGGATACAGAAAGCCGTTCTTCAATGACGGAGAGAAGATGGTGGTGGACCTCGTCAGCAACAAGTACATCAAGGCATCCGAGCAGAACAAGAAGTTGATAGAGATAGACAACAAGCTCGATGCGCTGGATGAGCAGGAGATGAAGTATGCGGAGCCTATATTGAAGCACATCGAGAGTGCAAGACTGGAGCCGACGCTGATGAGAGCCGAGGACATACTGAGACAGCCGTGGAACAAGGAGGCGTTCATGAAGAGGGAGCCAGAGAAGATGGAGAGACTGCTGCCGTTGATAGAGGAGAAGAAGGGAATACTCCGGAAGGCCGTCGAGGAGAACCTTGACAACCTCATCCCGACAGTGTACTATGACTACTACGTGATGCTGATCTTAGGTTATGACGAAGAGAAGGAACTGGAGGTACTGAAGAGCGGTGGAGAGTTCTCGAGGACGAAGATGGCGAAGGAGAGAGTGGCGACAATAGAGGAGAGACAGGCAAAAGAGGCAGCCAGGCGGGCAGCAGTCGATGCTATGATAGGCAAGAGCCTCGTGGACATAGACTTGGAGGATATGGACGGAAAGACGGTGAAGCTGAGCGAGATGTGCACAAAAGGGAAGTATGTCTTGATAGACATCTGGACGACGTATTGCGGGCCATGCAGGGTAAGCATGCCGGAGCTGGCCAAGGCACTGGAGAAGTACAAGGACAAGGAGTTTGAGATATTGAGCGTGTCGGTAGATGACGACAGGGCGGCGTGGAAGAGCGGCGTCGAGAGGCTAGGAATGACATGGAAGAATGCGTATGAGGGAAATGGATTTGAAAGCAGGATAGCGAAGGAGTATCACATACACGGGGTGCCGACGGGAGTCTTGATAGACCCCGAGGGGAAGATAGCAACGATAAAGCATCCGCTGAAAGTGATAAGCGAGGACCTGCCGGAGATATTTGGTAATTAAGAAAGGCTACACTTCATAGAAGGAAAAGAGTGCGACTGGGGTCTGAACCGATAATGGTTGAGACTCCAGTCGAATCTTTTTTGTATGGATAGAATGGAGGAAGAATGGTGGAGAACGGGACAGAGCATAAAAAAACCGTAGCACCACCTCGGACGAGATAGTGCTACGTAGGAGCGTGCGAGGGCTTTGCACCGCAATCACGCAATTCGAAGGTAGGAAAAGGAATTGAAAAAGCAAGAGAGGGGGAACAAAAAAAACAGCCCCTGCGGACTGGACCAAAGTACAGGGCTCTCCTCACCGAAGTGAGACCCCCTGCAACAACAAAGGTAGGAAAAGGAATTGAAAAAGCAAGAGAGAAGCCGAGAGAAATTCTGACGGGATCGCCACTTCGTATCGGATTTTTGTCTATATTGGCAAAACGAGTGAGAGTAATAATCGCCAGGTCTAACGATACACGACAATGAGGAGTCTGATAATACTAGTGTTTTCGGCTGTCTTGCTTTGCTCGATGGCGAGCAGTGACTGCATCACGAAGGACGGATATTTCCGGGGGAAGCGTCTCTGCGGGAAGGTGAGGGTCGTAAGTTGTCATGCGGACTTCAAGGTGAGGGTAGTGAAGTCGTTTGCAGACTTGAAGGTTCGGGTAGTGAAGTCGTTTGCTGACGACCCCGGGGAGTGGGAGTTCGTCGAGAGTTTTCCGGACTTCACGGTGGAGTTCGTCGAGAGCTTTCCAGACTTCACGATAGAGTACGTGGAGAGTTTTCCGGGCGTGACTCATCCGTGCCGCTAACCCTACTGATGGACTACGACCTCGTAGTCGTCGCCTGAGGCGAGTTTCATGGTGAAGTATGTGGAACTACATACAATTAGATTACGTAGAATGGTTTAAAAGGGCAGAGAGATGTTCAAGAAGTTATTTCATATTATAGGTTGCATGAGCGTGATTCTTACCCTCGTCCTCTTCACGGTCTCACCGAGACCTACGGCGCATAAGTGCATACTCCTTTTAGTGTCCTTCTTCTATGGCTGCTATGGGGTCTGGCGCATAAGTCATGCTCTCGACGGATACAAAGGATGGAGGAACCGATAAAACCAAGACCATGCGCTACGTTGTCGCTTTCATAGTCTCAGTGATCATCGCCTCCTTTTGTGCGAACATTTTCGGCAACCCGTACAACACTAAAGCGGGGCGGAAGAAGGAGACGGTGTACTTCGTCGTGTATCTCGTCATCACCGTCTCATACTTGTTCTACATCATATCGCTAATGCCGTAAACTATCTGGAATTAGATTCGTATACGATAAGAAAGACAGAGGGCAATGAATAGCGAAGAGGACATAGAAAAGAAGAGCTACACCATCGAGATAGAGATTGAGCGGAAGGGGAAGGAGGGCTCGAAAAAGACATCACAATTTCGGAAATTCATGAAGTACGGTGGCACATTGCTTTTTCTCGCTTCCTTCGTCTGGGCACTCTTGACGGACGGAAAGCCGTCCAACCTCATGGTATTCTTCATTGTCTGGGATATTCTCTACCTGGTCTACATCCTTCTCGTTGCCGACGAGAAGATCTCCGAGACCGATGCCGGCTGGAGAAGCTGGCGCTAAGACAGACCGCCCCCATTAGAACAAGGATCGACTATGTCGACCTTTTCACGTCAAATGCGACTCGAATCCCCATCGAAAGGCGTTTAAAGAGCGTTTGACGGCATCGACCGACGTCTTCTCCGCCTTCCGTATCCACACTTAGGCGCAACACATGGCGGAACTCCTGACCGAAGAGAACGGACGGAGGCGCAATGATTGACGGAAAGAAGACAGACCTAAAGCGGACGAAGGGCTCTGGAAACATAGAGAAGTTTGGCAAGCATGCCGTCAATGAGCAGGGAGCGGAGCAAGTCTTTTTTCAGTTTGACGAGTGGACAGGAAAGCATAGGGATAATATCGCGTGGATCTCACACGAAGGTATTCACGGTTTCTATATACTGACATCTTCTCCGAATGTGGAGCACTCGTTTTAAAAAGTCGACCCCCAGCAACGTATTGACGTTGCTGGGGGGAACGGTTCGTCCTGCGCCTTACCACAATCGGACCCTGTCTCCATTGCTGAAGCATGATGCAAATATATGAATAAGATTTGAAGCAGCAAGAGGGGCGGGAAACCATGCTACTAAAAATGGCAACCGGATAGGCTGCCATTTAGTACATAGCGGCTTGAAGTTATCGCGCACTACTGCTATCGAGTACCATGTCACAAAGGTAGGAAAAATCGGTCTTGTAGTTCATTGATAGAGAAAAAGTGGAATGATTCGCCACTTCGTATCGGATTATTGTCTATATTGGTCCAACGGAGGCGACGGGGGAGGGTGACGATCGCCACGTCAAACGATACACGACAATGAGGAGTCTGATAATACTACTATTTTCGGCAGTCTTGCTTTGCTCGATGGCGAGCGGGGACTGCATCACGAAGGACGGATATTTCCGGGGGAAGCGTCTCTACGGGAAGGTGAGGGTCGTGGAGCATTATGCAGACTTCAAGGTGAAGGTCGTGGAGAACTACCCGGACTTGAAGGTGAAGGTCGTGGAGCATTATGCGGACGAGCCAGGGGAATGGCAGTTCGTAGAGAACTATCCGGACTTCACGATCCAGTTCGTGGAGAACTACCCGGACTTCACGATCAAGTATGTCGGTCAGTATCCCGGAGTCTCGAGTCCGTGCCGTTGATTTTCAATCGACTTTTCTCACGTTAGCTTCGCTGACTTTTCTCATGCTCGGCAGATTTCAAGCAAGCTTGATCTGCTCTCGCTTAATCGAAAAGTTCAGCAAAACGAGCAAGCTCGTTCTGCACTCGCTTAATCGAAAAGTTAGCTTCGCTGACTTTTCTCACGCTCGGCAGAGTGAACAAGTTCCCTCTGCTCTCGCTTAATCGAAAAGTTAGCCGTCTTGATAGACTGCGACCTCGTAGTCGTCGTCTGAGACTAAGACGGCACGCAAACCATATCTCCCGTGTTGTTGATGTCTGACTATATAGACAGAGCCCCGCGCCGATATATCTCGGTGCGGGGCTCTGTCGATAATACCTGACTATTATCCCAGATGATAGCTGTTGCTACTTCTTGAGAATCATCTTACCATTCTGTATGTTCAACCCTCTCTGATATGTCTTCAGCCTCTGGCCAGCAAGATTGAATATCGGAGCATCTTCATCATGGGCATAGACTCTCTTGACCGACGTCAGCACTCCGTCAACTGCGAAGTTGAAGCTACGGGTGAGTGTGACACCATTCTCAGCAGCCGTGACCTTGACCGTAACGAGTCCTGCCGCCTCTCCCGCAGTGAATACCAGTTTGTCACCATCGACCGAAGCACCGTCTACCTTAGCTGCCATGCTGTACCCAGGGTTGGAATAGCCTGCGAAATATGCTGAGAGGTCTATTGTCTTTGTCTCGCCCTTAGCAACACGGAAATTTGGCTCTGCCACCCAGTTGAGATACTCCTCGAGGTCGGTGTAGTAGTCTCCGTCACGATCGGCGTTGTTGTTGGCTACCTCTTTGCTTGTGCCAGTAATACTCTCGAACCAGTCTGGTATTCCGTCCTGGTCTGTGTCCCAATCAGCCTCTCTCTGAGCCTCGACGATGCCGAGTGCCTCCATGTCGAAGCCCTCACAGTTGTTGTCGGTCTCTGAGTCGATAAGGCCCTTCTTCCCCGAGCGGCTACCCTTTGTCGTATACGTGCCATTCTTGGTCTCAGAGACCATACGCTGGTCGTGGTAGTCTAAGAACGGCTGGTTGCATCCGACGTCGCTGAGGACGTTCTTATACGCTGCCTCGGCAGTCTCCACCTCTGCATAGCTCGGGAAGAAAGGCTCCGAGACAAAGACTTCCCAATCAAGGGTCTGGTTGCTGCTCTTGTTATACTTGTACGTGTTGTTGAGCTTGTCGGCGGTCTTGGTTCCCGAAGTGCTCTCACGGATGTTGCCCGAGATGTAGTACGACTGTGTCCCTGTCCCTACGCCCTCGAGCTCGGCAATGAATATCTCCGACCGCGAACTTGCTGCGCCCATCTTGTAATAGTTGCCGACGAACTGCCCCTCGTGAGTACCACCGTCTGTCGTCCTGCCTCCCCAGTTGTAGCAGACGTTGTTGAACATGTCAGCCCGACCGTCATAGTCGCCCTTGCCATCAAGACCACCACCCATGCTCCAATTACGTCCCTCGCTATGAGCCATCAGGTTATGGTGGTAGCTACCAGCCTTATCGACGCTCATATTGCCACCACCGATAGTTGCTGAATATCCATGACGCGTTCCCTCGTTGTAGTTAGGGTGTCCAGCCTGGTTGAGCGTCTCACTGATGAGTGTCTTCTGAAGCGTTATTCCCTTCGCATTACGAGACGAGAAGGCCTCGTCGATTGTCCACGAGATCGAGCAGTGGTCCATGATGGAGTGGTCGTTGCCTGCCATGCCCATGCCGTCGACACCACCGAGGATTGTCTCGTCTGTCGTCCCAGCAAGATCACCATACGATGCGACATTATGTGGTATGCCAAGTCCGCTCTGGTCATACTCAGGCTCCGCAGCATCCCTGTCTATCAGGAGCTTGTGTCCGAGACGCAGGCGGATGAAGCGCGTAATACCGTCACTCGCCATTCCGAAAGGACAGGTGCGCAGCATTACACCGTTGCCTGGCGCAGTCTGACCTGCGATTGTGACAAACTTGTCAGAACATGTGAGTCGGCTCTTGAGACTGATGACGCCAGCTACGTCGAAGACTATTGTCCTCGGACCCCTCACCTTCTTGATGCCATAGCGGAACGAGCCTTCTATCGGGTTCTCGTCGTCACCATTGTCGTCGAGATTTGTAACGTGATAGACGACGCCACCACGACCTCCGACTGCCCAACGTCCATAGCCCTCTGCACCCGGGAATGCATCACGACGTGGCTGAAAGGCCATTACCATCCCCTTGTAGACGTTGCCGCTAGCATCCTCCTCGTCGACACGCCACCAATAACGTGTCAGCGGAGTGAAGCCCTTGGCACTGTACGCTGGCGTCGAACCGACATACTGATACTCCACTGCGTCGGCAACTGATGCGGAATCGGTACCGTAGACTAGCTTGTGCTTGACCGCAAGCGACGCCCCGACCCAACTGAAGTCCACCTTGGTATCCTGAGCATCGACATGGAACTCGTAGTTCGCAGGGACTGGGTCCATGATGGCGAATGGGTTGGAGTCGAACTCCAAAGCGTTGAGGACGACGCTCGTCCTGTCATACTCTACGCCCTCCGCCGGCTTAGACGTCCACTTGATGACGACTGGCTGACCCTCCGTGACGTCAAACTCGACAACGGACATGCCTGCCTCCGACTGCTTCTTGGCTCCACTCCCAGTCTTCACACCAGTCTGAAGGACTACGCCATCGACGCTCACCTCCATGTCTGGATGTTTCTGGTTGGCATCGGTGTCGCTATGCCAGCCGAGAAGGGTATGATGCCCGGCTGTCATGCCTGTGATTGTCAACACGAGGCTCGTACTGCCCGATTTGATCCACTTGTAGTTCCCGTCGTCGTCTATGTAGCACGCGTAACCACAGTCGCCTATCAACTTGCTGTTCTGCTGAATTATGTTCTTGCTCCAATTGGAATTGACCGAGAGCTTGTCGACGGTCTCGCCCTCCTGAGTGACGACCTCGCCCTCTGCTTCTGCCGAGAGGACTATCGTAACTTCATTCTCGAGGTTCAACGTGGCTGTCGCCTTGCGGTCTATGGGCCATGGAGTGTAGTTCTCCATCGTTACCTGACTCGACGGCTTGCTCGCAAAGTCCAGGTCTATCATCTGAGCATTGACATTACTTGCCAATGCCCCTGTAAACAACAATGATGTAAGTATTCTGTTCATCTTCTTTTAACCATTCTATTCGCACTCTCAAACACTACCCTACCTGAGCAGCATGCAAACACAAAGTTAGCAAAACTACTGTAAATCAAAGCATTCTCCAGTAGCTATTAACTTTAGTTGAATGTTTAGGTGTAATATTTGCTACACTTTTTAACTTTCACCTTCTCCATTCGTCTCTACTATTCGCCTCCCCATGTCGACATCTTTCTCTCCGATTGCTACGCCCCTTGAGCAAGGGCTTTGACCACGTCTCTACCCGCTCTCAGCCCATCGGCATACAGGAGCTCTAATAGGTTCGCATCTGTCGTGGTGCGCCCGACTCCGAACAGTTGAGACGGACGGACGACGATTACATTTCCTTCCTTCTCGGCCTGCCTCAACTCCTCTATCTGCTTGTTGTAGTCTGGTCCACGCCTGCATAGTAGCTCCCTGACCTTAGGGAAGTCACTATAGACTGCTGATGGCAGCCACATCCGATGCTCGCACTTCCTGTAGGTCTCGTCTTTCGTCATGACGACTACAAGCCTGTCACATCCGTCAGCAAAGGCTTTCTTGAAGGGAACTGAATCGGCAAGCCCACCATCTGCCATTGGCCTGCCGTCGACCTTCCATAGTGGACAGAACAATGGCAACGAGCAACTCGCCCGACATGCATCTGCAAAGCGTCCAAAGTCCTCATACTCCTCGAGATAGGCAGCCTCACCCGTCACGGCATCTGTCGCCACCATGATCATTCGTCGTCCCCTCGTAGCCTCTTGATAACGCTCGAAATCGAATGGGTAGTATGTCTTGGGAAGGTCGTTGAATACGAAGTCCAAGTCGATGACTCCATGCCCGTTGAAAAGGCCTTTCAGTCCTATGTAGGGGTGTATTCTGTGCATGTCGAGGTCTATGTACCTCGACCGCCCCCTCTGACCCGAGAAATAGTTTATGCCTATGGCAGCACCGGCCGACGCTCCTATGACATAGTCGAATTCGACTTCATAGTCGAGAAACGCGTCGAGCACCCCAGCTGTGAACACCCCACGCATTCCTCCTCCTTCGAGGACTAGACCTGTCTTCATCTGCCCGTCGCCCTCAGATACCTGTCTGCGTCAATGGCTGCCCTGCATCCCGATGCCGCAGCCGTTATTGCCTGTCTGTACGTCGGGTCACAGACGTCGCCTGCAGCAAAGACTCCCTCGATGTTTGTCGTCTGTCCCTTGCCACTCGTCTTGATGTACCCTTCCCCGTCGGTCTCTATCTCTGGAAATACTTCCGTATTCGGTTTATGTCCGATGGCAAGGAAAAAGCCCGATATCGGCACTCTCACCATCGTCTCGCCCTCTTCGCCTTTGTTCGTGACGAGCATCGCCGCCTCGAGCTTGTCCTCTCCCTCGAGAGAGACTGTCTGATGCTTGAAGAGGACTGTTATCTTTGGGTTGTCAAAGACTCTCTTGCACATGGCCTCAGACGCCCTCAGGACGTCCCTCCGCACTATCATGTACACCTTGTTCGCCAGCCCCGCCAGATATAGCGCCTCCTCGGCTGCCGTGTCTCCTCCGCCGACGACCGCAACGTCCTTTCCCTTGAAGAAAAATCCGTCGCACGTCGCACACGCCGAGACGCCCTTGCCTGCCAACCGCTTCTCGTCTGGCAATCCGAGATACTTGGCTGTCGCACCTGTCGCTATGATGACCGCCTGAGCCTCTATCGTCTCGCCACTGTCTATGTGGACTACGAACGGACGCTTGTCGAAGTCGATGCCAGTGACCTCGCCGGTCATCATGGTCGCACCGACGCGCTCGGCCTGCGCTCGCATATCGTCCATGAGGTCAAAACCTTCCCTCCCCTCTGGGAATCCCGGGAAGTTCTCGATGACTGTCGTCTGAGTAAGCTGTCCACCCTGTACTGGTCCATCGACGAGTATCGTCTTACGACCTGCCCTCACGCCGTAGATTGCTGCCGTGTAGCCCGCAGGCCCCGACCCTACTATGCAAATTTCTGTCTTGTTGTCCATTGTCTATATGTCAATCGAACGTCAGTCCGAACTTTGTTATCAACTTCTCGAGCTCTGCATTCTCCGAGAGCATCGCATCTAGCTTCTGCTTCGCCGTATAGGGGACGATTGGAGCGTCTGTCTTCGCTACGAGGTTTGCCCTGATGCTCAGCCTGGAGTTTGAGAGTCTCTGGCGTAGGAATGTGACGAGGTCTACCCTGTTTGCTATCTCGCCCTGCATCGCATTCGCGACGTCGACGACTATGACTTCGCCTTCCAGCCTCGGTGGATGCGCCATGACGGAGCGCAGATGGCTGTCTGCTGTCTGCAGACGTGACGCGAAATCGCCCCACGCTGTTATGAGCTGATTGTAGTCTACTGCCTTGTCACTCTCGGCCTTCGCCCCGTATATTTCGTTCAGCGACGGTCCCGTAGCCTGTGTCTGTCCCGCCCCCTGATTGTCGACGCTCTTCAGTCTGTCAAATATCGAGCCGGTCGCCACTCCTGCCCCTGTCAGACGCGTCACTGACTGCGTCGCCTGTTGTGTTCCCACCGCTGTCGCCACGCCCTGCTGTGGTGTATTCTGCCCCTGCTGCTGTGCCTGCCCCTTCGACGCCTGTATCTTGAGATACAGAGCATTAAGTTGCGCTAAGACTTTTTTTTTTCGTCCCCGAGCATGCACGCCTTCAGCAATGCAAACTCGACGTGCTGACGCTTATCTCTCGCCAGCCTATATCCTGCCTCGCTATCCGAGAGCGCCTCTATGAGCTGGAGTATCCGAGCCGACGTCATGGCCCCAGCCTGCTGTGTATATCGCCCAGCCGTCTTCTCGCCGACGTCAAGCAGCCGTACCGCCTCGGGCGACTGCGCGACGAGCAGATTACGCAAATGATGGCTCAGTCCACTTAGGAAGTTCAAGGCGTCAAAACCTCTCCTCAGCACGTCGTCGAACTGTAGCAGGCTCTTGATGTAGTCGTGATTGTTGATGTTGTCTACGGCCTCGAAAAAGACGTCGTAGTCGAGTATGTTCAGGTTCTCGACGACCTTGCGATACGTCACCTCGCTGCCCGAGAACGCTACTATCTGGTCGAATATGGACAGCGCATCACGCATCGCACCGTCCGCCTTCTGCGCTATCACCTCCAGTGCGTCGTCCTCGGCTGTTATGCCCTCGCTCTTGGCGACGTACTTCAGGTGGTCCGCGACGTCCGGCACTGTTATCCTCTTGAAGTCGAAGACCTGGCATCGAGAAATGATGGTCGGCAATATCTTATGCTTCTCGGTCGTCGCCAATATGAATATGGCATACGACGGCGGCTCCTCCAATGTCTTCAAGAAGGCATTGAACGCCTGCTGAGAGAGCATGTGGACCTCATCGATGATATATACGGAATATCGACCGACCTGAGGCGGGAACTGGACACTGTCCGTGACCTCCCTTATGTCGTCGACTGAATTGTTCGACGCCGCATCGAGCTCGTGTATGTTCAGCGATCGATTCTCGTTGAACGCCTTGCAACTCTCACACTCGTTGCACGGCTCAAAGTCCGCTGTCAGGTTCGAGCAGTTGACGGTCTTCGCAAAGATTCGCGAACACGTCGTCTTTCCGACGCCCCTCGGTCCACAAAAGAGGTATGAGTGAGCTATACGCTGCTCCCTCACCGCATTCTTCAACGTCTGGGTGACACTCGCCTGACCAACTACCGACGCAAACGTCGCAGGCCTATACTTTCGTGCTGATACTACGTAATCCATATCTCTTACAAAGATATGCAAAAATTATTTTCCGACACCATTTGTCAGCTCTTTATATCTTTTTGCCATCTCTCTCCCCTTCTCCCCTTCTTCCCTTCTACTGCTCTATCGTTATCCCCATGACGCCAAACACTATGTCGTGCGCCTCAGCCGACACTCTTATGCTCCTGACGGTCTTCTTCCTGTCAAGCGGCATCTGGAGGACTGTCGCCACTCCTCCATCGACATACGGTCCATATACTGACTTCGGATTGCTCGTCAACGTGAAACCTACCTTGCCCGTGCCGAGACTGACCATCAACGGCCTCGGGCTCCCGGAGTCAAAGGCCTTCCCGTCCTCAAAATACTCCTGCTCTATCGGGACGTAGTTGTACGGCGGGACGACCTTCAGCGTGTCACTCGTCCCGTCTGTGTACTCCGCCAATACTCTTGCATTCTCGATTCTTGTCTGCATGTGGTTTGTCGAGCCCGCCACCAGCAGATAGGCCTTCCTGCCCTTCATGCCTACTGGTATCTCGACGCTCGTCGGGAAATTGTCCCATATCGAGACGAATACGACGTTGTTGCCGCTCTGAGCCAATCTGAACTTTAGTCCTCCTGGCAACGTCAACACGCCCTCTGGCAACGCTCTCATCGCACTGTCACTGACGTCCGCGACGAGCTGCGGATGGCACCACTCGCCTATCCCCTGCTTGGGGATCTGTAGCGTCGTGACGTTCGGCCTCGGCGTGAGATACTCGTGCTTGAATATGTTCGCGACTGTATCATTGCAACTTCCCGATATGTCTACGATCTTCTGCTTCTTCCCGACTTTCTCGCCCCTCCACGCCTGATAGCACTTCTCCGGAGCTACGCTCTTCACCATCCGCTGCGCCTCTACTGTCTTCCGCCTCGGACACCTGAGGACGATCTCCTGCTCTCTCTCCGCCGTTCCGACTTTGCTGACGACTCCTTCGTCAGCCCTCATCCTGAACTCTATCTTCAGCGGCTCGGCAAACTGCTGTGAGGCTCTGAGTCTGCACTCGTCGCCCTCTCTTCTGAAAGTGTATGTCATATACGGCGTCCTGACTGTCGCACTATCCCACTCCGCCGGGAAGCCTGGCTCTACGACGCACCTGCCCTCCAGCGCATGCGGACGTATGCCCCACAGTCCTTTGATCAGACACCGCGCTGCCGTCCCGACGACGTCGCCAAAGTCTCTGTAGCACTCTCCCCTCGCCGCATCACAGAAGGATAGCTGACCGAAATTGCCCGGCGAGATTCCCAATATCATGTTGTCGACGACGTTTGCCCTCAGCATCCTGTATCCTGCATCTGGCATCCCTGCCTCAAAGAAGGCCAGCGCCATGTTGTAGTTCTCCGCAGGCGCCACGTTGTTGATGCTCCACGAGTATGGCATCCAGTCTGTCGTCGATATTGTGTAGTTGTCTTCGTCAACTTTGATTCGCGGCTGATGTCTCTCCGCCCACATCGCCGCCCTATGTCTCTGCTCCTCGGTCCCGACCTCGCAGTCTATCGCGGTATATGTGGTCCAGAGTCCCGCATCTCCGTGGAGATTCAACCTGTCATAGTCTTCATATTCTGCCCAGTGTCCCTCGCTCTCTATCCATAGTCTGCTGTCTATGGCCTTCGCTATCTTCTCGTACTCCTCCTTGTATCGCGTACCGTCCTCGCCCAATATCTCTGCTATCTTCGTCGCATACTTGTTCGCCCGGAGGTTGTACGCTGTCGAGTGCGTCACCCCGCCTCCTGAATAATACAGTGCGTCCGACGCCCAGATGCAGCAATATGCGTCATACAGTCCGTCATCGTCTGGGTCGTAGTTTCTCTTCTCCCACTCGAGGTGTAGCTTGAGCAGCTCCCAATATCTCCTCAGCGTCTCCTTCCGTGCGTCATAGTCGATGTGCTCGAGCAGCTCGTCGACGAAGTTGAGGTTCATGTCATAGTGATGCATGACGTCGCTCTTGTTCGGGTATCTGCACAGGTACCCGTTGCTGTACATCTGCGTGCCCCACTTCTTCTCTGCCCTCGCTATGTTGAGCTCCTGGTCTTGCGTCGGGTGCGGATATATCGGCTCGACATTCCTGACCTGGCTCGCCGCGTATGCGTCTAAATGTCTCTGCTGCCTGTCCTGCCACCCGAGGTAGTCTCCCGTGTACCCTGCTCGCCAACCCGCAAGCTGCATTCTCCACCCTATCGCCCCGTGGAGCCACGTCTCGCCATCCCATATTCCCTCTGCCGCAGCAACTATCGCCCCATCAAGGGCGTTCAGCCATTCGTCAGGCGTCCGAAACTCTATATGCCGAGCCATCTTCTCCCGCTCTGCCTCCGCCCGCTCCCAGGCCTCCGTGTTGTTCATCTCCTCTACGGCTTTCATGCCCGTGGCAAAGACAAGGTATAGCTCCCGGCCTTCTTTGAGTCTGAAATAGGACGACGCCTGCTTCCCGTCTGCCTCAAATCCGTCCTTGGGATCTACTCCGATGTCCCCGCTCCTGTTCATCTTCTTGACCTTGGTGTACGAGAGTATGGCCTCTATCGTCAACTCTTCTTTCGCATCCCTGACTGCCATCTTCCACATCGCGGACTCTATGTCTGTCGATGCCAACACTTCGATATGGATTTCGACCCCTCCAAGGCGTCTGTCCTTCAGGGTGTACTCTCTCCTCCCGCAGTCATATTCTGCCCTGCAAGTCTCTATCTCGTCCATCGGCACGACGACTCCGTCCGCCCGGACGACTCTAAATGCTATGTTATGATACTCACCCCTTCTGAAGGTCGCAAAGACTGGCCTGTCCGACGTCTCTACTCTGAAGTCGGTCACGCCTCCATAGAGCGCCCGCGTATACCTGTTCCGCCCGTTCTCGGAGACGAACTTGTCGCCCTCTACTCTGTACTGAACTGTCCGCTGTGTCCCGCGTAGTTCGTCGTTATAGGACTTTGATTCTATGAAGTCGCCTATCTTCTTCTGGCTATATGAGACTACGCTCATCGCCACCATCATGATGGCTGCTGCTACTCTTGCTTCCATATATGCAAATTTAATCATTTTATCCTTCTTCCCCGCCCTCTTGGTCTTTTAATGTCTCCTTTCCCCTACCCTATCTTCCCCCACGCCCTTCTCTCCGCCCCTACGCAACTCTTTTGTACGCAAAAAGCCCCGCACCTATGTTTTACCTTCGGTGCGGGGCTTATTTAGCCTGCTATTCTGTCTTTACTTCTCGACTGAGAAGGAGTAGATGCAGATATGGCTGTATGTCTCTCCCGGATTGAGCTGGCACTGTGGGAACGCCGGCGTGTTCGGCGTGTTAGGATAGTGCTGCGTCTCGAGGCAGAGCGCCGAACGACGTGGATACATCTTACCACACTTGCCCTTCTGCGTCCCGTTCAGGAAGTTGCCTGCGTAGAACTGTACACCCGGCTCCGACGTGTAGACTCTCATGATGCGACCACTCTGCGGGTCGTTCACCTGTGCCGCAAAACGTACTCCGTTCTCGCCGATGCAGTCCGAGAGGACGAAGTTATGGTCGTAACCCTGTCCGAGGAGAAGCTGCGGATGCTGGCTCTCGAGGCTGTCACTGATGAGATGCGACGTGCGGAAGTCGAATGGCGTGCCCTCGACGCTCATCATCTCGCCCGTTGGTATCAGCTTGTCATCGACAGGCGTGATCTCGTCTGCTGCTATGCGGAGGACCTCGTCGTTGATGCTCTCGTCGTCGTCACCATTGAGGTTGAAGAACGAGTGGTTGGTGAGGTTGACGACTGTCGGCTTGTCGGTCGTTGCTGTGTACGAGATGACGACGCTGTTGGTGTCGGTCAACTCGTAGGTGACTGCCGTGGCGAGGTTGCCCGGGAAACCCATCTCGCCGTCAGGCGATGTGTACTTGAAGGTGATCTTCTGGTCGCCCTCCTGATTGGCATCCCATACGACTGCATAGAATCCCTTATGTCCTCCGTGCAGTGAATTGGTCCCCTCGTTCTGGTCGACTGTGTACTCGGTGCCGTCAATGCTGAACTTGCCCTCAGCTATGCGGTTGCCATATCGCCCGATCGTCGCTCCGAAAAATGGCTCGCCCTTACCCGTAGCATTGTCACATGCTGCATACTCTGCCGCCGTGGCATATCCCTGGACGACGTCCGCAAGCTTGCCGTTGCGGTCCGGGACGTAGAGCGACACCATCTTCGCTCCGATGTTGGTGAACTGCGCTGTGACTCCGTTCTTGTTGGTAAGTGTGTAGAGTTTCACGGTCTTTCCGTCGACCGTCGCCTCGCCAAAGGACTTAGGGCAGATGCCGACCTTCTGGCAGCTATCCGCGGGCTTACCGCCCTGGCATGAATAGAGTGTGAGCATGGCAAGCGATGCTAGGCCTGCACACAGAAATCTCTTTGTCATAATTTGGTTTCAAGAAAAAAGCAGGAACGCCCCGGGTTCGGACGTTCCTGCTGCAGTGTGTGATTACTTCTTTAGTTTTGTAGCCGCCTCCTCGATTCCGAGGCACGCCTTGTAGTTCTCGATGTAGGCGTTGAAGCCCTCGACTTCCTCCTGTGTCGGACGAATCTCAGTGCCTGCGTCGCCTGCGAAGACTTTCTTGTCAAGATAAGCATCGAGCGTGAGCTTCTCGCTGTTGTTGACGACGAAGTCTGCGAGGAGCGCAATGCCCCACGCTCCACCCTCACCAGCCGTCTCCATGACTGAGATCGGCGAGTTGAGCGCCGCCGCAAGGACGCGCTGACCTACTCCCTTCGTGCGGAAGAGTCCACCGTGTGCCGTGATCCTATCGACCTTGACTTTCTCCTCCTTGAAGAGGATATCGTTGCCGATCTTGAGGACACCAACCGAGCCGTAGAGGTGTGCCCTCATGAAGTTGGCAAGGTTGAACTTGTCAGATGCCGAACGTACGAAGAGCGGACGTCCCTCTGCAAGGCCTGTGACTGGCTCACCAGAGATGTAGTTGAACGAGACGAGGCCACCACAGTCTGCATTGCCCTTGAGCGCATTGTTGTAGAGCTTGCCGAAGATCTCGTCCATGTCGACCTTGAGGCCCATGAGCTCCTGATACTCCCTGAAGAGTCCTACCCATGCGTTGAGGTCCGACGTGCAGTTGTTGCAGTGTACCATCGCGACGAGGCTGCCGTCAGGCGTCGTGACCATGTCGATCATCTCGTTTGGCTTCGAGAGGTCCTTCTCGAGGACTATCATCGAGAACGATGATGTGCCCGCCGAGACGTTACCGGTGCGCTGCTTGACTGCATTGGTGGCTACCATACCGGTGCCTGCATCTCCCTCCGGAGGACATAGTGGTATGCCCGCCTTGAGGTGTCCAGAGACGTCGATACGCTTTGCTCCCTCTGCCGTCAGCTTGCCTGCCTCCTCGCCCGCGACGAGGACTTCCGGCAATATCTTCTCGAGTGTCCATGGGAATCCCTTCGGAGCTACGAGCTTGTTGAACTTGCTGACCATCTCCGCCGAGTAGGTCTTCGTCTTCGGGTCGACTGGTATCATGCCCGATGCGTCGCCTACGCCGAGGACGAAGCGTCCCGTCAACTGCCAGTGTACGAAGCCCGCAAGCGTCGTCAGATACTTGATCTGTGGGACGTGCTTCTCTCCGTTGAGTATGGCCTGATACAGGTGAGAGATGCTCCAACGTAGCGGTATGTTATAGACGAAGAGCTTGGAGAGCTCCGCTGCTGCCTTGCCTGTGTTGGTGTTGCGCCACGTGCGGAACGGGACGAGTATCGACTGCTTCTCGTCAAACGCCATGTAGCCGTGCATCATCGCACTGATACCGATGGCTGCGAGGTTCTCGATCTCTACGTCGTAGAGTTTCTTGACCTCCGCACGTAGGTTCGCATAGCAGTCCTGAAGTCCATACCATACTGCCTCGATGCTGTAGGTCCAGAGTCCATCGACGAGCTGGTTCTCCCACTCGTGGCTCCCCTGTGCTATTGGCTTATGCTCCTCGTCGATGAGGACGGCCTTGACTCGCGTCGATCCGAACTCGATGCCGAGGATGGCCTTGCCCTGCTCGATTGTTTGCTTTGCTGTAAGACTCATAATCTTCCCGATTGTTGGCTTACATCAAAGCCTTGTTGAGCATGTAGTAGACTTCGTTGTTGCGGAGCTGCTGCTTGAAGTTCTCGATGGTCGTATCCTTGTCGATGTGGACCATCTCGATGCCTGCAATCTCTGCATAGTCCTGCCAGTACTCCGGCGTGATGTCGTATGAGAAGCAGCTGTGGTGCGTACCACCTGCGAGTATCCATGCGCCTGCGCCAACCTCGAAGTTAGGCTGCGGTATCCACAGTGCTGATGCGACTGGGAGCTTTGGCAGTGGCTTCGGCTCGATGCACTTGACGTCGTTGACGATGAGACGGAAACGATTGCCCATGTCGACAACGGTAGCCGTGACGCCGTCGCCCTTCTTCGACGTGAAGACGAGACGTGCCGTCTGGCTCTTGCGGATGCCTATGCCGAGGAAGTGTACCTCGAGCTTCGGCTTCTTCTCTGCTGCGATGAGCGGGCAGACCTCGAGCATGTGAGACTGCAGGATCGAGCTGTCCTTGCCGTTGAAGTTGAGGGTGTAGTCCTCGAGGAACGAGCATCCTGTCGGGAGGCCCTGCGTCATGAACCATACTGTGCGATAGAGCGCTGCACTCTTCCAGTCACCCTCTGCGCCGAAGCCATAGCCCTCTGCCATGAGTCGCTGCGATGCGAGGCCTGGGATCTGGTCGAAGCCGACGAACTTCGGGTCGTTGATGTCCTGTGTGCCGAGGTCGTCGAAGTTGGTGGTGAAGCCCTTCGCACCCTTTGCCTTGAGGATCGAGCGTAGAGCAAGCTCTGCCTTTGCTGCGTTCCAGACCTTCTGGCCTGCCTCGCTCTTCTTGTCCTCGAGCTCCTTGGCATGGTCATACTCCTTCATGTATGTTGCGAAGAGTGCATCGACCTCTGCGTCGGTGATCTTCTTGTAGTGCTCCATGAGCTCGGATACCGGACAGTAGTCTACGTGGTAACCCATGACCTGCTCTGCCGCTACCTTGTCGCCATCGGTGACTGCGACGTTGTTCATCTGGTCGCCAAATCGCAAGATGAGCATGTCCTGGCTGTCTGCCCATGCTGCTGCTACACGCGCCCAGACTGCTATGTGCTTCTGAGCTGCCTCGTCCTTCCAGTAGCCGACGACGACTTTCCTGCGGAGGCGGAGACGTGCACAGATGTGGCCGAACTCACGGTCTCCATGTGCACTCTGGTTGAGGTTCATGAAGTCCATGTCCATCGTCGACCATGGTATCTCCTCGTTGTACTGGGTATGGAAGTGGAGCAACGGCTTCTTGAGCTGCTGGAGTCCATGGATCCACATCTTGGCTGGCGAGAACGTGTGCATCCACGTGATGATGCCGACACACTTCTCGTCGTTGTTCGCAGCCTTCATGATGTTCTCGACCTCCTTGCTGGAGTTCGCCGTGCCCTTATAGACGATCTTGACCGGGATGTTGCCGCTCTTGTTGAGGCCGTCGACCATCTCCTTGGAATGTCCGTCGACTGCTACGACTGCGTCACCTCCGTAGAGCAACTGCGCACCAGTCACCCACCATATCTCGTACTCAGAAAAAACCTGTGCCATAAATCAAACTGTTTATTTTTTATTGTGGTTAGTTATTGTTCTTACTTTTTCTTCTGCCCATAGTAGGCGTTTGGTCCATGCTTGCGCATGTAGTGCTTCTCGATGAGGAGCGGATTCATCGTCGTCTGCGGATTGACTGCGAACGAGACGAACGCCATCTTGGCACACTGCTCCATGACCTTGGCGTTATAGACGGCATTGTCTGGCGACGTGCCCCACGAGAACGGACCGTGATTCTTGACGAGCACGCCCGGCGTGTGGTCCGGATTGATGCCCTGGAAACGATCGACGATGACATTGCCGGTCTCGAGCTCATAGTCGCCCTTGACCTCCGCCTCGGTCATGTCCCTCGTGCATGGGATGTCTTTGTAGAAGTAGTCGGCATGCGTTGTGCCTATGTTCGGGATGTCCTTCCCAGCCTGTGCCCATGCCGTTGCATACGTCGAGTGCGTGTGGACGACGCCTCCGATGTTCTTGAAGGCTCGATAGAGAACGAGGTGCGTCGGGGTGTCCGACGACGGATTGAGGTCTCCCTCGACGACTTTACCTGTGTTGAGGTCGACGACGACCATGTCGGATGCCTTCATGACGTCATAACCGACGCCACTTGGCTTGATGACTATCAGCCCCTTCTCCCTGTCTATGCCTGAGACGTTGCCCCATGTGAAAATCACTAGTCCCTGCTTGACCAAGTCGAGATTGGCCTTGAAAACTTTTTCTTTAAGTTCTTCGAGCATTGCTATATCTATTTATCGTTCAACTCCTCAACTCTGCCGTCGTCTCACTGAGTGAGAACCTGTCGCCTCTGCAGAGTTGCGTAAAGGAGAAAGACGTAGCACCATATATCGCTATAGGTCCGCCACGTCTTCCTCTTCGTATCACAAATTTACGAAAAAAATCACCAGAAATACCAATAGAAGGTCGCTGTCACTCCAAGAATTATTGCCGAGTGTATCAAATCCCACTTGTTCCAGCTCCTGCGGTTGGCCTCTTTCTGCTCCGCTGTCTCTGTTCCCATGACGAGTCCCTCTATCTTCTCTAGCCTCGGCGCCTTGTCAAACATGCTGACGACAAAGACTACCAAGAGGCAGAATACGAACATGACACCGCAGAAGTACAACCAGTTGAAGTCATAGAATACTGCCCTGAACCAGCCCTCACTCGCCTCTGGGACATTACTATAATAGACCTTTGCCGCAAGTCTTGTCAGTCCTATTACGAGCCCCGCTATGAGTCCAGCCTGGCCACCACGTGCCGACGCCCTCTTCCAGCAGACTCCCAGTAGGAAGGTCGCTGCTATGCCCGGCGCAAGTACTGACTGTACGTCCTGCAAGTATGCGTATAGGACGTTGCCGACCGACTTCATGATTGGTATCCAGAGGATGCCGAGTACGACGATGACGACGGTTGCTATCTGGCCGATCGAGACAAGCTGCTTCTCCGGTGTCTTCGGACGCAGTCTCTTGTAGAAGTCTATCGTGAACAGCATCGCCGACGAGTTGAAGAGCGACGCAAGAGACGACATCAACGCTGCCAAGATACCGCAGACGATGAGACCCTTGACTCCCGCTGGCAAGAGCTTTGCTACAAGCGTCGGGAATGCCGCATCGGTGCTAGGCATCAAAAAACGCTCGCCATTGATGACTACACCCTTCTCCTGCAACGCAAAGGCTATCATGCCAGGGATGAGGAACAGGAACACTGGAAGGAGCTTCAGATACGCACCAAAAATGGTTCCACGACGTGCCTCCTTGAGGTTCTTCGCCGAAAGGACTCTCTGGACGATGAACTGGTCTGTGCACCAGTACCAGAAACCGATGACTGCCGAACCTATCAGCGCACCAAGCCACGGGAACTCGGGATCGTGCAAATCCCTGATGAGGTCGGTCATCTTGTCACCATACTCGTTCGCCGGCGTAGCACCGCAAATCTCCATCATCTGATCCCAACCACCAAGTGCCTGAAGTCCAAGCACGAGGATTATCAGCGAACCGAGGAGGAGGATTGGTGTCTGAAGCACCGAGGTGTAGAGGACGGACTTCATGCCGCCAAAAATGGTATAGACTGCAGTGATGAGCACAAGGCCAATGGCCGATATCCAGAAGAAGTCGATGCCCCATATCTCCTCGATTCCAAAGACGCTCTTGAATACGAGTCCACCTGCATAGACTGTCACTGCTACCTTCGTCAGCACGTATGAGATGAGCGAGATGACCGACAGTATTGTCCTACACTGCGGATTAAATCGCCTCTCCAGGAACTCCGGCATGGTGTACACCATGGAGTGTGTGTAGAATGGAACGAAGAACCACGCTAGTACTAAGATCATCCAACCCTGCATCTCCCAATGCGCCATCGCCATACCACTCGCAGCTCCCGCGCCTGCAAGACCGATGAGATGCTCCGATCCGATGTTTGAGGCAAAAATTGATGAGCCTATGGCTATCCATGTGGCGTCCTTTCCGCCTAGAAAATAGTCCGCGGAATCGTCTGCCTTCTGCTTGACGACCCAGACCACGATACCGATGAGCGCTGCCGCGAATAGTCCGATGACAACGTAATCTAATGGTTGCATTCTTTAATTGACTTAATTAATAATTGATTGGTTTAATGTATTCTACATACGGTTAGGACAAGGCAGACACATGAGCTACCTTGTCCTACCGACCGCAAAGATACATATAAAATTATGAAAGGCGAAACACTTTTTAAATAAAATGCTTAAGCCTAGAACGGAACGTCTTCCGACTGACCACTGAGATCGACTCCCGGATTGTCTGAATTGACGGCCGACATGTAGTACTGCTGACCCGCCGACGGGCCCTCGGCTCCCGACGTGTACGCCTGCAGGTTGTCCGGCTCCTCAAAGCGTATGAGCTCGGCCCTGAACTTGAGCAGGACGTCGTCGATGCGTCCCGAACGGTGCTTGGCTATGATGAACTGAGCCATGCCGACGAGCGAGTTGCCCTTGCCGTCATCAAGGATATGATAGTACTCCGGTCGATGGATGAAACATACCATGTCCGCATCCTGCTCGATTGCTCCAGACTCTCGAAGGTCCGAGAGCTGCGGCCTCTTGCTGTCGATTCCGTTACCGACCGACGACGTGCGCTGCTCGACACTACGGTTCAACTGGCTAAGGGCGATGACTGGTATGTCTAGCTCCTTCGCTAGGCCCTTCAGCGATCGCGAGATCATCGAGACTTCCTCCTGACGGCTTCCAGGCTTCATCGCCGACGCTGTCATGAGCTGGAGGTAGTCGATGATGATGCACTTGATGTCATGCTTCTTCTTGAGTATTCGCGCCTTGCTTCGTAGGTCGAAGACTGATAGGCCCGGCGTGTCGTCGATGTATATCGGCGCATTGACGACCCTGTCTATCTGCGAGTCGAAATGCTGCCACTCCTCGGGCGTCAGTCGTCCACTCTTGATCTTCTCGGATGGTATCTCGGTCTCGGCTGTCATGATACGCTTGACAAGCTCGACGTTGCTCATCTCAAGCGAGAACATCGCTATCGGCAACCTGTAGTCGATGGCCATCCTTCGCGCCATGCTGAGGACGAAGGCGGTCTTTCCCATCGCTGGTCGCGCCGCTATGACGACCATCGTCGCCGGCTGCCACCCAAGTGTGATCTCGTCTATGCCCCTGAATCCACTCGGGATTCCACTCAGCTTGTCCTCCCTTTTAGCCGCCTCGTGCATCTGATTGATCGCGACACTGACGACACTGCCTATCTGGACGACTTCCTTCTTCATGCTACCCTGCGAGAGCGTGAAGAGCTTGTCCTCCGCCTCCTCCAGGAGGTCCGCGACATCCTTGGTCTCGTCATATCCACTCGTCACGAGATCCCCGCCGAGATGTATGAGAGACCGCTGCAGGTACTTCTGGAATATGAGCTTCGCATGATACTCTATGTTGACAGCCGTTGCCACTCGGCTCGTCAGGCTGACTACATACAGCAGTCCACCGACTTTTTCCAGCTCACCGACCCTCTTCAGCTCCTCCTGGACGGTCTTGATGTCTATCGGCGCCATCTGTGCGTTCAGACGCAATATGGCACTGTACACCATCTGGTTCGCCTCCTTGTAGAAATGCTCGGGCTTCAAGATCTCTACTACGTTCTGAAGCGCATCCTTATCGACTAGGATCGCTCCGAGTACCGCCTCCTCGAACTCTATGTCGTGTGGGGGCATTTTCCCGCCGAGCGCAGCCATGGCTGCTACACTGTCGGAAATCGACGGGGCTTTGGGGTTTATTGCTTTCTTCGCCATATCATCGTTTTGTTGATTGCTGTGCCAGCAAAGCTACTTCCATTGTAAGCCATTTCATGACCGAGGTGCAGTGAATGTCCAACTGCACTTTCCGGACTGCCGACACAACTCCTATCCGTAGCAGCGAATTATTCGTCATCACGCTCTCCGCTACGAACACATCTTCAGACTACAAGCAAAGGTAATAAGAATTATCCATTCATAGCTGCTCGTCGACTTCTCTCTGTCTCCCTTTTAGATAACATTGCAAGGGAGAAGGAAGAGGGGGAGAAAGTGTTTCGCTTAATCTGAGACGGGACGGACGGAGAGACCGAGGTATCGACTCAACAAGCTGTAGCCCCAGTTGCGGTAGGTATCGTAGAAGTAGCAGCACGAGGCGTGGGTGGGGAAAGTATTGACAAGCGACGCGGACCAGTAGGCACCGTGAGTGTTCTGGTCGCGTAAGTAGCTACCTGAGCGAAGTCCGGCGGCAGGGAGGAAAATCGACTTGTCGGTGAAGCCATCCTTGTTTGAAATAACCAAATAGCCATTGACGCCATTGAACTGAGCCCACAGCCAAGTACAGTTGTCGTGAAGCTCACGCCACTCTGCAGGGGTCGGCATACGGAACTTGCCGCCGAGAGCGAAATAGGCAGCATCGTCGTCGGGTTCGAGGACTGTCTTGTTGTCGAAGAAGCCGTCGTCGCCATAATACGACTCCTCAGACTCGAGGTTGAACTTGTGGAACAGCGACTCGGGGACGTACTTGAACAAACGGTTCTCCGTTCCATTGGCGTACTTGTAGGTAGACCAGAAGCAGTCACGGCCGGTAGCAGGGATCTTGTCGCCCCACATGAAGTAGTCGCCAGCCTCCTCGGGCTTAGTGGCGCCGAGATTAAAGGTTGCCCACTTGACGGAGAGGCCGAGATCGACGAGCTCGAAGGTCTTGCCGAGTGTAGTGAGAGGTGTTTCCTCTGAGTGCTGATTATTTGATATTTTTTCCATAAGTATAAGTTTTTTGAAACATGAAATTAGTTGTTTTGTAACTCTAGGAGCGAAGTTAATGCAAGGGATGGGAATGGATGTCCCCTCAAAAGCGACAAATGAAAACAGGGGTATTTTATACGTTGTTTTTCCCTTGAAAATCTAATCTCTAGAGTCTCCAATCATTTGATTACAAAGTTATTTAGCTTAAAAGCGGGAACTATGCCGAAAGTGGTCATTCAGAACACATCTAAACATGCGGCTAAAGGAAGAGGAGAGAAAGGCTTCCTCCTCCGTTCCCTTCCGCCTCCTCAGACCTCTCCGATAATTCCTCATTCCTCTTTGCTAATTTGGTTAGACCTGTCCCCGTCTCATTCCCAGCTTCTCCCTCCTCTTTCCTCCCCTTCCCTCTCCCGAATCTATGCCGAAAATGGTACAGTCTTTGATAATGCGAAGTAACAAAGAGTTTATTAGATAAACACCACATCGGTTTTTTGCATAATTTTGCAAGCGAATCTAAGAGTAGATGCAAGACAGAAATAGACATATCTGCAACTTGACACGACCTTCACTGAGGCGCGCACTGAGCCTCTTGTTCTGTCTCGCCTGCCTGACGACATCCTCGTCCGGTCAGATGACAAACCCCGGCAACGCTGTGGATCTTGGCCTCTCCGTCATGTGGGGCGACAGAAATGTCGGCGCCGCTGCACCCTCCGACGTCGGCGCATTCTTCGGCTACGGCGACATCACTGGCGAAATTGTCTCGACTAAATACGTGGATTATGTCTCGGAAGATATCACCGGGACCGACCACGACCCAGCTAACCACTACTGGGGACCAGGATGGCGTATGCCGAGAACTTCTGAAATCGCTGAACTGGTCGAGAGATGCGAGTGGCGTTGGGTCTCCCGCGGCGATACGGAAGGCTACCTCGTCACGGGTCGTGGCGGCAACTCTATCTTCCTGCCGACAACCGGACACCGGACGGATTCTACTCTCTACTTCCAGAAGACAAGAGGCTACTACTGGGGCGGCGAGGTCGACGAGTTCAACAAGAACTACGCCTCGGCTCTTTTCTTCTACCGCGGCAACAAATTTGTTAAGGAATATCGCAAGATTTATGGCTTCGTCGTCCGCCCTGTGAGGGAGTCGTTCTTCTGACCTCGACTCTTTCCTCCCCATACCCTAAAAGCCACACAGATGATGGAAGTCGCAGTTCGCGCACTTCTTGGGGTCGGCTCTCTGCACGAACGGCACGTCTAAATCGAATATTTCGTTTATCACTCCCCCCAACTGCTTCCCAAACTGCCCCTCGAAATCTCTAAACTTCTCTTCTTTCTCAAGTTCCTCCGATGGAAGTGCTATTTCTACTGTGCTCCTCCCTCCTGTATTGACTTTCGGGAGCAACGCCCCATTCCTGAGCGCAAAGACTACTGGCTTGAGCGTCTCCTTTGAGTACTCTCCACCAGCATTGCGCAATATGTAGCAATACACCATTACCTGCATGACGGCCTTCAGGCTGTCGTGCTTCTTGGGCTCAAAGAGGTCTGTCAGCTCCTTGATGGTGTCGCTCTTCACACTTCCCGTCTTATAGTCTGCGACATATAGGAAACCGTCTTTCCTATGTAGTCTGTCGATTGTTCCCTTGAGTTTGATCTTCTTCCCTTGATGTTGTCCAGACAATGGAAACGAGACTGAGACTTCCTGCTCGGTCTCGACTATCTCCGCACCGACATGCTCAATGCCTATCATCTTGTCTACCAACTTCTGCAACGCAAACAAGGTGATGGTGTTGCTGCCGTTGAGGTCTTTCTCGCTGCCGACATTGATATGCATCTCTTCCTTCAGGTGCTTGAAAAGGAGGTCTTTGATGCGCCCTGTATCCGCCTTTAGATCCCGAACGTACTCCTCTGTCAGTTGTGGCTTGTCTTGATAGAGTTCCTCCATCGTCTTGTGGAAGATGTTGCCGAGCACTCTGTCATCAACGTCCTCGTCTATGCTGTCCGCCTCTCGTATGCCCATGACTTTCTGGAGGAAAAAGTTGAGCGGGCACTTGAGGTAGGTCGTCAACGACGATGGCGAAATGACGGGCGTATCCTCGCCCGCCTCGTCTGTGAACATAAACCGCTCAAGTCTCTCTATGAAGTCCCACTTGTTGACTGTTATCTGTGTCGGCTGAGCTAGGTTTATCTCGTAAGACCCTACTGTCTTGGTTATGTCGCACAACTTGTAGAGTAGCTCGAGCTGCGGGATGTAACGGCTCTGGGTATTGGGCTTGCCGTCTGCTATGGCAGGGACTATGAGCGTTACGTTCTCCGCCCTCTCGACGAGACGGAAGAAATAATAGGCGAAGGAACTGGTCTCATCTACCGCCGTAGGCATGCCATAGTTGAGACGTAGCGCCGCTGGTATGATTGTCTTCTCTTCACTCTCCGACGGCCACTTCCCCTCGACGAAATCGGGTACTATGACGTTTCTGAAATCTAGCAGACGCGTCTCGAGCACTCCCATGACCTGTAACCCCATCAGCGGCTCGCCAAGGAGGTCCGCCTGCTGACCGTCTATGATGACCTTCATGATGCGGATGAGCAGGTCCGGCGACGTCTCGACGCTGACGACACGACGCATGACTTCCCCCGACTTCCGGCATATCTTCAACGCCTCATAGACGAGGCTCCTCGTCATGTCTATCATCGCATGTCCGTCATACTTCTTGTCACAATACGCATCAAACACCTGTCTGACGACTGTCGTGACGTATGTGACGACGTCCGCAACCTTGCTCTCGTCCAGTATGTAGCTGAGGAATTCAACGCCCTCGACGTCCTCTCGTGTCACGAAGGCTTTGTTTTCTCTCGTCAATCTACCGATAAGCGACTGTACTACTCTCTCCCCACAGACGGCCATCGTGGCTGGGTGCTGCAGGATCGGCAGTACGACCTTGGCACTGAACGCCCGTGTCCCGTCAGCCAATGTCCGCTTATACTTCGACCTCCATAGCATCGAGAGCAAGTTGACGAACGCTGATATGTTCGATAGCCGTAGCCCATAACCCATCGTCACGTTGAGAGCCGGAACCTCCGGCGGCATGGCTCCCAGGAACCCCGGCAACATCGACTTCTCCGGCAGGACTAGTGCCGTGTCAGACATGTCTACTACTTCGTCAAGGCCCGTGGTGTTATTCTCGTTTTTCTTCCTGGCTATCTCCCGCAACAAATCGACGATGACTGTGGTCTGGCTCGACGGATACGCAACCTCTACGACGTTGATCTTCTTCGTCCCCCAGTCTCCCACTGTACAACTGAAATCCTTGGGCGACGGGAACTCCTCGGCTGCACCTACGACGGCATATCCGGCCGAGAGCTTCCTGTTCTTCTCTTCTTCCATCCGAGGCGTATAGTCCCAGAAGAACATCGCTCGACCACTATTCATCAGACTGCGCATGATGACTCTCTCCGAACGAGTAAGGACTGAGAACCCTATAAAGATGAAAACCTCCCCATCTGCTATGTCGGCTGGCAAGAGGCTGCCAGTCTCCCTTATCATATCGACGGCCCTCCTGTATATCATGCCAGAGTACGCCTGCCCCTCCTCCTCAAGCCGACTGCGAAACTCTTTATACAACTTGCCTGTCCTGACGAACTGTGTGGCAAAGTCGCCTGACGAACGCTCGTGGACGAGCTTCTCGTTGCCATACGCATCCTCCTTCTGCATGAACACGATATTCCAGAAGTCTACTATGGCCTGCCGCTGCTCGTCCGTGATGTAGTCGAGCTCGTCCGTTATCTCGTTTATGTCATGTATGTGCTTGAAGAGGGTCTCCGCTTTGACTACCGACTTGTCGATGTCGTCAAAGTCATGCAGGAGTATCTCGGCCCATGAGTAGAACACTTCAAAACTCATTGGGACTACTGCCTCCTCACTATCCCCGTCCTCGCAGACCTTCAGATACGCCTCGTAGAGCTCGCACGCAAGGACGAGGTTGTCCGCCTTGCTCAGTCCCGTAAGCCGTGCCAGCAGATCGCCCATCGTCTCGACGCTCATCCCTATTATCGACCGCCTAGACTCACCTCGCTCTACCCCAGCCCTGATAGCCTCCTGCATGTCGCGAGTGTAAAACACACACGATCGCCTGTTCGGAAATACGAAGTGAAGACGACTCCAGTCATTATCTGGATAATGACTGAGGAAGTATTCTGCAACGGAGGTGAGAAATGGCTTCATGGTGGACTTGTTGGCTTCTTGTTTCTGATGAGGTACCTAGACGAAGAAAGCCACCCTTGACGAGTGGCTTCCCTTCTGTACCGATTCCCGGGCTTGAACCGGGGACCTCTTGATTATGAATCAAACGCTCTAACCAGCTGAGCTAAATCGGCAGACATCCTTTTCAAATGCGATGCAAAGTTAGGGAGAAGATTTGATATATCAAAGCATACGCACGAATATTTTCTGAAAAATTTTCCACCACCATCGCTTCTTCACCCCCTTTCCCCTCGCTAACGTATTAAAAGCAAGCGAGCTGCAAGGATTTTATGTCAATCCCTGCAGCCCACTTCTATCTTGTCCTATGTTTAGGGGAGTTCTAGAAATTAGGTGTTAACGCTTCTTTGTCTTGTTATCCGGCACTACAAACCCTCGCTGCTTCAACAGATAGCTGACGTCCGGACGATGCCCCCTGAACTCGGTGAACATCTCCAGCGCATCATAGTCCCCAGGACGCTCAAGGCAGTACTTGCGGAACCGCGCAGCAGTGCCCTTGTCAAGGACATCACCACTCTCCCTGAACGCCTCAAAGGCATCAGCACACAGCATCTCGGCCCACTCGTAGTCGTAATAACCTGCCGCATATCCTCCACTGAAGATATGTGTGAAATATGTGCTATGATACCTCGGCGCTATCTCGGGTATCAGCCCTATCCGATTGATGACCTCCTCCTCGACTTTCTCTGCCGATGGTATCTCGTCTCCAGCACTGTACGAATGCCAATGCATGTCGATGAGCGACGCTGCAAGATACTCCGTCGAACGGAATCCCTGATTGAACGTCGACATCTGAGACAGCTTCTCGACGAGCTCGTCCGGTATCACCTCGCCTGTCTTATAATGCTTGGCGTAGGTCTTCAAGACTGACGGCTCAAAAGCCCAGAACTCGTTGATCTGGCTCGGCAACTCGACATAGTCGTGAGGAACATGGCGCAGCGTGCGATTGTAATTGCTCCTCGCAAAGAACGAATGGAGCCCATGTCCAAACTCGTGGAACATTGTCTCGACTTCGTCTGTTCCAAGCAGCGCCGGAGCTCCCTTGGCTGGCTGTGGGAAGTTGCAGCATATTGAGATGACCGGCAGACGACGCTCCGACCCGTCAAGCGGCGTGGCATCGTTTCTGAACGACGTCGTCCACGCACCTCCGCGCTTAGACGAGCGCGGGAACCAGTCGAAATAGACTATCGCGATGTCCTTGCCGTCCTGCTTGACGCTCCATACTTCGTTGTTCTCGGGATTGTACTTCGGCGCTCCCTCCAAGACTGTGAACTCGACTCCATACAGCTGCGAAGCTATGCGCAACATCGCATCTCTCACGGTCTCCAGCTGGAAATACTCTGAGACTGTCGTCGCATCGACATCGAACCGCGCCTTGCGGAGCTGCTCTGTCCAATACCACCAGTCACACGCCTCGACAACGGCATTCTTGTCCTGCTTGCGAGCAAACTTGCGCATGTCCTCGAGCTCCTTCTTCGCTGCGTTCAGCGCCATCGGCCATACGTTCATCAAGAAGGTGTCGACGACTTCTGGATTGCCAGACATCTTGACATCGGTAGAGTAATGTGCGTATGTCTTGTATCCGAGTATCTGCGCCTTCTCCGCCCTTAGCTTGGCGATGTCGTGGATTATCTGGCTGTTGTCGTTGTCCCCACCCTGACGACATCTCTTGACGTATCCTTCATAGAGCTGCTTGCGCAGGTCATGTCTGTCTGAATACTGGAGGAACGGGAATACGCACGCCGCCTGTGGCAGGAAAACCCACTTGCCGCTGAGCCCAGCCTTCTCTGCCCTCTCAGCCGCAGAGGCTATGACGTCCTCCGGGAGACCCGAGAGGTCTGCCGCACTGTCGATGACGAGTTTGTAATTGTCGTTGGACTCCTTGCGGACGTTAACGCTCATTGTGTGGGTCAACTGAGAGAGCTTCTCGTTGATCTCGCTCAGACGCTTCTTGTCCTTCTCGTTGAGGAGCGCTCCACTGCGCACGAAGTCTCGATAGTACAGCTCGACGAGGCGTAGCTGTACGCTGTCTAGCCCCTCCTCCATACGATGGTCATAGACGTGCTTGATGCGCGAGAATAGCTTCTCGTCCATCATGACCTCGTCCTCGAGTCGACTGAGTATCGGCAGCAGATCGGCTGTGATGACTTCCATGGTGTCCGTCGCATCTGTCGACTGGATGTTGAAGAAGATCGACGAGAGGTCCTCTAGCCAGCCACCGACTCTGTCGTATGGGACGATGGTGTTGCGGAATGTCGGCTCGTCACGCTGCGACTTGATGAGGCTGATCTCGTTGCGATACTCCTCTATCGCCGCCTTGAACGCCGGCATGTAATACCGCTCGTGTATCTGCTCGAACGGCGGCAGCCCCGCGACGGTGTTGTACTCCTTGTCGAGAAGGACGTTGTGGTCGTCGTTACACGCCATAAGTGTGGTCGCTGCCATCAGACCGTAAACTAGTTTTTTCATTGATTGTTATGTGAGTATGTGATTTTGTGGGGAATCTTAGTTGCGAAATCGTCTCGTGATGTCCTGATACTGGTCTATCCGCCTGTCGCGCAGGAATGGCCATATCCGCCTTACCGCCTCGCTCCGCTCCATGTTGACGGAGACTATGGCGTTCGCCTCTTTCTGCGTCGGTGCCTCATACAGCATCTCGCCCTGCGGACCAGCTACAAAACTCGAGCCCCAAAACCTTATGCCGTCCGTAACGCCAGATGGATCGGTCTCGTGTCCCGTCCTGTTGACTGCGACGACGGGTACACCGTTGGCTACTGCATGTCCTCGCATGACAGTCTGCCATGCATTCAGCTGCCTCATCCGCTCGTCCTCCGTGTCGTTCATGTCCCACCCGATGGCTGTCGGATATATCAGCATCTCGGCACCCGCAAGCGCCATGAGTCGCGCTGCCTCTGGATACCACTGGTCCCAGCAGACCATCACCCCGAGCCGCCCCACACTGGTGTCTATCGGCGTGAAGCCTAGGTCGCCCGGAGTGAAGTAGAACTTCTCATAGAAGCCCGGGTCGTCCGGTATGTGCATCTTCCGATACTTGCCAGCTATCGAACCGTCCGAGTCTATGACGACCGCCGTGTTGTGATACAACCCGACCGCCCGACGCTCGAATAGCGACGTGACGAGGACTATGCCTAGCCGCGCCGCAAGCGACTGATACACCTCGGTCGACGGTCCCGGTATGGTCTCCGCAAGGTCGAAGAATCGTACGTCCTCTGTCTGACAGAAATATGGCGTGTTGTGTAGCTCCTGGAGTACCACGAGGTTGGCCCCGTTCTCCGCAAGATGAGCTACGTTCTGTATCAACTTGTCGACGTTCGCCTCGACTGTGCCGAACGACGTCTGCTGGACAAGTCCTACTTTGATTACCCTAGTCATGTCTTCAGTTTATTCTTGTTAGTTTCTCGGTCCTGAGACTGACCGACGACGGATACTGCATGGTCGAACAATGTAGCGACCCATGCTGCCGTATCAGCGCACAGCAGTCCACCGGGACTATCTCATACCCCTCGGGGCCGAACGCTCTCCGCATGGTCTCTATCGCCTCTTTGTCTGTCGAGACGTTATAGACGGGCAGGAGTATCGCCCCCTTGACGTAATAGTAGTTGGCATACGTCGCCGGCAGTCGCTCGCCATTGTCCTTGTCATATATCGCCGTAGGCAATGGCAACGGGACTAACTCATATCGCTCGTTCTCTGAATTGACGAAGTCCTTGAGCTCGGCCTCCATCTTGCTCAACGACTCGTAATGCTCGTCCTTCTCGTCATAACACTTGACATACACGATCCTGTTCCCGGGCGCAAAGCGTGCCAAGGTATCTACGTGTCCGTCGGTGTCGTCTCCGACGAGCTCGCCACTCGTTATGAAGTGGAAATGCCGCGGACGAAAGATTGGCGAGAGGTCGCCTATGGCATCATACTCTGTCCGATACTCGTTCCTGTTCGGCGCAAGCAGACACCCGGATGTCGTCATCAAGACGGACCCGTCACTCTCTATGCTCCCACCTTCGAGGACTGTCGTCAGGTGATATATGGGTATGCCGGGCAACGCGGTCTCTGCAAGTCTCCTGCTGACCTGGTTGTCATGGTTCGCCGCAAACTTCATTCCCCACCCGTTGAACGTGAAGTCTAGCATCTCGGGCTTCCCTGTCTCGTCGACGAGGGTTATGAGGCCGTAGTCTCTCACCCACGTGTCGTTTATGGGGGTCTCAAAGGCATAGACCTCGCCCTCTATACCGAGCGGACCGAGGCTCTCCCGTAGCCATTCGAGGCTGTCCGTCACGACGACGACTCGCTCCCTCTTGGCTATCTCCCTCAATATCCGACCGAAACACTCGACGGCCTCGTCTATCATGTACTCCCAGTCGGTGTTCCGACTCGGCCACACTATCTGGCTGAAACTGTGCGCCTCCCACTCTGCTGGTAGCTTGCTCATCGCATCTGCTCTAATAGTTGTTCCGCCTCCGCTATGCCGAGCGCCGCAGCCTTGGCATAGCAGACTTTCGCACTCGTCCTGTTCTCCTCGGTCTCCGGCGCATTGTGCGCATAGAAATTGCCCATGAAGAGATATCCAAGTCCGCAATCCTGATTGACTGACTTGGAGATGAGCTTGACTCCCTCGCTCTCGTCAGCCTCGGTGCCGAGCCCGTAGAAGAGCATGTGACCGACTATCGCCTGCGCCTCTGCCATCCCCTCATCTGCCAACCCGAGATACAGTATGTACGCCCGCCGTGCATCAGGCCTCGCCCCAGCTATGCCGTATGCGTACATCTGCGCCAGTATGTACCGCGCATCTGCATTGCCCTTCGACGCGGTCTCGACGATGTCGACTCCATAGACGTAGCCCTTCGACCTGAATATGCTGTCTAGCCGACCTTCGACATCTACGAAGACTGGCTTCTCATCGACTGAGACTTGTGCATTCTCTGTCAACACTCTGTCTACCGCAGCCATCGACGTGTCGGACGTCCCTGTCGTGCACCCAGTAGCTATCACGACCGAGACTGCCACGACTGCGAACAACGATCGTCTCCTCATCAGAGTATGGCCTTTAGGAAGTTCCAGAACCTCTCAAGGCTCGGCAGGTAGAGCGACTCGTCCGGCGTGTGTACTGCCCTGAGCGTCGGACCGACGGATATCATGTCGAGGCTCGGATTCTTCTCCAGGAAGAGGCCGCACTCGAGCCCTGCATGTATAGCCTTGACCTTTGCCTCGTCTCCTGTCTGCTCCTTATATGCCTTGCATGCCTCCTTCAGCAACGCTGACTCTGGTTTCGGCTGCCATGCGGGATACCCTTCCGAACTCTCGACTTTGGCCCCCATTAGCTTCAGTGCCGACGTGACGGCTGCCTTGGCCCACTTATGCCCAGAGGCTATCATGCTGCGCTGCGATGTGACGATGCGGACTGTCTCGCCCTCTGTCCGGACTGATGCCAGGTTGGTCGAGGTCTGGACGAGGTTCTCTATCTCGTGAGAGTTCGCCAAGACGCCATGAGGACATGCTAGCAGGCCGCCTATCAGCGCCGCCTGCGACTCCGCTGTCAAGACTGTCTCGACTGGCGTGTCTAACAACGTCTCGACGTCAAAGTCTATCACGTCCTCGACACCCCTGTACTCGCTCTCGACTTCCGCTGCAAAGACGTTCAGCTCGACTCGCAACGCCTCCCTCGCTTCCGCTGGTACTACGCCGACGAGCTTCGCCTCCCTGGCTATCGCATTGTGTAGCCCCCCCGCATCAAAAGTCGAGACTCTCAGCCCGCACTTCTCCTCGGCTATGTTCGCAAACCGCGCCATGAGCTGGACGGCATTGGCATAACCGATGTGTATGTCGCCGCCTGAATGTCCTCCGTGTAGTCCCTTGAGCGTGATGCAGACTCCGAGCTTGCCTGCACCTGCTGCCTCACGTCCGACTTTCAATGTCGCCGTCGTCGTGCATCCGCCCGCACAGCCTATGAAGATCTCCCCGTCATCCTCCGAGTCGAGGTTGATGAGTCGCTTCGCCGGGAGGAAATCGCTCCCCAAGGCATACGCTCCGGTCAACCCTGTCTCCTCGTCAATGGTGAAGAGTAGGTACAGCGGACCATGTGACAGTCTTCCTGCCCTGCCCTCCTCGACGACTGCAAGCGCCGACGCTACTCCGATGCCGTCATCCGCTCCGAGCGTCGTGCCCTCACTCCTCATCCAGTCTCCGTCTATCTTGTACCTGATGGCGTCCGTCATGAAGTCATGCTGGACTCCGTCACGCTTCTCGCACACCATGTCGACATGCGCCTGGAGTATCGTCGGCTCCTTGCCCTCCTTGCCTACCGTCGCCGGTACTGTCATCAAGACGTTCCCGACTGCGTCGCGCCTCGCCTCGACTCCGCGAGTCTCTGCCCACTTCAGGAGCCATGAGACTATCTTCTCCTCGTGCTTCGACGGACGAGGGACTTTTGTTATTTCGTCAAAGATGCTGAGAACGGGGTTGCTCTTTATTTCCTTCATTTTTCGTTTTAGATGCTATTCAATACGTGGTCTATCAGGGCCTCTATCGTCGGACGATAGTCCTTCGTCGCCGTCCCTGCAAGCCTGTTTGCTATGATCGCACAGACGGTCGCCGCATTATGCCCGAGCAGCAACGACAGTCCGTAGATTGCCGAACACTCCATCTCGTAGTTCGTCACCCTGCGCGAGCCAAACCTGAACGACGTTATCTTGCTGTTGATGTCCGGGTCCGCAAGTCCGAGACGTACGACGCGACCCTGAGGTCCATAGAATCCAGGTGCCGAGATGGTCGTGCCTAGCTGTATCCGCTCGCTGTTCTTGAGCTTATCGACGAGCTTAGCCGATGCGTTGACGACGTATGGCTGCGTCAACTTCTTGTTCCAGTCGGTGTGCTGCTTGAACGCATTCTCAAATGGCAGGTCGCAGACCTCGTCCCTCCCCGCATAGAAGTTCAGCAGTCCGTCAAAGCCTATCGCAGCCTCGCTCAGTAGCCACGAATCTACCGGCAGGTCCTTCTGCAACGACCCTGACGTCCCTATGCGTACTAGGTTCAGCGTCCTGTGCTGCTCCCGAGGCAGTCTCGTCTCAAAGTCAACGTTGACGAGAGCATCAAGCTCCGTCATGACGATGTCGATGTTGTCCGTCCCTATGCCCGTTGAGACGACCGAGATGTCCTTGTTCTTGTAGACGCCCGTAGCACTGACGAACTCCCTGTTCTGCGCCTCCGAGTATATCTTGTCAAACCTCGACGTGATTAGCTTAACCCTCCCCGGGTCCCCGACCAGCAATACGTTGTCTGCAAGCTGACCTGGCTTGATATGCAGGTGAAATACCGAGCCATCCGAGTTGATGATCAACTCAGACTCCGCTATGCGCTCGCTCGTGTTCATTTTTGCGTTCTGTTCCATAGTCACGAATTTTTACTTTCTGTTTCTTTGGGGTTTAGTCTGCAAAAATACACATTGTCCAACGCAAACACAAAAAATGTCTCCCACCTTGACGAAAAAATCCTCACCTATGATTTCAAAACAGCTTCTTAGTATGGTAGCAGAGCCTAAAATGTATTGTTCTTACTCTCTTGACTATTTCCTCGCGTCATGTTCTCATATAGCGCCACAGGTCCCAGATGCCACATCTTAGTAGATTCATCTTCCAACTGACGATAGACCTCAGACCTGTATACCGATTTCACTGCGTCGACTATGCCGATCCCTTTGTCTTCTGCTATCATGTCCGATAGCCATGACACTTTCGATGGCAGAATCAGATATAGATTCTGCTGGTTTATCTCGCCTATCATACTCTCACCTCCTTTGCTTCTACAAAACTCAGCATTCTCAATGACCATGGTGTGTGAAATAGAAATTGGTCTACCAGTTTATACGTCTTGAGTTCTCCTATTAAGCTTTGCTTACTTATGACTCCTCCCTCATACAACGCGAAAGCCGCATACACTCTGTCGTTCGCCACAGGGCCATACACTAAGTCATAGTTGTGTGTGAAGCCTCGTTGCGTGCGGTTCTTCATCACGAAGTCTACCCATTCTTCTGTCGGTTTATCAAATGAGAGTATATTCATTGCACTCTTCAACTCCTCATCAAGTTCATATACGTTGACATATCCTATGCCCCCTTTTTGAACACGACGACGCACCCAATCTTCGGCTTGTTTTTCCGAAGTCGTGGTGTAGAACCCACTCCCGTAGTCAAGCGTTCGGTTCGACTGACGGATCTCTGGCTCCCTTACAATTTCTTGGCTACCATGGTATACTTTCATTTTTCAGTCTCTTTTTGCTTTATATACTCGTCTACGTCTTCCATCAGCCACTGACGGCTCTGTGTGTGCAGCACCTCGAAGTTCTCGCTTAGGTATTCCAGCACTCCATACTCAGACAGTCTGAGCATCGCCTCTTCGCCAGTCAGACCTTTCGCCTCTTTGTACTGCTCAATGCAAAACGATAGGAAATAGGCTATATCTTGATTCCTCTTATTCATAAGTTCCTCCCTTTCGCTGCCGAGAACGACCCGCCATTCACGTTATACTCGCTGCCTGTTCGCGCCATCACTTTGCTCGCAAGCGTTATCAGCCAATCCACTGTGATGGGTTCTTGCTTTTCTATCCACTTTCGCCCATATTCGTAGGCTGCCTTGAGGTCGAGATTCATCATCTGCTCTACTATAGTTCGCTTGCTCGATGTGATGCCCTCGTCGAACAATAGCTGCGCTTCTACCTCGGTGACTGTTGAGCCCTCGATGGCTGTAGAATGCGTAATGATGGTGTACAGATAGAACTTCTCGAAGTCTATCTGATTCGATATGCCCAACGCCTCATGCTGTTGTAGCAGTTTTAGTAGCTGTCCCCTACTCCCGTCCATCACTTCTTTCCCCTATCTTTCTCTTCATTATGATTGCAAATACAACAAGCTATATGTCATCCCTCTTGTCCTTTTTCCCGTCCGCTCAGATTGTGGCTGCACTGTGACCACAACCTCTAGAAAACTTCAAGTCCGATAGCCATTCCACATACTCTGTGTCCACTATCGTGCCGTCGCTATATACAAATCTCGGTTGATCTTTTGCTTCTTTTCGCATCTTTGCCGACATAGTATGGGCTATCAGCAATGTTCTCAGGACATCTTCATCATATTCCCTGATGTCTTGCTCGGAGATGTCCACATCGCTGATGTGCTCAAATAATCTATATTTCGTATCGTCTGTCGCCATACTTGCCCTTTCTCTCCTACAAATTTACACTTCTTCCCTGCACTCTTTCTTATCAAAAGATTTTTTTTCTATTCTTGCCCTTCCACCCCGCTTCCCCCTCTCATGCAAAGACCGTCTCCCCCACGCCGCCGAACGTGAGAAAGACAGTCTGCAACTAATAGCTCAACCCTACGTCAGAGTCCCCTTCTCTCCCCTTCCCTTCTCTCCCCTCCTCCCCATCATCTTCTCACGAGCCCCTTCACGTAATACTCGCACCCGCTAGATATATTGACGACTCTCACGCTCTTCGGTAGCATCTCATACCTCTCCTTGAACTCCCTCGGCTTGGTGTCGCGCAATATCGTCGTCATTGAGTCAAAGCCTATCTCGCTCCATGTCAGGTAATACTTCTGCCCAGTCTCCGCATCCTCTATGTACTCCCCCATAACACTCATAATGTACGTCCAGTCTTGCTTCGGCGTGCAGACCTTCGTCAGCATCACTTCCCCGCCCTCTATGTCTATCGACTTGCAGACCCACTTGTGATACTCTGTCTCTAACACCTCCGACTCTACATTGACATGTATCGGCCGCTCCTTCCGCTCCACCAGATTACTCGCACTTCCATGCGACTCTCCTTCGACATATACCATGTCTCCAAATCCATCCGGCTCATTCTGCACATCTTGACCCGATGCGTTCCCCGCAGCTTCCGACGCAACACACCCAACGACAATCGCCGCCAACAACATCACGGTCATGAATAACTTCCCATACCTCTTGTACTTCACCATCAATTCTTCGATGTCCATTTCTTCGCTGTTCATTGCCTTATAGTTTTAGAGGGAAGTTCTAGAAATTAGATTTTTCAAGGCGCACGAGACTTTGAACACCGGAGTTTACTGGAGTAAATGAGGATTTCAAAGTTGAGCGCAACGCAGAAAAAGCAATTTATAGGAGTTCCCTTTCTGTTTCTAACCCATCAACGCTCTTCACCTACTTTTATTGCCTCCGCCCCCCTGCGAATACCACAAAAAAACTCACTCCAGACTGCCCGTGGTTAGACCTGTATTAGACCTGTCCACTGCCTTCTATGTTAATTCTCCGAGAAACTAATCTTAAGTGAACAACTGATTAAAGAAATTTTTCTATTTTTGCGACTGTATTCTACGAAGTGAATAAACCATTATAAAAACTAAACAAGTCATGGCAAAAGTAACTGTTGTCGGTGCAGGTAACGTCGGTGCTACCGTCGCCGATGTGTTGGCCTACAGAGAGGTAGCCAACGAGGTCGTTCTCGTCGACATCAAGGAAGGCGTCGCTGAGGGTAAGGCCCTCGACATCTTCGAGAAGTCTCCTATCACTCTCTACGACACGAAAACGGTCGGCGTAACTAACGACTACGCTCGTACTGCCAACTCTGACGTTGTCGTCATCACCTCTGGCCTCCCTCGTAAGCCGGGTATGACCCGCGACGACCTTATCGGTGTCAACTCCGGCATCGTCAAGTCTGTCACTGAGAATGTCGTCAAGTATAGCCCGAACGCTGTCATCATCATCGTCTCTAACCCTCTCGACGTGATGACCTATCAGGCTCATATCACCTCTAAGTTCCCTCGCACTCGCGTCTTCGGTATGGCTGGTGTCCTCGACACAGCTCGCTACAAGGCCTTCATCGCTGAGGAACTCGGTGTCTCTGTCAAGGAGATCCAGGCTCTCCTCCTCGGTGGCCACGGCGATACGATGGTCCCACTGCCTCGCTACACGACTGTCGCTGGCATCCCTGTCACCGACCTCATCAGCAAGGAGCGCCTCGACGAGATCGTCAAGCGTACGCAGAACGGCGGCGGCGAGCTCGTTAAGCTCATGGGTACCTCTGCATGGTACGCTCCAGGCGCAGCAGCTGCTCAGATGGCTGAGGCTGTCATCAAGGATCAGAAGCGCGTCGTCCCTGTCTGCGTCAAGCTCGAGGGTGAGTACGGCATCAACAACTGCTACCTCGGCGTTCCTGTCGTCCTCGGCAAGAACGGTGTCGAGAAGGTCCTCGAACTCAAGCTCAACGACGAGGAGAAGAAGCTCCTCCTCACCAGCCGCGACCACGTCCTCGAGGTCATGGGCGCGCTCGACAAGCTCAACGCTGCTAAATAAGTTCTAAGGGCTCTTATCTAATCATAGCCTCCAGCTGGCTCTCGCCAACTGGAGGCTCTTTATTTATCCCGCATATCTTTCACTATGGCTAAGAAAAAACTCAAGGCTTCAGACGTCCTCATGAAAATTAAGGAAGACGAACTGCGCGACTTCGTCGCCTCCCTGATACGCAAACGCGATATTCTCGCCCTCTTCATGACTCAGTTTAGCGACTACTTTATACAGGAAGCCTCAGCCGACGCCTATGTCAGCCAGATAAACAACGCTTTCTCCAAGGCTGTCGGAAACCCCTGGCTCAACTACAAACAACAACGTGAAATTAACAAACTGTGCGACGATAGTTTCCGTGTCGTAGAAAAATTCCTCAGTAACGACCAGTACCTCCAGGCCGCCGATATCCTCTTCGCCCTCCTCGCCAAGTCCCTCAAGACTGTCTGCCACGTCTTCGAAAGCGGTCTCGATTTCGCCGTCTCCAGATGCCTCGAATATATCGAGAGGATATCCCACATGGATTTGCCCGAACCGATCCGCCTCGAGATATTCAAGCGATGCCTCCTCGGCACCAAGAATTATGAGTTTGTCGCAGACGATTGGCGACTATCCCTCTACGGCTTTGCTATAGACCTCTCTCGCAACACCTCAGAGTATGAGACTCTCTCCACTGCTATCGAAGAGTATAAGGCCCACGACAATGGTGTGAAAAATGGTGGGATTCTTGTCTTGGAATATAGGCTCCTCGACAAGTGTAAAGGCCATCAGGTCGCCCACAACCTTATGTGCCTTAATCTCGATGTCAAGGAATTCCGCGAGATCGCTATCCAGGAAGCTATGGACGACGACAACTTCGAATACGCCTACGACCTCGCTCAAGATGGCATCAAGTCGAACACATACAAGAGTAATTGGCAACTATGGATGCTCCGCATAGCACGGAGGCAGGGCAACAGGAAGGTCATCGTCGAATACGCCTCCATCCTCTATCTCGACAACTACGACCATAGCGAGGATTTCTATCAGATCCTCAAGGATACTGTCCTCCCCTCTGACTGGTCCGCCTTCGTCGAAGGTCTCGCCACATCAGCCCAAAAGAACGCAAGATACGACTCTCGCTACCCCGACATCTGTCTCCACGAGAAATGGCTCGACCGCCTCATGGAGTTCGTCATCAACTCCAACTCTATCTCCTGCCTCGCCAACTACGAAGAGTACCTCCTCAACGACTATCGCGACATAGTCGTCACTATGCACGTCAACTACGCCCTCAACTTAATGAACGAATCCTACCACGAGCGCAAGACCTACACCAACATCGCCCGTCATCTCAAGCACATCCTTGACCTCGGCAGTGTCGGACAGGCTGTCGAAGCCGCTAAAAAACTCCGCACAGACTACCCGCGCTCCCGCGCCCTTTGGGAGGAACTCACCGCCGTCGGTCTATAATCTTTCTCTCTTCCACCTCTCTCCACACACCCTCCTTCTCTCCCCCTTCTCTCCCCTCTTTCCCTATCTCGCCCCGAGTATTTCCTTTGCCTTCTCGACGCTCTCCTTCGTAGGCGGCTCTAACTCCCCGAGCCTATACGGGATGCCGAGCTTCTCATACTTGTATTTCGCCATGGTGTGATATGGCAATACCTCTACCCTCTCGACGTTCTCTATCCTGTCTATCTTCGCTCGTAGCGCCCTCAGATGCTCCTCGCTGTCTGTCTTCCCCGGCACTAGCACGTGCCTTATCCATATCTTCACTCCGCTCTTCCCTATCGCCTCCACGCACTCCTGTATGTTGCCGTTATCAAATCCTGTCAGCTCCTTGTGCCCCTCCGCCGTCGCATGCTTCAGGTCAAACAATACTGTGTCGGTTAGCCCCATCAAGGCCCTGAACTTCTCTCCGAACTCCCCGTCTCCCCTGTATGGCTGTCCCGCCGTGTCAAGACACGTGTTTATACCCCTCTTTTTGGCCTCCTGGAACAATTCTATGAGGAAATCTATCTGGAGCAGTGGTTCACCTCCACTCACGGTTATTCCGCCCTTCTCGCCCCAATAACTCCTGAACCGCTCCGCCTTGTCGAGTATTTCCGCCGCGCTCATCTCTTCCCCTGCCTCCATATTCCACGTGTCCGGATTATGGCAGTACATGCACCGCATCTTGCACCCCTGCAAGAAGATGATAAACCTTATCCCCGGCCCGTCTACCGACCCGAATGATTCTGTCGAATGTACTCTTCCTTTCATGTCTTTTCCCCTAAATCTTAAAAAGGGCTCGCCACATGCTCTCACGTGGCAAGCCCCTTCATTCGCATTTATTGTTAGTCAACTCTTAAGTCTCTGCGTTATGGAAACTTCTAGAAACTTGATTTTTCACTTGTGCGATTAAGCGAGTGCAAAACGAGCTTGCTCGTTATGCCGAGCGTGAGCACAAGAGACAGAGTCAAGGCGCTCAAGAGCTTAAAACCGGAGTGTACTGAAGTACATGAGGATTTTAAGATTGATGAGCAACGAAGAAAAAGCTGTTTATAGAAGCTTTCTTACAGCCGCTCGTGTGCCTGACGTGCTATAACATCCAGCTGCTGCTCCCTCGTCAAGTCTATGAACTTGACTGCGTAGCCGCTCACACGGATCGTGAAGTTAGCATACTCCTCCTTCTCCGGATGCTCCATTGCGTCCTTCAACTTGTCAAGTCCGAAGACGTTGACGTTCAAGTGATGTGCACCCCTGTCGAAGTATCCGTCCATGACACCGACAAGTGTCTCTGCCCTCTCCTCGTCGTTGTGTCCGAGTGCGTCCGGACTGATGGTCTGCGTGTTCGAGATTCCATCAAGCGCATACTCGTATGGCAACTTCGCTACAGAGTTCAGCGATGCCAAGAGGCCGTTCTTCTCTGCACCATACGATGGGTTTGCACCCGGAGACAGCGGCGTGCCAGGCTCCCTGCCGTCAGGCATGGCTGCCGTGTACTTGCCATAGACGACGTTACTCGTTATCGTCAATATTGACGTCGTAGGCTCACTGTTCCTATATGTGTGGTACTTCTTGATCTTGCTCAAGAAGGTCTTCAACAACCATACTGCAATGTCGTCTGCCCTGTCGTCATCGTTACCGTAACGTGGGAAGTCGCCCTTGGTGTCGAACTTGACCGGGAAGCCCGTCTCGTCCCTGATGATCGTCACGTCTGCATACTTGATAGCGCTGATCGAGTCTACGACATGGCTGAAGCCTGCTATACCCGTTGCAAAGGTCCTACGTACGTCAGTGTCGATGAGAGCCATCTCTGCTGCCTCGTAGAAGTACTTGTCGTGCATGTAGTGGATGAGGTTCAACGTCTTGACATAGACGCCTGCAAGCCAATCCATCATGAAGTCAAACCTCGGCATGAACTCCTCATACGTCAGCTTGTCACCCGTGATAGGACGTACCTTCGGACCGCACTGCTCCCTCGTCTTCGCATCGACACCACCGTTGATGGAGTAGAGGAGGCACTTCGCAAGGTTTGCCCTCGCTCCGAAGAACTGCATCTCCTTGCCGGTCTGCGTTGCACTGACGCAGCAGCAGATGCTGTAGTCGTCACCCCATACCGGACGCATGACCTCGTCGTTCTCATACTGGATTGAGCTCGTCTCGACTGAGATCTTAGCTGCATACTTCTTGAAGTTCTTCGGAAGTCTGCTGCTATAGAGGACTGTCAAGTTTGGCTCTGGAGACGGACCCATATTCTCGAGTGTGTGGAGGAATCGGTAGTCGTTCTTCGTGACCATGTGATGTCCGTCACCCGAGATGCCCGCCACCTCAAGCGTAGCCCATACTGGGTCACCGCTGAAGAGCTGGTTGTAGCTCGGGATACGTGCGAACTTGACCATCCTGAACTTCATGACGAGGTGGTCGATGAGCTCCTGGGCCTCTGACTCTGTCAACATGCCGCTCGCCAAGTCCCTCGTGATGTAGATGTCGAGGAACGTAGATACACGACCGACTGACATTGCCGCACCATTCTGCGTCTTGACTGCCGAGAGATAGCCGAAATACAGCCACTGAACTGCCTCCCTTGCGTTCTTAGCTGGCTTAGAGATGTCATAGCCGTATATCTTGGCCATCTCCTTCATCCCCTTCAACGCCTTGATCTGCATTGCGACCTCTTCCCTCAGACGGATGACGTCGTCACACATCTCCTGGTCGCCCATCTCGTCGAGATCCCTCTGCTTCTCTGCTATCAGGAAGTCGATACCGTAGAGTGCTACACGACGGTAGTCACCGACGATACGGCCACGACCATACGTGTCTGGCAGACCTGTCAATATGTGGTTATGACGGACTGCCTTCATCTCTGCCGTGTAAGCATCGAATACGCCGTCATTATGTGTCTTGCAATACTTCGTGAATATCTCGTGGATCTTCTCGCTCGGCTGATATCCGTATGTCGTACACGCCTGCTCAGCCATCTTGATACCACCGTATGGCATGAACGCCCTCTTCAATGGCTTGTCTGTCTGGAGACCTACAACCTTCTCCAGGCCCTTCAGGTCCTCCGAGATGTAACCAGGACCGTATGCCGTCAAGCTCGATACTACCTCGGTCTCCATGTCGAGAACACCGCCCTTCGCGCGCTCCTCCTTCTGAAGCTCCTTCAACTTGCCCCAGAGCTTGTTCGTAGCCTCGGTAGCCCCTGTCAGGAAGCTCTCGTCACCGTCGTATGCGGTGTAGTTGTTCTGAATGAAATCGCGGACGTTGATCTCGCTCCGCCATCTGTTGCCCTTAAAGCCCTTCCAGGCTTCGTTCAAAATTTCAGACATCTTCTTAGCTTGACTAAAAATATTTTTCAGTTTAAAATCGTGCAAATTTAAGCATTAACCTCTTCAGTGTTTCCGCAATTAGAGAATTATTTCTGTAAATGATGTTAAATCTGTTTAGACTGCTAAACACTATTTCCATCAATACCCCACTTCTTATTGATTTTCAACACATTATATCCCTTACTCTTTCCTTACATCCAGCTCCTTTTCTCGCCTACCGTCCATCTCTTACCATCCCCGCCCACTTCTCGCCTAGAATACACGCTCATATTAGACTTGGGTTAGACCTGGTATAGAGTTGACAGCCTCCTTCTCTCATTCCTTCCCGACCTCCTCCGTCGCCTTTCCCGCCCTATCTCACTTCCTTGTTGACATCCTCCATTCCCTTCTTCCCCCTCCTCCCCATAAACGGCAAGAGGGCGCACCTTGCGGCACACCCTCCCGATTCTTGTTCTTTATGCGTTTTCTACACCAGTCCCACGACCTTGTCGTCTATCAGGTCTATGTACTCGGCGTTTGGTATCACCGGCAGACCCGGCATCCTCAGCATGTCCCCAACCAGCGGTATTATGAACTTAGCTCCCGCTGCCACCTCTATGTCGTTGATCTCTATGTCAAAGCTCCCTGCTACATACTCGGTGTCCTTCGGGTCGCTGGAGAGTGAATACTGGGTCTTAGCCATACAGACGTACGCCCCGTCGTTCGCTATCCGTCCTATCTTCTCCGCCGCTTTTCCGTTGAAGACTGCCTTCCTGCCCTTGTATATTCGCTCGACTATCTTCCTTATCTTCTCCTCGTTCCCCTCCGCCAGGTCATACGTGTAGCTCGGCGTCTTCTTGTCGAGGCTTCCGACTACTGTCCTTGCGAAGTCCAGCGCCCCCTCAGACCCGTCAGCATACGCCTCGTTGACTGTCATCGAGACTCCACTCTTCTCGCAATACTCCCTGACGGCCTCTATCTCCTCCACCGTGTCTGTGTTGAATCTGTTCAGGACTACCACGGGGTCATACCCGAACGTCCTTATGATGCCTATGTGTCTCGACAGGTTCTTCTCGCATCCCTTCACGAGCGCCTCGATGTTCGGCTCTGCTATGTCCGGCAGCCCTACACCGCCATGATACTTCAACGCCCTCACTGTCGCAACGAGCACTACTGCTGACACCTTCAACTTGCCTTCCCTGCACTTGATGTTGAAGAACTTCTCCGCCCCTAGGTCACTCGCAAAGCCTGCCTCCGTCACGACGTAGTCTGCAAGCGACATCGCGGTCTTGGTTCCTATCAGGCTACTCGTCCCCTGCGCTATGTTCGCAAACGGACCGCCATGCAGTATGACGGGGTTGTTCTCGAGTGTCTGCACGAGGTTCGGCTTGACTGCATCCTTCAAGAGCGCCAGCATGGCTCCCGTGACGTTCAGGTCCTTCGCACGGCATACCGTCCCGTCCGAGAACTTCCCGACGTATATGTTGTCTATCCTCCTCTTGAGGTCGTCGACGTCGTTCGAGAGGCACACTATCGCCATCAGCTCAGACGCCGCCGTTATGTCAAATCCCGTGCTCCTCTCATACCTCCCGCAGTTGTTTATCCTGATGTCCCTCAGCGACCTGTCGTTCATGTCCATCACCCTCTTCCATCGGATGCTCTCTGCCACCAGCTGCCTGTCGTGCTTGGTGTTGAAATAGATGTAGTTGTCGATAGCTGCTGCCAGCAGGTTGTGCGCATGCTCTATCGCACTGAAGTCCCCCGTGAAGTTCAGGTTGATGTCGATCATCGGGTTTATCTGCGAGCGTCCTCCGCCTGTCGCACATCCCTTCCTTCCAAACACGGGTCCCAACGACGGCTCCCTCAATGCCGCAACCGCCTTGTAGCCGAGCTTGTTCATCGCGTCAACGAGCGCTATGCTCGTCGTCGTCTTGCCCTCCCCTGCCGGCGTCGGCGTTATCGCCGTCACCAGTATGAGATGACTCTTCGCTATCTTCTCTTCGTCGATGAGGATATGTGGCAACTTGGCTATGTAGTCGCCATACTGAGAATAAGAACCGACCCCAAGTCGCTCAGCTACCTTGCTGATGGGGAGCATCGTCGCCTGACTGGCAATTTCGTAATCGTACATCCTATTTGTTTGCTTCGCTGACCTCTATGAGCCGATCTCAAGACGTCATCTGTTGTCTACTATGCCGCACCACACTTCGTGACACCGCCTTCTCCCGACAAAATTAGTTTGTTCTCATTACTTTTCCAAAAACCTCCCCTCCTTACACCTCCTTCCGCCACTTCCGCCCCTCCCTCTGACACCTCCACTCACTTCGCCCTCTCCTCCAACCTTCCCGCCACCTCTGCCACCTCCGATAAAAGAAAGCCAGCCCTCCCCAGATTGCCAGAAAGGACAGACTTTTAGTTGGGTTTAGTTCAATCCTTACGATTGGAAGAAGTGGAGGAACGAAGCAGAGCCGATAGTATTTTATAGATACGCGGGTCATAAAACAACCGAAACTTTAGAAGAGTTTATACGTGGAGCAAAAGTATCTTCATCGTATGATAAGCACAGAAAACACAAGACAACCAAATATGTGAGAAAAAATGACATACGAAGAGTTCAAGAAAATAGTTGTCCTTGATTTCAAGAAGACAGCGAAAGCTGAAGGGCAAGAACGTATAGAGACTTGTCTAAAGGATAATGATGACGTAATTGTGAATGGCTATAAGTATATGTTATATAGCATAGAACGTCATGAGTGTGAGAATACGGAAGCCATGTGGAAGAGTAGTGCATCAGGCGTTGCTTATTGTCTTTATATGTTATGCTGACTATGAAAATATCGTTCTCCTATCATCAAAAACTTAAACGTTCTCTCTAACCCCTCAAAATTCCCCCAAATTCGCCCCATAACAGCACCGAAACCCATTCCTCACGCAAACACCCACAACTACACGACAAGTCGCCAAAAACGCCCCTTTACGGCCACACCACACAAAAAACACGACAGGCAGGAAGCCTCCTCAGCCCCTGCCTGCCGCTATTCTGACTAAACTGTATTCGCTACTTATACCGCTGTATGCAGTCTACACCGTCCTTCTGCGTTATCACATAGACTCCCTTCGGCACGGTGACTGTCGTTCCACTCGTCTCCCCGACAACGTTCCATCCTGCGTCATATACGACTACCCTTTCTCCCGTCGGATTGCTTATCTGCAGCTCCGTCGTTGTGCCCTCTGAATGTTGACCCGTGAACCTTATCTTGCATCCCGCAGGCAACTGTGGCAACGTCCTCTTCGTAGTCGATGCAGGTGGCAACTGCGAACCATCTGTCTTCGTCTGCTTCGTGACTGACGCTACAGCCTCCAAATCAGCTCCAGCCTTCGTATCAAAGACATACTCCATCGTCTTTCCTGTCAAGTCCTCCTCCGAGTCAGTTGCAACCTGCAGATACTTCCGTCCCTGATATGCAAACGTTACCTTTCCGTCAACCTCTTTGCCATCGACCTTTATGTTCCAAACCCTCTCAAGGTCAAGATTACTTGGTATCTCGACGCCAAGCTTGCCCCCCTTCAGTAGCGCCTGTGTCTCGACTTTCTGACGGCCAACACTCACTATCGAAGTAGCCGCACATACTCCCTCAAGCTCTACACTCCACAACTTGTTTCCACTCAAATCAACCTTCTCGATGAGTCCTGCAGTCGGCAACTTCACAGAAGTCAACTCCCCGTCAGCAGCCACTACCGATACCAGCTCTACGCTGTTCCTGAGATCCAACGTCGTACACTTCGTCCCGCTCAACTCTACATTCTTCAATGTCCTGTACTTACTCAAATCAATGGTCGTAAACTGTGTGTTGTTGATCTTCAACGTCTCAACGGCAGTCAACTTCTCGAGTCCCGCAAGGCTCGCTACTCCCGTGCCAGACAAGTCTACTGTTGTCACAACTGCAACCTCTTCCTCACACAGCTTTCCGTCACTGTTCTTATCTATCTCTGCCTTCACGTACGCACTGAATACTGCATCCGGGAAGGTCTTATCGATGTCAAGGCAGTCTTCACTAATCTCCTCCTTGACTGTCACTGTCCCAAATACTGCCGAGCATGTCTTATCGCCTACCTTTATCGACGCTGAATATTCATAGCTACCCGGCTCAATATCATCGAATTGTATCTTCCCGAGCGTCGCATCATACTCCACACTATACATCGAACCTGTCGTCCCATCTACTGGTTTCAACATGTATGTGACGCCATCATACAGCTTCGCTATCTCGAACGTACTTCCTGTCACTACGACATCCTTAACTTCTATGCCCTCAAAGTACTTCTCGCAGTCGTTCTCCTCCTTGACTGTCACTGTTCCAAATACAGCCGAACACGTCTTCTCGCCTACCTTTATCGACGCTGAATACTCGTAGCTACCCGGCTCAATATCATCGAATTGTATCTTCCCGAGCGTCGCATCATACTCCACACTATACATCGAACCTGTCGTCCCATCTACTGGCTTCAACATGTATGTGACTCCTTCATACGGCTTCGCTATCTCAAACGTCTTTCCCGTTACTACGACATCCTTAACTTCTATGCCCTCAAAGTACTTCTCACACTCATCCTCCTTGACCTTCAACGTACCTGCAATCGCCGGACATGACGTAAGATCGGAATATGTCGCCCAAATATAATAATCTCCTACTGCCAAATCACTAAAGGTCAAACTATTACTTCCATCATAAAGAATTCCGCCTTCATTCCAGTTAACACTTCTATTGTCATCAGACGTCGAAACATAATACGTCACACCAACTGTCAAATTGTCGCCATGTTCAAGGGAAAGATTATACTTTCCTCCCTCACCTTTCTTCACTTCTATCTCATCCTCGAATCCTAATTCTAACACTTTAGGGTCAAATACCCAAAATGTTGCAACTGTCCTCTCACACTTATGCTCTCCCTCTACATTAACATAGCCAACTATTTCATAATCACCTGGTTCAACTGTATCTGCAAAATTAACATGATGACCATCTGCACTCTCACTGCATTCATAGGACTGCACAACCTCACCACTCGTCTTGTTGACAAGATCGTAAGTAACACCCTTCCGCGGGTTACTTAATCCTACTTTTCCGTTACAAGACACTCCGTTATCTACTACCAAGCCTGCAAAATACTTGTCACAGTCAATATCCGGATCCTCAACCTCTGTAACTGTCATCTTTACACTCATCATTACACTACCATCTCCCTTCGCATCATATTCGTATGTCACTACCGACCCCTTCTTCACCTTCGTAGGATCCTCTGTCAACTTGATGGTTGCAATGCCTTCACCACTTACTACATTATTCTCGACTGCAACACCATCAAGCTTAACATTCTTGATCCTAGTTGCCTCTACACTTACGCCCTCCTGCTTAACATAAACAACCATTCCTCCTGCCGTCTCATCATATTTCACAGACACCTCAGAAGTCTGACCGCCAAGATCAACGGTCTTGAGTGCCGTATGCTTCGACAAGTCTATAGCTACCAAACTGTTGTTACTCAAATCCAACTCCTCCAAACTCAAGTTCTTGGATAAGTCAACAGCCTCCAATCCTAAACCTACTAAATGCAAGGTAGTAAGACCAGCCAACTTCGTGACGTCTATATTAACTCCCTCCGGCAGCTTAACATTCGCCAAGCATAGTGACGTAAGATTACTCAACGCATTGTAATCGAACATGTTAGAGATTGCTATCGGAGACTTGCCTACGACAACTGTCTCCAACTTATCGCACTCACTCAACGCCTGCAAATCAATGCTCTTCTCGACACTACCATTATTCAAAACACTTACACTCTTCAGTCCAAGTAGTTCTACTCCTACTAACGTGCTGATATTCTTCGACGTAATGTCTACCGATAACTCTGTCATGAGCTCAGCATCACACAACGCTCCATCTTTATCGGTATCATACTCTGACAACAGACTCCTAAACTGCTCGTCTGCGAAATTCTCTGCCGTCAATTCTACACAATTGCAGAAGCCTTTCTCTACTATGCTCTTCGGTGTAACGGTGACATCAAGAACCTGCAACTTCGTACTTTGCGCACGTGTGTCATAGTTGTAGACTATCGTATTTCCTTCAAGTATGTCTATCATGTCTTTATCAACAGGCCTTGTAAAGACTACATACCTCTTCCCGTCAATCTCCTTAACTTTGTCAACATCAACAAGAACGTCACCTACCTGTACTGACGTGAATCTTGTCAAGTCTATATCTCCCGCCCCAGGGAACGGAACCGCTACGCTCCTCCCACATACGAGGACGTCACACTCTACCTTCTGTCCCGAGACACTTCCCTCTTTTGCTTTGCAATTCGTCAAGTCAAGCGTCATCAAGCTGTTATGTCCAAGTATAACTTCATTCAACTTTGTAAATGATGAAAGATCTATGCTCTCTATACCATCATTAGCCAGTTCCAACTGTGTCAAATTCTTTGGCAACTTATCAATATCAAAGTTCCCTACATTAGGCATACCTGACATTCCGACCCACCCAAGAGATGTATTCTTTGAGAAGTCAGGCATCTCGCTCATCTCGCTCAACTCTACCAGCTTAACTGTCTTGATATTTGTATTCTTGCTAATGTCCAAACTGCTAACACCTACATTCTGTAAGTACAACGTCTCACTGACATTGGCTCCCAACTCTACTGTCTTCAAAGATGGCATGTTCTTTACTACGACTGTCTTCAAAGAACTGTTGCTCTTCAAATCTATGCTCGTAATATTCTGCCCCTCCAAGGTCAGCCCCTGCAAACTTGTCAGGTGCTCAATACCAACAAGGCTCTCAACCGGAGTCGCACTGCTATTGAATGTCAACTTGCTCACGGTCTCTGCCTCCTCCGGACACAACATTCCGTCAAAGCCAAATCCCTTTGTGTCAGACAAGTACGCCCTGAAAGTTGCATCCGGGAAATTCTTTTCGTTCAGCTCTACACATCCCGTCTGGCTATACTCCTCTACCTTTGTCAACGTCACCGCAACCGACATCAATGTGCTCCCCGCCTTAGTGTCATACGAATAGCTTGCCGTCTTTCCGACTAATTCTGATGCCTCTGTCTTCGTATATGCCTTGCCATTCACGCTCGTCAACTTTATATACGCAGCTCCCTCTATCTCTACCCCACTTGTCGTGAACGTCTCCTCTCCTATCTTCATGCCAGATATCCTATCTGCCTCAAGTGCAATTCCATCCGGCACCTTCACATAAAGTTCTGCTCCCTTCAACAAGCACTCTACTTCTCCCGTCTGATCATTCAACTTCAAGACTGCCGACTTATTCGGCAACGTCGACAAGTCAAGAGCAATAAGAGAATTATTGTCTATCTCCAACTGGCTCAACTTCGTCTGCTTCGACCAGTCTCCTTCTACCTTTGTAAACCAACATCCACTTGCTATCAGATACTCTATCTGACTTGGCAACTCTCCCAAGTTCAACTCATAACCCTGGTTCTGACCGACATTCAGATATACTAACTTCGTGAGATTAGCAAAACTTGGCAGCGGCGCTACTGTACTGTACTTATCACCCTGACTTATTATGACATTTTCGAGTGCCGTATTGCTATCCAATGTCGTTATCTTAACTGGCGCTCCTGCAACCATCAACGACTTCAATGCTGTGTTCTTCGACAAGTCAAGCGCACCCGTAAGCTTGCCACACTTGTTCAATATCAACTGTTCCAACTTCACGTTCGCACTGACGTCAAGTCCCTCCAAAGATGTCATGTCGACAAGGCTCAGCTTCTCCAAATTCGTGAACAAAGCCAACCCTTCAAGGCTCTTCACTCCTACGTTCTCCAGTGAAATCTCCTTCACCGCTGCTATTTCATCCTCACACAACTCAAGGTCGCCGTCATCTACATTCGCCAATATGTAGTTCCTAAATGCCTCATCAGGGAACGAGGTCTCGTCTATGACCAGACACGTCACCTCACTATCTACATCCGTCAAATGCAGATAGCAGTCCGAATCAAACTTCGTAACTCCCGGATTATACTTATATATAAGGTTCTTTCCCTTCAGCTTCTTCGCTGTCGCTCCCTCAAACTGGAAATCAAGATACACGTTCGAACCATTCTTCCGCAGGGTGACATTGCCAGACCAACCCCCCAAACCAATGCTGACAGCATCTTCTACCTCTACGTCATATATCTTCGACGCATCTATCTCCTCCGGCACCAAGACACTCAACGTCCCGTCACTCTTCAACGTCGCCGTCGTCTCTATCTTGCTACCCGTACAGTCGAATTTTGTCAAGTTCATCGAACTGACATCTATCATCATTATCTTATTCTCATTCGCCGACACCTGCGTCAAATTCGGATTCGCCGATGATGACATTCCTATCGACGTCAACTGGTTTCCATCACAATTGAGGCTCTCCAACTTGCTGTTATTCTCGACGCTCAACTCCGTCAACCCACAGTCTACCAACGTAAGAACCTTCAGGTTAGTATAATACTCCAAATTAACCTCCCCTAAATTCGTATTCTCAACATCCAAATCTGTAACGTAATAGCCCTCACTTAAATCGCACGTTCCGTCCTCCAATACACAATTTAACAAAGCTACACTATTCAGCTTTGGCAAACTTCCCAACCACAGTCCAGACACAGTACAATTCTCTAACGTCAATCCCTCCACATTAGGGAACATGCCAATTGCATCCAAATTGACTGATTTATCCTTTATCTCAACATTCTTAGTGTTGATGATTTCGCTAAGCCCTAAATATCCATCTTTATCCAAATCAACGTGATCCGACACATACGATTTAAAAGCATCATCCTCAAACAAATCATCTATCTTGTACTTTACCTGTCCTCCCGTTATGGACATGTTGTTATCAGAATCCACATGAATATAAAACTCATATTCCTGTGAATTACTTAATTCTACGACATTTCCATCTGCATCAACCCTTACCGCGCGAACAACATAATTTGTGTTTGCCGTCAAATCATCTGGATATGAGTATTGAGTCCACTCATAATAGGTATCTCCGTCTCTTGAAACAAATCGCGACGCAACCAAATATCTGACACCCTCCTTGTATACGGCTACACCAGCTCTCTCGCCAGCCTTCATACCGCTAAAATCTATAGTCACCCATACCGGCCCAGAAAACGACGATACATATAGGCTCGTCACCTCCTGACCCTTCGCTACCCCGGCTACCATCAGCGTCATCAACGCCAACATCAATCTATATATCCTCTGTCGCATATCAATGCTGTATTTTCATTTATATTTATGTCTATCAATGCAATAAGCACACCATACCCTATGATATGCCTATTTTAAGACTGCAATTTACAAAAAAATACATTTCGTTGTCCCCATCATCGCAAAAAATATGCCCGTCATCCCTTTCGAGACGACGGGCTCAACTCGTTTATCTTTTGTCTTTCTTCTTGCCGACTTCTACGCTTCAGTTCCCTGCTCTATTTCTTCTTAGCCCACGTGTTAGCCAATATGACTATCACTACTGTGAACGCGACGAAACAGCCAGCCGCTATCAGCATGGCATTGCGACCTCTGTCCTCAAGCATGTAGCACGCTCCGACAAACAACGCACTCACTACGCACGTTATCGCCATCAACAACCGTAGCCTTTTTATGTCGACCTTCGCCCGCTCCTCTTCCGTCATGGTATTGTACCCGGCGATGAACTTGTCTCCCTTGCCGCTGTACATCATGAACGCAAGTACGATGAACACTATCGCTATGACTATCAAGACTATTAGTTTCACCATCTCCTTCTATCGTCCTCTGAATGTTAAGAAACTGCTCTTCCCAGCCACTATCGTTACGCTCGCTGTCGTCGTCCCGTCACACGTCTTATACTCTATCTTGTGCTCTCCTGCCGGCAACTCTACGTCGATGAGCTCTATCCGCGCTGGCAACGACATCCACCCTCGCGTATCCGCCTTCTCGGCTATCGCACCCGCAAGGTTCACGAGGAGCCCGACGTACTCGTTCTTCTCTCTCGCCACCTTCGACGCTGCAGCCTTGGTCGCCGCCCTCAAGACTGCCTTGCCAAGCTCCGCCCAATGTCTGTCCCTTAGGCTCTGCTTCGCTATCTGGTCGACATCCTCTACGACTGTCGGCATGTGCATCGAACTGTCTATCAAGACCTGCACCTGCTGACAAGACGACGCCCGACTCTCCATCTGCGGCAACGCTATCCGCATCATGCTGAAATCGTCTATCGCACTCTTGTCCGAACCCGACAAGTCGTCATAGTAGACTGGTATCGTCCACCCTAGCTCCGAACAATAATACGTGACCATCCCTGCCGACGGAACTTTCACGAACTCCAGCACTTTCTCTGTCTTTATGGGTCCCAATCCGTCCAAGACGAGCATGACGAGTCTCCCGCTGTCTTTCGACGACTTGACATACGTCATCTCGAACTCCTTCTCGAACTGGACTCCCTCCGACATCAACCCTGTCTTGTACGCTGTCCGTATTATCGCTGCCTTCAACGTCGACGGCACCTCGACATTATACATTCCTACATAGTCGTCCTTGTAGATCTCATACGAGTTCCTGTACGCTACGAAGGCATTGTTGTTGTCCCCAGCCGCCTCATACACGAGCCCCATCAGGAGATGACCGAACGCATCACGCGAATATCTCTTCCCGTCATGCTTCTTGAACGCATCGTCCTGCCTCTGTAGGCTCAGGTTCATCCTCCTGCACTCGACCAGCGCCCCCTCATAGTCGTTCTGTCGAACGTAATTCATGGCCTGGTAGAAATGTAGCAGGACGGACTCGTAATACTCCATCTGATACGGACGCACCATCGGATTGGATATCAACGCCAAAGCCTCATACGCATAGTTCTTCGTGAAGTCCTCGTCGTACTTGTCCGCCTCCGAAAAATGCTCTATGCTGGTCTTGCTGTCCTCCGCCATGAAGGCCGCTGTGCCGTAATTTAGGTCATACAGCACCTTGTTGTTGCTTCGCTGCAGCTTCTCCTCCGAGTCGAGATACTGCATCGCTCCCGCATAGTCCCGCTGCTCATATTTCGTGTTGAAGACCAACGTCTTGGCATAATACGACTTGCAGCCCGCCGTCAGGCAGGCTACACAAGCCGTCAAATATATCACTCGCGCTTTCAACACTGTCTCTTTTTATAGTGATTTAGTCTACTTCACTACGTACTTCTTCAACTTCTTGTCACCAATCCAGACTACCTCGTTCGTCTCGAGATCCGATAGCTCCAACGACGTCTGGTAATATATGACCTTCTCCTTCTTGTACTGGTCGGTGATCGAGCTGATGTCGCCGTTCAGCATGTAGTCCGCTCCGAGCTCCTTGCCCCACTTCTTCGCGGTCTCGCTCGACGCGAAATCCTGCTGGCTGGCCCTCTCCTTCCTCAGCTCCTCGCGCTTCTCGCCCGCCTGTACGAGACGTACCTTGCCACTCTTGACGAACGCCTTCTCGACGTCCTTGATGAACGTGTTCGCATCGATGTGCTCGCTCGTGTTGTTGTAGATGAGGCCGACGATTACGACTGGCTTCTGCCCATTATGAGCCCTCTGATGATTCGAGATCCAGTCCCCTTCGCCCAATATCTGGCCGACCATCTCCTCTGCCACGAGCCTGCTGTCCGTGTCGTTCCACCTTCCGCTCAGGTCTATCTGCTCGTCGATAGCTACTCGCTCTACCTTGTGCTTACAGCTCGTGCCCACTAATCCGAGGGTCATGCTCAGTGCTGCTGCCAATATTGTCCTCTTCATGTTATTGTTCTTTTATTTGTTATTTCTTCTGTTTCTATTCTTCTTCTTTTTAGCCTCTCGTCACCCGCCTAGAATGTCATCCCGATTCGGAAGTCTACCCGCCGACTCGCCTCGCCTCCCGAATGTCGCTCGCTCCTGAGACTCGGCGTCACTATGAGCCCGACTGTTCTCCCTACCTGTATCTGGATGGGTATGCTGAGACTCGCCTTATACCTGTTACTGCTCAGATACTTGGCCCGCCGACTGACATACTCTGCAAACGGCGACGCTCCGTCGACCGACGTCTTCTCGTTCGTCACTATCTCCATCCCAAGCTCCCCCGTCAACGCCGACAACACTGCTCCACTCTGCCTCTTCATCACAAATGTCGTGCCACCCTTCACCGCACATGCCTCTATCCTCTCCGTCAGGTCCCCAGCTCGCTCCCTCCATTTGCCAAATCCTGCCTCCACTCCGACTTCTATCATGCCCTTAGCTCCCCAGCCGCCTCCGACAATCGTCCCCGTCATCCTCGGAGCATCTTTGTCATAGTCGCTTCCCTCGCGGCTCCTGCTCTGATCGATACCGAGGTCTATCTGCAGCCTCCGTATCAGTCCACCAGCTCGCATCTTGTAGCTCGCCTCGGTCGCAAACTGACGCGTCCGCATCCTGACAAGGGTCGTAGTGTCTGCCTTTGTCGATATGCTCATCGTCCCATATCGCATGGTCAACGTCAATGGAGCATACCCTCGCCGAGGCATGACAAAACCGGCTATCTCTACCCCAGACCCGTCCTCCTCAAGGTCTACCCGACTCAGATGGCTCCACTGCCCAAGTCCCTTCCTCAACATCACTTCCTTCCCTGCTCCTGCCCCCCCGCGGACGTCATCATCCTCCGTGAACTTGCGAAGCCCGACCTCCGCACCGATTCTGTACCTGTCTGCCAACTTCGCAAGCGCTATCTGAGCCTTCATGTCACAACTGAAGTTCTTCGGACTTATCGGGTCAGAGTCGCTCTCGTGTATCGCCTTGCACGACAATCCCAATCCAATTGCCCAATACGCCATATCCCTCGCAAATGTTGCATTTACATTGAGAGCTGACCTATGTATGTCATGCTCGACTGTGTCCCCCTCGACGATTGGCATCAGCACCTCAGGCTGCGCCGAGAGACACCCGCCAACTTTCCGCACCTGACCATCCATGTACTCGAGGTCCCCGCTGACATAGCTGCCCCTGATGCTCAAATAGCCCTGTATCCTCCCCCCTACGGCATTCACACCTCCACCAAACTCGCCTATCGGCGTCAATGTCGACGCCCCATATACGTAGTGCGCCTCCACCTTCGCCAGTGGCGTGGTGTACTGACGGATTATGCTTATCGGACTCCGATACATCAGCTCCGTCGTGGCCTTCTCGACAGACAACCGCTCGCTCGCCCTCGTGTTTATCTCGACTGTATCCCGCACTATCCCCCTGCTGCCACAACTTATCGCCATGGCAACTATCATCACTGCACATCTCTTTCCCTTCATCTCTTATTAGGCTTGCTTTATGCGAAGATACTACTATTCGGACTATCTACCAAATTTTGATTCGCTATCCGCACACATCTACCCTCCCCTACCCTCGCCCCCCGCCAACTCTTCCTCCCCCATTCTCCTCCCCCTGCCGTATGCCTGCGAATGGCTCCCATCTCCTCTCTTCCGCCCGCCCGTGGTTAGACTTGTATTAGCCCTGTCTTATCCCAGCCACCTCTCCGTCGTCCACCCGACCACCACGAAAGATTTAAGTATTACACGTAAAATATTCACTTCTTACTTCCTATAAAAAAGAAAAACGTAACTTTGCAATCCGAAAAACATTTACGAACACAGAGACGTATGAGCCAAATCTCAGACAGGCTTCTCTCTCTCTCAGAGAGTGCCACACTTGCGATGACGCAGAAGAGTAGAGACCTTCAAGCACAAGGTTTCGATATCATCAACCTCAGCATCGGCGAGCCAGACTTCAATACACCTGAGCACGTCAAGGAAGCTGCTATCAAGGCCATACAGAACAACCAGACGCACTACCCTCCTGTCCCTGGCTACCCTGAACTGCGCAAGGCTATCGTCGCGCGTATGAAGAACGCTCTCGGACTCGACTATAAGCCTGAGCAGGTCGTCGTTTCAGCCGGTGGCAAGCATAGCCTCGTCAACGTCATCCTCGCTACTATCAACCGTGGCGACGAGGTCGTCCTCCCTGCTCCCTACTGGGTCACCTACACCGAGCAGGTTAAGCTCGCCGAGGGTAAGAGCGTTATCGTCAAGACTGGCATCGAGCAGGACTTCAAGATGACTGCCGCTCAGCTCGAGGCAGCTATAACGGACAAGACTCGTATGCTCATCCTCTGCTCCCCGTCCAACCCGACCGGAAGTATGTACTCACGCGAGGAACTCGAGAGCCTCGCTGCCGTCCTCCGCAAGCACCCACAGGTACTCGTCCTCTCCGACGAGATCTACGACATGATATCCTACGGCCAGAAGCACGTGTCTATGGCTCAGATGGATGGCATGCAGGACAGGACTATCGTTGCAAACGGCATGTCCAAGGGCTACGCCATGACGGGCTGGAGAATGGGCTACATCTGCGCCCCGCTCGACATCGCCAAGGCTGTCAACAAGCTCCAGGGTCAGATGACTAGCGGCATCTCTACTATCACGCAGGCCGCTTCTATCGCCGCCCTCACCGGCAGCGACGAGCCTAGCCGTAAGATGACCGCCGAGTTCAAGAAGAGAAGGGACATCGTCAAGGCTCTCCTCGACGCTATCCCTGGCCTTAAGGTCAACCTGCCTGCCGGCGCCTTCTACTTCTTCCCTAACGTCGAGGCCTTCCTCGGCAAGAAGGCTGGCGACAAGGTTATCGCCAACTCTAGCGACCTCGCTATGTACCTCCTCACAGAAGGTCACGTCGCTACTGTCGCAGGCTCCGCTTTCGGCGCCGAAGGCTACATCAGGCTCTCCTACGCTACCAGCGAGGAGAAACTGCGCGAGGCTATCAGGAGAATCGCCGAGGCCCTCGCTAACCTCAAGTAAGTTTAGAATCCACATCGTTTTTTTCGGCTCTGACGGTTGTTCAAAAAATCGTCAGAGCCTTTTTTATGTTCATTTTAGAAACATTAATGATAGCATGTCGTAAAAAAAAGATATATCTTTGTATGTAGCTTCTTTGTGGAGTCAGCTCCAAAACGTCGCTACCGGCAATAATTGTTAATACAAGACTTTATGACAATGAAAATAAAGAGTATTGCAACAGCCCTGGCAGTAGGGCTCCTCTCTTCCCTCCCCCTGTGCGTCAACAGCCAGGCAGACGCAGCCGAGAACGCTTGCAAGGCCTACTTCAAGCACCCTTACATCGTCACTGGCAGACCTTTCAAGGCTCTCCTGACGGGCGATGAGGTCGCTGAATTCCATACTACGCTCTTCAGCGGCACAACCTATAGGGTCGCCGTCGGCAATACAGACAAGAACTATCTGATCTTCTCGGTCTACGACACCGACCACAACCTCCTCTTCACTAGCAAGGACTACGAGAACGCTTCCTACTGGGACTTCTCCGTCGACGGTTACCTCGACTGCATCATAGAGGCTCGTCTCGACGAATCTGTCTCGACCTCGGGATTCGCTATCGTAATGACCGGATTCAAACTCAACGAGGACAAAAAGTAAACTCCCTCCACTTGCATGGCCTTTCTACACCCCAATAGGACCTCACGACCATGCACATTCTTCGCCTTGACTATAAACGCCACCTCCTCAGTGGCGCTTTGGTCTTTTGCAAACGCAATAAGAGAATATGAGTGATGGTATTCTTGAAGCCTTAGTGCAACTGTTCGCCGTCGTCGCCTCTGTCAGAAATGCCAAGGACATGAGCGAACGTCGTATGGTAGTCTACAACTTCCTGGTCTCTCAGCTCAACGCCGAGCTGGCTGCCAAATACATCGGGAAGTTCGACGACTACTATAGGCAGTGCGTGCGCCAAGGTCAACGTAGCGAAAACCAGTACAAGACGATAAGCCGTGTCACCAGCCGTGTCATGCGTATCACGGTGGAGATGAACAAGGAACTTAGTCTCTACCAGAAATATATCGTCCTCGTCGAACTCTACGAATACCTCAACACCGGAGTCATATCCTACGTCGAGCAAGGCCTCGTCCACGATGTCGTCGCAGACAAGTTTAATATCAACCGCGAAGAATTCGAACTCATAAGAGACTTTATCCTCAATACGCAGTCCGTCTCCGACCGTATCGTATTCTCCGGCAAGGACAACTGCGAGGAAATTCTCGAACCGAAACACGTCGCCTGGGAAGACCTCGACGGCGAAATCCCCTTCGTCTACCTCCCTATCGTCAATATCTTCCTCTTCAAATACTTCGGCAACCAGCACGTCGAACTCAACGGCGCCGAGGTGACAAGCGGGAAGACTTACATCATGAGGGCGGGTAACTCTATCCGCAACGGCATTAGCTCCCCGATCTTCTACTACGACATGATGCGACAGGTCGTCGCCAACTCCGATATTGTCCCTATCACTATCGAGGCACGAAATGTCGTCTACATGTTCAACAAGAATACTGTCGGCATCCATAGTCTCTCCTTCGAGAGCCACAGCGGTCGTCTCGTCGGTATCATGGGCGTCTCCGGCTCCGGCAAGAGTACTTTCGCCAACGTCATCTCCGGTATGGCCCGACCCGTCAGCGGCAACGTATATATCAATAATATTGACATCTACGAAGACCCAGACGCTGTCAAGGGTATCATCGGCTTCGTCACCCAGGACGACATACTGATCGAGGACCTTACGGTCTACGAGAATCTATACTACAACGCTCGTATGAGCTTCGACAACCTCTCCATCGGAGCTATCAACGACAAGATCGACCGACTTCTCCGCCTCCTCGGCCTCTACGCCGTCAAGGATGTCAAGGTCGGCAGCCCCCTCAACAAGAAGATTAGCGGTGGCCAGCGTAAACGTCTTAACATCGCTCTCGAGCTTATCCGCGAGCCGGCTATCCTGATTCTCGACGAACCGACTTCCGGCCTCTCCTCCCACGACTCCGAGACTATCATCGAACTGCTCAAGGACCTCGCTATCCAGGGGAAACTGATCTTCGTCGTCATCCACCAGCCTTCAAGCGACATCTTCAAGATGTTCGACCAGCTTCTCATCCTCGACACCGGCGGCTACCTGATCTACGACGGCAACCCGGTCGAGAGTCTGAGCTACTTCCGCATGAGTCTCCACATGCTCGCCTCCCGCGAGGTCGAATGTAGGCGATGCGGCAATATCAACGTCGAACAGGTCCTCGACATTATTAGTCAGCCGGTCGTCGACGAATATGGAAACAATACGCAGGTCCGTAAGGTCTCCCCTGAGGAATGGTACGAGAAGTTCAACTGGGGCTCTATCGACATGTTCTACGTCGGCGACCCTGAGCCTCTCCCAGAGATTACGTTCCAGACTCCTAACAGGATTAAGCAGACCTTCCTCTACCTCGCCCGAGACGTCAAGTCTAAAATGGCTAACCTCCAATACATGCTCCTCAACCTCTTTGAGGCGCCTGTAATGGCTCTCCTCGTCTCTATCCTCCTCCGCTACTACGACATCACGTCCGACGAGGGCTACTACTTCTACAACAACGAGAATATGCCGGTCTACATTATCGTGGCCGTCATCATAGCTTTCTTTATCGGTCTGACGGTCAGCGCCGAGGAGATTATTCAGGACCGACAAACTCTGAAACGAGAACGCTTCCTCAACCTTAGTAGGTCTAGCTATATCCTCTCCAAGGTGATTCAGACGATGTTCCTCTCCTCTATCCAGATGTTCCTCTTCGTCATCGTCGCCAATACTATCCTCGAGATTAAGGGTCTCAACCTGGAGTACTGGATTGTGCTGACTAGCACGGCCATCTCCGCTAATATGCTCGGCCTCAACCTTAGCGATATGATGAAAAAGACTATCAACATCTATATCATCATACCGTTCATGGTCATCCCTCAGCTTATCCTGAGCGGTGTCTTCGTCAAGTTCGACAAGATGAACCCTGATATCAGCTCCGCCACGGGCGTCCCGGTCTACGGTCACTTTATCACGGCACGCTGGGCTTTCGAGGCTCTCATTGTCAACCAGTTTAAGTACAACGAGTACGAACAGACGTTCTATATCTACGACAAGGCTAAGAGTAAGTTTAGCTTCATGAAGGACTACTGGGTCCCGACGATGAAGACGTATCTAGGCAGGGTCTCCAAGAATACTGCCGACCCTAACTACGACGCTGAAAAACAACAGAAGATCCTCGACCTCGTCTACGGCGAGATTGAACGCTACGCCCCGGAATACGAGAAACTGACTCCGCCAAGCAAGGACTTCTTCAAGACGGGCCTCTTCGGCACCGCCGCCTACAACGTCGTCGAGAAGTATCTCGAGGAGATTAGGCTCGCCAACGTCAGCAAATACAACAAGGTCGACATGGCTCTCGACCACCATAAGAAGGAATTTCTCGTCGAATACCTCGACAGTCTCAAGAGGACTTACCACAACAAGAGCGTCGAGGAGTTCGTCACGAGCCCTACTGGCATGATGAGCGAGGTGATTTGCGAATACGACGGCAAACTGTGGCACAAGACTGACCAGGTATTCCAGGACACCGACAAGGCCTTCAGCGCTCCTCTATTCGTCCCCTACAAGAGATTTATGGACCAGAATGTCGATACGCTCCTCTTCAATGTTATCGTCATCTGGATGATCAACATGGTCCTTTTCCTTATCCTCCTCGACGGCCACCTCGGCGCATGGATGAGAAAATAGAACCTATAACGTTTTGTGGCTATGTCTAGCAAGTTTGACCTTTACAGAATTCTGACGCTACTCGTCCTGGCTCTCTCCCTCTCCTCCGCCGCCGACGCTCAGTCGCTGTTCAACAACAAACTGAACTTCCCTAAAGGTAAAAAACTGAATTCTGTCTCCGCCAGCTACTTCGACTCGGGTCTCATTATTCCAGACCCCTGGAAGTCTCATATCCCTTTCTTTAAGTATCGCTACGAGAACTGCTTCGCCGTCCTCAACGACGGTCAGGCTGGCAGCTTCGGCATCGGCTACGCAGCAGGCCTCGGTATGCTGAAAAAGGATGATGTGAAGGTTTACGAGGAGGAGCGGCTTGTCAAATCTGAAATTGACAAGAACGGCGAGAGAATTGATACCTACGAGATTATCACGACCGAGGTGACTACGACGAAGAAGGCTATCAGAGCCTCCGCCGAGATCTCTTTTAGCTACCATAAGCCTATCGCCGACTATGCCGACGTCTACGCCAGGCTCCACGGAGGCATCATCCCGACTGCTCAGCAGCTTACTGACAACCCTACGACGAAAGACTATATCACCTACGGCGGCGGCGTCGGCATTCAATACTTGATAAAGGGTAAGTTCGGCTTCTTCGCCGAGGTTGGCGCCGGCGAACAGGTGTTCACTGCCGGTATCGTCTGGGGTAGCATGAACTCCGCCTTTACTCAGGTATTCAGTAGCTTCTTCGGCGCTTTCTAATCTTTAGACGAATGAATCAACAGATATACTGCCTTCTGGGATTACTTATCCTCATGCTCGTCCCGCTCTTCCTCTACGTGAGAAAGGGTTATATGGCCGCACGCAGAAATAAAGTTATCGCTACTCTACAATCTATCCTCTTCCCGGAGGGCGACAACCAGAAGACTGATACTATCGAGGACATGATGCAACTGACTTCCAACAGGTTCACGACTGATCAGCTCCTCGACTATTACCTGAAAATCAAAGGACTGCAGCTACTCGACCTCAACACTATGAAGGACGAGTCTATCTGTAAGTTCCTTATGGAACCAACTATCATCAGACTCCGTTACGACGAACTTGTCCTCTTCTACGAGAAGTTTATCAACTACCCGCAAGTTCATGGTCTTAACGCCGTCGGTGGTATCGCTAAGGGTGTTTGATTTGTAGTGCAAGAAGTTATGAATATCTGGCTAGTTGACGACCACATGCTGTTCCGCGCCGGCTTCAGGACACTCCTGGGTCGACTGAGGGTGAACGTCTCTTTCGAGGCAAGCGACGGACAGGCTTTCCTCGACCACCTGACCCTCGCTCAGCCTGACCTGGTCTTTATGGACATCGCCATGCCTAACATGGATGGTCTCAAAGCTACGGAACTGGCTCTCCAAAGGTACCCGGACATGAAGATTATCATCCTCTCTATGTACGGCGAAAGGGAGTACTATACGAAACTCGTCGACCTCGGCATCCGTGGCTTCCTCCTCAAAAGCTGCGACTTCAAGGAGGTTGAAATGGCTATCGAGGCTGTCAAGAACGGCGAATTCTACTTCTCTCAGGAACTCCTCCAGCAAATGGTCTTCCAGTCGCCTAACTCGGATATCGACATCGAACTGTCCGCAAGGGAACAGGGCGTCCTGACTGAGATATGCAACGGTCTGAGCAACCAGGATATCGCCGATAAGCTCTTTATCAGCAAGCGTACCGTCGAGAAACATAGGGCCAATATTATGATCAAGACGGGCTGCGGCAATACTGCCTCACTCGTGGTCTACGCTATCCGCAACGGACTCTATAGGATTGTCTAACTCCGCACGCAGTCTATGGGCGAACCTCTCACTCTCTGGCAGTTCTGTAGCAATATCAGATACGTCATCGAGTCTCAAGCCCTCTCGCAATGGGTGCAGGCCGAGATTGCTCAGATATCTGGCAGCTTCGGCTCTCACTTCTATCTGGAGCTAGTTCAGAAAAACGAAGACAACGACAACCCGGTAGCAAAACTCCGCTGCACGATATGGGCTCGGCAGGCCGCCTCTATCATCCCTCCCTTCGAGGAGGCTACTGGTTGTAGGCTCGCCGCCGGCATGAAGATTCTCTGCTACATCGCCCCTACCTTCCACGAGGTTTACGGCCTGAGCGGCAATATTCTGATGATCGACCCCTCGTTCACTATCGGCGAAATAGAGGCAAGACGTCGAGCTATCATCAAGCAACTTGTGGCCGACGGCATTGCGGAGATGAACAAGGAGCTGCCTTTGCCGACTCTTATCAAGCGTATCGCCGTCATCTCCTCTTCCGCAGCAGCCGGCTACGGCGACTTCTGTAGCCAACTGAAAGGCGCCGGACTGGAGATTGCCTACCGAATGGATCTTTTCCCTGCCGCCATGCAAGGGACTGAGGCTGAAAGAAGTGTCATCGACGCTCTGTCGGCTATCATGAACTCTCATGTCGACTACGATGTCGTCGTCATTATTCGCGGCGGCGGGTCACGCATGGACTTGGCCTGCTTCGACTCCTACGACATGGCCTCCGCCGTCGCTCAGTTCCCCCTGCCTATCATCGCCGGCATCGGTCACGACAGAGACCACTCGGTCGTCGACATGGTGGCCAACACCGCCCTCAAGACCCCAACTGCCGTGGCTGAGTTTATCTCGGAGCACAACGAACAACTACTGCTGCTGCTCGACGAACTGAAAGACAGGCTCGTCCATGCTGCCGACTCTATCGTCTCGTCTAAGAAGTCGTCAATCGACCAGCTGTCGTCCCTGCTGTCTGTCTCCGCTAAGGCAAAATGCTCGCTGACGAAGTTTAAGTTGGAGAATATCATTAGTCGTCTCAAGGCTGCTACGAGCAACGCCATTACGACTGAAAAGGCTTCTGTTCAGCACCTCGAAGACAAAGTAGCGGCTCTTGACCCGAATCGCGTCCTCGACAGAGGTTATAGCATAACGACTGACTCCGACGGACGAACTGTCAACTCTGTCCGACAAGTATCCAGCGGCGACACGATTACGACCTACGTCCGCGACGGTGCCCTGACCTCTGTGCTGAAATAAGGTCATGGAGGTATTTCACATCGTCAGCGAATGGGACGACGCTTCGCTCCCACCTCTCTTCACCTACCCTTTCGCCTATACGCCAGACTCTTTCTGCGTCGAGGCTGCCAGACGCGTTAGAACCTATGTCAATGCACACCCCGAATGGCACGACGAGCTTTCGAGAGGTAAGATGCTCGGCGTCCTTGTCGTGGTCAACAAGATGGGTCAAAGGGGCTTTCTCGCCGCCTTTTCGGGGACTCTAGACGGACGGCTGTCTCACGACTGGTTCGTTCCCCCTGTCCTCGACTACGAGATCGCCGGCGGCGTCTTCAAGACTGAAGAAGAGAATATTAGTGAGATCAATAGGCAGATCGCCCTCCTCAAGAACGATGAGAAGCTCTCGCTCCTGAAAGAACGTCTGAAGGACCTTCAAGACGAGAATGAGAAAAGGCTGTCCGATGCTAAACGTAACGCTAAGGAGAATAAACGCCTGAGACAACAGCTGAGGCTCGACCGACCGGAACTGGCTGACGAGCTCGACCGACAGAGTCAATTCGAAAAGGCTGAACTGAAACGCCTGACGGCTCGTCTGAAGGCTGAAGAAGACCATACAAGAGAAAGCATCAACGCCTTCGAGATCTCTATCAACTCTCTATCCGACGAGAGAAAAAGGCGCTCGAATGTCTTGCAACGATGGCTCTTCAGCAGGATGAGGCTGTCTTCTGCCGACGGCATCTCCCGCTCTGTATGGGATATTTTTAGGATGGCTCACCGAGCCGCACCTCCCTCGGCTACTGGCGACTGCTGCGCTCCACGCCTTCTCGACTATGCTTTTAGAAATGGCTTCACCCCTGTCAGCATGGCTGAATTCTGGGTCGGCAGAAGCCCTAAGGATACTATGAGAATCGACGGTAAGTTCTATCCTGCCTGCCAGGCTAAATGCGCACCGCTGATGAACTATATGCTGAAGGGTCTCCCTCTGATGCCCAACCCGCTCCAGACTGCCGAAAGCGACGACATCGAGGTTGTCTACGAGGACGAATGGCTGATGGTCGTGTCTAAGCCCGCCGGTCTCCCGACGACAAGTCAGGCTATTGGAGCCGACAGTCTCATGAGAAGGGCTAAGCTCCACTGCCACATTGAGGGACCAGGCTACGTCCATCGTCTCGACATGGCAACCTCTGGCCTCCTCATCATCGCCAAGTCAAGTGAGGTCCACAAGGCTATCCAAAGGCAATTTGAGGACCGTTCTATACTGAAACGTTACGTAGCACTCGTCGAGGGCATTCCTGCCGAAAAAAGCGGTGTTATCGACTTGCCTCTGTCCGCCGACGAGAACGACCGACCAAGACAGCACGTCGACTTCGTTCATGGTCTCTCAGCAACGACTCGCTTCGAGGTCGTCAGATCCTCCGACGGCATCTCCCGCATCCACTTCTTCCCGAAGACGGGACGTACTCACCAACTGCGTGTCCACGCCGCCGACAAGAGAGGTCTCGGCTGCCCTATCGTCGGTGATAATCTATATGGGACGCTCTCCAATAGGCTCATGCTCCACTCTGATATGATTGTCTTCATCCACCCTATGACGGGCGATAAACTGAGGCTGGAGAGAGGTGCTGAATTCTGACCCGACCTGATACGGCAAAGGGCTGCTCGCACTTTGCGCAAGCAGCCCTTCGCTAATTGGTGATTCTGTTTTCTTGCTTACTTGTCGATCTTGAACGAGAGTCCGAAACCGAGAAGCTCCTTGCACTGCAGACGAGCACCTCTGATTCTTACCGCCGGATTGCCGTCCTCATCTGTATAGTCTTCCTTGTACTTTATGTCGTCGTCAAAGAGTAGGTTGACCTTGATGAGCGCTGTCAACCAGTCGTTGACCTTGAAGTTCAGTCCCGTCTCGATGTCTACGTCTATATGCTCCGGATGATCCTTCCAGTTTGCAAAGAAGTCACCCCTGAAGTAGTAATCGACGTTCTTGACTATGTTCGGATGATTATATGTCACCTTTGCTGTCGCACCAAACTCCGAACGGACGTGCTCGTTAGCCTCGACACCGTAAGTCGTCGAGAGCACCGTGTCGCCTACGATCGTGAACCTGCCCGCAATAGGTGAGAGATAGACTGACAACTTGTCATTCGGCTTGTACAGCATACCGGCCGATATGCTGATGTAGCCTGGAGACATGCACTTCGAGACGACTGTCGTGTCCGCCCCATACTTGTAGCCCTTGCCAAACTGCGACTTGAAGTCGAAGAGGCCTGAGTAGAAGAGCTTCTGCCGCGTCGCATCATATCCGTAAATGGACGAGATGTGGATCTTGTCTTCCGACTTCTGATAGTCCTCCCCCTTGTAGCGCATGACGCCATAGCCCATCTCGAGGGTGTTGTCCCACGTCGCCATCTCACTCTTGTAGTTGGCGTATGCGTTGCCAATCCAAGTTCCAGAGAATGAGTTCTTTCCTCCCGCTGCCCAGTTCTTCAACGATATCTGGTTGAAGGTCAACGACGTGAAAAGTCCCCTCTTCCACTTCGAGGCTGGCACCTGCTCTGCCGCCGGCGCAGCCGCCTCCTGTGCTGAAATAGAAGCACATGACAATGCCGCAAGCGCGAAACTTAGTAGTGTCTTCTTCATCTTTGAGTTATTATTGGTTTATGTGAATACTTCTCTGTGGATATGGTATCGAGATTCCTCTCTGGTCAAACTCCTTCTTGACTTCCTCGTTCAAGTAGAAATAGACTGACCAGTAATCTTCACTCTTGACCCACAACCGAACCGCGATATTGACACTGCTGTCTGCCAATGCAGTGACTGCCATAAACGGCTCCGCAGGCTCTTTGAGTATCTTGTCGTTCCTCGATATGACGTCCCGAAGTGCGCTATACGCCTCGTCTATGCTGCACTCGTATCCTATTCCGAATGTCAAGTCCACCCGACGCTCCGGCATCTTGCTGTAGTTGACGAGCGTGTCTGTCGAAATACTGCCATTGGGGATGAGGACGACTTTGTTGTCTGTAGTCGTCAACAACGTGCTGAATATCTGTATCTCCTTGACGGTCCCAGCATAACCTTTGACCTCTACGAAATCCCCAACCTTGAACGGACGGAAGAGGAGAAGCATTACTCCGCCTGCAAAATTCTGGAGTGTCCCCTGTAGCGCCATGCCTACTGCAAGTCCCGCCGCTCCAAGTATGGCTACGAAACTCGTCATCGGGATGCCTACGTACGAGACGACACTGACTACCAGAAGGACTTTGAGCGTGACATTCGTCATGCTGACTACAAACGGCGTCAGTGTGGGATCAATGGACTTCTTCTCTAATATGGTCCGAAGCCACTTCGAGAGACGCTTTATTATCCAAAGACCTGCAACAAGTACGAGGACTGCTACTATTAGAAGCTGACCATAGTGGAGCGTATTCTTTAGCAAGTCCTTTAGAAACTCTTCCATATTGATAGTTTTGTCGTGCAAATTTAGGAAAAAACTAAAAATGTCGGTCTGCTTACAATAAAAAATCGGATCCTGCAACTCACGTCGCAGAACCCGTTGTGTGTGTTGAAAAAGTATCTTCGTTACTATTACTTTGTTCCGTTCGGCAAACCCGGTCTTCTAGTGTGTTACTCCGTCCGACTTTCAGCCCCTTTTCTTCCCAAATTGCTCCGGAAAGTCAATCCTTTGCGACCGAACGATGATTGTTTGGTTTACTCTGCTACGACCTCGAACTCGACGTCGACAGATACTTCCCTGTGAAGCTTGACCTGTGCAGTGTACTTGCCGAGCTCCTTGACAGCCTCCTCCTTGACGAGGATGATCTTCCTGTCAATGTCAAAGCCCTTAGCCTTCAGCGCCTCAGATATCTGAATGCTGTTGACAGAACCAAATATCTTGCCCGTCGAGCTGGCCTTTGCACCGATCGTGAGGCTCAAGCCCTGCATGCGTGCTGCAAGCTCCTCAGCCTCCTGCTTGATTTTCGCCTGCTTGTGTGCACGCTGACGCTGTACCTCTGCAAGCTCCTTGCGTGCTGACTCTGTAGCGAGAACTGCGATGCCGTTAGGTATCAGATAGTTGCGACCATAGCCAGGCTTTACGCTGATGATGTCGTCCTTGTGACCGAGCTTTGCTACGTCTGTCTTAAGTATGATGTCCATTCTTAATTCCTCCTTCTTGTGTGTCTTACTTCATCAAATCGGTTACGTAAGGCAGAAGAGCCAGGTGACGTGCACGCTTGACTGCCTGTGCAACCTTGCGCTGGTACTTCAACGACGTACCCGTAAGTCTGCGAGGCAAAATCTTGCCCTGCTCGTTCAGAAATCTCTTCAAGAACTCCGGGTTCTTGTAGTCGACGTACTTGATGCCACTCCTCTTGAAACGGCAATACTTCTTCTTCTTGACCTCTACTGTTGGAGGGGTGAGATACCTGATCTCGGATGCTGACTGTGCCATGTCTTAGTTCTCCTTTGCTTCTTCGTTCTTAACTGCCTTTCTTCTCGTCTCGCTGTACTTGATAGCGTACTTCTCCATCTTCGATGTCAAGAAACGGATAACACGCTCGTCACGGCGGAACTCTGTCTCCAACTTCAAAACGAAGCTTGGGTCTGCCTTGAACTCAAACAGGTTGTAGAAGCCTGTCGTCTTCTTCTGAATTGGATACGCAAGCTTGCGCATGCCCCAACTCTCCTCGTTCACAATCTCGCCTCCGTTGCCAAGGATGAGGTCCTTGTACTTCTGTACCGCTTCCTTCATCTGCTGCTCAGACAAAACGGGAGTTAAAATGAAAACGGTTTCGTACTGATTCATAAAACCTTAATTAATTATGTTGTAAAAACGACGCAAAATTAGTCCTTTATATTCAATTTTCCAACTATCCGACGCATTTATCACCCCAAATAGTCACAAAATCAATTAAAATGTAGGTTCAAGAAGCAAGTGCAACTCGCCTCCAACAAATAGACGTATGGAGAGAAATAGTGTGAAAAGAGCGGGTTGCAGCGAGGATGAGAGAGCCACGAGCGGAGGAAGGCGAGTGGAACGGCATGAAGCGAGCCCGAC
>JAFPZF010000056.1 GCA_017417385.1 Bacteroidales bacterium
AGTGTGGGAGAGTAGGTTGCCGCCACTTAAAACAGGCTCCCCCGAGGTCGGAACGGCTTCGGGGGAGTTACTTTTTTGTACAATACAGTCGGGAAGTACAGACCAATCTCATGGCGACGATATTTGAAGACGAGGGGAGAGAGCGCAGGAAGCGCGAGAGGTTGAAGCTCGTCAAGATATTAGTATATCTATCTTTTGCGATCTTGCCTTTCTTCTTCAAGAAGGAGGGTAGGGGGCGGCTTCTACGGGCAGAGGTACAATTTGCAAGTGGTAATTTCGTGACGTGCAGGGTAGAGGAGCCGATACGGTCAAGTCAGCTACACGTCGAGTTGTATGCTGCGAGTGAGGACAAGAAGGTAGCGGTGTGCCCGATGAGTGACATAAGGATGATGAGCGTTTATGTCGAAAGAAAAGAGAAGTCCGGAAAAGAGAGGCAGGGAGATAAGGGGAAGAAGGGGGAGAAGGAAGGAAAGGGAGTTACATTGGTGGTCTGCGAGAAGGAGAATCCGAGTCTATATCATCTTAGGGCGAAGGGGAGGCATGCGATGTCTCTTGAAAAGAAGGAGAAGTATTGGATTGAGACGGACAGCACGCTCAGGGATGAGAAAGGGACGCGGGTTTATGTTGCGCTGGAAGGGAATGTCGGAAGGGTGATATATCAAGGAGTTAGGAACAACGGGAAGTATGATGCGGAGGAGAGAAAGGCGTTCATTGCGAGGGCGGCGGAGACATTTAAGAGAGATACAGTACTGCGAGACAGAATATTAGGATGGGAGTTCTCGATAGGAGATATTGACAAGATAGTACAGATGTATGAGCCGGGAGAAGGAGTGGGTGAAGAGTAGAGAAATCTGAGAAGAAAGAGAAGAGAGTAGACGACGGGAAAGCGTATTTTGCAAATTAGACAATAAAACCGTATCTTTGCGGCGTAAAAGAGATACAGATGATAACAGTTACAGATCTTGCTATTCAGTTTAACAAGAAGCCGCTTTTCGAGGATGTGAACTTGAAGTTCACTCCGGGGAACTGCTATGGAGTGATAGGAGCGAATGGGGCTGGGAAGTCGACGTTCCTGAAGATCTTGTCTGGGGAGCTTGACTCGACGAAGGGACATGTCGAGATGGCGCCGGGCGAGCGACTCTCTGTGTTGGTACAGAACCACTTTGCATTTGACGAGTACACAGTTCTTGACACCGTCTTGATCGGACACAAGAAGTTGTGGGAGATCATGCAGAAGAAGAACGAGCTGTATGCGAAGCCGGATTTCAATGACGAGGACGGAGTCGTGTTGGCGAAGCTCGAGGAGGAGTTTGCGGAGATGGACGGATGGAATGCGGAGAGTGACGCGGCGACGTTGCTGAGTGGACTGGGCATCAAGGAGGACTTGCATGGTCAGATGATGAAGGATCTCTCTGGTAAGCAGAAGGTGAAGGTGCTGCTTGCTCAGGCGTTGTTTGGCAATCCGGACAACTTGCTGCTGGACGAGCCAACGAACGACCTTGACCTTGACACAGTGCTGTGGCTGGAGGACTATCTGGCGAACTTCCCGAACACAGTCATCGTCGTATCTCACGACCGTCACTTCCTGGACAACGTATGTACGGACATAGTCGATATCGACTATAACAAGATAAGGATGTTCTCTGGCAACTACACGTTCTGGTATGAGAGTAGCCAGTTGGCGCTCCGTCAGCAGGCGGCGCAGAACAAGAAGGCGGAGGAGAAGAGGAAGGAGCTCATGGAGTTCATCTCTCGATTCTCGGCCAACGTAGCGAAGAGCAAGCAGACGACGAGCAGGAAGAAGATGCTGGAGAAGCTGAACATCGAGGAGATCACGCCATCGACGAGGCGTTATCCGGGCATCATATTCACGCCGGAGAGGCCTGCGGGCGACAAGGTGCTCGAGGTGAAGAATCTCGAGTATGTCATGGAGGACGGAACGAAGTTGTTCTCGGACATCTCGTTCAGCGTCGAGAAGAATGACAAGATAGCGTTGCTGAGTCATGACGTCAGGGCTACTACGGCGCTATTCAAGATAATGGCTGGGGAGCTGGAACCGACGTCGGGCACGGCAAGCTGGGGCACGACGATCACGAAGGCATACTTGCCGCTAGACAACACGGAGTTCTTCAAGACGAAGCTCGACTTGACGAACTGGCTGGCACAGTTCTCGCCGAACACGGAGGATTTCTTCCTGAGGCAGTATCTGGGCAAGATGCTATTCTCGGGCGAGGACATCAAGAAGACGTGTGACGTCTTGTCGGGAGGTGAGAAGATGAGGTGCATGATAGCTAAGATGATGCTCTCGAATCCGAACGTCGTGATGCTGGATCATCCGACGAACCATCTTGACATGGAGTCGATTCAGGCGTTCAACAACAACATGAAGGCATATCCTGGGAACATCTTGATGACGTCTCATGACCATGAGTTCATCAGGTCGGTCTGCAACAGGGTTATCGAGATCACGCCGAACGGTACGATCGACAAGTACATGGACTTCGAGGAGTACATGCAGGACGAGGCCATCAAGGCGAAGAGGGAGTCGATGTACGCATAAAGACAGAGAGAGATGAAAGCGATGAAAGGTAGACGGATAGTGATAGCAGTTGTCTGTGTGGTGCTGAGTACGGTCTTGGCGTCATGCGGGACGATGACACGGAAGAAGAAGTACAGGTTCGGGTACTGTCAGGTAGAGATGGCGGTCGAATCGAGGGGAGCCGGAAGTCTTTCATTTTGTTAAATAATCGTCAGGTTGCGTGATATATAAATATTATTAGCTAAATTAGCGACACGAAAAAGAAAGGAGCTTATGAAGAGTCTTATAATATTGTTTGCTGGAGTGTTTGTCAGCGGTTTGCTGATGACGTCCTGCGGGAACACGAAGGAGTGTCCTGCTTACGGGCAGGTAGAGTCTAACGTTGAGGTGGTAAACCTGGCGTAGGGACGGACTGAGGAGGGGGAGCAGCGGTGAGGCGGTTGTATCCCTTTTGTTTTGTCAATAACGGGAACTTCTATAAATTGCTTTTTCCACGTTGGCGTTGCCTACATTCCTCACGCTCAGAAATTGGAGCAAGCTCCATTTCTCTCGCTTAATCGGAATGTTGACCCTTCAGACGTTGAAATCCTCATGTGCTTCAGCACACTCCGGTGTTCAACGCTTTGTGCGCCTTGAAAAATCTAATTTCTAGAACTCCCCTAAACATTAAAAAAGGAACTAATAACTATTCTAAATAACAGAAGATAGCAATGATTAAGGTTGGTATCAACGGCTTCGGCCGTATTGGCCGCATGGTATTCCGTGCAGCAGTCGAGAACTTCGGCAAGGACATTCAGGTAGTAGGCATCAACGACTTGCTGGATGCAGATTACCTCGCATACATGTTGAAGTATGACTCTGTACACGGACATTTCAATCACGAGATCAAGGTTGAGGGCAACTTCATGATCGTCGATGGCAACAAGATACAGGTCTTCGCAGAGAAGGATCCTGCAAACATCACCTGGGGTGCACTTGGTGTAGACGTAGTCATCGAGTCGACGGGCTTCTTCTTGACAGCAGAGCTCGCAGAGGCACACATCAAGGCTGGTGCGAAGAAGGTCATCATGAGTGCACCTGCAAAGGACGCAACTCCGATGTTCGTATACGGTGTCAACCACAAGAGCTACAACGGTGAGAAGATCATCTCTAACGCATCTTGTACGACGAACTGCTTGGCACCTATCTCTAAGGTGTTGAACGACACGTTTGGTATCAAGAGGGGTCTTATGACGACTGTACACGCAGCAACTGCAACGCAGAAGACAGTTGACGGTCCTTCAAAGAAGGATTGGCGTGGTGGCCGTGGCATCCTCGAGAACATCATCCCATCTTCTACGGGTGCTGCAAAGGCAGTAGGCAAGGTTCTTCCTGTCCTGAACGGCAAGTTGACGGGTATGTCAATGCGTGTCCCGACATCTGACGTTTCTGTAGTAGACTTGACAGTTGAGCTCGAGAAGCCGGCTACGTATGAGGCAATCTGCGAGGCTATGAAGAAGGCTAGCGAGGGTGAGTTGAAGGGTGTACTCGGCTACACGGACGAGGCAGTCGTATCTACGGACTTCCGTAACGACCCACGCACTTCGATCTTCGACGTCAAGGCTGGTATCCAGCTTGACCCGACGTTCGTCAAGGTCGTATCTTGGTACGACAACGAGTGGGGTTACTCTAACAAGTGCCTCGAGATGGCACGTGTCATCGCGAAGTAATTTAGACTTAGCAAACTCATGTGGGGCAGGCGTTGCAAGACGTCTGCCTCATTTTTTTATGTGGTGCGATTCAATTAGGAATTGGGAATGAGGAATGAGGAATTTTTAGGCATCACACAGAGAGCACGGAGGACACGGAGGGGTCGCCTGACGGCGACGGGGAGAACGCAGAGGTCGCCTTCGGCGGAGGGAGGACACAGAGGAAGGAGCAATGAGGAATTAGGAACGAGGAATTAGGAATGGTCGGGCGGCGGAGGGGTCGGAGTCGTCAGAGTCGTCGGAGTCGTCAGAGTTGTCGGAGTCGTCAGAGTTGTCGGAGTTGTCGGAGTCGTCGGAGTCGTCAGAGTTGTCGGAGTCGTCAGAGTCGTCAGAGTCGTCGGAGTCGTCAGAGTCGTCGGAGTTGTCGGAGTCGTCAGAGTCGTCGGAGTTGTCGGAGTTGTCGGAAGGGTCGGGGGGGGGCAAAGACGTAGGCTGGAGCCTACGCCGAACGGGGGTTTGGAGAACGGAGAGGGTGAAGAGGAGTGGAAGAAAGGAAGAAAAGAGACGAAGGAAAGAGAGGACGGGAAGAGAGGGGTGATTATATGCAACGGAAGGTTGAAATATGTGATTAAAAATGTAACTATTATTTTAAGATGGTCGTATACTGAAGAAAAGAACAAACGGAGACGATATGGATACGAGGAAACGGACGGAGAGAGAGAGTAGGCGTAATGATGTGCGTAACTACTTGATTATCATCCCTCTCTGGCTGCTGGCGGAGGAAGGAGTAGAAATAAGCGGAGTACAAGATAGAACCAGAGGATGGCGGTGCTTTGCGGCGAGGTAGGCCGTGAAGCGCCGCTATCTGCTTTAATCAAGAGAACAACAATTCTTAATACGATAACAATATGAGGAAGAAGTTACTTACGATGTTCGTGCTACTCGGGGCAGTGGTGACGGGCACAGTGGCTCAGACCTACAAGGTGAGTTTGAAGGATGGCACCGAGGATGCAGACAAGTGGGAGATCACGCCGGCGGAGGCTACGACCACGGGAGTAGCAGAGAAGACGGCTATCACCGCCACGTACTCTGGCGACAAGATGGTGAAGGGCGTGAAGGCGGTGAAGAAGGCGAGCGGGACGACGACAGTGATCCCGGTCGTCGACAGCGGCACGAAGGGGGACATCTCGTACACCCTTGATGACGAGGGGACGCTGACCATCAGTGGCACGGGAGCTGTGCCGGAGGGTGCGTTTGCATCTTACTACTGGAGGCTATTCGGGTCAAGTGAAGAAGATCGTCTTTGCAGATGATTGCGCAATCAGCAAGCTGGGTAAAGGCATGTTTTATCACACAGACCCTATGTCATTGACGGATGTGGAGGTCAAGACCACGGTGCCTCTGACTATTGCCAGTGGAGCATTCTTCTATTGGGGCAATGGTAGTACTCAGAACTTCACCATCACGGCGCCATCTATCGCTGCCATAGGGAATGAACCTATCTATAATTATTATAAAGGTTCGCTAAACATAGTCTTTCAGACGGAAGAGCCGATCACTTTTGATAAGGGATTGTTCAGCAATCTGGAGGAAGGCAGCACAGTGAGCATCCTCAAAGGAGCTAAACTACACACGCCGAGTGGTTATGCATTTACAGATCCTGAGAAGCAGGATTTGTATGACGATATGGCTAGAGATGGAGAGGAGTCCATGTTCTGGGAGTATGAAGGGAGAAATCTCGTAGAAGGGACGGACTACACCAGGACGGAAGAGAAGACGGAAGATTTGACAGCAGAGAATGCCAGTCAGGTGTTTGGAGGAGCAACGGTTACGTTTGTAGAGTCGTTTACATCGGCAGAGGAGCCTACAGTAGGAGAACCGAATGGAGCCTCGGAGGAGCCGGAGCCGGATCCAATCGAGTTGACGACGGAGAACGGGACGGAGTGGACACTCAGCGAGATGCCTGGATATGACGTGGAGCTGGAAGTCGAGTACTACACTCAGGATGAGGTTGACCAGATAAAGGCAGACGAGGTCGAGGCGAAGATATACGCCATCGGCACGGCAGTAGAGTACACGGCGGAGTGCAAGGCGAAGATAGACGACGCGAGGACGGGATATGACGCGCTGACGGAGACGCAGAAGGGATTGGTAGAGAACTATGCGATGCTGGAGGCGGCGGAGGCGAGGTATCAGGAGCTGGCGCCAGTTCCGGAGGACATCCACATAGCACCGGAGAGAGGAGCAGACATCTACACGGCACTCATGGCAGCAGAAGAGGGCAAGTTAGTTAAGGACATATACATCGAGCTCACGAAGGGTGGAGAGTACACCATCAGCGGGAGTATAGCAGCGCCGGCGAACCTGTATATCTGGGGTCATGGGGCGACGGTTGACGCGTCGGCGCTCGAGGGGGCGATGACGACGCTCGTGGCGGTAGAGAATCCGACGGAGTGGACGACGATAGAGCACTACGAGATAAAGGACGTCACGATCAAGAACCTCGGGAAGGCTCTCTTCGCAAGTCCATGCAAGAACTACCTCATAGAGAGCCTCGAGATAGACAACGTCAATGCGGAGCTCACGGCGGACGTGACGACGATAGACTTCACGAAGGGCAGCGTGGCGAACGTATTTGTAAGTAACTCGACGTTCTGGGCAGCTACGGCGACGACGAAGTCGTTCTACAGTTCGCAGAGTGCTCAGAAGATGACGGATGCTGGAGCAGACTTGACGCAGACGTTCTGGTTCGGTGGTAACACGATGTACAACTTGGCGAAGGGCAAGAACTTCTTCTCGCATCGTTCGTCAAATCAGACGTGGATGGTATATGATGTCGAGGACAACATCTTCGTGAACTGTGGCAAGAGTGGTCAGACAATCAAGGGCATGAATGGTGGTCAGGGCGGAACGAACCCGACGTGGACTATCAAGAACAATGTCTTCAACTTTGAAGGCGAAGATACGAGCACAAGCGAGGTGACGGGAGATGCTGACGAGCCGATAACGGGCACGGTAGCAGGTGTCGTAGCGTTCACGGATGCAGACAATGGCGACTTCAACGGCGAGCTGACGCTGGGCGAGGGAGTTGAGGTGCCGGAGATCTTGCTGGGCGACTTGCGTTGGACGATAACGATAACGAAGCCTGTCGTCACGGGTGTCAAGGATGTCGTGGCTGAGGGCAGCAAGAAGGGTGGCATTTATAACCTGAGCGGCGTGAAGCTCGCTAAGCCGCAGAGGGGAGTGAATGTTGTTGATGGGAAGTTAGTAATTGTGAAGTAGATTTCCATAGTAGGGAATCGGTAATAGCCGCCGTCGCGCCTGGAAGGGTGCGGCGGCGGATTGTTATTTTTCGGAGTCGTCGGAGTCGTCGGAGTCGTCGGAGGGGTCGGAGTCGTCGGAAGGGGCGGAGGAGTTTTAAGGCCTCACACAGAGGGCACAGAGGCACAGAGCTTTTTAGAACACAGAGGCGAGCTGGCGCTCGCGAGGAGGGCACAGAGCAATTAGGAATGAGGAATTAGGAATGAGGAATTAGCAATTGGGTCGGAGGGGTCGGGAGGATGGTTGGAAGACAAGCGCATCACAGATGCTTATACTCCATGGAGCGGGATTACAAATCCCCGCTCAACCTCGGAAGGGTCGGAGGGGTCGGAGGAGTTTTTAGGCCTCACACAGAGGGCACAGAGGCACAGAGTTTTTTAGAACACAGAGGCGAGCTGGCGCTCGCGAGGAGGACACAGAGCAATGAGGAATGAGGAATTAGGAATGAGGAATTAGCAATTGGGTCGGAGTCGTCGGAATAGTCGGAGTTGTCGGAAGTGTCGGAATTGTCGGAGGGCGGGGAGTGAGTGGAGGAGTGGCAGAGAATGGAGGAAAGAGGCGGGGAACTGGAGGAAGTGGAGACGTGGCAGAGAAAGGTGGGAGTGGCGGAGAGGGAAGGGGTGGAATTATGACAATATTGCAAAAAGTGTGACAAGGGGGCGGGCGTGGTCTGACAAAACGGCATAAGTGAGGATTTGGCACAAATTGTGAGAAGAAGAGGGCGTCTGCCGGCGAGAGCCGGGCGGGCGAAAGGATAAGAATAATAGAAAAACAAAATAGAATAGAAAAATGGCACAGTTGAAAGGCAGGGTCATAGCTGGCAAGTTGCTGGTTAAGCCCGTAGAGGCTGAGACGAAGACGGCGAGCGGGATCATCATTCCGGACAGCGCGAAGGAGAAGCCGTTGAAGGGCACGGTAGTCCTCGTAGGCGCAGCGAAGAAGGACGAGACGGTCGAGGTCAAGGAGGGAGACGTAGTTCTCTACGGCAAGTACAGTGGCACGGAGCTTCAGATAGACGGAGAGGATTACCTCCTGATCAATCAGAGTGACGTCCTATACATTGCATAGTTCGTGACACGTCGGAATAAATAAAAACACTGGAGGAAAAAGAAATGGCAAAGTCGATAAAATTCAATACAGAGGCTAGGGAGCTGCTGAAGAAGGGTGTAGACCAGTTGGCAGACGCAGTAAAGGTGACGCTTGGTCCGAAGGGCAGGAATGTAGTCATCGAGAGGAAGTTTGGTGCGCCGCACATCACGAAGGACGGCGTATCGGTAGCAAAGGAGGTTGAGTTGTCTGACTCGTACGCAAACCTCGGCGCGCAGATGGTCAAGGAGGTAGCATCCAAGACCGGTGACGACGCAGGAGACGGCACGACGACGGCAACAGTCCTCGCACAGGCGATAGTCAACACTGGCATCAAGAATGTCACGGCAGGTGCTAACCCGATGGACCTCAAGAGGGGTATCGACAAGGCGGTAGCAAAGGTCGTCGAGAACATCAAGAGCCAGGCTCAGGAGATCGACAACAGCAACGAGAAGATCGAGCAGGTAGCGACGATATCAGCAAACAACGATAACGAGATCGGCAAGCTCATAGCAGAGGCGATGGGCAAGGTCGGCAAGGAAGGTGTCATCACCGTCGAGGAGGCAAAGGGCACTGAGACGACAGTAGAGGTCGTCGAGGGCATGCAGTTCGACAGGGGCTACATCTCTCCGTACTTCGTCACGAACACGGAGAAGATGGAGGCAGACCTCGACTCACCATTCATCTTGATCTATGACAAGAAGATCTCGACGATGAAGGACTTGCTCCCGATCCTCGAGCAGGCAGCACAGACGGGTCGTCCACTGCTGATCATCGCAGAGGATGTCGATGGCGAGGCATTGGCTACGCTTGTCGTCAACAGGCTGAGAGGCTCGTTGAAGGTGGCAGCCGTCAAGGCTCCGGGCTTCGGCGACAGGAGGAAGGAGATGCTCCAGGATATCGCAATCCTGACGGGTGGCACGGTCATCTCTGAGGAGACCGGCCTGAAGCTCGAGAATGCACAGCTCCAGATGCTCGGCAAGGCAGAGAAGGTCTCCATCACGAAGGACAACACGACGATTGTCAACGGCAAGGGTGACAAGGAGGCTATCAAGGAGAGGGCAGCCCAGATCAAGGCTCAGATAGCAAACACGAAGAGCGACTACGACAGGGAGAAGCTGCATGAGAGGCTTGCGAAGATAGCAGGCGGCGTTGCAGTCCTGTATGTCGGTGCGGCTACGGAGGTCGAGATGAAGGAGAAGAAGGACCGTGTCGACGACGCATTGTGTGCAACGAGGGCAGCTGTCGAGGAGGGAATCGTCCCTGGCGGTGGAGTCGCATACATTCGTGCAATCGAGGCTCTCGAGGGCATGAAGGGTGAGAATGACGACGAGACGACGGGTATCGACATTGTACGTAGGGCCATCGAGGAGCCGCTGCGCCAGATCGTCTTCAACGGTGGCAAGGAAGGTGCGGTAGTTGTCCAGAAGGTCAAGGACGGCAAGGGCGACTATGGCTACAACGCAAGGACCGACAAGTTCGAGAACCTGCTTCAGACTGGTGTCATCGACCCGGCGAAGGTGACGCGTGTAGCTCTCGAGAATGCAGCATCTATCGCAGGCATGTTCCTGACGACGGAGTGCATCATCGTCGAGGAGAAGGAGGACAAGCCAGAGATGCCAGCGGGCGGAGCACCGGGCATGGGTGGCATGGGCGGCATGATGTAGAATCTGACCGAACTAAGATAAAGAAGAAAGGTCTGCAATCCGAAAGGGTTGCAGGCCTTTTTGGCGTTTTGTAGGGGGAGGAGGGAAGAAGGGGGAGGGGACGCGCTGGATATTTTAATCTGAGTTTTCCCATAAACTTTACCTATAATTCATAAATAACATAAAATTAACATATTAACACTTGCACATGTCAATTATTATAAGTACATTTGTACCTATAATAATACAAGCATGAAGAGAGGCAGACCTGCAAGCGCAG
>JAFPZF010000057.1 GCA_017417385.1 Bacteroidales bacterium
GAAGGGAGATACAGTACAGACGGGTTTTGCGTTGACATTCTGGAGGGCGCTGAAGAGGCGCGACATAGACTGTGCGATGGAGTCGATGAAGACATTCCTGGCGGGAGTCCCATACGTCGAGGGGTTCAAGAAGAAGTTGGCACAGGCGGCGACGGCAGAGGGGTTTTATGAGTACACGATGTACTTGATATTCTCGATGCTGAACGTGTATTGCAGGACACAGGTGAAGTGCAAGGGAGGAAGGACGGATGTTGTCGTCACGCTGGCGGACACTACATGGGTGTTTGAGTTGAAGGTTAATGGGACGGGGGAATCAGCGCTGGCGGAAATTTCTAAAAACAGCTTATTTCTGCGTTGCTCATCATCATCAAAATCCTCATTTACTTCAGTAAACTCCGGTTTTGATGAATCGAGCGCCTGGAAAAATCAAGTTTTTAGTAATCCCCGCGATAATGGTAGGGGATACTATTTGCCATATAAGGCTGAAGGAAGGAAGGTCGTGAAGGTAGGGGTAGAGTTTGAGCAGGAGACGATGACGGTAGGGCGGTGGAAGGTTGAACAATGAGGAATGAGGAATTGGCAATGGTCGGAGGAAGCGGAGGAAGCGGAGGGGGCAATTCAATTAGGAATGAGGAATTAGCAATTGTCGGAGGGTCGGAGTCGTCGGAGACACGTGTTTTTTTTTAAGCCTCACACAGAGGGCACGGAGACACAGAGAGGTCGCCTAGCGGCGACGGAGAGGACACAGAGGGCGACATAGCCAAGGCAGAAGCGTGCGAACATCAGCTGGAGAGGTGTCACGCCAGCAGAGAGGACAACTTTGGATGTGCCACGAAGGTCGTCCCCCAGACAAGGGAGGTGAAGAGGGCGGGGAGGTATCGGACGAGCGACATCATAGGAAGAGAAAAGCAGCAGCTATGAACAACTCCGACGAAGAGAGAGGTGGGGGAATGTGTTAGTAGTTGTAGAACTTGTCGGCGTCGGTCGTGACGACATCAGAGAAGGTGTGGAAAGGCTGGAAGCCAGGAGGGACAAGGTTGATGTAGCGGTTGTTGGCGAAGGGGATGGAGTCAGTGTAGGGGAGGTCTTCGCGGAAGAAGGCGAGGTGCTCCCAGCAGGCGAGCCAGTAGGTGTTCTTGGCCATGTAGGAGTAGTAGTAAACGTTTTTGTTGTTGTTCGGAACGATGGCGAGGCCAGGGTGGAAGAACATGTCGACGTCGTTGATGTAGTTGTTGCGCATTTCGAGGAGCGAGAGAGGCGTGCCGAGCGAGTCGGTGACGAAGTTGGCACCCATATCGGTGTCGAGCATGGCCCATTTGTTGAGTTCTGGGAGCCATACCTCGTTGACAACGTGGCAATCGTTGTCGGTCGAGTCCTGCGGGTAGCAGGTGACGAAGCGGGCCTTGATGTCGGCAGCGAGAAGAAGTTCGAAGGTGAGGATGCTGTGGAGGCGGCAGTTGAAGGCCGGTTCGACTTCCTTAGTGTATTTCCAGAGGTCGATAGCGTTGCGTCGCTTGGGAGCGACAGTCTGATTGGCGTGAGGGATGTGAGAGGCGACGAAGCCGCCGATCTTGAGTGACTTGTCCCAAGTAGACAGCGAGCCGGCGCATATAGAGTCGAGGTTGAAGAACTCTCGGATCTCGCGAGCGCGTGCGGTGTCGCGAACGACATGCATAGAGACAGATGTGGTGTCGGAGACGAACGGCTTGGCTGAGGTCAGACGGCCAATCATGACCTTGTTCTTGTCACTGTGAAGTTCTGTGATATTGACGCTGACGTCGTAGTTCTCACAGACGTAGTAGAAGAATGCGAGGAATGCGAGGAAGAGGATGCCGAAGACCGCGAAGGCGTTGCGGAGGACTTTGAAAAGAGTTTTCATTTGGTGCTGGTGTCAATTACATTTAGTTGTAACAAAGGTAAAAAGAAATATGGCAGCATATAGGTACGGTCGTAGAATTAAGTGAATCACGGATAGGGGAGATGGTGGTGAAGGGAAGGAAATCGAGGGAGTAGACAGGGCTAACAGAGGGCTAACTACGGGAGGGTGCAGGGAAGGTAGGAAGAGGTCTTCGCAGAGGGGGATGAAGGGTCAGCAGCGAGGCTTGCGGGGGAGGATGTATTATCCTGAAAAAAGTTGACTCGCAAGAAAGAGTTAACGATGTATCAATTACGAACAGAGAAACAGCTTGCGTTCTTCGACGAAGTAATCCGCCTCTACTACGAGGAAGGCTATGGCGAAAACCGGATTGCGAAGGTGCTGCCGGTCGGCCATACAACGGCATCAAGATGGATTGCTATCTTTGCAAGAGAAAAAGGAAAGATCTATAGAGAGGACGACATGAGCAAGCCACAGAAACCACAGCAATCCAAGGCCGCTGCCGACGACAGCGCCAAGCTTCTGGAGCGAATCAAGCAAATGGAGGCGCTACTTCTACGCGCGGAGATCAAGTCCGAGGCGTACGACGAGATGATCAAGTTGGCAGAGGCTAAGTTCGGGATCTCGATACGAAAAAAATCTGGCGCCAAACAATAGGAGACTTGCACGCAAGGGATCGTGGTCGCCATCGTGTCCAGATCCTTTGCGAGTTGTTTGGCGTAAGCAAGCAGGCATATTACCAGTATGACGAGGATGCCGCCCTTGCCAAGGCGGCCAGGGAGGAGTTCGCGCTGCAGTACATCAGGGATGTGCGCAAGCAGGACCCTGGCATCGGCGGCACAAAACTCTGGTACATGTACATGAGAGAGCTCGGATGTGACAGCCCGATAGGACGAGACAGATTCTGCCGAATACTAGACGAGAATAACCTGAAGGTCCGGCGCAGGGTGCGCAAGCCCAGGACGACCGACTCCACACACGGGCTTCCCACCTATCCGAACCTTATCAAGAGTTACATACCGGACAGGGCTAACAGACTATGGGTGAGCAACATCACCTACATAGTCATCATGGACGACGCCGTCCATTACCACTTCTGCTATCTGTCCTTGATCTTGGACTCATATACGGAGGAGATTGTGGGCTGGAGCGTCGGGCCGACGCTTGACACCACCTATCCCATGGAGGCCTTGAGAATGTCCCTGCGACGTCTGGATGGCAAGGAAGTAGACCTGATCCATCACTCCGATCGCGGCTGCCAGTATGCCAGCAGGGAGCACGTGGAAGCACTAAGGGAACGGGGCATACGAATCAGCATGACTGAATCTGGTGACCCAAAGGACAATGCCCAGGCGGAACGGATCAACAACACCATGAAGAACGAGCTGCTCAAGGACAAGACGTTTACCAGCATCGGCGAAGTCGTCGACGCCGTGGCCATGGCTGTCAACTTCTACAACAAGAGGCGACCTCATCTGAGTATCGGCATGGCTGTGCCTTCCGACATGATCGAAGCCTCTGGTGACAGGGACATGAGATGGACCAGCTATCGACTTCTGGCGATAAAGAACATGGAGGGCGTGGATAATGCTGAAAAAACTTTACCTTTGGGCCACTGTCTGGGGTCTCCTTCCGGCCTCCGGCCTCCAGTCAACCCCAGACAGTGATAAGACTCAATGGTAAACCAATATCAGGAATAGCCATAAAACAGTCAACCTAGACTAGTAATAATCTATAAACCTGAGTCAACCTAAATCAGGAAAACACAGGGGACATTGTCAGAGGGGGCGTCAGGGGGAGGAACGGAGGTATCTGCTGGAGGGTGATTTTACAGAAAGAATGCTCATTTGGTATGGGAAGTTGCGTAAAACGTAGTGCCAAAAACGGCAAATTAAGAAATATTAACCAAGTTATTACGTATTTCACCCAATTTCTCGATTGAGTTCTTTTTGGTAAGAGGAAAATTTCTATATTTGCAGCCGAAAAACAAGCAATGAATGAACAGTACACTTCTACTTACTCTTCGAGTGATTATTCTTGTGGCGCAGCCATGAGAAGCGGTGAGAGTATGCAAATGAAGAAGACCATACGCAAGCCCTTCTCGGAAAGAGAGGGGCTTTTCATTTATAGCTTGAGTTGAGAAAAGAGAAAAGTAAAAACAAAATATCGCTCACAGACATGGCAAACAGTGAAGCAAAGACAGCGTACAAGGTGGCACTGAGGAGTGCTGCCACAACCGAGGGCAGGCGAATGGCAGGAGCCAGGGCGCTATGGGTAGCCAACGGAATGAAAAGGGAGATGCTTGGTAAGCCAGTCATCGCCATCGTGAACAGCTTCACACAGTTCGTGCCGGGACATACGCATCTGCACGAGATCGGTCAGTACGTCAAGAGCGAGATAGAGAAGAGGGGCTGCTATGCGGCGGAGTTCAACACCATAGCTGTTGACGACGGCATAGCGATGGGGCATGACGGAATGCTCTACTCGCTCCCGAGCCGCGACGTCATAGCGGACAGCGTCGAGTACATGGTCAACGCACACAAGGCTGACGCGATGATCTGCATCTCGAACTGCGACAAGATAACTCCGGGCATGCTGATAGCAGCCATGAGGCTCAACATCCCGACAGTGTTCTGTTCGGGAGGTCCTATGGAGGCGGGAGTCATGGGCGAGCATAAGCTCGACCTGATAGACGCGATGGTAAAGAGTGCCGACACGTCGGTCTCGGACGAGGACGTCGCGAAGATCGAGCAGAGCGCATGTCCGACGTGCGGATCCTGCTCGGGCATGTTCACGGCGAACTCCATGAACTGCCTGACGGAGGCGATAGGCCTCTCGTTGCCGGGCAATGGCACGATCGTCGCCACCCACGAGAAGAGGAAGCAGCTCTTTGCAGACGCGGCGAGGCAGATCGTCGACAACGCATATAAGTATTACAGGGACGGCGACACCAGCGTATTGCCGAGGAGCATAGCCACGAGGGAGGCCTTCCTGAACGCCATGACACTCGACATCGCGATGGGCGGCTCGACGAACACCGTACTCCACCTGCTGGCGGTAGCCTTCGAGGGACAGGTAGATTTCAAGATGGCGGACATCGACGCATTGAGCAGGAAGGTCCCGTGCATCTGCAAGGTCGCGCCGAACACGCAGAAGTATCACATACAGGACGTCAACAGGGCCGGTGGTGTCATCGGCATCATGAACGAGCTGGCGAAAGGCGGGCTGCTCAACACCAGCCTGAAGAGAGTAGATGGGCTGACGCTGGCGCAGGCCATCGAGCAGTACTGCATACTCAGCCCTAAGGCGACAGTAAGCGCAAAGACAAAGTACAAGGCGGCGCCGGGCGGCAAGTTCTGCATACAGCTCGGAGCTCAGAACACCTATTATCAGGAGTTCGACACAGACAGGGAGAACGGTTGCATCAGGGACTTGCAGCACGCATATACAAAGGACGGTGGACTCGGAGTCCTCTTCGGCAACATCGCACTGGACGGTTGCGTCATCAAGACGGCGGGAGTCGATGAGAAGATATGGAAGTTCTCGGGACCGGCGAAGGTCTTCGACTCGCAGGAGGCGGCATGTGAGGGCATCCTCGGCGGGAAGGTCAAGAGTGGTGACGTCGTCGTCATCGCCTACGAGGGACCGCGAGGAGGTCCGGGCATGCAGGAGATGCTGTATCCGACGTCGTACATCAAGAGCATGCATCTCGGCAAGGAGTGCGCATTGATAACCGACGGACGATTCTCGGGCGGCACGTCGGGCCTCTCGATAGGCCATATCTCTCCGGAGGCGGCAGCGGGCGGCAACATCGGGCTCGTCAGGGACGGCGACATCATCGACATCGACATCCCGAACAGGAGCATCAGCGTCCGCCTGACCGACGAGCAGCTGGCGGCAAGGCGTGAGGAGGAGATGAAGCGTGGCAAGAAGGCGTTCACACCGCCAGTACGTCAGAGGGAGGTCAGCAAGGCGCTGAAGGCATACGCGGCGATGGTCAGCTCGGCAGACAAGGGAGCAGCGCGCGTCATAGAATAGCAGGAAAAAGAAAAGAAACAGAATAGAACATGGCAGACAACCAGCAGACAGCCAAGGCGGAGATGACGGGCGGGGAGATCCTGCTACGGTCGCTCGTAGCCGAGGGCGTAAAGACGGTGTTCGGGTACCCCGGTGGGGCGATAATGCCAGTCTACGACAAGATATACGACTTCAAAGACCAGATACGACACATCCTCGTCCGTCATGAGCAGGGGGCGGTCCATGCTGCTCAGGGCTTTGCGAGGGTCAGTGGGCAGACGGGAGTCGCCATCGTGACCAGTGGTCCGGGCGCGACGAATGCCATCACGGGCATAGCGGACGCCATGCTCGACTCGACGCCACTCGTCGTCATAAGCGGGCAGGTCGGAGCGAGCCTTCTCGGCACCGATGCCTTCCAGGAGACCGACGTCCTCGGCATGACGCTCCCGATCACCAAGTGGAGCTATCAGATACGGAGGGCAGAGGACGTGGCATGGGCTGTCGCGCGGGCCTTCTACATAGCTCACACCGGTCGCCCCGGGCCAGTAGTCCTCGACTTCGCGAAGAATGCGCAGGTCGGCAAGGCGACGTTCAACTACAAGCCAGTCCGTTTCATCAGGAGCTACCTCCCGATGCCGGATCTCGACGACGACAAGCTGAGGAGAGCTGCGGCGTTGCTGAACAATGCCAAGCGTCCGCTGGTCGTCTATGGGCAAGGCATAATCCTCTCGCGGGCGGAGGCGGAGCTTGCTGCCTTCATCGACAAGGCGGGCATACCGGCGGCATCCACATTGCTGGGACTCAGCGCACTGCCGAGTGACAATCCGCATTACAAAGGAATGCTCGGAATGCACGGCAACATAGGTCCGAACATCAAGACCAACGAGTGTGACGTCATGATAGCCGTCGGCATGAGGTTCGACGACAGAGTGACGGGGCCGGTCGAGACCTACGCAAGGCAGGCCAAGATAATCCACATAGACATCGACAAGGCAGAGATCGGGAAGATAGTACCGGTCGAGATAGGCATACATGCAGACGCACGTCAGGCACTGGCACGGCTGACCGAGCTCGTGAACCCGGCGCGGCATGACGCGTGGGAGGCAGAGTTCGACAAGTGCAACAAAGACGAGATAGAGCTTGTCAGCAAGGGCGAGACGAATCCCGAGACGGGGCATATCACGATGGGCGAAGTCATCAGCACCGTCGCGAGGGAGGCCAAGTCGGAGGCGATAGTCGTCACCGACGTCGGACAGAACCAGATGATGAGTGCGAGGTACTCGACGTTCGCGAAGACGAGGAGTGTCGTGACGAGTGGAGGCCTGGGCACCATGGGATTCGGGCTACCGGCGGCTGTCGGAGCGAAGATAGCATGTCCCAAGAGGCAGGTCTGCTTCTTCACCGGAGACGGAGGACTGCAGATGACAGAGCAGGAGCTCGGGACCATCATGCAGGAGGGTGCAGGCGTCAAGATCATCCTCCTGAACAACAACTGGCTGGGCAACGTCAGACAGTGGCAGGAGCTGTTCTTCGGTGCGCGGTATTCGTTCACTCGGCTTGTCAACCCCGACTTCATGAAGTTGGCGGAGGCGTATGGCATAGCGCATAGGCGAGTCGAGAAGAGGGAGGACCTCGGAGAGGCAGTCAGGGACATGCTCAAGAACGTCGACGAGCCATACCTGCTCGAGGTCCATGTCGAGGAGATGGACAACGTCTTCCCGATGATACCGCCGGGCAAGGGCGTATCGGAGATAATGTTGAACGAGAAGGACTGGTATAAAGCATAAGGAGGGGAAAGACAATGGAACAAGAGAGACTATACACCGTCACCGTATATACAGAGAACGAGGTCGGCATACTGAACCAGATCTCCATCATCTTCACGAGGCGTAACCTCAACATCTGGAGCTTGACCGTATCCTCGTCGGCATTGGAGGGAGTCCACAAGTTCACGATAGCGTGCAGGACGACGCAGAGGCTGATAGAGGCCGTCGTCAAGGCCATCGAGAAGCGCATCGACGTCTTGAAGGCGTTCTATTACACCGACGACGAGATCATATATCAGGAGGTCGCGCTATATAAAGTCCAGACCGACAACATCCTCGAGAGTCCGGACTTCGAGGCGCTCATCAGGAGGCACAATGCACAGGTGCTGGAGATCAACAGGACGTACACCGTCATCCAGAAGACGGGGCATTGCGACGACACGCAGAGACTGTATGAGGACTTGTCGAGCTACGGAGTGCTGCAGTTCGTGCGTTCGGGTCGCGTAGCTATCACGAAGTCGACGGCGGAGCGCGTCAGCCGGTTCCTCGAGATGCAGGAAGTCAGGGAGCGGAAGGCGCTATCTGGCGGGGCGGAGATGAAGTAAGAAAAGAAACAGACATAAAAGAAAACAATAAAACCATATAGAAAAGAAAATGGCAAAGATGAATTTTGGCGGAGTCATCGAAGAGGTGATGACGCGCGAGGAGTTCCCGCTGTCTAAGGCGCAGGAAGTCTTGAAGAACGAGACCATTGCAGTAATCGGCTATGGTGTACAGGGCCCAGGTCAGTCGTTGAACTTGCGAGACAATGGATTCAATGTCATCGTAGGTCAGAGGGCAGGCAAGACCTTTGACAAGGCCATTGCCGATGGCTGGGTACCGGGCAAGACCCTCTTCTCGATCGAGGAGGCAGCAGAGAAGGCCAGCATCATCATGTGCTTGCTTTCAGACGCGGCAGTCATCTCAGTATGGCCGACGTTGAAGTCGAAGTTGACACCAGGCAAGACGCTGTATTTCTCGCATGGTTTCGCAATCACGTGGAATGACAGGACGGGCGTCGTACCTCCGAAGGACATCGACGTCATCATGGTAGCGCCGAAGGGTAGCGGCACGAGCTTGAGGAGCATGTTCCTCGAGAACAGGGGTCTCAACTCGTCGTACGCAGTATATCAGGATGCGAGCGGCAAGGCACTCGAGAAGACACTTGCACTCGGCATCGGCATTGGCTCGGGCTACCTCTTCGAGACCACGTTCCAGAGGGAGGCGACGAGCGACCTGACGGGAGAGAGAGGTTCGTTGATGGGTGCAATCCAGGGCTTGCTCCTTGCGCAGTATGAGGTACTCCGCGAGAACGGCCATACGCCATCTGAGGCCTTCAACGAGACCGTCGAGGAGTTGACGCAGAGCCTCATGCCACTCTTCGCAGCGAAGGGCATGGACTGGATGTATGCAAACTGCTCTACGACGGCACAGAGGGGTGCACTCGACTGGATGGGTCCGTTCCATGACGCCATCAAGCCGGTCGTCAAGAAGCTCTATGAGAGCGTCAAGAGCGGCAAAGAGGCGCAGATCTCCATCGACTCGAACTCGAAGCCAGACTACAGAGTCAAGCTCGAGGCTGAGCTGAAGGCACTCCGTGAGAGCGAGATGTGGCAGACGGCAGTTACTGTACGTAAGCTCCGTCCTGAGAACAACTAAAAAGCAGTACCCCCTATAAAATGCCCAAGGGCAATGAAGTAGGGGAGATGCCAAAAACAAAGAGGTGTTGAGGTGCAGGCGGGTTTATGACCGCCTGCACCGAAAACCCCTTAATAAAGGAAGGGACAAAAAGAGTAGCGAGGGGAAAAAGGAACTAAGAGAAGGGACGAGGGAGGACGATAGACGAACAGCAAAAAAGAACAAAAGCACAAGAGAGGAACAAAATGGAAAACAGGGTCTTCATATTCGACACCACTCTGCGCGACGGCGAGCAGGTGCCGGGTTGCCAGCTAAACACCGTCGAGAAAATACAAGTTGCGAAGGCCTTGGAGGCTCTTGGCGTGGACGTCATCGAGGCAGGCTTTCCGGTATCGAGTCCGGGCGACTACAACTCGGTGATAGAGATTTCAAAGGCAGTCACGTGGCCGACGATATGTGCATTGACGCGAGCCGTCGAGAAGGACATAGAGGTAGCGGCAGACGCCTTGAAGTATGCAAAAAGGAAGAGAATACACACGGGAATCGGAACGAGCGACTCCCACATCAAATATAAGTTCAACTCGACGCGCGAGGAGATCATCGAGAGGGCGGTGAAGGCCGTCAAGTTCGCGAGGAGATTCGTCGACGACGTCGAGTTCTATGCCGAGGATGCAGGCAGGACAGACAACGAGTACTTGGCGAGAGTCGTCGAGGCCGTCATCAAGGCAGGAGCGACCGTCGTGAACATACCGGACACGACAGGCTATTGTCTGCCGAACGAGTATGGGGAGAAGATCAAGTACCTCATCGACCATGTCGACGGAATCGAGAATGCAATAATCTCGACACACTGCCACAACGACCTCGGGATGGCGACAGCGAACACCATGGCGGGCATCATGAACGGAGCGCGCCAGTGTGAGGTCACCATCAACGGCATAGGCGAGAGGGCAGGTAACACGTCGCTCGAGGAGATAGCGATGATACTGAAGTGCCACAAGGGACTTGGTCTCGACACGAACATCAACACCAAGCAGATATATCCGTTGAGCCGCATGGTCAGTGGACTGATGAACATGCCAGTCCAGCCGAACAAGGCCATAGTCGGTCGAAATGCGTTTGCTCACTCGTCGGGCATACATCAGGACGGCGTCCTGAAGAACCTGACGACATACGAGATCATGGATCCGAAGGATGTCGGCATCGACGACAACTCCATCGTCCTGACGGCGAGGAGTGGCAGGGCGGCGTTGCGTCATAGGCTGAGCGAGCTTGGCGTGAACCTCGAGGAGGAGAAGCTGAACTCGACGTATGAGCAGTTCCTGAAGCTTGCAGACAAGAAGAAGGAGATCAACGATGACGACCTGCTGATGCTCGTCGGAGCGGACATCGCCCAGATGAACCACATCAAGCTCGACTTCCTGCAGGTCACGAGCGGAGTCGGGTTGCAGCCAGTCGCGAGCATAGGGCTCAACATAGCCGGGGAGAAGTTCACGGCTGCGGCGACAGGCAACGGGCCAGTAGACGCGGCCATCAATGCGTTGAAACAGATAATCCACAGGAAGATGACGCTGAAGGAGTTGACCCTCCAGAGCATCAGCAAGGGCAGTGACGACACATGCAAAGTCCACGTGCAGGTCGAGCATGAGGGGAAAGTCTATTACGGCTTTGCGGCGAACACCGACATCGTCAGTGCGTCGGTCGAGGCGTACATAGACTGCATCAACCGCTTCCACAACATCGAAAAGTAAGAAACAAAGCAAGAAACGATGAATACATTATTTGACAAGATATGGGACAGCCACGTGGTACAGATCGTGCCAGACGGTCCTACCCAGCTCTATATCGACAGACTATACTGTCACGAGGTGACAAGTCCGCAGGCGTTTGAGGGACTCAGGAACAGGGGCATCAAGTGCTTCCGCCCGGAGAAGATCTACTGCATGCCGGACCACAACACGCCGACGCACGACCAGGACAAGCCAATCGAGGACCCCGTCAGCAGGACGCAGGTCGACACGTTGGCTAAGAACTGCAAGGAGTTCGGGCTGAACCACTTCGGGATGAACACAGACCACAACGGCATCATCCATGTCGTCGGACCGGAGAGAGGCCTCTCGTTGCCGGGCATGACCCTCGTCTGTGGAGACTCTCACACGTCGACGCATGGTGCGATGGGTGCAGTAGCGTTTGGCATAGGCACGAGCGAGGTCGAGATGGTCATGGCGTCGCAGTGCATACTCCAGCAGAAGCCGAAGTCGATGAGGATCAGCATAGACGGCAAGCTGAAGAAAGGTGTGACGCCGAAGGACGTAGCGTTGTATCTCATGTCGAAGCTCACGACGAGCGGGGCGACAGGGTATTTCGTCGAGTATGCCGGAGATGTCGTCAGGGACATGACCATGGAGGGCAGGCTGACGCTCTGCAACCTCTCGATAGAGATGGGAGCGAGGGGCGGCTTCATAGCGCCGGACGAGACCACGTTCGCCTACATCAAGGGACGCGAGTATGCGCCGAAGGGTGCAGATTGGGACAAGGCCGTCGCATATTGGAAGACACTCAAGAGTGGAGACGACGCAGTCTTCGACAAGGAGCTCAGGTATAAGGCCGAGGACATCGAGCCGATGATCACGTATGGCACGAACCCCGGCATGGGCACAGCCATCACGGGCACCATACCGACAATAGACGAGATCGACGAGGCGGGCAGGATATCGTTCCAAAAGTCGATGGACTACATGGGCTTCAAGCCTGGCGAGAAGCTCCTCGGGAAGAAGATCGACTACGTCTTCCTCGGGGCCTGCACCAATGGTCGCATAGAGGACTTCAGGGCGTTTGCGAGCATCGTCAAGGGTCAGAAGAAGGCAGCGGGCGTCACGGCATGGCTTGTTCCGGGTTCGTGGATGGTAGACCAGGAGATCCGTCAGGAGGGGCTTGACAAGATCTTTGCAGAGGCAGGTTTCGAGATACGTCAGCCAGGATGCTCGGCGTGCCTAGCGATGAACGACGACAAGATACCGGCGGGCAAGTATTCCGTCTCGACGAGCAACAGGAACTTCGAGGGCAGGCAGGGGCCAGGCTCGAGGACGTTGCTGGCAAGTCCGCTCGTTGCGGCAGCGGCAGCTGTGACAGGAGTCATAACAGACCCAAGAGACCTCATGTAGACACTCAGAAAACAGGGAAAAGATGAAGCAGAAATTCAACATCATAGAGAGCACGTGTGTCCCACTCCCACTCGAGAACGTCGACACAGACCAGATAATACCGGCACGCTTCCTGAAGGCGACGACGAAGGAGGAGAAGTTCTTCGGCGAGAACCTGTTCAGGGACTGGAGGTATAAGCCAGACGGGAGCCTCAACAAGGACTTCGTCCTGAACGACCCGACGTATGGAGGCGAGGTGCTGGTAGCAGGGAAGAACTTCGGTTCGGGTTCGAGTCGAGAGCATGCGGCGTGGGCGATAGCCGGATATGGGTTCAGGGTCGTCATCTCCAGCTTCTTTGCGGACATACACAAGAACAACGAGCTCAACAACTTCGTGTTGCCAGTCGTCGTCAGCGAGGGCTTCCTTGCGGAGCTGTTCGCCTCCATCAAGGCCAATCCGAAGATGAAGGTCAAGGTAGACCTGCCGAACCAGACAGTCACGAACGAGGCTACCGGTAAGAGCGAGCATTTCGAGATCAACGGGTACAAGAAGCACTGCCTGATGAACGGGCTCGACGACATCGACTATCTCTTGACGAACAAGGAGAAGACCGAGTCGTATGAGGCGAAGGACAAGAGGTATTAAAAGAAAGACGGACGGCCGATGTTAGAGATACTGGACACGACACTGCGAGACGGGGAGCAGACCGCTGGGGTCTCGTTCAATCATAGCGAGAAGCTGTCGATAGCGAAGATGCTCATCGAGGAGGCGTGTGTTGACCGTATAGAGGTAGCATCGGCGAGAGTCTCGGCTGGGGAGCTGGAGGCGGCGACAGACATCTGCAAGTGGGCGAAGAAGAACGGACATCTCGGAAAGGTAGAGATGCTCGGCTTCGTCGACAACGGGGTGTCGATAGAGTGGATTACCAAAGCCGGGGGCAAGGTCTTGAACCTGCTGGCGAAGGGGTCGCTACGCCACGTCATGGAGCAGCTCAGGAAGCAGCCCGAGGATCACATAGCCGACATCAAGAGCAACATAGCGCTGGCGGTGCAGAAGGGGCTACGGGTGAACCTGTATCTCGAGGACTGGAGCAACGGCATGAAGTCGTCACCCGAGTATGTCATGATGATGGTCGACAGCCTCAGGGACGAGCCGATAGAGCGTTTCATGCTGCCGGACACCTTGGGCGTCTTGAGTCCGGAGCAGACGTATGACTTCTGCAAGCAGATGACGCAGCAGTATCCCAACGTCAGATTTGACTATCATGCACACAACGACTATGACCTAGCCGTCGCGAACGTCTATGAGGCGGTGCGGGCTGGCATCCTCGGGATCCACACGACAGTCAACGGGCTCGGCGAGAGGGCAGGCAATGCGCCGCTGGCGAGCGTCGTCGGCGTCCTAAACGACATGCTAAGAATCCCGAACAACATCAAGGAGCAGAAGATCACGCACGTCTGCAGGATGGTAGAGTCGCTCTCGGGCGTCAGGATTCCGGACAACAAGCCGATAGTCGGAGACTCAGTATTCACGCAGACGAGCGGTGTGCATGCCGACGGGGACTCGAAGGGCCATTTATACTTCAACAAGCTGTTGCCGGAGCGATTTGGCAGAGTCAGGAAGTATGCGCTCGGCAAGCTCTCGGGGAAGGCCAACATAGCGAAGAACCTGCAGGAGCTCGGGATGAACCTAACGGCGGAGCAGATAAAGCTCGTCACGCAGAGAGTCATCGAGCTCGGGGACACGAAGGAGAGCATGAGTGCGGAGGACCTCCCGTATATCGTTGCGGACGTCTTGAGGGGCCAGCACATCACGGAGGAGCCTATCAAGATAGTCAACTACTCACTGAACTTGACGAGGGGATTGCGGCCGGTGGCGACAGTCAGGCTCAGGATAGAGGACACCGAGTATGAGGAGACGAGCCAGGGCGACGGACAGTATGACGCGTTCATGAAGGCTCTCTGGAAGATATACGACAGACTCGGGAGGAACCACCCGAGACTCGTCGACTACAAGGTCAGCATCCCGCCTGGAGGCAAGACTGACGCCCTCGTGGAGACCGTCATCGCATGGGAGTATGAGGGACAGGAGTTCCACACGAGGGGACTCGATGCGGACCAGAGCGAGGCAGCCATCAAGGCGACGATGAAGATGCTGAACGTGATAGAAAACAGAAAATAAAACAAAAGAAGATATGAAATTCAATATTGCACTGTTGCCGGGAGACGGCATAGGACCAGAGGTCGTTGCACAGGCTGTGAAGGTTGTCGACGCAGTCTGCAAGAAGTTCGGACATGAGGCGACATACGAGAAGGGCCTCGTAGGCGCATGCGCAATCGACGCGACGGGTGATCCATTCCCTGACGCTACGCTGCAGACGTGTCTGAAGAGCGACGCAGTCCTCTTCGGAGCTGTCGGTGACCCGAAGTATGACAACAATCCGACGTCGAAAGTACGTCCAGAGCAGGGTCTCCTCGCGATGAGGAAGAAGCTCGGGCTGTATGCAAACCTTCGTCCGATGGAGACGTACAAGAGCCTGATCGACAAGAGCCCGCTGAAGCCGGAGCTCGTTGACGGGGCGGAGTTCCTCTGCATCAGGGAGTTGACAGGTGGCATGTACTTCGGCGAGAAGGGCAGGAAGGACAACGGCAACACAGCATACGACACCAACATCTACAGCAGGGTAGAGGTCGAGAGGATATTGAAGCTCGCCTTCGAATACGCACAGAGGAGGCGGAAGCACCTGACCGTCGTCGACAAGGCGAACGTCCTCGAGAGCTCGAGACTCTGGAGAGAGATAGCACAGGAGATGGCGCCGAAGTATCCGGACGTCGAGACCGACTACATGTTCGTCGACAATGCGGCGATGCAGATCGTCAGGTGGCCGAAGTTCTTCGACGTATTGGTGACGGAGAACACGTTTGGCGACATCTTGACCGACGAGGCGAGCGTGATAGCTGGCAGCATGGGACTCTTGGCATCGGCGAGCATCGGCGAGCACACGTCGCTCTTCGAGCCGATCCACGGATCGTATCCGCAGGCGGCGGGCAAGAACATAGCGAACCCACTGGCGACAATATTGTCGGCGGCAATGATGTTCGAGTACGCATTCGGACTGATGGAGGAGGGCAAGGCCATCAGGAAGGCAGTCACGGAGAGCATCGAGAAGGGCTTCGTCACCGAGGACCTGGCGGCAGGCGGACAGGCTCAGACGACGAGTGCTGTCGGCGACTGGGTAGCAGCAAGAATCTAAGATACTGAATCTGTTCATAAGAGAGGGGCGTAACCGGCAGGAATGCTGGTCACGCCCCTTGAACTTTTTATAGGGAGTGGGGGAGTAGAAGGGGAAGAGGTTAAGGTTATTTCTTCTTGCGGGTTTTGGGTGCGGGGAGGAGGTCGAAGGAGGTCTTGATGAGGGAGGCGAGGTAGTCGGCATTGTCGACGTCGGGGATGAGGTAGTGAGGTTTAGCGCCGTCGTAGGGGGATTGGAGTTCGACGGACTTGAGGAGAGGGCGGAGCTCGGGGAGAGGCTTGAGGTAGAGGTTGTTGTCGCAGATGAGGCCGACGGGCTTGTCGGCGCAATAAAGGCAGTAGTCACCGAACATCAATTTGGCGGAGACTGGGCCAGCGGCAGCGCACTGGTCGAGGATGAACTGGACGAAATCTGGGTTGGATGCCATAGTCTTGAGGTGTAAATGACATAGCAAATTTAAGGAAAAAAGCGGGAAGGGGGAGAGGGAAAGAAGAGGGAAAGAAGAGAGAAAGAAGTAGAAACTCTATACCAACGCTAACCCAGATCTAATCGCAAAGCGGAGAAAGGGCGGGAGTGAGCGACGAAGGATTACGATGAAGGAGAGGAATGAGGAGAGGAGCAAGACCTTTGGAAGCAAAATAATGATTGAAAGCTGTTCTGACTATTCTGATTGTTCGACAGAATGAGATAACTTTGCAGGCTGAACAAATGAAACTATTCAGTGTGCGTTCGTGCAAGGCGGAAAGCATGTTCATTGGTAACAATAGACTTAGAACGAGATGGAGTGAAAGGGTCAGACCAAGGAGGTCATATTATCGCTGCTCGTTTCTCTGGCCCTGGCGAGCAGATAAACCTTTACCCTCAGTCTGCAACATTGAATCAAGGCGCATGGGAAAGAATGGAAAATCAGTGGGCGAAGGCTTTGGGTGAGGACAAAAAGGTGGAAGTAGAAATCAAAGCAATATTTGATGGAGAATCTAAAAGACCGAGCAGGTTTGAGGTTAAGTATTGGATTGATGGCGAACGTAGTTTAATAGATTTTATAAATGACTAATCAGATATGGTAAACACAGAAACCGATGCATTTGTTTTCTTTGCGTCGACCATGATACGTTGTATGAATGGAAATGCATTTTCTGCTTGCTATCTTGAGATTGAGAGGCAAGAGGGTGCCATCGGTTTTTCTACATGCTACAAGACGCCCCAAGGTGCGGAGGGTTATTACGAAATTGAAAATAGAGCTGAGGTATGCGAAGTTATTCGTGATCTCTACGCGATCACGCAGACTCAGCCGCCGATTCACAAGGATTGGAACAAGGCGTTGTTTACGTTGTATCCTGACGGGAAGTCGGACATGGAATACATCTGGGATGCCGAATGGCAGGCTGAGATAGACAGATACAATGCAGAGGCTGAGGCAGAGAAACAGAAGAACAGAGGAAAATAGATAGTGTTGAACCGCCTCATCAACATATTACTGTTACTGCTACTGAGCATAGCGACTTATGCTCAGCGCTTTCCTATCACTGTGACGACGATACTTACGCCGCCATATACGACGTCGCTATCGACGATGGCGGAGAGCGGTAGCACACGGTTGATGGTAAACCTGCTTGTCAACGACGTTACAATCACGGAGATACCCGTGAAACTCCACATCAAGATGGAGAGCGCAGGGATCACTATTGAGAGCATACCGACGCAGGCTGTAGCGCCAATGTTTCTCGGTGGCGGCGAAGCAAGAGTGCTGACGGGTGACGACTTTGCGCAGTATCTCAATCTCAACAATCTCAATTTCAAAGGTTTTTCAAAAGCTGCGTATCAGAAGAGCGGGCATCTGCCAGCTGGACTGTGGAAGTTCTCGGTAACAGTTAGGCATTTCTATACTAACAAAGTAATCTCGAACGTAGGCACGGCGACAGCGTGGATAACGAGCTATAAGCCGCCAGTGCTGACATACCCTAAGGAGGGCGAGAATGCGCCGAGTAATGCCGCTTTGCCACGTTCGTTCAGTTGGCAAGCATCGAAGTTCACGGGTGGTGCGACAGCCGTCATGTACCGCTTCGAGATGTGGGAGAGGCGTATAGAGGGCGTGCCAGCGCAAGCAGTGGCGGCATCCATTCCGCCGATATACACAACCGAGACTGCAGGGAGATTTGTAGAGGTGATGCCAGCCACACTTGCCCTTGAGCCTGGGATGAAGTACTGCTGGAGAGTGACAGCCTTCGACCCGTCCGGCATGGTATCGTTCGAGAACAAGGGAGAGTCAGAGGTCAGAACGTTCCAGTA
>JAFPZF010000058.1 GCA_017417385.1 Bacteroidales bacterium
CTCTTCTCTTCCCTTCTCTTCCCTTCTCTCTCCCTCTTCACCCTCATTCTTTTAGCACTTGGGGGCTGTCTTTTGTCAGGTGTATGATTGCTCTTGTCTCGCTCATGGTTAGTCTTGGGTTAGACCTGGGTTAGTCTTCCCCCTTTCTGGATACAAAAAAATAGAAGGAGACTGCTTCCGACGTCGCAGTCCCCTTCCTACGTCGTTCCTCTCTATTTGTATATTATCTTCCTGCAGATCTTCCGCCCGTCCGTCATCCTGTCTATCCTTATCAACAGTGTCCCTCGCTTTGGACTCATTACTCTCTGTCCCTGAAGGTTGTAATACTCTGTCGACCTTATCTCGATTCCTATCTTATTCTCCGGTATGGCCGTTTTCCCTTTTACTGACTCCCACTTCGGATAGTAGTCCTCGAACGCCTCGCTCGCCCCCTCGGCTCCCGCCTTCATGACGCCCTCGGCAAGAGAGTTCAGATATACTTCGAGGTTTGTGTACCACCCCTTCTCTGTGTCTATCGTAGTCTTGTCCGCGTCGCTGCTGTCGTTCGGGTCCAGTCCGTTCGCTGTCTCCCACGCATCTTCTATTCCGTCCTGGTCCTTGTCGAAGTCCTCACCCCTCGACGAGACTCCGAATACTATCACGTCGTTCTCTGTATATCCCTCGCAGTCCACGACTTTGTCTATCCTCCCTGCTGTTTTCGAGACGCTTCCCTTGTATGTTGCCGTGCCGTTCGTCGCCTCGTAGGCATATCGGATGTCTACTGTGTCCCTGTATATCGACGCCCCGGCATACTGGAGTACTTTGTTGAACGCAGCCTCCGCTGTGTGTGTCGTGACGTAGCCCTTCGGCGCCTCGCTCTCGAGCTTTATCGGGACACAGTCCCATCCCTTCGTGTTCTTCTTCCACTCGACGTCTGCATACAGATGTAGCGTGTCGATGCTACAATTCTCCCCGTCTATGGTGTACGTCCCTCCGTCGTATGCTACTGCTTCCCATCCTTTGTCCTTCCCGTCTATCTTGTTCCCTCTCAGGTAATATCTGCTCGTCATTCCCCATAGTCGCGCATGCCCGCTCGCATTGTCGCTCGTTCCTACTGTCACCTGCGTCAACTTGCTTGTCGCCTTCGCCGGACCTGTCTTGTAGTAGTTGTTGACCATGTTGATCTGCCCTCCGCCAGGACCTCCGTAGCACCCGTCGCCGCAGTTGTAGACGACGCAGTTCCTCATGTCTACGTTCTCCGCCTGTACCTCGTTCTTCCAGTTGTATGTCTTATAGTCTTTGTTGCTCGTATATCCTTTCCACTCATACCTCGCCCCGTTGAACCTCGGCGACCTGTTGTTGACGTGGCATATCAGGTTGTGGTGGAACGAGGCCAGCTTGCCACCCCATATTCCTCCATATCCGTGCGCTCCCTTGTCGTGTCCCGCGTTATTCAGGCTCTCGCCTATGGTGCACCACTGCATCGTGAAGTTGTTGTTGTCATAGAACGACGCGACCTCGTCGATGCTCCACGACAGCGAGCAGTGGTCTATGATGATGCCTGTCTTGTTCCTCGTCCATATCGCATCCGCCCCGTCGTTGACGTCCTTCTCTTCGCCTCTCCTGACGCGTATGAAGCGGATTATTATGTTGTTCCCGTTGGGCTTGACTGTGTAATATCTGAGGGTTATCCCCGGCGCAGGTGCCGTCTGACCTGCTATCGTGGTGTTTGCATTGACCGTCAGGTCACTGTTGAGCGGTATCACTCCACCGACGTCGAAGACTATTATCTTCTTACCGCTCTGTCCGAGCGCCCACCGTAGCGAGCCGGTCCCTTTGTCGTTGAGGTTAGTGACGTGATATACTTTTCCTCCTCGCCCTCCGGTCACGTATCTGCCGTGTCCCTCAGCTCCCGGAAATGCTGGCGCCGTCTCGTTCCCCTGCCCGTATACGTTTATCCCGAGAACGACGGCTATGGTTAATGCTAATGTTCGTAATGCTATCTGCATACTCCTTTTGTTCTGGTTTCACTATGCAAATATATAATAAAAAAATTGGGCAAAGCCTCGTTCGGCTCTGCCCAATGTCTTTTGGCTGTTTTTTCAGCCCTCTTTGGCTGAATATTCCTACTTCTTCTTTGGTGAGTATACGTTGTATATTACTCCCGCAAGCGCTGCACCTACCATCGGCGCTACGATGAAGAGCCACAGGTCGCCCCATGCGTTCCAGCTTCCCGTCGACGAGAACAGGCACTGGCTGATCGACCTCGCCGGGTTCACGCTCGTGTTCGTCAATGGTATGCTGACGAGGTGTATCAGCGTCAGGCACAGTCCGATTGCTAGTCCCGCAAACTTCCCGTTAGCCCTCTCGTCCGTCGCTCCGAGGATGACGAGCAGGAAGATGAACGTCAGTGTGCACTCTGTCAAGAACGCCCCGACTGGCCCTACTGCCAAGTAGTCGCTACCCGCTGCAGCCTTGAACGCCTCGCCATACCCGTTCGCAGCAAATACTCCAGGCGTCCAGCCCGATATCTGACTGCCTATCGCATACAGCAGCACCGCAGCTAGGCATGCTCCGACAATCTGCGCCGCCCAGTATCCGAGCATCTCCTTCAGGCTCATCCGCCCGTTAACAAAGACTCCTAGCGACACCGCCGGATTCAGGTGCGCCCCAGATACATGACCTATGGCATACGCCATCGTCACGACTGTCAGGCCAAACGCAAGGGCTACTCCAAGAAACCCTACTCCGCCAAACAACGCTGTTCCGCATCCGCCGAACACTAACCAGAATGTGCCGATGAGCTCGGCAATGAGCTTGTTCTGCATCTTCATATTATCTCAGTTTAAAGTTAAACTCTTTTGTTTTGTCTGACGTGTGGCTCCCGTTCTCCCCCTGTCGTGTCGCACCTTCTCCCTGAGCTCCGCCTACAGGTTCTTGACGAAGTTGAAGAACTTTTCCTCTGTGTTAAGGTTGTCCTCCCTCGAACATGCTGCTACGACCCTCGTCTTCGCCTTGACGACTGGCATCGGCGTCACTATCCCTATGAACCCTTTCTCGGTGTCTATCTTGCTCCCCTTCCACTTCCTCTTGTTATACACGATCGCTCCTCCTATCGGCAGCGGATTCTTGACGACGTCCGCAGGATGTATGCCCCATACTGCTATCCGCCCGTCCGACAGCTCGATGCTCTGTCCCTTGTGGAAGTTGACTCCCGTCATGAACATGACTTTATGTCCATTGACGCACTCGGCCGTTATGTCCGCTACTCGGCTCTTGTTCGATACGGTGACGGTCACCTTGATGTCCACTTTCTTCCCGCGATACTCGACACCGCGAGCTATCATGTACATCTGCGAATTTCCTTTGATGTCCTTGCTGACTCCGACTTTTCTCCCTTCCGTCGCTACGAGCTTGACCTCCTTCTCGCCGTCCCAGAGTGAGACACCTCCGAGGCCCGTCGTCTTGCCGACTCTGTACTCGTCACATCCTGCTCCCTCTGCTATCTGGGCCTCCGTCGGATACCATCCGTACTCTTTTAGCTCGAGTCCCGGCTTCGCCTTCGAGTACACGTCTATCGCTCCGCTGTTGTTGAAGTACAGCCTTAGCGCCATGTACTTGTTCTCTATCGCCGGACCATGATGCCCGATGCTCTTGTATATGTCTGCCTCTGTCGTGTCTATCTCCGCCCTCTGGACCTTGTCGCTCTTCATGAACAGGCTGACATCGGTCTGTGCGTATGTCATGACGGAACTCAGCAGCCCGACTATCGTTATGAGCTTCCTCATTTTTCTCTATTTGTATATTGCTTTCTTAGCTGCGAGCAGCGTGTTCTTCATCAACGAGACTATCGTCATCGGACCGACGCCTCCAGGGACTGGCGTTATGTACGAGCACTTCGGTGACACTGTCTGGAAATCGACGTCGCCCTTCAGTCTCCATCCCCTTGCCGCCGTCGGGTCTGTCACTCGCGTCGTCCCGACGTCGATGACGACTGCGCCCTCCTTGACCATGTCCTCTGTGACGGTCCCAGGCTTGCCTATTGCTGCTACTATGATGTCCGCATTTCTGCAGATCTCCTTCAGGTTGGCTGTCCGACTGTGGCATATCGTGACGGTGCAGTCTATCCCCTTCTGCGATAGGAGTATCGACATCGGTCGCCCGACTATGTTGCTCCTACCGATGATGACGGCATTCTTCCCCTTCGTCTCGATCTTGTAGCGAAGCAGCAGATCTACTATGCCCTGCGGCGTTGCCGATATGAACGCAGGCGCTCCTATCGTCATCCTGCCGACATTCTGCGGATGGAAACCGTCGACGTCCTTCCTCGGGTCTATCGCCTCCGTCACCTTCTCCTCCGAAATGTGCTTCGGCAATGGTAGCTGGACTATGAACCCATCGACGTCTGCGTCTTCGTTGAGCTTCCTGACTTCGTCGAGTAGCGCCGCCTCTGTTATGTCTTCCTCAAATCGCCTCAGCGTCGACGTGAAGCCGCACTCCTCGCAAGCCTTTATCTTGTTCGCTACGTAAGTCTCGCTGCCTCCGTCATGCCCGACGAGTATCGCCGCAAGATGCGGACGCTTCTTGCCGGCTGCGACCATCTGCTCGACCTCAGCTGCTATCTCGCTGCGAATCTGCTTCGCCGTCTCCTTTCCGTCTATTATCTGCATCGCTGTTCTTCTATCTGTGTTGTACTCTGTTGTCTTCTACATGTGTGGCATCTTGCCCTTGAAGTTGCTCATCAGCTTCGCCATGTTGCGTCCTGCTCCCGAGTTCATCCACTTCATCATCTTCCGCGTCTCCTCAAACTGCTTCAATAGCTTGTTCACCTCCTGGATGGTCGTGCCGCTTCCGTCTGCTATCCTCTTCTTCCTGCTGCCGTTGATGATGCTCGGGTCCTTGCGCTCCGCCGGCGTCATCGAGCATATTATCGCCTCGATGCCCTTGAAGGCGTTGTCGTCTATGTCGATGTTCTTGATCATCTTCCCGACTCCCGGTATCATCGACGCCAACTCCTTGATGTTGCCCATCTTCTTTATCTGACGGATCTGAGATAGGAAGTCGTCAAAGTCGAACTTGTTCGTCGCAATCTTCTTCTGCAACTTCCTGGCCTCCTCCTCGTCTATCTGCGCCTTCGCCCTCTCGACGAGCGAACGGATATCTCCCATGCCGAGGATTCGGTCTGCCATGCGCGACGGATAGAACGCGTCTATCGCATCCATCTTCTCGCCTGTGCCGATGAACTTGATTGGCTTGTCGACAACCTGCCTGATCGATAGCGCCGCACCACCCCTTGTGTCTCCATCGAGCTTCGTCAGGATGACTCCGTCAAAGTCTAACCTCGTGTTGAACTCCTTAGCCGTGTTCACTGCGTCCTGTCCTGTCATCGAGTCGACTACGAAGAGGGTCTCTGTCGGCTTAACTGCCTTCTTGATGGCCTCTATCTCCTGCATCATCTCCTCGTCGACTGCCAGTCGACCCGCTGTATCTATGATGACGACGTCCTTGCCCTCTGCCTTAGCTTTGGCTATGCCCTTCAGCGCAAGGTCCACCGGATTGTTGTTGCCCTCCTCTGTGAAGACTGGGACTCCTATCTGCTCTCCGAGTACCTGCAGCTGGTTGATCGCTGCCGGACGATAGACGTCGCCTGCTACGAGTAGCGGGAACTTGCCCCTCTTGGTCTTGAACAGGTTCGCCAGCTTGCATGCGAACGTGGTCTTTCCCGAACCCTGCAGTCCGCTCATCAGCACTATCGCAGGCTTCCCATTCAGATTGACATCGACGACATCGCCGCCCATGACCGCTGTCAGCTCCTCATAGACGATGCTGACCATCTGCTGCCCTGGCTTGACCGACTTCAGGACGTCCTGACCTAGCGCCTTCTGCTTCACGTTGTCCGTGAACTGCTTCGCTACCTTGTAGTTTACGTCCGCATCAAGGAGCGCACGACGGATGTCCTTTAGTGTCTCTGCGATGTTGAGCTCCGTTATCGTGCCCTCGCCTTTGAGCATCTTGAACGACCGCTCAAGTCTATCTGTTAAGTTTTCAAACATTTGTCTTCCTATTCAGTGTGCTGTGATATCTTATTTTCCAAATAGCGCCCATACCCTGTCATCCGGCAGCGGCGCCTCGATTACTATCTGTTCGTGCGATACTGGATGCTCAAACTCGAGCCTCCTGGAGTGTAGGTTGATGCCACCTCCCTCGTTGCTCCGCTTCGCACCATACTTGAGGTCTCCCCTGATTGGCATCCCGGCTCGCGCCAGCTGTGCCCTTATCTGATGATGCCTGCCCGTCAGGAGCTCCACCTCCAGACAGTACAGTCGCTCGCTAGCTCCTATGGTCTTGTAGCGGAGGACGGCCTCCTTGTAGCCTGTCCTCTGGCTGACCGAGACCTTCGCCCTGTTCTTCTCCTCGTCCTTGCCGATGTAGTGGTGCAGCTCCGCCTCCATCTCCGCCGGCCTCTCCTGAGTTATCGCCCAGTAATACTTCTTGATCGTCTTGTCTGCGAACATCTTGTTGAGCCGCGCGAGCGCCTTGCTCGTCCTCGCAAAGAGGACGACTCCGCTCACCGGACGGTCTATTCTATGGACGACGCCGAGGAATACGTCCCCCGGCTTCCCATACTTCTCCTTGATGTACTGCTTCACCTCGTCTGCAAGCGTCGGATCCCCTGTCTTGTCAGACTGGACTATCTCCCCGACTGCCTTGTTGACTGCGATGATATGATTGTCTTCGTAGATTACTTGCATGTCTTGTCTTTGTTAGTAGCTCTCCTCTGCCGAGGGGAAGCTGCCGTTCTTGACGTCGCTGTCATACCGCGAGACGGCATCCTTGATTTCGTCGAACAGGTTCAGATACTTCCTGACGAACTTGGGCTTGAACATTGTCGACATCCCGAGCATGTCCTGACCGACGAGTACCTGCCCGTCGACGTTTGCTCCTGCTCCTATGCCTATGATAGGCGTCGGGAGTGATCTCGATATCTCCATCGCCAGCGTCGCCGGGACTTTCTCGATTACTATCATGGTGCAGCCTACCTCCGAGAGGAGTCTAGCATCTTTCTTCAACTGGTCCGCCTCGGCCTTCTCGCTCGCCCTGAGGCCATAGCCCCCGAACTTATGTACGCTCTGCGGCGTCAGCCCGATATGCCCGACGACTGGTATCCCCGCTGTCAGTATCGCCTTGATGTGTGGGATGTATGGCTCGCCTCCCTCTATCTTGACTGCGTCCGCACCCGAGCCCTTCATCAGCTCGACTGCATTACGTACCGCATCTTCGACACTCGCCTGATATGACCCGAATGGCATGTCGACGACTACGAACGCCCGCTTCGTCGCACGCACTACCGCCGCCGCATGATACGTCATCTCTTTTACCGAGATCGGCAGCGTCGTCGACCATCCATCGACTACGTTTGCCGCCGAGTCACCGACTAGTATCGAGTCAACCCCGGCTGCATCCAGTATTGTCGCCATCGTGTAGTCGTAGGCTGTCAGCATCGATATCTTGACGCCCTCCGACTTCATCTTCTGCAACGTCTGGACTGTCACTTTCTTTACCACGCCTTCTGTCATCGCAATTCGTGTTTTCGTTGGGTTTCTATATTATCGACAGAGACTTCAGCTCTGCCAGTAGCTTCTCCTTGTTCTGTGGCTCCATCGGGCACAGCGGCGCACGATAGGTCTCGCTCATCATGCCCATCGCCGAGAGAGCCGCCTTTACTGGTATCGGGTTGGACTCTATGAAGAGCAGGTCCATCAGCTTGCGATACTTGTAGAAGAGGTTCCTCGCCTCTGCTACTCTCCCGTTGAGCGATGCGTCCATCAACTGGCTGAACTCCTTCGGTATGACGTTCGCTATGACGGATATGCAGCCGTCGCCCCCGAGAATGTTGCAGAGCATCGATATGTTGTCGTCTCCACTATAGACCTTGAAACCCTCCGGCCTGTCTGCTATGAGCGCCGCGACGTTCATGACGTTCCCAGACGCCTCCTTGATGCCGATTATGTTCTCGTAGTCTCGCGCAAGCCTAAGCGCAACCTCTGGCTTTATCGCACTTCCGGTCCTCCCAGGGACGTTGTATAGGATTATTGGTATGTTGACTGCCTTCGCGACGCTCGAGAAGTGGAGATACATGCCGGCACTCGTCGGCTTGTTATAGTACGGACCTACTGTCAGTACTGCGTCCACACCCGCATTTGCGGCATTGCGAGTGTATTTGATGCAGCTCTCCGTTGAGTTTGATCCTGTCCCTGCTATGACGACCATCCTCCCCTTCACGTAGTCTACTGTATGCCTGAACATTTCCGCATCCTCCGCTTCCGAGAGGGTAGGGGTCTCGGCTGATGTCCCGCAGACGACGATTCCTGCGGTCCCGCCTGTTATGTGATGCTCGAGCAGCCTATCATATTGTTCGTAATTGATAGTGCCGTCACTATTGAATGGTGTCACCAATGCGGCGATTGAGCCTCGAAGTGTAAACTGAGCCATATTACAATCTTTATAATCAGCAAAGTTATAAAATTCAAATGAAATCACAAATTTCTTATTGCCTTGCTCTGTGCTCGTCTCCCCACCTTCGCTTCTTTCCCCTATATAAACAGATGAAGACTGCCACTTCCGCAGCAGTCTTCTTCTGTTCTAATATCTATTCTATTCTTCTCGCTAGACCATGCCAGAGAACCCGACGAACGCCATCGCCATCAGGCCTGCTGTCAAGAGCGCGATTGGCGTGCCCTTCATCGCCTCCGGGACGTCCATCAGCTCGAGATGCTCACGCAGCACTGAGAACAATACGAGCGCCAGCGCATAGCCTATCGCCGTGGCAATGGCATATACGACACCACTCAGCATCGACGGCTCTGCAAGGCCCTGCAGGTTGTAGTCTCCGTTGCCGACTGTGATTGCTACACCGAGGATGCAGCAGTTGGTCGTGATCAGCGGCAGGAACACGCCGAGCGCCTGATACAGCGACGGCGACATCTTCTTCAGTATGATCTCTACCATCTGAACCAGCGACGCTATGACGAGAATGAACATTATCGTCTGCATGTACCCTATGCCAAAAGCATTGAGGATGTAGTTCTGTATCAGGTAGGTGACGATCGTCGCAAGAGTCAGGACGAATGTGACTGCAGCTCCCATGCCGAGCGCCGTAGAGACTTTCTTCGAGACTCCAAGGAACGGACAGATGCCAAGGAATTGTGACAACACGACGTTGTTCACAAAGATGGCTGATATGGCTATAAGTATGTATTCCATAGTTCTTTATGCTTTCTTGGAAAGTTTGTTGACTATAACTATGAGGTACGCCAGCGCTATGAACGCTCCCGGCGCAAGCACGAACGCTAGAATGCCATAGTCCTCGCTCCACAGGCTGAATCCGAAGATCTTGCCCGAACCGAGTATCTCGCGCACTGCTCCGAGCGCCGTCAGCGCAAGCGTGAAGCCGAGGCCTATCCCGATGCCGTCGCAGAACGAGTCACCGACGCTGTTCTTAGCCGCAAACGACTCCGCGCGTCCGAGCACGATGCAGTTTACGACGATAAGCGGGATGAACAATCCAAGCGACGCATACAGCGCAGGCGCGTATGCCTTCATCAGCATCTCCAGGACGGTTACGAACGTCGCTATGACTACTATGAACGACGGTATGCGTACCATGTCCGGAATCAGCCGCTTGATGAGTGAGATGACTGTGTTGCTGCACATCAGGACGACCATCGTCGCTACTCCCATGCCGAGACCATTGATCGCAGAGGTCGTCGTTCCAAGTGTCGGACACATACCGAGGAGCAGCGCGAACACTGGGTTCTCCTTGATTATGCCGTTGACTATTATCTGTATCTTATTCATCTTTTCGTATTCTAAAACTGTCTGTTTGTAATACGGTTCTCAGGTCTACTTGCTCTCGCTCTTAACCGTCGCACCCGTCATGCCGTCCATCTTAGCGGTCTTCTTGCCCTTTGTCTGCATGAAGACGTCATACTCCGCCTTGATGGCCTTCAGGAATGCTCGGCTCGTGATGGTCGATGCGGTGATGGCGTCAACTTCGCCGTCGTCCTTCCTGACCTTGAACTTAGCGTCGCCCGGGTTCTTCCCGATGATGTCGCCCTTCTGACCCTTCTGGAACCAGTTGTCGACCTTCGCACCGAGACCCGGTGTCTCCGAGTGCTTCAGTATCTCGTAGCCCTTGATGTTGCCGTCGTTGTCGAAGCCTACCAGTACTGTCAAGCCTGGCGAGAAGCCTGTGACGGTCGTCTTGATGGCCTTGCCTATCTCGTTGCCATCGGCTACCGCCGTGTAGACTGTGAACTCGCCATTGTCGGTCGTCACCTTCTCTTCGTTGCTGACGCTGAGCGTGCCGTTGCCGTCCGGTAGCATGACTTTCTTGATGCCGTTCTCGAGTGTCTGCTTCTCAATCAGAGCTATCGGCTCCTTCGTGAGCTGCTGCATGACGCCGAGCAGTCCCGCAGATATGAGGGCTACTGCCGTCAAGACCAACACCATGTTGGTCAATGTGGATTCTAGCTTTTTCATTTTACGACCTCCCCAAATCTTTTCGGTTTGCAATATCTGTTAATGACTGGCGTGACAAGGTTCATGAGCAGAATGGCAAACGACATGCCTTCCGGATATGCTCCGAAGTTTCTGATGAGAACTGTCAGTATTCCTATGCCACACCCGTAGATGATCATCCCGAGTGGAGTCATCGGCGATGTTACGTAGTCCGTAGCCATGAAGATTGCGCCGAGAAGCGCACCACCAGTCAGGATTGTGAACACTGGATCTGCAAAGCGATCTGGGTTCGCCAGGTAGAATATGCCCTCGAAGAGGAACATCGAACCTATGACTGCTACTGGTATGTGCCACGTGATGACCTTCATGATGAGCATGACGATGAAGCCTGCTATGAGGCACAGCGCCATGACCTCTCCAAGTGAGCCGCCACAGAAGCCGAGAAGAAGATCGGACGTTGACGGGAGGTCGATAATCTCACTGACTGACTTGCCGCTCTTGACGCCTTCCTTGAGGAGTCCCAGTGGAGTCGCACCGGTGTACGCATCGACGACACTTGGCTTTGGCCACGACGTCATCTGTGCCGGAAACGACATCAGGAGGAACACACGTCCGCCGATTGCCGGGTTCACGATGTTCTGTCCGAGTCCACCGAACGTCAGCTTGCAGACGCCGATTGCGAATAGCGCCCCGAGAACTACTATCCATAGCGGCAGGTTGCTTGGCAGGTTGAACGCGAGGATTAGTCCTGTCACGATCGCCGAGCCGTCCGTGATGGTCGGCTGGACCTTCAGGATGAACTTCTGTATCAGGTATTCGAAGCCGACGCAGGCTGCTATGGACGTCAGGATGACGACGAGTGCGTCGACACCGAAGAACCACAGCGCTGCGACGAGGGCCGGGACGAGTGCCAGGCACACCCCGAGCATATTTCGCCTCACACTGTCACCACTATGTACGTGTGGCGACGGAGAAATTGTTAGTTTTTCCATTTTATGACATCAATGTTTCTCAATGTATTAAAACCGCTGGTTATGCGTTTGCCGTCTCTTTCTTCTCGGCCTCTGCCTTCGCCTTCTCGGCCTCGGCTGCTGCCTTCTTGGCTGCCGCCTCTGCTCGTAGCTGTGCTCCGACCCTGCCCTTGCCGAGGCGTATGTAGTCGAGCAGCGGACGCGAGCTCGGACACGTGAAGCTGCACGAACCGCACTCTATGCAGTCCATGACGTTCTCCGCGCGTAGGTCTTCGAGTCTGTTGAGCATCGACAGCTTCGAGAGCAGGTATGGCTCCAGACCCATAGGGCAGACGCTTACGCACTTCGCACAACGGATGCAGTTCTGCATCGGCTGCCTCTTGGCGTCCTTCTCGTCCATGACTGTTATTCCGCTCGTTCCCTTGACGACTGGCACGTCGGTGTGTACCATCGCACGTCCCATCATTGGACCACCGCCGATGACCTTCGCTGCCGTCTCTGGCAGTCCGCCCGTCGCATCGAGGAGCTCCTTGACCGGCGTGCCGATTCTGACGAGGAAGTTGGACGGCTCGCGCAGCGGCTTGCCGGTGACGCAGACGATGCGCTCGATGAGCGGCTTGTTCTTCTGCACCGCCTCATAGATGGCATAGACTGTGCCGACGTTCTGGACTACTGCACCTACGTCGATAGGCAGCTTGCCGCTCGGCACCTGTCTGCGGATGCACGCGTCGATGAGCTGCTTCTCGCCGCCCTGCGGATACTTCAGCTTCAACGGGACGACCTCGATGCCCTCAAAGTTCGTCGAGAGTCTCTGGAGGTTCTCTATGGCGTCCTTCTTGTTGTTCTCAATGCCGATGTATGCCTTGCCGACGCCGAGTGCCTTCATGAGGATCTTGACGCCTATCATGACCTCCTGGCCCTTCTCGAGCATCAGTCTGTGGTCGCTCGTCAGGTATGGCTCACACTCTACTCCGTTGATGATGAGCGCCTCGCACTTCTTTCCTGGAGGAACTGACAGCTTGACGTGCGCAGGGAATGTTGCACCACCCATGCCGACGATGCCCATCTCCTGGACTTTCTTGATGATCTCCGCCGGCTCCAGCGTGATCTCCCTTCTGATGGCTGTCGTGGTGTCGATGCCCTCTGCCCATTCGTCACCCTGAACTGTTATTATGATGGCTGGCTTGCGATATCCGTTGCCGTCGACGAAGTCCTCGATCTTCTTGACTGTTCCCGAGACTGGTGAGTGGATGTTCGCTGAGACGAAGCCTGTCGCCTGCGCTATTAGCTGACCGGTCTTGACGACGTCACCGACCTTTACTATCGGTGTCGCCGGCGCGCCAATATGCTGTGAGACTGGTACTTTGACTTCCTTCGGAATAGGCAACACTTTTATCGAGCTGCCCGCAGAGAGTTTCTCGTCGTGTGGATGAATACCCCCTATTCTAAACGTTTTCATATCGTTAGTTTCTTTCCGTTATCTTGACTAATGTTGTGGGGCGTCCCTACTCAGCTGCCTTTGTGTCCTGCGGCTTCGTCGGCTGTGCGTCGGCTGCCGGTGCTGCTGGCTTGTTCTCGAGTGGCGTCTGTCCCGCTGGCGCTGCGTCCGCTGGCTTCTGCTCTGCTGGCTTCGGCGCTGGGAGCGGCGGGAAGTTGATGGCGTGGATCGCCTTCGTCGGACATGCTGCGACGCACTTCCTACACATCTTGCACTTTGTGTAGTCGATATACGCGACGTTGTTCTCGACGGTTATCGCTCCGAATGGACATTCCTTTGCACACTTGCCACAACCGATGCAGGCACTCTTACAGGCCTTCATCGCGACTGCTCCCTTGTCCTTGTTGACGCAGGAGACCCAGATGCGCCTGTTCTTTACGCCCTTGTTGCGCAGCTCGATGATGTTTTTCGGACACGCCTTGACGCACGCTCCGCACGCAACGCACTTCTCGTCGTCGACTTCCGGGAGGCCCGTCTCGGGGTTCATCTTGATTGCATCGAACTTACATGCAGCAACGCAGTCGCCACACCCGAGGCATCCATACGAGCAGGCTGTCTCGCCCGCAAAATGTGCTGCCGCTATTGCACAGCTCCTCGCACCATCATAGTTGGCGGTCTTCGGCCTCGCTGCACAGTTTCCGTTGCAGCGGACGACTGCTACCTTCGGGGCTGCCGCCGTCACCTCCTTGCCGAGGATCGCTGCGACCTTGCTCATGCAGTCTGCACCACCGACCGGGCACATCAGCTTCGAGAGGTCCTCTGCCTTGACGAGTGCCTCTGCCATGCCATGGCAACCCGGGAAGCCACAGCCGCCGCAGTTGGCTCCAGGAAGTACTCCCTCTACCTGACCGATGCGCGGGTCTTCATAGACCTTAAACTTTTGCGACACGAAATACAGGATCAGGGCCGCTATCAGTCCCGTCGCTGCCAGTGCGCAAACAGTTATCAGAATGAATTGAACGTCCATCTTGAATTGTTTGAATTATTTTATTTGGTTTTTTATTCTGAACTGAAATGTCTTGTCGAGTCTCGAACGAAAACTGCGCAGTACCACGAAATAGATGCCGGCGACAACCAGTGCCGCTATGCCTCCGATGAGATCCGACAGGGAGAACGCATGCGAGATAAGGAGCGTGACGAGCATCAATATGAGAGGGACGACGTAGGCAAGGACCGCTGCCTTTAGCCCCATCGACTCCTCGCCGACGATTGTGACCTCCTCGCCGAGAGCTACTGTCTGCCCCGGCACGAGGTATGTCTTGACGAGCTTGCGCTTGCTCTCCGCCGCATTGCATAGCTTGGCCGCCTGACAGCTGCCGCACGCCGATGTCGAGACTATTTCGACCTCTGCACAGTCGCCTTCCTGCGATACGACTCGTCCGTTATGTTCGATATTCTGACTCATTCCAAACCTTAAAATTACGACACTAAAATGAAGCTACGTATCTTACCTATTCAATTTATAAAAAATATAAATAGACGATAGTGGTTAAACCGTGTGTAATTATCAGTAGTTCAGTTGATTGTGTTGGTGTAACAAACGTTTTGCCACTGAAAAATATTATCTACACATTGCAAAGGATGGGGTAAATTGCAAAGCATAGATAGCATTTTTGCCCGTTTTTTGCCAAATCCGTCTATCTATTGACACGCTTTTCTACGTTCCTCGACCGATATGGTTTTATGCTCTACAACCTAAATGTGGGCTATTTTAACAATATGTAACGTCCGGCCTGCTCTGAATGTCTCTCGTTGTCGGTCTTGTAGGTACTAGATGTGTGTGTGACGTAGAAAATGATTACCTTTGAGGTACTAACGGAGCTCGGATCTTCCGAGTGAAAAGATAGAGATATGACAGAGCACGAGATAGGATTGCCAGACGATTTTGTTACGAGGATAAGGGCCTCTCATCCTGATGCCGACGATTTCCTGCGGGCGATAGAGAGCCCCGTCAGGACTACTGTCCGACTGAACCCGTTGAAGGCGTCCACGGTTAGACCTGAGTTAGCGTTGAGTGTCAAATGGTGCCCAGATGGCTATTTCTGCACGGAGCGCCCTAACTTCACTCTGATGCCGACTTTTCATGCCGGCGCGTTCTATGTCCAGGAGGCTTCGAGTATGTTCCTGGACTATGCTCTGAATCAGATTAAGCCGGACCTCCCCGACGAACTCATCGTGATTGATATGTGCGCCGCCCCCGGCGGTAAGACGACGCTGCTCCAGTCGTCCCTGCGTGACAGGAAGGCGACTGTATGGACTAACGAGATTATCAAGTCGCGCGCGACGATACTGAGGGAGAATGTCTCGAAATGGGGAATGGGAAATGCTGTTGTGACGAGCTGCTCGCCGCAGAAGATGGCGGAGATGGACGTCAAGGGCGACGTGATTTTGGTGGACGCACCCTGTTCTGGCGAGGGTATGTTCCGCAAGGACCATTCTGCAAGGTCTGAATGGACAGAATCGGCGGCTAAGATGTGCAGCGTCCGCCAGAAGGAGATTCTGCGAGAGGCCTGGCGTATGCTGAAGGAGGGCGGATACCTTATATACTCGACTTGTACGTTCAACCCTGACGAGAACGAACTGAACGCTGACTGGATTATCGACGAGCTCGGTGGTGAGAACGTCAAGATTGACAAGGTGCAGTTTGATGAGATTGTGACTGTCGAGAGCCCGGAATTCAAGGCGGAGGGCTATGCCTTCTATCCTCACCGTGTCGAGTCGGAGGGCTTTTTCTTGTCTGTCTTCCGTAAGACTGGTGCTTCCGACGAGTCGTCGCGTGCCGGAAAATCGAAAAAGGGCGTTCCAGCACTGCAAACGAACAAGAATCAGGTCGGGTGGACGAAGGGTCTCGTGGAACTTACTGACGGTGTGTTGGTCTCGGCGATGCCTCAGTGGTGTGTAGATACGGTCCAGAGGATCGCATGTCAGACGAAGCCTCTCATGAACGGAGTCCCGGTTGCGACGATTGTCAAGGGGAAGGGGCAGACGGTCTTCACGCCTGAGCCTGAACTGGCGTTGGCAATTGCGCTATCTGATGGGGCATTCAACAGGCTTGATGTGGATCGAGACAGCGCTCTGTGCTATCTCCATGGCGATACAAATCTCCAGATTGACGGCGTCGAGAACGGATGGAACATTGTCTGCTACGACGGTCTCGCGTTGGGCTTCGTCAAGTCCGTCGGCAACAGGATGAACAACTACTACCCGAAGCCTTGGCGTATAAGGATGAACGTCAATTGACGCGCCGAGCGAGGAGCATCATCGGCCTCGACTGCGAGTCGGTAAAGATGTAGATGAACGTCTCGTCGCTCTCTTTGATCTTGTATTTCTTTCTGAATTCGTCGGCGGTGAGGCTGTAGTTTTTGACAACTATTGAAGCCGCCTTGCACGTCTTTGTGATTTCTGCGACTGTCTTCCGACTGAACGGGACGACGTCGAGGACCTTCATCATTCTGCCAAAATCTCCCGGGGTGCTGTTCGTCCCTATGGTGATGCGAGATGTAGGTATCTCGCGCTCCGAGTCGAAGAGGAACAGGTGTGTCGCTCGACTTACGGGGTGCATGTTTAAGTCTTTGGCAAGTATTGAGAAACAGCCGGCCTTGGTGACTACAGGGTGCGGGTCGAGGAGGTATAGGCCCTTCTCAACAGCTGACTTGATGTCGATGTCGAAATTGAAGTTGGCAGGACTCTCGCAAGATGCTTCACGTTCGAGGCTGCGCGAGAAAGTGATGTCCCGATGATCCGTGTCCGTGACGATAGAGGCGCCGATAACGGTCTCGTCGCCCGTCATGTCTCTGTTGAGGCAGACGAGCAGATCTTTGCATTCCCCGTCAGTCCCGACGATGTGAACTCTGTCGACCTTCGGTAGGGTCTTGATGACGGCGTCGATGTCGAGCATCGAGGAGAGCTTTATGAACACTCTCTTCGCGACGCTGAGCATCTGGGGGGCAAGAATTGTCACGTCCGGACTGCAATCAGATAGTCCATAGACACGCCTCCCCGTGTCGGATCGTCTTGACGGGTCTATGAATATCGTATCAAAGCTATCTGGTTCGCATTGAGCGAGATACTCCTCGGCCGTAGAGCACACTACCTCGATATTGTCCGCCCCGAGTCGCGAGAAGTTCCACGTCGCCGCCTTGCACAGTTCCTCATTCCTCTCGACATAGACTGTCGGACACTTGTCCTTGCTGCTGATATAGTAGCAGTCGACGCCAAGTCCTCCCGAGAGGTCGAGATGCCTCCTGCTGTTGACCAGTGACGCTCTCCACCTCGCTATGCTCTCGCTCGAGCACTGTTCGGCGGCGAGTGCGGAGGGGAAGAACACTTCCTTGTTCTCGACCCACGACGGCAGTTTCTTCTGCAGTCTTTTCCGACAGTCCACCTGGGTTGCGACGATAGCCGGTCGGAGGGTAGGGGAGGACTTGAGAGCGAGGGCAACTTTCGCAGGCGGCATCGTGGCGCAGTCTGCTGTTGCCTTCAGCTCGTCGGTGGAGAGAGGGCAGGATAAGGTCATTTCTTTTGCATGTTGGAGAGGAAGAGAAGCAGTCGGTTGGCTATGTTAGCCTCGCTGACGCCGCCGTCGAAGTCGAGGGCAAGCATGTTCAGCTCTGGGTAAGCCTCCTTGAGCTTCTTCTCTATGCCACGGACGACGATGTGGTTGGCGATGCAACCGAATGGTTGCATGGACACCACGTTCGGGCAGCCTCGCTTGAGGTATGCGATGACCTCTGCCGGCTGGAGCCAGCCTTCACCATACTGGGCGGAGAGACAGATTATCTCCTCGGCAAACTTGCTCTGCGTCTTGATGTCGATCTCCGGTACGTAGTACTTGAACACCTTCGCCTGGTCGTCGAACTTGCGCATTATCTTCATGATGAGCGAGTATGCCATGTCGATGACGAGTCCCGGCACCTTGAACTTCTTGACAAAGTTCTCCTTGTTGAACTTGTAGTTGACGAAGGCACGGAGGAAGAAGTTGTGGATCGTCGGCGGGATGACCTCTACGCCGTGGTCCATGAGCCAATCTGGCACGTAGCGGTGCGAGTATGGATTGAATTTCAGGAAGATCTCGCCTGCGATGCCGCACTTCGGGTATTCCTTGTCGTCGACCTCGATGGCGTTGAACTCCTCGGCAGCCTGACGTGTCAGGTTGAGAAGGCCCTTGAGGTCGTTACGCTCGACGATGGGGTTAGCCCTGCGCAGGAAGTCGTCGCGGAGGGCGCGAGCCTGTCCCTTCTTGACTTCGCGCACCGCTATGGCATGATAGAATGTCGAGAGCCAGTCGCCGAAGAAGACAGAATGGAGGACTATCGGAGCCGCCTTGAAGAGGTTCAGCTTGAAGCCCGGCTGGTCTTCCTTGTCAGTTCCCGCAATGCCTATGACAGGTACCTGCTCGAAGCCGGCGTCTACGATAGCCTTGCGGATGAGGGACGGGTAGTTGGTGGCGCGGCACTGTCCGAGCTGGGTGACGGCGACGGCAGTCTTGTCGAGGTCGTACTTGCCAGACTTGAGAGCCTTGATGAAGTCGCCGACGATAAGCGTCGCCGGGTAGCAGACTTCGTTGTTGGAATATTTGAGTCCGAGGTCGTTGCTCTCTGCATCGCCCTGAGGAAGCGAGATGACGTTGTAGCCTTCGGTCTTGAAGGCGGCACCGAGGAGTGGCGATATATACTCCGTGAAGAACGGGGCGAGGATGGTGCGACGTTTCTTGTCCTCGTCGAGGAACTTGCGAGGGCGTACGAACGGCTTGACGTCCTTGGCGTCGTGAGTGCCGAACTTGAGGCTCTCGATAAGGGAGCGGACGCGGAGCTTCATGGAGCCGACGTTGTTGATGTCGTCAATCTTGAGGAGGGTGAGGCTCTTGTTGTGCCTGTTCATGATGCTGCGCGCCTCGTCGGTGAAGAATGCGTCTGGACCGCAGCCGAAGGAAGTCGTCTCGACGAAGTGGACGTTGCTACCCTGACGGGCTGCCCACTGTGCAGAGTTGAGGATACGGTTGACGTAGGTCCACTGCTTGAGGATGAAAGTCTCCTTCTCCTGGATAGAGGAGCCGCGGACAATCTCCTCGGTGATGACGTCCACGCCCAGCTTGGCGATCATCTCGCTCACCTTGTGCTGGATGAGCGGGTCGGTGTGGTATGGTCTGCCGGCGAGGAGGATCACCGTGCGCTTGTTCTTGAGAGCGTCTTCGAAGGCCTGGCGGTTGAGGTTGCGCATCGTCTCGCCGAAAGACCTGTACTCAGCGAGGGCTGCAGCGTGAGCGCGCTTGATAGTCTTCTTGTCTATGCCGAGCGGCTGGAGGTAGGCGAGGAGCTGCTTGAGGAGGAGACCGTCGTCCTTGAAGGATATGACAGGGGAGTCGACAATCTTGTTAGTCTTGATGACAGAGGCTACGACCTCCGGGTAGCCGATGATGATCGGGCAGTTGTAGCTGTTGGTGACAGTCTTGTCCTCGACGACCTCGTAGACGACGCGAGGGAAGAAGATGCGGTCAACGTCGCTGCGCTCGGCGAGCTGATAGATATGGCTGTGGACCAGCTTGGCCGGGAAGCAGATGTTGTCGCTCATGACAGAGTGGACACTCTTCTCGTACTTGACGTAGGTCGAAGGCTCGGAGAGGACGACGCGGATGCCGCATGTCGTGAACAGCTTGTGCCAGAAGGGGAACTCCTCGTACATGCCGAGGGCGCGCGGGATGCCGATCGTGAAGCGTGGGTTGGGAACCTGAGCCTCGGGATTGGCAGCGCGGTCGAAGAGCTCGTGATACTTGCGGTTGCTCATGTCGACGCCGGCATGCTCGGCAGCGGAGCCGTTGGTGAATATCTTCTCGCACTTGTTGCCCGAGTAGTAGGTGCCGCCGTTCTGGAACTTGTATTGAGTGATCTGGCACTGGTTCTCGCAGCCCTTGCAGACTAGAGACTTCTGGTCGAAGCCGGCAGACTGGAGGAAGCTCTCGATGCTGCGAGAGGTGACCTCGGCCGTAGAGTTCTCGAGCATACGCTTGGCAGTCAGTGCGCAGCCGTAGGCACCCATGAGTTCCGGGACGTTGTTGCAGTAGACGCGCTTGCCGGTGAGGTTCTCGAAGGCCTTGACGATAGAGTCGTTGCGCATCGTGCCACCCTGGAGGACGATGTTCTTGCCCAGCTCTTCGTAGTTCTTGATCTTGAGGACCTTGAAGAGGCAGTTCTTGACGACAGAGTAGGCGAGTCCGGCAGCGATGTCGGCGACGGAAGCGCCTTCGCGGAGGACCTGCTTAACCTTGGAGTTCATGAAGACCGTGCATCGAGTGCCGAGGTCGGAAGGGTGTTCGCTCTTGCAGGCCTTGAGGACGAAGTCCGTGATGTCGCAGCCGAGCGTCTGTGCGAAAGTCTCGATGAAGGAGCCGCAGCCGCTGGAGCAAGCCTCGTTGAGCTCCATACGAGTCAGAGTGCCATGGTCGACGTAGGTAGCTTTCATGTCCTGACCGCCTATGTCGAGGATGAAGCTGACGTCTGGGCACATCTCGTGAGCGGCGACATAGTGAGCCATAGTCTCGACGATGCCATAGTCGAGGGAGAATGCGGCCTTGATAAGATCCTCGCCGTAGCCCGTCGAGCAGCCGGCGCAGATGTTGACAGACACCTTTTCCTCGGCGGCTCTCTCGACCAGTTTGCTAAGGCCGTGGCGGACGGCGTCGATAGGGTTGCCGCCGTTGTGTGCGTAGTATTTGAAGACAATCTCGCCGTTGTCGTTCATGACGACAATCTTCGTTGTCGTCGAGCCGCTGTCGATGCCGAGGTAGTTGTGCTCTGTCGCACGGCTGACGTCGACGACAGGGACGTAGTCCTGAGCCTTGTCGGCCTTCCAAGCCATATATTCCTCCTCGCCCTTGAAGATAGGAGGCAGTTCGATAGTCGTGCTATTGTGGAAGGCGGCGTTGTGAGTTGTAGGTTTTTCGGCGCCAGGGGTGTTGAGGAGGGTGATAAGTTCGGGGATCGTGAAAGGCTTGTGGTCGTTAGGAGCGATAGCCGTACCCCAGGCTGGGATGACGTTGGCGCGCTCCTCGATGACGAAGTCCTTTTCGAGGGAGTAGCCGAAGTAGTCGGCGACAGCCTTGCGGAGGGAGGAGATGAAAGTCAGCGGACCGCCGCAGAGGAGGATTTTCGGCTTTATCTCGCAGCCGTGGCTGAGTGTGCTGGCAGTCTGAACGGCGACGGCGCGGAATATCGATGCCGCGATGTCGGTCTTAGGGACGTTGCGAGCGATAAGGTTCTGGATGTCAGTCTTGGAGAAGACGCCGCAACGGCTGGCGATAGCGTAGGTCGTCGTACTACGGCTGGCGAGCCCGTCGAGGTCTTGCACTTCGACGCCGAGGCAGAGAGCCATCTGGTCGATGAAGGCGCCCGTTCCGCCGGCGCAGTTGCCGTTCATGCGGAGGTCGGTGACACGACCGTCGCTAAGGTAGACGATCTTGGCGTCCACGCCGCCGATGTCGATAAAAGTGGAGACTTCCGGGTGGAGGGTACGGGTGAACTCGGTTGCAGCGACTACCTCCTGGACGAAGGAGAGTCCGTATCTCTCAGCGATGCCGAGGCCGACGGAGCCGGTGACGGCGAGGGTGAACTGGTCGTCGTTGGAAAGAGTCCCGCTAATCTCGGTCAGGAACGCCTCGATGGCAGCCGGCACGTTAGCCTGATGTCGGCGGTAGGAGGAGTAGATGACATTACCCTTGTCGTCGATGACGACTATCTTAGCGGTTGTGGAACCAACGTCGAGACCTATCTTGTACATACTTAGTATTCGAATGATGCTATTTGGTGCAAAGTTACCTAAAAAAAGGAAGTCGCCCAAAAAAGAGTGTCGAAAAGGGGAAGAAAGATAAGTGCCATATACTACTCACAAATCGTGAACGGAGTAAGGCAGCTGTCTGACCCAATAATAAATGGGCTAAGGAGTCTTGCTCCCGACCTCAACATTGACTGGTTGCGCACTGGCGAGGGAGAGATGTTAATCGGAGCGGCGGAGGGAAGCACGCCGAAAGTCCCGGTGGTGCAGGTTGCCGAGCATATCAAAGGGAAGGTGGAACAGAGAGCGAACTTAGGGAGGAGGGGGAGGTAGGTTGGGAATGAAACCAACGGGGGGACATTGACGTATCAGAGGGGAGGATAACAAGTTAAACTTAACAGAAAGAAGATGAAGAGAAGATTACTAAGCAAGTCAGTGCTACTGACAGCAGCGTTTGCGTTGGCGACGGCGGGAACATTCGCGCAGAGCGAGGTAGAGCCGTACATGCAGGTTGAGGAGATGCCGAACCTCATCAAGTGTCTGCCAGCGCCGCCATCGTTTGACAGTCCGGAGTTTGCGAACGACATGATGCGATACGCGTGGGGGAAGCAGCAGAGGCAGGACCCGAAGAGGGCTGCGATGGCAATCTCGGATGCCGTATGGAGCTATGACGCTCTGTTTGAAGCGTTTGAGGTGCCGTTTGGACTGAAGGTGTCGGAGACGGAGACCCCGGAGGTGTACAAGTTGCTCGTGACGGCGTTGACGACGACAGATGCGATGAGAGTTGCGCCGAAGGCTTACTATCTGCGTCAGCGTCCGTTCGAGAGGTTCAACGACAAGATGTTGACCGACGAGGAGGACGAGCTGCGCGGCGAGGGGTCTTATCCGTCGGGACACACCATGAGAGGATGGACATGTGCGTTGCTGATGGCGGAGATCAATCCGGAAGCTGCTGACACGATCTTTGCGAGAGGGTGGCTGTATTGCGAGAATCGAGTAATCGTCGGTGCACACTGGCAGAGCGACATCGACGCGAGCAAGGTCGGTGCGAGCATAGCATACGGAGCACTTCACAAGAGCGAGGCGTTCAGGGAGCAGATGCTGAAGGCACAGGCAGAGTTTGCAGAGAAGACGACCAAGAAGCCAGAGGTCCCGAAGGGCGTTGCAGACAGGCAGAACACCCAGGTCTATTATCTCAATGGCACTCCGGCGGGAGATGATGCTAGGGGACTGTTGATTAAGGATGGGAAGAAGGTCCTGAACAAGTAAACCTACAGATAAAAAGGAAACGAGGGAGGCAGTCTTAGCGGGCTGCCTCCCTCGTTTTGATTAAGAGTGTGTGTGTTGATGAAATGCCGACTACTGGACCTTGAAGCGGAAGACGTAGAATGTCTTAGCGTCGAGGGAGACTTTAGCCGTCTTGTCGCCCACAGCAGGCATAGACTTAGTCTGAGGAACGACGACAGACTTGTTGTCGAGACTGTTCTCGGCATCTGGGTTGTCGGCGTGGAGAGAGGTGACAGTGTAGGTGCCGATAGCAGACTTCTTCTTCAGGCCGTTGAAGTTGAGGCTGACAGACTGCGTCTTGTCGGAGACGTTGGCAATCTTGACGACGTAGGTGTTGTCGGCAGCGTCGTAGACTGCGCTAGCGAAGAGACCATCCTGGTCGTCGTTGCCTGCGACAGCCTTGCCGTTCATCGTCAGCTTGATGGCGTTGGTGCCCTTGTTGAGCGAGAAGAGCTGCTGAACGTAGTAGCTAGCCGTCTTGAACGAGTTCGTGTTGTCGTACCAGATCATGTCTGGGCGCCACTGCCAGCCCTCGACGTGAGCGAAGAGCGGTGCGTAGGTTGCCATGTGGACCACGTCAGCATTGCGCTCGATGCCCGTCATGAAGGCAGCCTCGAGGAGAGATGCGTTGAAGTGATTCCACTTCTTACCCTTGCCGTGGCAGGCGTACTCACCGGCGAACACCTTTGGACCCTTACGGTCGTACTTGTCGTAGCGGTTGCCCTGAGCGAGGAACCAAGACTCTGGGCGGTAGAAGTGCTCGTCGACGAGGTCAGCGCCGAGCTTCTTCATCTCAGGCCAGAGGAAGTCGAACTGCTTACCTTCGGAGTCTGGGCCGGATGAGCCGACGATCTTAATCTCCGGGTGAGCCTTGCGGACGACGTCAACGAAGAATTTCAGCCTATCAGGGTAGAGCTGATCCCACTGCTCGTTGCCGATGCCGACAAACTTGAGGTTGAAAGGAGCCGGGTGGCCCATGTCGGCACGGAGCTTACCCCACTTAGTCGACGTAGCGCCATTGGCGAACTCGATCAAGTCGAGGACATCCTGGATATAAGGGTCGAGAGCCTCGCGAGTAGCGTCGACGTGAGCGCCCTTAGGATTGTTGCGGTTCTGGAACTGGCAGGAGAGGCCGACGCTTACGATAGGGAGAGGCTCGGCGCCGATGTCCTCACTGAGGAGGAAGAACTCGTAGAAACCGAGACCGTAGGACTGATAGTAGTCAGGGAAGTAGCGGTGCTCGAAAGTATAGTGCCAGCGGTTCTCGTTGAGCGGACGGTTCTCTACCGTGCCGACGCTATTCTTCCACTGGTAGCGAGTAGCGAGATCCGTGCCCTCGACGATACAGCCGCCAGGGAAGCGGAGGACGCCCGGGTGGAGGTCGGCGAGAGCCTGAGCGAGGTCGGTCCTAAGACCATTCTCGCGGCCCTTCCACGTCTCGGACGGGAAGAGAGAGACATGCTCGAGGTCGACAGCATCACCCTTGAGGAAGATGCGGAGGACGCCCTTCTTGACACCCTTGTCCGCCTTGATAGTTGCCGTGTACTTCTTCCAGTCCTTGCCGTCGATGTCCAGCGAGACGCTGCCGACAGCCTGGTTCTCGCCCATGCTTGCGAGGTCGGCCAGTTCGACGCGGAGCTTAGACTTGCCGCTGTCGAAGGCGCGGGCGTAGATGCTGAAGCGGTAGGACTTGCCAGCCTCGACAGTGACGCCGAAGAAGCCTTCGTTCTGGAGACCCGTCCTCTTGTCGTTGTGAGAGGCAGGGCGCAGACGTACGTAGTGCGGGTTGCGCTCGAAGGGGGCGCCTTCGGTACGCACCTCGATATTGCCGAAAGACTGCCAGCCGAGGAGCGCCTGAGGGAACTCGAAGGAGCGGTTCTTGACCATCTCGGCGTAGAGACCGCCGTCGGCGGCGTAGTTGATATCCTCGAAGAAGATACCGTACATAGTAGACTGAATAGGTGCGCCCTTGGCAGGCTTAGACACGTCGACAGTCATCACCTTGTCCTGTGCTCCGGCATTGCCAGCGAGGAGCATAGAGAGCAGGGTGACAGGGATAATCTTATTCATAACTTGAATTTATTTTACAGCGATAGTTACGACAGACTTAGCAGGCATCTTGATAGTCACGACGCCGTCCTTGAGCTTGAAGTCCTTGAACTGAGCGAGCTCAATCTTGTCTGGGTTGTCGAAAGAGTTGAAGTCTGCGATATTAGCAGAGGTCAGCACCTGAGCGTCGGCGACAGAAGACGTCTTCTGACCGCGGATGTCGATAGCGACAGTCTGTGCCTTGTCGAGGTCGAGGTTAGCGACAGAGACGTGGATGACACCGTTAGCGTCCTTGGAAGCCGAGGCGCTGATGCGGTCGGCCTTGAAGCGGCCGTTGACAATCTGGCTCGTCTTAGTAGAGCTCGGGAGGAGAGTAGCGTCCTGGTGGACCTTGTACATATTGAAGATATGGTAAGTAGGGGTCAGGAGCATCTTGTCGCCATCCGTGAAGATGACAGCCTGGAGGACGTTGACAATCTGCGCGAGGTTCGCCATGCGGACGCGGTCGGCGTGCTTGTGGAAGATGTTGAGCGTCACGGCAGCGATGAGGGCGTCTCTCATAGTGTTCTGCTGGAAGAGGAAGCCCGGGTTGGTGCCCGGCTCGACATCGTACCAGGAGCCCCATTCGTCGACGACGAGGGCGACCTTCTTGCGCGGGTCGTACTTCGTCATGATAGCGTCGTGGCGAGTTATGAGCTCGTCCATGTAGTAAGCCTTCTCCATAGTCTGGACATACTGCTCGTCGCTGAACTTAGTAGCAGAGCCCTTGTGTTCCCAGCCGCCCGGGTGGACATAGTAGTGGAGCGAGAGGCCCCACATCATATTCGTCGGGACGCCCTGCATAACCTTTTCCGTCCAGTTGTAGTCGGCTACGTTGGCGCCGCCGGCGACCTTGAGGAGAGGAGCCTTGGCGTTGTAGTTGCGGGCGAAGGTCTGATAGCGTCGATAGAGGTCGGCGTAGTATTCAGGTCTCATATTACCTCCGCAGCCCCAGCTCTCGTTGCCGACAGCGAGGAACTGCACTTTCCAAGGCTTCTCGCGGCCATTCTGCTTACGGAGGTTAGACATAGGGCTTTCGCCGTCGAAAGTCATATACTCGACCCACTGGCTGAGTTCCTCGACGCTACCGCTGCCGACATTGCCGCAGACGTAAGGCTCGGTGCCCAGTTCCTCGCACATATTGAGGAACTCGTTAGTACCGAAGGAGTTGTCTTCGACGACACCGCCCCAGTGAGTATTGATCATCTTAGCGCGTCCTTCCTGCGGACCGATACCGTCCTTCCAGTGGTATTCGTCGGCGAAGCAGCCGCCTGGCCAGCGGAGGTTAGGGATTTTAATCTCCTTGAGGGCGTCGAGGACGTCTTTGCGGACGCCGTTGACGTTAGGGATCTTAGAGTCCTTGCCGACCCAGAGACCGCCGTAGATACAGTGGCCGAGGTGCTCGGAGAAGTGACCGTAGATATGTCGGCTAATCTTCGTATTGCCTCTATCGGCGTCGACGATAACAGTCGCGTCTTGTGCTGATACCCCCATTGGAGCGCACGCAGCGAGGAGTAGGAATGACAGCAAATGTGTCTTTTTGATAATCATTGTGGTGTTGCTAAATAATTGTTTACAAGTGCAAATATGGAAGTTTTTCTTTAATCTATCAAATAGTAGGGCGAATTTTAACGAAGAATAGGCAGTGGGCTGAGGGCGGAAACGGCGGCTAGACTAGGCTGAGGGCGAGGAAATACGTCATATATAAGAGGTCAGAGTAGTCAGGTCTAACCCAAGTCTAATACAGGTCTAAGCATCGGAAGAGGAGACGCCGGAGAACGAGGATGGCCCGACAAGGCAGTCGAGATGGCAAAAGGGAGCCGAGGGCAGGGGGAGAGAGCGGAGTAGAGGGGGCAGGAGGCTGGCAGTGAGGGAAAGAATTTACAGAGATTAAGAAATTACATTTTAAAAAGAGGAGGGGGCGAAAGGGAGAAAATTTAAAAATTTAACGGGTGGTAAGTTTCAGACTGAAATTGAATGATAGGTGAAACGCGGGAGACGTTAAGTAATCATTATTTAAATTGAAGAAAAAATTATGCAATGGCGGTTACAATCTGTTGAGAAAGTATATATCTTTGTTAAAACGAATAAGGGCGTAACAACCTGGAAATTCAATCAAACAACACATAATAAAACTACACAATGGGCATGAGAATAGTACGAAAGTCCGTATTGGGGTTGGCGTTAGCAGGGGCGTTTGGCTCGTCGGCTACGCTGGCTTTCGGTCAGGACGGCAAGGTGACTATCACTGGAACGGTGCTCGACAACGTAGGCACGCCGGTCGTAGGAGCGGCGGTAGTCGAGCAGGGTACGACGAACGGAACAGTGACGGACGTAGACGGCCGTTACTCGGTCACGGTGTCGCAGGGCGCGACGTTGACGGTATCATTCTTAGGGTATGAGACCGTGAGCCAGGCGTTGAACGGGACGGACAAGCTGGACTTCACGATTTTCGAGGAGAGCAGTGAGCTGGACGAGTTGATAGTCGTCGGATACGGAATGCAGAAGAAGAGCGACGTGACGGGCTCAGTGACGTCGATCAGCAAGGACAGGCTGGAGAACTTGCCGGTTACGAACGTGCTGCAGGCGGTACAGGGAGCAGCAGCGGGTGTCACGATCACGCAGGGGTCGTCAATACCAGGTGATGCGCCGACGGCACTCGTCCGTGGTAGGAACTCAATCAATGCGTCGACGGGTCCATACGTAGTCGTCGATGGAGTGCCAATCAACAATGCAGACGGGTCGTTGAACGACATCAACCCGAACGATATAGAGAGTGTCGAGATCTTGAAGGATGCATCAGCGACCGCTATTTATGGTACGAACGGTGCGAACGGTGTCATCCTCGTGACGACGAAGCATGGCAAGAGCGGCAAGGCTCAGGTACGATATGCAGGCTATGCCGGTGTCGAGGGCTTTGCGAAGAAGCTCGAGTTCTGTGATGGTGCACAGATCACGCAGAGGTATAAGGACTACGTAGCTCAGAACAAGGGCGAGACGATGTACAACGAATACGTCAAGAACATCTATGAGGCAGACAACCAGAAGGCTGGCAAGGAGATAGACTGGGTCTATGACGAGGTGTCTAGGACGGGTGTCATCCAGAGCCACAACATCTCCATCAGCGGAGGTACGGAGGACGTCAACTACTACATATCTGGAGACTTCTTTGCAAACAGGGGTGTCTTGAAGGGGTATGACTACAAGCGTTACTCGTTGAGAACCAACATCGATGCAGACGTCACGAAGTGGTTGACAATCGGTACGAACACATACATCGTCAGCCACAACAGAGATGGCGGCAGGGTCAGCCTCGTCATGGCTGAGGCGATGAGTCCATACGGCAGGATGTATGAGGAGGACGGCAGCCTCTGCCAGTACCCGATGTATTCAGAGTCTCTTTTCTACAACCCGTTGCGATATGCGGGCGAGGATCATGAGAGGCGTCAGTGGAACGTCCACTTGAACGGCTACGGCAGGTTGAAGTTCGGCGGTTTCACGCAGGCGCTCGAGGGACTCGAGTACAAGTACAACTTTGGCTACGCGTACGTCCCGAGGAGGGAGGCATACTATGACGGAGCGGAGCAGAACAACCTGAATGGTTACGCATGGTCGAGGAATGCAGAGACTCAGAGCTACACATCGGAGAACATCCTCTCGTACAACAAGGTGATTGCGGACATCCACTCAATCGGATTGACAGGACTGTATGCAGCATCGAGGAAGAAGTACAACGAGTTCACGAACAGCTCGAGCAAGTTCATCAATGACGAGCTAAGCTGGCACAAGATGAGCGGTGGCGAGACTCAGACATCGGACACGTACACCGACCTTCACACGACGACGTCAATAATGGGTCGTCTGAATTACAGCTTTGACAGCAGGTATTTGTTGACAGTATCAGTAAGACGAGATGGTTCGTCAGTATTCGGAGCGAACAACAAGTATGGAACATTCCCGTCGTTGGCACTCGGATGGAACATCTACAATGAGAGTTTCATGGAGAGCATGAGCGATGCGATCAGCAACATGAAGTTGCGTTTGAGCTTTGGTAAGGCAGGAAATGAGGCTATCAGCGTCTACGAGACGATCAGCAAGATGAGCCAGGGGACACTGGCGATGGACGGACAGTCGAGGACGGCGTTGTGGCCGAACAGCAGGATGGGAAACAACGACTTGAGCTGGGAGACGACGAAGACGTTCAACATCGGTCTTGACTTCGGGTTCCTGAATCAGAGGTTCAATGGAACGATTGACTTCTACAAGAGCAAGACGACAGACTTGTTGCTGCAGCGCAACTTGCCGAAGCTCTCAGGCTACAACAACGTGTATGCAAACATGGGTGAGACGGCGAACACAGGTCTTGAGTTCACGATCAACTCGAAGAATCTCCAGATAGACGACTTCTCTTGGACGACGAACCTCGTATTCTCATGGAACAAGAACGAGATCAAGGAACTCTATGGTGACGGCAAGGATGACAGGGGTAACAGGTGGTTCATAGGTGAGCCGATCTCAGTCATCTTCGACTACACGAAGGTAGGCATCTGGCAGGAGGACGAGATAGCAGCTGGTCTGCATAAGAACTGGGATCCGGAGGCAGAGGCAGGCGACGTGAAGCTTGCAGACCTGAACAAGGACGGCAAGATTGACGATGACGACAGGAGCATACTTGGTCAGACGACGCCGAAATGGACAGGCGGTATGACGAACACGTTTGCATACAAGGGCTTGTCGTTGAGCATCTTCTTCCAGACGGCACAGGGCCACAAGAGGAACAACTCATTGCTAGCGATGGCGAGTGACGAGATGGGTCGAAGGAATTCGACGACCGAGGTAGGCTACTGGACGCCGGAGAACAAGAGCAACGAGTATCGTTCGCTGAGCAAGACGTCTAACAGGCATGGATATGGATATCCGTGTGATGCTGGCTACACACGACTGAAGGACATCACGCTCAACTACGTACTGCCGAACTCGATAACCGAGAAGATGGGCGTAGCAGCGATGAACGTATATGCGAGCGGCAGGAACCTGGCGACCTTCACAGACTGGAAGGGATGGGATCCAGAGGCTGACATAGCACAGCGCGGTCACAGTGGTGACGGAAACAACTACCCGATGACACGTTCGTTTGTCATAGGATTGAACATCACGTTTAAGTAAGAGAGAGAAAGAAGATGAAAAGAATCTCAATATGCAAGGCGGCAGTTGCCGTCATGGCTGCGGCGGCGTTTACAAGCTGCGGGGACAGCTTTCTTGACGAGGAGTTGTACTCGTCGTATGGGGCGGGCGTCAAGGACATCAATGCAAAGATCGTCGGACTACACAGGCAGTTTGCGGCGATAGGAGGCTGGAGTGACCGTCAGGGCTTTGTCGGTTGCTGGCAGGATGGAACAGACGTTGGCGCACCGGGTTCCACGGAGGGAGTCGAGGTCCCGTTCTACCAGTATGCAGACCTGAACTCAGAGAACAGGGGAGTGTCGTACTACTGGGAGGCGCTCTATGACATAATAGGTAGTGCGAACATCGTGATCAACGATGCCAATGTGGATGCGGCGAGCAAGGCAGAGGCGGAGTTCTTCAGGGCATACGCATACAATCAGCTGGTCACGTTGTGGGGTCCGGTGCCTCTATTGACAGAGAATCAGGCGAGTCCGCGAACAAACTACACGCGTAATCCGGTGGCGGAGGTAGATGCCGTCATCAAGGCAGACCTACAGGATGCAATTGCCAACCTGCCGGAGGTAGATAAGACCGTCACTGAGAGCAGGATCAACAAGGACTGTGCTCGAATGCTGGCAGCGGACGCATACCTCAGGATGGGGTTGCCTGCAGAGGCAGAGGCCGTCATCACACCGACCATCGAGGGCGGGAACTACAAGCTCATCGAGAAGAGGTATGGCAAGTTCACGAGTGAGGCAGGCGACTACTACTCAGACATGTTCAGGTGGGGCAATGAGAGGCGTTCTCAGGGCAACACAGAGGGAATCTGGATTTTCCAGATGGAATATGAGCGCGATGTAGTCGGAGGAACGATAGGAGCGCCACAGCAGAGGCGTAACTGGGTAGCGGCGTTCCACAAGATCAACGGAATGCAGAATGCCGACTCACTTGGTGGACGTGGTAACGGTCGATTGAGGCTGAGCAACTACGTCAAGTACTACGTCTTTGGCAAGGGCGACATCAGGAACTCGAACCACAACATCAGGAGGCAGCTCTGGTATAACAAGCCGGGCTTCTCGGCAACGCTGAATGTCGATGCAGAGGGCTTCGTAGTTGACGCAGGCACACCGGGCTCGACAGAGATCACCGTCAAGACGGGCGATCTGGCACACTGGAGGAGGTCTGACACGCTTGAGGTCATGTATCCTCACACGACGAAGTGGGGTGGTTATGACACGACGGACGACTTCGGCTGGGCCCTTATCAAGGACTGGCCAGTGATGAGGCTTGCGGAGGCATATCTGTTCAGGGCAGAGGCACGCATCAAGCAGGGCAAGACCTCGGAGGCAGCAGCGGACATCAACGTATTGCGTGACAGGGCCTTCAAGGAGTACAGGGAGAAGACCGGCAATGCAGATGCGGGCAAGGTCACAGCAGCAGACATGACGATCGACTTCCTCCTCGACGAGCGAATCAGGGAGATGGTAGGCGAGGAGAACAGGCGTTACACGCTCGTACGTACTGGCAAGCTGGCTGAGAGGGTCAAGTACATGCAGCAGATCGAGACGGCTCCAGCCAACAAGATCATCACAGGATTTGACGAGAAGAAGCACGTCTTGCTGCCAATCCCGTTGAGCGAGATCCAGCTCAACAAGGATGCTAACCTGGAGCAGAATCCGGGCTACTAATCGAATTTAGTTTCTGTTGTTTTAAGGGAGCTTTCCGGGAGGGAGGCTCCCTTTTTTAGGGGTGATAGAGAGAATATGAGGTAGGTTGGAGGTAGGTTGGAGGTAGGTTGGAGGTAGGTTGGAGGTAGGTTGGAGGTAGGTTTGAGGTAGGTTTGAGATAGGTTCAAGGTAGGTTGGAGGTAGGTTCAAGGTAGCATCGAGGTAGGGGGGATGAAGGTGTCGAGGAGCGGACGCAATAAGCGTTTTGAAAGGGAGCAAGAAGAAGAAATATCGGTAGGAGCATGCAGTATGCTGAGTATTGTGTATATTTGTATAACAAACAGAGAAACGGCTAAAAGGTCGAAATAGAAGAACAGCGAAAGAGCACATTAAACAATGGGAGCAGGAAAGTATATAATAGCTATCATCGTCTTGTTCATAAAAATAGGAGTACTGAATGCACAAGTCAGTGACTATTATACAGACAGTGTTGCATACGATTTGCTCAACAAGTGCATCAAAAAGCGCAGAGTCTACCCAAAATACAAGTATAAGAAAGACTATTTCAAAGACGTAAAACTGCACACAATACCGCTTTGCACCATAGTCAATGATAGTCTGCAAGTACTGCATGGAGTGACACCGTATTTAATAGTGATTTCAAAAGACGATAAGTATGTAGGAGTCATAGATACGGACGACAAAGGCAATAGCTATATTGACGTCGATTTTAGATTTAAGTATATCTTAAAGATGTGGCCCATTTGGCGACTGATAGAATCTGGGGAGATATGGATATGCAATGTAGCAGGGATTAACGAGACTATAGTATTTACATATCATGACAACAAAATAAAGCGTCTGAATGTAGAAAAAATACCCGTAAATGACAGAGGAAGCGTCTCGATAGACTCATTTATCGAATATATCGAGGAGTATCAGTATCCGGAGCCGCTCTTATACAAGAAAGACGCGGACCAAAACAGTTGGTGGAAACTGCGAGAATACCTTAGGGAGCGGTCAATAGCATACGATTAGGAGACAGTCGAAACGGCGTTGGTTGATGAGGAGACATACGTTGAATAGCAAGAATAAGCAGAATAGAAGATAGAGGAAATGACAAAAGAGCAGATAGTCTTGGAGAGTGACGGGACGTCAGGAATGCCAAAGTTTTCGCTTGCGTATGGTGAGGGCTTGCACGTTTTTGCAAGTCGTCGTGAAGGCGATGGAGTGCAGTTCGTTGCAAATAATCGAGAAGAACTGCATTGTAGGAAAGAGCCAGTATGGGTGGAATGTGTCAGGAGGTACACGAGTGATGATATTTCGCTAATAAACAACAACATAGACGAGTTTAGGAGATATGGGTTGCTTACGTACATTAAAGGGAAAGTAAGGAAGGAAGATATGTATTGTCTGGAGTCTGGCGAGGTAAGGCTTTTGAACACGATCATGAGTAGATTGAGGGGCGTTGATTTTATAGAGATAAACACAGCAGGTCTATGTCATGATAGCATAAGAAAGCTGTTGGATTACGTTTTGAGAGACATAAATCACAATAAAGTTGCATACATCATTGTGACATACAGAGATGACATGGCGGGGGCTTGTGCCCCGATACAAATTTGCGAGAAAAGCATTCCTAAAGTGATAGACCTAATCGAGAGAGTTCCGCAGAGCAATAGACAAGACGCAAAGGTAAGAAAACAGAGCAATACGATATTACATACATTCAGGAAACTGTTTTGGCGGGGAGGAAAATAGAACGAAACGCGAATAGAGTTGCACAGGAGGGTGAGGAAGCGGAGAGGAATAGGAGGCGACTGGTTGACATAAGAGAGGGCGTGGGTAATACAAGAGTGACTGATGAAGTGCGGGCAGAAGGGACTTACAATGCAGGGATTCTTCAAGGAAGGGTTGATAGCCATAAGTCGCAAGTCATACGCAGGAACAGCCTTCCACGCTCGTGGGGTCTACAACCGCGACATCAGCACGTTCGCGGAGGAGCAGAGTTTAGATTATAGTCTTTGCTTAATTTGCGGAAAATGTATAATTTCGCTTTGAGAAGAGTAATACGGATATGAATTTTCTAAGATTTCTGATATCTAAGACGTTCTGGATACAGGTGGCGATAGCGGTGGCGGCGATTGTCGGGTTGCTATCAGCGACGACGTTGATACTGTCGGCATATACGAACAAGGGCAGGACGATAATCGTCCCGAGCATAATAGGGAGGACGCAGGCTGAGGTAGCCAAGGAGCTGAAGAACAGTGATTTGGATCTCGTCCTTGTGGATTCCGTCTATAATCTCGAGGCACGTCCCGGGGCGATAGTAGATCAGGAGCCGGCGGCAGGGAAGAAGGTGAAGAAGGGGAGGACTCTGTACGTCACGATCAATGCCTTCGGACGTGAGATGACGACTATGCCGGACGTAGTGAGCAACTCGTCGGACAGAGAGGCGATGGCGATACTGGCGACGGCGGGACTGAAAGTCGGGAAGCTCGAGCACAGGCCGCATCCGCATAATGGGCTCGTACTGGAGGCCAAGGTCAATGGCGAAGAGGTCAAGCCCGGGGAGAGAATCCCGAAGGGAACAGTCGTGGACCTCGTAGTAGGCGAGGGCAACGGGAATGTGGAGGCGCTAGTCGGAGACTACAAGGGGCTGACGCTTGACGATGCCGGGACGAGCATCAGGAACTGCAAGTTGAACGTCGGGCGAGTCATATATGACGAGACAGTCGTCACAGCTGGCGACACGTTGGCGTCGGTCGTATATAAGCAGTCGCCAAAGGCGTCTGACAAGGTCGGTGTGCAGGTCGGCATGGAAGTGGACCTCTGGATGACGATGGACATGACGAAAGTCTATCCGGCGGGAGAAGAGGAGTAGGAACAAGGGGAGAAGAATAGAAGAATAGAAGGAACGAAGGGGAGAAGAATAGAATGGAGGACGGAGGACGTCAGATAGATGAGGAGATAGACCTCGAGGAAGGCCTTGAAGATGAGGGTTTTGACTATGAGGGCGGTGGAGGCTCGCAGTATGAGCATTACCGTTTTGTGGCCGATCCCAATCAGGGGCTGATGCGAGTAGATAGGTTCGTCGTCGAGCACGTCGCACACACGTCGCGGACGAAGGTGCAGGAGGCGGCGGACGCTGGGAACATACTGATAAACGGAGTGGCGGTCAAGTCGTCGACGAAGGTGAAGCCTGGGGACGTCATAACCGTCATGATGAGTTATCCTCGTCGGGAGGAGGAGATAATCCCGGAGGACATACCGATAGACATAGTCTATGAGGACGACGACGTCCTCGTCGTCAACAAGGCGGCTGGGATGTGCGTACATCCAGGCTTTGGGAATATGACGGGCACACTAGTCAATGCCCTCGCGTATCACCTCAGGGGGCTGCCGATGTTTGCGGATAAGGCCGACATGCGTCCTGGACTCGTCCACAGGATAGACAAGGACACGAGCGGACTACTCGTCGTCGCGAAGACAGAGTCGGCGAAGATGGACTTGGCGGCACAGTTCTTCAAGAAGACCACAGAGCGGACATACGTCGCGCTAGTCTGGGGGACGCCTGACCCGAAGAACGGGACCATAGTCGGGAACATCGGTCGGAGCGTCAGGGACAGGAAAGTCATGGACGTGTATCCCGAGGACAGCGGAATCGGCAAGCATGCCGTCACGCACTACGAGACCATAGAGCCAATCAGCTATGTCTCTCTCGTCAGATGTCGGCTAGAGACAGGGAGGACGCACCAGATCAGGGCACACATGAGGCACATCGGGCATCCGCTGTTTGCCGACGCGCATTATGGCGGTGACGTCGTGCTCAGGGGGCAGAACAACGGGCAGTATCGACAGTTCGTCGGGAACTTGCTGAGGGACTTCCATCGACAGGCGCTGCATGCGCAGACGCTAGGCTTCAGGCATCCGAGGACAGGCGAGATGATGAGGTTCGGGTCCGAGATAGCGAGCGACATGACCGAGTGCATAGAGCGGTGGCGGAAGTATGCGATGAGCATATAGAAGAATAAACAAAGGAAAAGATATATCACACAGAATATATGAGCAAGAAGCGAGTGGCGATAGTCTATGGCGGCTATCAGTCGGAGGCGGAAGTCAGTGCGAGGAGCAAGGACGGGCTACTAAATATGATAGACGGCGAGGTGTATGACCTGACGCCGGTCGAGATAACGAGAGAGTCGTGGACAGTGCATGCACAGGACGGCGACTTCCCGATAAGCAGGGAGGACTTCTCGTATACAAACAGCAAGGGCGAGAAAGTCACGTTTGACATGGCATATATCACGATACACGGCATACCAGGGGAGAACGGGCTGCTGACGGCGTATTTCGAGATGATAGGTCAGAAGCACTCGACGTGTCCGTCGCTTACGGGAGCCATGACGTTTGACAAGTTCGTCTGCAACAGCTACTTGCGAGCCTTCGGAGTCAACGTAGCCGACTCGATAAGAGTAAGGGGGAGCGAGAGTGTCGATCCCGTGAAGATAGCAGAGAGGATAGGCCTCCCGATGTTCATCAAGCCGTCGGCGGCAGGGTCGAGTTTCGGAGTCAGCAAAGTAAAAGTCGTCGACGAGATATTGCCGGCGATAGAGAAGGCCAAGAAGGAGAGCGAGGACGTCCTGATCGAGGAGTACATGGAGGGGACCGAGCTGACGTGCGGTCTATACAAGACCGGCAAGCGGACAGTAGTCTTCCCGTTGACCGAGGTCGTCACGAAGAGAGAGTTCTTCGACACCGAGGCCAAGTACACACCAGGGATGACAGAGGAGATCACGCCAGCGAGGGTGAGTGACGAAGTAGCGAAGGCAGTCATGAAGATAGCTCAGGAGGTGTATGACCTGCTGAACATGAGGGGCATCGTCAGGATAGACTTCATCGTCAGGAAGAACGGGGCGCCGTACGTACTGGAGATAAACACCACTCCGGGTCAGACCGTCACGAGCTTCATACCGCAGCAGATAAGGGCAGCGGGGATGAAGGAGTCGGAAGTATTTGGAGAAGTCATAGACGACCTGATAGAGAAGCAATGAAGTATCTGATAGTAGGGCTCGGCAACATAGGCGCGGAGTATGCTCACACTCGGCACAACACCGGTTTTGACATAGTAGAGAAGCTGGCCAAGGATGGAGGGGTAGATTTCACGAGCGAGCGATACGGCGAGGTTGCCGAGATGCGGTTGAGAGGCCATCAGTTGACCTTGCTACGACCTAACACCTATATGAACCTCAGCGGCAAGGCCGTCAGATATTGGGCGGACGCCATCAAGGTCGAGCCGTCGAACATACTCGTCGTCGTCGATGACCTGGCGCTGAACGTCGGGACCATAAGACTGAAGGGCAAGGGGAGCCCCGGAGGCCATAACGGGCTGAAGAACATCAGCGAGCTGCTGGGGACAGATGCTTGGCCGAGACTACGGTTTGGCATAGGCAGCGACTATGGAAGAGGGCATCAGGTCGATTTCGTGCTCGGAGGATGGTCGGACGAGGAGAGGCCACTTGTCGAGGAGCGAATGGGCGTAGCCGTCGAGTGCATAAAGAGCTTCGTCAGCATAGGTCTCGAGCGGACCATGACACAGTATAACAACAAGTAATCACGGGAAGACGGGAAGATGGCAGAGGGAGTAAGGATAGACAAGTTCCTATGGGCAGTCAGGCTGTACAAGACGCGGACCATAGCAGCGGAGGCCGTGAAGCGCGGGAAAGTCAGCATAGGCGGTTCGCAGGTCAAGAGTTCGAGAGTCGTCAAGGTCGGCGACGTCATCTCGCTGAAGGTGCCGGCAGCTACGCGGTCGTTTGAGATAATCAAGACGGCGCAGAGCAGGATGGGTGCGAAGCTCGTCGCGGACCACATCAGGGAGGTCACGCCGCAGGGTGAGCTTGACAAGATCGACATCTACAGGATGCAGATGCAGAACCAGAGGCGCAAGGGACTCGGTAGGCCGACAAAGAAGGAGCGCAGGGACATCGACGAATACGTAGGAGAAGTTGGCGACGAGTGGGACATAGATTTCGGGGACTGGGATGACGACATGGACGACATCGACATAGAGGACGAGGAATAGGAGAGGAGGCGAGCAATGAAGATAGCGCAGAAGAAGAGGCAGGAGAGCATAGTCGAGTACCTCCTGTACATGTGGAGCGTCGAAGACCTGATCAGGGCCAACGACCTCGACATAGAGAAGATAAAGAAGAACGTCATCTCGCAGTATGGCATAGCCGACGAGGTGGAGAAACAGGAGGTCGTCGAATGGTGGGACAACCTCGTCGAGATGATGAAGAGGGAGAAGAAGGAGAAGGGCGGACACGTCAGGGTCGTCCAGGGGCTATCTAACGACATGTATAATTTCCACCTGTACCTCTTGACACAGACGAGTGAGGCGGCGTATCAGAATGCCTTTCAGGCGGCGTGGCCGGACCTGAATGCGCTGATGCAGAAGATGCCGAACAAGGGCGAGGGGGTGCATCACGTCGATGTCGCCATGACGGCAGTCTATGACTACTACCTGCTGAAGATGAAGGGGCAGACCATCTTGGCGGACACGAAGAACGCGTTGCTAAGGATAAGCCACTTCCTGGCATTGCTGAGTCAGAAGTATCTGCAGGCGGAGAAGGACTTGGAGAAATAACAATTGCTATATTTGCAATAACAAAATAGAGGACAACAGAGATGTATACAAAAGAGGAGGCACAGGAGATACGGCATGCATTCTGGCACAAGTTGGAGAGCAAGTCACGTCGGCTGCCTGGACAGAACGGTAAGCCAGTAGTCTGGATCGGGTCGAAGACAGGCGTGAAGGGTCTTGACTTGCGGTTTGACGTCTCTGGGGGCAAGGTGATAGTCGGGATAGAGATCAACACCCATAGCGAGGAGAAGGACGAGGAGCTGTGGGCGAAGATGGAGAACTGCCGGAAGCTGATAGAGAGACATTTCGAGGCCGAAGTAAAGTGGGAGAGGGAGTACGTGCGCGAGGCTGGGAACAAAGTCGCTCGGATATACGTCGAGACGACAGGGGACATATATCAGAAGGAGCAGTGGCCGGACATGATATACTTCATGCTAGACAACATGCTCCGGCTGGAGGCTGCGTATAGAGAGATAAGAGATTACGTAGTACATTTTTAAGACAGGATGGAGGAGCTACTGAATACGTTACGGGCGTGGCAGTACAAGATACTGGTCTTTGCGCAGCATTTTGGCAAGCGCACGGACAACGCTATCAACACGTTGACAGTGTTAGTCTCCGTATTGGGCCTCCTTGATGTCGTCTGGCAGATAGGTTTTGACGCAGAGCCGGAGGTCTTGGACTGGATCATAAGGATCAACGGGTGGTTCATCGTCGTGATAGGGCTGGCGCAGGTGTACAGAGTGATATGGTCGGCGGTCGTCAATCATAAGTTCTCGCTGTGGTCGCTTGTCTATATGCTGACAGTCTGGTGTTTCATCATATTGCGGGGAAAGGAGGGAATCTGGCAGCCGTGGATCAATCATCCGTACATAGTCGATGGCGTCTTTGTCGTCGTCGCCGTATATGAGATATCGAGCCTATCAATCTCATTCTTAGCGCGAAAGTCGTCGCCTACGATGCTCTTTGCAGGCAGTTTTCTCGTGTTCATAGCCGTCGGCACGGGGTTGCTATTGATGCCGAACTGTCACAAGTATGACATGACATTTCTTGATGCGCTGTTCACGTCGACGTCTTGCGTGTGCGTGACGGGGATGTCAGTCTTCGACCTGCCGTTGCCGGAGGTGTTCAACCATGAGGGGATGATAGTCATCCTCGTCCTGATACAGGTAGGCGGGTTGGGCGTCATGACGTTCACGTGCTTCTTTGCGTTGTCGCTGGGCAGTGGGTCGTCGTTGCAGAACAGGATGGTCATCAAGGACCTGATAAGTGCGGACAACATGCTCGACATCTTCGAGACGTTGAAGCACATCATGTACGTGACATTCATAATAGAGGGCTTTGCGGCGTGGATCTTGTTTCTACACATACGGGACAAGATGCCCGATGAGCCGTTCAACAGCGTCTTGTTTCACGCAGTCTTCCATGCCGTCTCGGGCTTCTGCAATGCCGGGATATCCAGTTATCCACATGGACTAGAGGACCCGATACTTGACAACAGCCACAGAATACGATTGACGATGGCGTTGACCATCATCTTTGGAGGAATGGGATTCCCGTTGCAGTCGGCAGTCATCAACTGGTTCAAGACGAGGGTACACTGGCTGACACAGAGGATCATAGGGCGGGGCAAGCCGAAAGAGTGGCTGCGGTTGAGGCAGATCAGTGCGGCGAACAGGATGATATTCTATTCCAACGTCATATTGCTGACGTTCGGGACAGTGTTCTTCTTCATATCCGAGTATAACGTCACGCAGGCTGGGGACACATTCCTGGACCGGTTCACAGAGTCGTTCTTCCTATCGGCGACGTCGAGGACAGCGGGATTCCTGTATCATGGAGTTGCCGACTACTCAGCGCCGACCTTGATGGTCCTCTCCATATTGATGTGGATAGGGTGTGCGCCGTTGTCGACGGGAGGAGGGATCAAGGTGACGACATTCTCCGTCGGGGTGCTGAACCTATACAACACGCTTAGGGGTAAAGACTACATAGAGATCTTCGGCAGGCGAGTCTCCGGGTATTCAGTGAGGAGGGCTTTTGCCGTCATGATGGTGTCGGTAATAGCGATATTCGTGAGCACCATAGCGCTGAAGGTGGCGATGCCGGCGATAGACACGACGAGCCTGCTATTCGAGTCGTGTGCGGCGTTGTCGACGGCTGGGATGTCGATGGACCTGACACCGCAGCTAAGTACCGTCGGGCGGATAATCATCATGGTGGACATGTTCATAGGACGAATAGGCGTCATGGCGTTCCTCCTCATCTTCATAACCCCAGGGGCGTCACAGCGGTACAAGTATCCATCAGAAAACATTATGACATAACATATACAAAGGAGGGAGCGGCATGAAGTACATCATAATAGGACTAGGGAATTTTGGCACGAGCCTTGGGCTTAGGCTGAGGGATCTCGACCATGAGGTCATAGGAATAGACACGAGGGAGCAGATCGTCGAGGAGTATAAGGACAAGTTGACGGGCACGGTGTGCATGAACTCCGTCGATGAGGCGTCGCTCAGGGCGCAGTCAGTGCTGGAGGTCGATGCCGTGATAGTCGCGATAGGCGAGGACTGGGCGGCGTCGATACAGACTACGGCGCTGTTGAAGACCATGGGAGTGAAGAGAATCATAGGCAGGTCGCTTTCGAAGCTGCACGAGACAGTGCTGAGGGGGCTAGGCATAGACGAGATCATCAATCCGGAGAACACCGCTGCGCTGGAAATAGCGAACACAATCGTATCCAAAAACGTCGTTCATACGTATAACATAACGACGACGATATCGATCAATGAGGTGACGGTGCCGCCATACTTTGAGAATCAGACAGTTGCGGACATCGACTTGGCGAAGAACTTCGGGTTGACGCTGGTAGCGATCAAGTATCAGACTTCGGCTGGGAAGATGTTTGGAGGGAACAAGGGGACGTGGCAGGTGACGCGGTTCTTTGACGATTTCAGGTTCAGCAAGGGAGATCGCATCATAGTATATGGAGACAATACCCAGATGCGTCGTCTGCTCGATCTATTTAAAAAGTAGTTATACACAGAAATGCTAATAACCATACATCCAGATTCGCCGGAGCCGCGGAAGATGGAGCAGGTCGTAGCCTGCCTCGAGAAGGGTGGCATCGTCGTGTATCCGACCGACACTCTATATGGCATCGGTTGTGACATCACGAATGCGGCTGCGGTGCAGAAGATATTGAAGTTCAAGGACGTCAACCTCAGGAAGACGAACTTGACGTTTATATGCCATGACCTCAGTCATGCGGCGCAGTATGTCCGTCCGATATCGAGCAGGACGTTCAGGCTCATGAAGAAGAACACGCCTGGGCCGTTCACCTTCATAGTCGAGGCGAGCAGCAGCGTCCCGAAGATATTCAAGAGCGGGAAGAAGACCGTCGGTGTCCGCATACCGGACAGCAACATAATACTGGAGCTCGTTCAGAGACTCGGGCGGCCGATACTCTCGACTTCGGTGAAGGTAGCAGGCGAGGAGACAGAGGACGAGTACCTGACAGACCCGTCGCTAATACAGGAGCGGCTCGGACACATAGCTGACATCGTCATAGATGGGGGCATCGGGAGCCTTGACATGTCGACAGTCGTCGATTGCACGACGGATGACTGGGAGATAATACGTCAGGGGAAAGCTGAGCTCGACGATGCAATCTGAGGGGGAATTTCTATAAATAATAGGAAAGAAAAAGCTCCAAAAAGCAAAGAAGAAAATGATAGTCTCACCATCAGTACTTTCGGCAGACTTCGGAAATCTACAGAGAGATTGTGAAATGCTCGGTCGGAGCAAGGCCGACTGGGTACATGTCGATGTCATGGACGGAGTGTTCGTCCCGAACATATCGTTTGGGATGCCTGTCATCAAGGCGTTGAAGAAGTACAGCACGAAGCCGCTGGACGTGCATCTCATGATAGTCGATCCGGACAGGTATGTCGATACGTTTGCCAGCCTCGGAGCGAGCATCATCAACGTCCATTATGAGGCGGCGACGCATCTTGACAGGGTCATCAGCCATATACACGGCCACAACATCAAGGCTGCGGTGACGTTGAACCCGTCGACACCGGTCGAGTTGCTGGAGGACGTCTTGGCGGAGGTGGACATGGTCCTGCTGATGTCCGTCAATCCGGGCTTCGGGGGACAGAAGTTCATAGGGAACACGCTGAGAAAGATAGAGCGACTCGTCAAGATGAGGGAACGGCTAGGCAGTAGTGCGTTGATAGAGATAGACGGCGGAATCAATGCCGAGACGGCACGTCAGTGTGCGTCGGCAGGGGCAGACGTCCTTGTAGCGGGCAGCTATGTCTTTGGGGCGGAGGACCCGATAGCAGTTATAGAGAGCCTGTCGAAGCTGTAGGCGACGAACGAAGAAATAAGAAGAAGAGAGAGGGAGAATGTAAGTTCCCCCTCTTTCTTTTTATACATCTACGATGGTGTCGTCGAGGACGTACCAGAGGAAGCCGTGGACGTCGTCGAAGAGGCCGGAGTCTCTCAGAGTGTCCATATAGAGCGACACCTGTTTCTTGTGCTTAGACATTTGACCTCGACTACCGAACTTGTAGTCGAGCACGACGGCGGAACGGTTGGCGTAGTCTGCCATGAAGCGGTCGATACGCATATTGCCATTTTCCGAGATGACAGGCATCTCGCATAAGACCTTGAAGGTGCCGTCGAACCAGTGAGCAGTCAGAGGTTTGTTCATACCGATAGCGAGGTGAGCGGCGAGATTCTTAGCCTCGGCGTCGTCGATCTCCCCTCTTCTGACAGCGAGGGAGATAGCCTTGTCGATATCGTCGCGGGTCAGAATATACTGCATGATGTTGTGGAGGGCGGTGCCCTTGTCGGCAATCTCGTCCAGTACGATTCTTGACCTATTTACGTTAGGCGTCTTGAGGGAGCGGCAGCCAGAGTCTCTCAGTCGGAGGGGGAGCTGATTGTTGGCCGGAGAGGAGGCAGAGGCCTTGTGCTGAGTCTTATTGCCGACAGTGACTTCAGTCCAGTCGGAGGTCAGGTCGGAGGAGGGGTCTTTGACAGACGAAGAGACGGGGACAATCTTAGCTTCGTCGGCATTGGCTGGCTCCTCGTCGGAGAGAGCGTTGAGAGAGTCCTTGAAGACGCCAGCTATGAAAGATTGATTCTTGTTGGCGTTGTTGACCCAGACGTAGAGTTCGAACTTAGGGCGAGTCAGTGCGACGTAGATAGTGTTCAGTTCGTCGACGATAGACATCTTGTTCTCCTCCTCGGCGGCTTGGGCGAAGTCGGTACACTCGATGAGGTTGTCCTTCTTCTGAGAGATCAGCCACTGGCCGTTATCCGAGTTGGAGGGGAGGCTGCTCAGCTCCTTTTGGATGCTATCTGGGAGGGTGACCCATTTCTCGGAGCTCTTGTTGCCTTTGGAGGCGAGGGCAGGTATGATGACGACAGGGAATTCGAGACCTTTAGACTTGTGGATAGTCATGATGCGGACGACGTTTTGACTTTCGGGGAGTTCGATGCACCATTCAGACTCCTTTTCAGCGAGGAGTTCGAGGAACTTCACGACGTCTGAGCCTTCGGACTTGACAAATTCCCTAATATGCTCGGAGAGGGCGTCGATGTAGACATTGTCTCTGGCGACCCTGTCACGTCCGACCTTCTCGATAAGGAAGTCGATGATATGCTCGTTGAGGTCGATGAGGGAGAGGCCGCACCACTTCATGATAGCGTCGTGCGTCTCGTTGATTTTGTCGTCCCAGTCGTTGACGAGGCTTGCGAGACCGTTGTCGTCAGTCGAGGCGTCGCTCTGGTAGAGGTAGCTGACGATAGCCGGGAGGGCGGAGGTGCGCGGCTCGACCATGTACTTGAGGATGTCCGTGATACATTGCGTCGTAGCTGAGCTGAGCACCTTGAGGGACTCTTCGCTAATAGAGTTGATGCCGACGGAGGCGAGGGTTGTCACGATGTCCTCGGCCTCAGCATTTCTCTTGATGAGGAAGCAGATGTCTCGCGGCTGGTAGCCTCTACTGCAGACGTCGAGGACAGTCTGAGCGTAGTCTTGAGCGATGATGTCGTTGCAGAGTTTACTGTCGTTGGTAGCGATGTCGTTGCCGCCGGAGTCCTTGATAGAGTTCAGAATCTTGACAGAGACATAGCCGAGGGGGTCGGACTTAGAAATCTTCTGGGCACAGTTGTCGTAGATAGTCTTCACCTCCTGTTGGTCGGCAGCAGAGAGGTTCTCTGATATCTTAGTCGGGAGGAGCCTGAAAAGAGCATTGTTGAAGCTGACGACTGCTCGGCAGCTACGGTAGTTAGTGTCGAGGGCGATCTTGTTGAACTGTTGGCCGAAGTCGTTAGCGACAATCTTGTGGAGGAGCGTCCAGTCGCCGCCACGGAAGCGATAGATAGACTGTTTGACGTCTCCGACGATGAAGCAGTCGTTGTTGTTGGCGATGCTGTTGCGGAGGAGTGGCAGGAAGTTGTGGTATTGTTCGGAGTTAGTATCCTGGAACTCGTCGATCATAATCGTCTTGTAGCGGGAGCCTATTTTCTCGTAGATGAAGGGTGCGTCGTCGTCTCCGATAAGTTTATTGAGCAGTTCGCCGGTCGTGCTGATAGCCATGACGTTGGAATTGCTTTGAGCACGCATCATACACTTCTGCATAACGGCGAGGATGCCGATCTCGTAGACCATCTGGCGTAGCACCTTGACCGTATAGAGTCGGGAGAGGATGGGCTTGATAGAGTCGGTGAGGACGGTGTTGACAAGGTCCTTAGTCTCTTGCGGGCAGCTTTTAGTAAAGATATTGACGCCAGTATGGAAGGCGTAGTCGGTCAGTTTGGCGAGCCAATCTTTGTAGTCGACAGAGTTGTTTTTGAGGACTTTACCGAGAGTCGAGTTGCCGCTAAAGCATTTAGGGTCAACATTTTGAGAGATGCCGGAAAGAGCATTGACGATCTTGTTTTCAGTATCAGATATTTCCTTGTCCCATTTGTCTTTGATAGATCTGATATCTCGAGTCTCAGTCAGTTTTATAGAGACTTCGCCCAGAATTTTGACAGCCTGGTCGATAATACTTTTTTTAACCTGCCTATACTTACCATTATCGACAGCGGAGTCGACGTAGTCGAGCATCCAGGCTCTCAGCTGGTCGTCCTTTTTAATATCCTCCATGAGGAGGTCGTAGCCGTCCTTAGCGATTTGCTTTTTCTCAATTTCGATACGATAGTCAGCATTGAGACCGTGCTCGTAGGCGAAGGCGCGGATGACACGTTGTTCGAAGCTGTCGATAGTGCTGACCGACAAGTTGTCGAAGTCGAGCAGGATATTCCAGAGGGCGTTTTGGCATTGCTTGATAATCTGCTCCTTAGACAGGGAGACGCCGCCATTTTTCTTTCTCAGACTGATTTGCTTGTCGATAATATCATTTCTTTCCTTGTCCTTTTTAGGGTCGGTATCGTAGGCGACGAGAGCGAGGTCCTTGACGATACGCTCCTTCACTTCGGCGGTAGCCTTGTTAGTAAACGTGACGGCGAGGATCTTCGAGTAGTCGTCTGGTGCGGCGATGAGCACGTCCATGACGTGGCGCGTAATCTGGTAAGTCTTGCCGGAGCCGGCGGAGGCCGTGTAGGCGAAAAGTTTAGCGTCTCTAGAGTTCATGAGAGGACAGAAAAAAACTTCTCACGCTACTCGGCCAAGAAGGCGAGAGCGTGAGAAGCTGAATGATTAACCAAAAACAACCATCAAAATTAGACAGCCTTCATATCCTTGGCAGCCTGATCGATCTTCTTGTCAGCCTCGGCGTTAGCCTTGTTCCAGTCGGCGGTAGAGGCCATTGGGACCTTAACCTCGAAGTAGAACTTAATCTTAGGCTCGGTGCCAGAAGGGCGGACAGAGACCTTGGAGCCGTCCTCGGTGAAGTACTGGAGGACGTTGGAAGGCTCGGGCATGTCGATCTTAGTGATCTTGCCGGTGCGGAGGTCCTTAGCTTCGAGGGACTTGTAGTCCTTGACGATGACGACCTTGGAGCCGCCCATGGTAGCTGGTGGGTTCTCGCGGTAGGACTTCATGAGTGCGAGGATCTCGTCCTGACCCTGTTTGCCTTCGCGGACGATGTAGATCATCTTCTCCTTGGAGAAGCCGTACTCCTTGTAGATCTCCTTGAGGAGGTCGTAGAGCTTGATCTTGTTGTCCTTAGCCCAGGCAGCGATCTCTGCCATGAGGGCGATAGAAGCAGGAGCGTCCTTATCTCGGACAGCGTCGTAGGGGAGGTAGCCGAAGGACTCCTCGCCGCCGCCGATATACTTCGTCTTACCCTCCTCGTCGCGGATCTTGGCAGCGATCCACTTGAAGCCCGTGTAGACGTCGTAGAAGCCTACGCCGTTGCGCTCAGCCATCTCGCGGATGACCTCGGTGGTGACGATAGTCTTGATGATGAACTGCTTGCCGTTGACCTTGCCGTTCTCCTTCCACTTCTTGAGGAGGTACCAAGTCAGGAAGAGGGCCGTCTGGTTGCCATTGAGGATGATGTACTTACCCTCGTCGTTCTGGCAGACGACGCCGATACGGTCAGCGTCTGGGTCGGAAGCCATGACGATGTCTGCGCCGACCTCCTCGCCCTTCTTGATAGCGAGCTGCATAGCTGCAGGCTCCTCGGGGTTAGGAGACGATACCGTCGGGAAGTTGCCCGTCACGACGTCCTGAGCGGCGACGTGGAAGACATTCTTGAAGCCGATAGCGTCGAGGGTGCGCGGGATCATGTGGCGACCCGTGCCGTGGATAGGCGTGTAGACAATCTTGAGGTCCTTCTGACGCTGGATGAGAGCCGGGTCGAGGACATTCTCCTTGATGCGCTCGATGTACTTAGCGTCGATCTCCTCGCCGATGTACTCGATAAGATCCGGGTTGCCCTGGAACTTAATCTGGTCGACGCTCGTGATCTTGCCGACCTCGGCGATGATGTTCTTGTCGTGCGGTGCGATGATCTGAGCGCCGTCGCTCCAGTAGGCCTTGTAGCCGTTGTAGATCTTCGGGTTGTGGGAAGCCGTCACGTTGACGCCGCTCTGGCAGCCGAGCTCGCGGATAGCGAAAGACATCTCAGGTGTCGGGCGGAGGTCGTCGAAGAGGTAGACCTTGATGCCGTTGGCAGAGAAGATGTTAGCTACAGTCTCGGCGAAGAGGCGGCTATTGTTGCGGCAGTCGTGGCCGATGACGACCTTGATCTGCTTGAGGGTCGGGAAGGCCTGCTTGAGGTAGTTGGCGAGGCCCTGCGTAGCGCTACCGACCGTGTAGATGTTCATACGGTTGCTGCCGGCGCCCATCTTGCCACGGAGGCCTCCCGTACCGAACTCGAGGTCCTTGTAGAATGCGTCGATGAGCTGAGATTTATCGGGGTTGGCGAGCATCTGTCGAATCTCGTTCTTAGTATCCTCGTCGTATTTCCCGTCGAGCCAAGCCTGAGCTTTCTTCTCGACTTCCTTAATGAGGTTTTCTTTTTCCATTTCAGTAAACGTCGTTTATACAGAATTACGTAACAAAGAAAGAGAATTTTTTTGAGACGACAAAATGTAGGGGATTTTCTAAGGGTGTTTGAATGACGTTTGAACACCATTTGAACGCCTCATTAGGGTAGGGAAGGGTAGGGAAGGGTAGAGAAGGGGAGAGAAGGAGAGGGAAGGGGAGAGAAGGAGAGGGAAGAAGCAAAGTGAAGCCGGCCTGCGGAGTTGCAGGTCGGCTTCGGGAAAGAGAAAATTGTATCTATTTACTGAATGTCGGCGGAGAGCTTCGTCGTGTTGTCCGAGCTGTTGCCGACGAAGAGCTCGTAGGTGCCCGGGACGACCTGCATGCAGCCCTTAGAGCTGTCGAAGAGGGCGAAGCGGCTGCGAGGCATCGGGATGAAGACATCCTTCTCTTCGCCGGCCTTGAGGTCGACGCGGGCGAAGCCACGGAGAGTCTTGACAGGGCCTTCGGAGTCGCGCGGGTCGCGGACATATACCTGAACTATTTCAACGCCGTCATGGCTACCCGTGTTCTTGACCTTCAGAGAGACGCCGCCACGGGCAGCATCCCAGGTCTGGGCAGACATCTCGAAGGACGTATAGCTGAGACCGAAGCCGAAGGGGAAGAGCGGCTTGCCAGTGAAGTAGCGGTAGGTGCGGCCCTTGCCAGCCTTCATGTTGTAGTCGTCGAAAGACGGGAGGTCGTTGTCGCTCTCGTAGAAAGTGACAGGGAGCTTGCCGGAGGGGTTGTAGTCTCCGAAGATGACATCGGCGAGAGCTGCGCCGCCCTGCTCGCCGGCGTACCATGCTTGAATGATAGCGTCGCAGGACTCCGTCTCGTCCTTGAGAGCGACGGCGCTGCCGCTGCAGTTGACGAGGACAATCTTCTTGCCGGCCTTCTTGAGAGCCTTGAGGATGTCACGCTGGACCTGAGGCAGCTCGATGCTCGTACGGTCTCCGTTGTCGAAGCCCGGGGCAGTGACCTTGACCTCCTCGCGCTCGAGGTCTGGGGATATGCCGCCGACGAAGATGACGACCTCAGCGTCCTTAGCCTTCTTGACGATGTCGGCCGTCGTCACGTTGACAGTGCGGGCAACGTCGAAGGAGAGGTGTGCGACGCTGCTACGCTGGAAGAAGTCGAACTGGACGTCGTAGGACTTGCCGGCCTCGACGGAGAAGTCCTTGGACCAAGAGCTGAGGAAGTCTGTACGCCAGCGGTTCTGGAGTGTATCTCCGTCGATGATAAGGCGGAAGCCGTCGTCGACAGCATAGTTGAAGGTGAGCGTCTCGGACTTTTCGGCAGTGAACTTACCCTTGAGGCGGAGAGAGAAGTTCTCGAGGTTGACGCCCGGGGCGAAGACAGTGTTGCCGCCGTTGTCGAGCGAGATCGGTGCCTCGTAGCGAACAGTCGTGACAGGCTCGCCCTCCATCTTCTCGTTGTTCCAGTAGGTAGCAGTCATACCCTTCTGGCCGTCCTCAGTCGTAAAGTTGCCGAACTGGCTGTCGGAACGAGTGAGTGCTGTTATCTCGCAGGCCTTGTCGTATGGGAGGGTAGCCGGGGCGACCTTAGCCTGAAGACCTTCGAGCATCGTCACAGTATGCTTAGGGATGCCGAAGTAGATGCCCCAGAGCATGAGAGAGTCGGCGGCGTTAGGGCCCATGACCATAATCTTCTTGCCCGACTTAGGGAGAGGGAGCAGATTGCCCTTATTCTGAAGGAGCACCATCTGTTCGCGAGCCATCTGAAGAGCGAGGACGCGGTGGGCGTCGGAGGCGATAACCTCAGGGCCAATCTTAGTCCACTCGACCATCTCATCCGGGTCGAAGTCACCCAGCTCAAAGCGAGCCTGGAGGAGGCGACGGAGGCTGACGTCCATCTGTTCCTCCTTGATGTCGCCACGCTTGACAGCCTCCGGGAGGTGCCTATAGTCGCCGCCGCACTCGACGTCGGTGCCGGCGATAACAGCATCAGCACTAGCGGCAGCGGCGTCGGCGCTCGTCTCGTGGCGGCCCTTGCGCCAGAAGTCGGAGATAGCGCCGCAGTCGCTCACGACGAGGCCAGTGAAGCCCCAGTCGTTGCGGAGAATCTGGTTGAGGAGGCGAGAGCTGCCGCAGCAGGGCTTACCCTCGAAGCGCTGGTAGGCACACATGACCTCGCGGACGCCAGCCTGACGGACGAGAGTCTCGAAGGCCGGGAGATAAGTCTCGTAGAGGTCGCGGGTCGAGAGATCCGTGATGTCGAAGTGGTGGCGCGTCTTCTCCGGACCGCTATGGACAGCGAAGTGCTTGGCGCAGGCGAGGAGCTTACGATACTTGTGACCCTCGGGACCCTGGAGACCACGGACGACCGCACTGCCCAAAGTAGCGTTCATGAACGGGTCTTCGCCGTAGGTCTCCTGACCACGACCCCAGCGAGGGTCGCGGAAGATGTTGATATTCGGAGTCCAGAAGGAGAGACCCTGATAGCGTTCCACCTTGCCCGTCTTGTGCTGCGCAGTGTACTTAGCGCGGGCCTCGTCGGAGACAGCAGTGTAGATGTCGTAGATAAGGGTCGAGTCGAAGGAGGCAGCCATGCCGATACACTGCGGGAACATAGTAGCCGTCCCGTTGCGTCCGATGCCATGGAGAGCCTCGCTCCACCATACGAAGGCAGGTACGCCGAGACGTTCGACAGGGCGAGACATGTCCATCATGATGCTAGCCTTCTCGTCGAGCGTCAGACGGCTGCAGAGGTCGGCAGCGCGTTCGGCGGCTGGGAGGTCCGGGTTCTTGTAGGGCGGGACGCTGGAGGAACAGCTAGTCAGCGCCAGAGCTGCCACGGCTGGGAGAGCCAGGAGATATTGTTTCTTGTTCATATAATAACGTTATTACTTTCTCATTTTCAGTCTGCCGCCGACGATGTAGAGACCGCGGTAGCTATTGATGTCACGGACGGGGCGGCCAGTAAGGTCGATAGGGGTCGAGGAGGCTTTGTCTGAGCGAACAGGACGAACAGCGTTGGACTTCTCGGATGCCGTGAAGTGTTCGAGAGAGCCGCCCTTGTTCTGAGCCGTCGTGATATGCTCGACGAGGCCGTTGAGGTAGTGCTCGAGGTAGGTGAAGCCGTCGTCGGCTACAGACTTGCCGTCGCTAGCGTCCGAAGGGTTGAGGCCGTTAGCGATCTCCCAGTCGTCTGGGATGCCGTCGCCGTCAGAGTCAGCGGGAGCGGGGAGCGACTTGAGCGTCGGCCAGGCTGACCAGTCGGCAGGTGCGTCAGCCGGCTTGAGGTCGTCTTGCGAGTTGATAAAGCCCTTAGAGAGCCCCTTGCCCGTACGCGAGGCGATGCCGAGGCGGGAGTCGGAGACCACGAGTGAGTCCACAGCGTCGCGGAAGAGGGAGGCGCCGGCATAGGAGAGGACCTGTTCGAAGGCGAGGGGGGCAGTGTGAGTTGTCGTGTTAGGAAAGTCGATAGGGTCTGGGCGGTGGATGTGCGTCGCGATACTATCATTAAAATAGTTGTCGCACTTAGACTTGTTGATCTGGTTGAGGACGCCGTCCTTCCATTCGTCCATAGAGGGGAATGAGCTGTTGTAGTTACCCTTGACGTAGAAAGTGCCCCATTTGTGCCACATGACGTCCCAGTCGTTGGCGGAGGAGGTGCCGTGCTTAGTATATTCCGTCGTACGGATGCCGATGCCGGCGATACGTTTCTGAATGTTAGCATTACGCTCGAAAGTAGCAGGTCCGGGCTCGTAATAGTTGTTGACGATATTGACATTCATACCCTCGCCGCCGTAGCAGCCTTCGCCAGCCCAGTTGTAGAACACGTTGTTGCGGAGGTCCATACGTTCGTCAGTCTGAGTGCCTGGGCGTGGACCGAGGCGGGGCATACGGCTCGTATGGTGAGCCAAGAGGTTGTGGTGGTATGAGGCGCCGCTGCCGCCCCAGTTGCCTCCGTAGCCGTGAGCCCCCTTAGAGTGTCCGGCGTTGACGAGACTCTGAGCGGCTATGCACCATTGAATAGTGATGTTCTTGGAGCCGTAGACCGAGAGACACTCGTCGATGCTCCAGCTGACCGAACAGTGGTCGACGATAACGTTTTCGGTGTCCATGCCGCCGAGGCCGTCGCCCTCGTGAGCGTTAGAGTTCTTTTTGAGAGCCTCGTTGCCGAGGCGGAAGCGGACGTAGCGTATGATCACATTCTTAGCGGCGATGACGAAAGGGTAGTCGGCGATGCAGATACCCTCGCCAGGGGCGGTCTGACCTGCGATAGTCACGTTAGCCTTACGGAGCTTCAGTTCGCTCTTGAGGTGGATAGTGCCGCTGACGTCGAAGACAATTGTTCGCTTGCCTGACTTCTCGCAGGCCTCGCGGAAGGAGCCGGCGCCCTTGTCGTTGAGGTTGGTGACGTGGTAGACAGTGCCTCCACGTCCGCCGGTCGTGAATCTGCCGAAGCCTTCGGCGCCTGGGAAGGCCAGTTGTTCCTCCGCTCTGGAGTTGAGGCAGAGCGTCAGGAGGGCGCATAGAATAGAGTAGTAAAATAATTTCATAAAGACACAATGTCATAAATTCGATGCTAAGTTATAAAAAACTGTTATACGAACGAGTGATTGTATATGACGAACAGTAAAATTATCTATTCGCAGACTAAATATCGAATTTTCAGTAGATTTGCATCAGATTTTCTGAGCGAACAGTATTGTGAAGAGGAAAAACAGATTATATTTGTAATCCGAATGGAGTAACATAGTTCGACAGAAAAAGAGAAAAGAAAATGAGTGTACCATTTACGATAGAGGAGAAAGGGAAAGGCGAGCCGCGTTTCAAGCTATTGGCGGATGCGGTAGAAGCGGCCGTGGCAGACGGGCGATTGCGGAAGGGGCATTCGTTGCCGTCGGTGACGGAGGTGTGCATGCAGCTCGAGGTATCTCGGGACACAGTTTTCAAGGCGTATAGCGTACTGAGGGACAAGGGTTTGGTAGTCAGTGAGCGCGGGAAGGGGTATTATGTTGCTGATCATTCTGTGAGGGTGTTCATATTTCTCGACACGTTCAAGGCGTATAAAGAAGTATTGTATGGGAGTCTGTTTAGGACGATGCCGAGCAATGTCATAGCGGACGTGAACTTCCATCATTACAATCCGGGGCTATTCAGGAAGCTGATAGACGAGGCGGCAGGGCGGTACAGCAAATATATCGTGATGCCGTTCGAGCATGAGACAGTGAGGAAGGCGTTGCGTTCGCTACCGCCGAGCAAGCTCCTGACCATAGACTGGAACCTATATACCGACGAGTCGTCGAACGCAGTGTATCAGGATTTCGGGATGAGCCTGGAGCGTGGGCTCGAGCAGGTGAGGGATCGGATAGTGCGGTATAAAGAGTTTCACATGCTGTATCCGACGTTCACGTATCATCCGCACGAGTCCGTCGAGTACTTCGAGAAGTTCTGCAGGGAGCGGGGAATCGTGCATAGAGTCGAGACCGACCCCGAGGAGCTTGACGTCAGGGCGGGCGTCGCATATCTGTCAGTCTCGGACAGGATGATGGCGAAAGTCCTGACGCAGGCGAAGGACAGGGGGTTGGCGCTCGGGAAGGATGTCGGCCTGATATCGTATAACGAGACGCCATTTAAGCAGTTCATAGACAAGGGGATAACAGTCTTCTCGACGAACTTTGAGCAGATGGGGCGGATGGCGGCGCAGTTTGTCGAGCAGGATGCGCCGTTGAGGTTGTGCGTGCCGAGTAATATAATAGTGAGGAAATCTTTGTGAGGAAAGTCCTATAAAGTGTTTTTTCTTCGTTGCACTTCGGTCGTTGAAATCCTCATGTACTTATTGTACACTCCGGTATTCAACGCCTCGTGCGCCTGGAAAAACCTACTTTCTAGAACTTTCCACCATGAAAAATAGGAATCCCCACGAGAAGCGTCTAACAGAGTAAAAGAAGTGACAGGTCTAATACAAGTCTAATCTTGAGACCGGGTTGCATATAAGGATATAAAGAGAAAGAGGAGGATATGATACTATTAGGAGTAGATGTCGGCAGTTCGTCGGTCAAGGCGAGTGTCGTCGAAGCGGAGAGCGGGAAGTGCCTAGGCACGTCGTTTTATCCGAAGAGCGAGGCGCCGATAATGGCGAAGAAGCCGGGATGGGCGGAGCAGGACCCCGAGATGTGGTGGGAGAACCTGCGGCTGGCTGTCGGCGAGGCTCTCGCTGCGGCAGAAGGTGTCAGTGGCGAGGACGTCAAGGCGATAGGCATCTCGTATCAGATGCATGGACTCGTCTGTGTCGACAGGGAGCAGAGGGTGCTCAGGCCGTCGATAATATGGTGCGACTCGAGGGCTGTCGGGATAGGTGCGGAGGCGTTTGAGGCGATAGGGGCGGAGTACTGCCTCGGGCATTACCTCAACAGTCCCGGGAACTTCACGGCGAGCAAGCTCAAGTGGGTCAAGGACAACGAGCCGGAGACATTTCGGAAGATAGACAAGATCATGCTCCCGGGCGACTACATAGCGATGAAGATGACCGGTGAGGCACGGACGACAGTCTCGGGACTGTCTGAGGGAGTACTCTGGGACTTCGAGGCGAACAGCGTCGCGAGCAAGCTACTCGAGCATTATGGAATCTCCGCTGATGTCTTGCCGGAGATAGTTGACACGTTCGGCGAACAGGGGTTGCTAGGCGAGAAGGCGGCGAAGGAGCTGGGGCTGAAGGCGGGGACGCCAGTCACGTACAGGGCGGGCGACCAGCCGAACAATGCGTTGTCTCTGGGAGTCGTCAATCCTGGGGAGATAGCATCGACGGCTGGGACGAGTGGAGTCGTGTATGGAGTCAGCGGAAGGGTCGACTATGATCCGCAGTCGAGGGTGAACAGCTTTGCGCACGTCAACCACAGAGCAGGAGCGCCGAGGATAGGGATACTGCTGTGCGTCAACGGCACTGGCATCTTGAACTCGTGGGTCAAGCGGAACGTCATGCCGAGCGACATGACGTATGCGGCTATGAACGAGCTGGCGGCAGAGGCGCCGATAGGTGCTGAGGGGCTGACGATACATCCGTTCGGCAATGGAGCGGAGAGGATGCTCGGCAACAGGGAGACCGGGTGCAGCATCACGGGACTAAACTTCAACACCCACGGCAGGGCACACCTTGCGAGGGCGGCGCAGGAGGGCATCGTCTTCTCGTTCAGGTATGGCATAGAGATCATGGAGAAGATGGGGATGAAGGCGAGCACCATCAGGGCTGGAAAGGCCAACATGTTCCTTAGTCCGATCTTCAGGCAGACCCTGGCGAGCGTGACGGGAGCGCAGATAGAGCTGATAGACACAGACGGATCGGTAGGAGCGGCGAGGGGTGCCGGGATAGGAGCCGGGATATACAAGAGCATGAAGGAGGCGTTCAGCACGCTGAAGAGAGTCGGGATTGTCACGCCGGACGAGCAGCACAGGAGCGAGTATGAGACCGCTTATTTGTTGTGGGCAGAGAGGCTTGGGCGACTATAAGAAAGCTCTATAAATTGTTTTTGCTTCGTTACGCTCACTTTTGAAATCCTCATGTACTCCAGTACACTCCGGTATTCAAAAGCTCGCAAGCCTTGCAAAACCTAATTTCTAGAACTTTCTTGGGTTTGGCGTCATAAAAGTATTAGGAAAGAGAAACAACAAAAGAAACAAACATAGAAAAGATGGCAAAAGAGTATTTCGCCAACATTGGCAAGATCAAGTATGAGGGTAAGGACAGCAAGAACCCTCTGGCATTCAGGTACTATGACGCGGAGAAGGTCGTCATGGGCAAGAAGATGAAGGACTGGCTGAAGTTCGCTATGGCATGGTGGCACACACTATGTGCGGAGGGTGCGGACCAGTTCGGCGGCGGGACCAAGACATTCCCGTGGAATGCGGCGAGCGACCCTATCCAGGCGGCGAAGGACAAGGTCGATGCGGGATTTGAGATCATGCAGAAGCTCGGCATCGAGTATTACTGTTTTCATGACGTAGACCTCGTCTCGGAGGGGAGCAGTGTCGAGGAGTATGAGAAGAACCTCAAGGAGGTCGTCGCTTACCTGAAGAAGAAGCAGTCGGAGACGGGCATCAAGCTGCTCTGGGGCACGGCGAACGTCTTCGGGAACAAGAGGTATATGAACGGAGCGTCGACGAATCCCGACTTTGACGTTGTCGCGAGGGCGATAGTCCAGATCAAGAATGCCATAGACGCGACGATCGAGCTTGGGGGCACGAACTACGTGTTCTGGGGTGGAAGGGAAGGCTACATGTCTCTCCTGAACACCGACATGAAGAGAGAGAAGAGCCACATGGCGACGATGCTGCGCATGGCGAGGGACTATGCGAGGGCGAAGGGCTTCAAGGGCACATTCCTGATAGAGCCGAAGCCTATGGAGCCGAGCAAGCATCAGTATGACGTCGACACGGAGACCGTCATCGGGTTCCTCAAGCAGAACGGGCTGGATAAGGACTTCAAGGTGAACATCGAGGTGAACCATGCGACACTTGCGGGTCATACGTTTGAGCATGAGCTGGCAGCGGCTGTCGATGCGGGGATGCTCGGGTCGATAGATGCGAACAGGGGCGACTATCAGAACGGGTGGGACACCGACCAGTTCCCGATAGACAACTTCGAGTTGACGCAGGCGTGGATGCAGATCATCAGGGGCGGCGGCTTCAAGGATGGCGGCACGAACTTCGATGCGAAGACGAGGAGGAACTCGACAGACCTGGAGGACATCATCATAGCACACGTCAGTGGCATGGATGCTATGGCGAGGGCGCTCTTGAGTGCAGCGGAGCTGATAGAGAAGTCGCCATACTGCCAGATGGTGAAGGAGCGCTATGCGTCGTTTGACAGTGGAAAGGGCAAGGAGTTTGAGGACGGCAAGTTGACATTCGAGGAAGTCTATGAGTATGGCAAGAAGGTCGGCGAGCCGAAGCAGACGAGTGGTAAGCAGGAGCTATATGAGCAGATAGTCAGCATGTACTGCTAAGAGGTCCTTTAATTAAGTGGTTTTAAGGGAGAACGAAGTTCCGCCCGTCGTGTAGAGAGTAGCACGGCGGGCGGAATGATTTTATATTGAGAGAGATGGGGGAGGGAGAAGGGAAAGAAGGAACACTATAAGGTTAGAAATTGAACGTATAAGTCAGAGTTGGCACGACTCGGTAGACGTAAATCATCTTGTATTTCTCGCTATAGATGCCACTTAGCGGGTCGGTGTACACGGAGATAGGATTCTTCTTGTTGTAGACATTGTAGACCGTGAGATCCAAGAAATGGTTGAATCTGCCATGGCTACGGAGGTCGAAGCGCGCTGAGAAGTCGAGTCGGTGGAAAGTTGGCAGCTTGAAGCCGTTGCGTTCAGAGTAGACAGGGACGACGATGCCGTAGACCTCATAGCGTCCGATAGGGAGCGTACGTCTTCCGCCAGAATGGCAGCCGAACGTTGTGGAGAGCGACAGCCAGCGCCAAGGTTTGACCATAGCGGCGACGCTGAGGTTGTGTCTCTGGTCGTACATGTCGTAGTACCAACGTCCTTTGTTGATACCGTCGACTTGACGTTTTGCTTCGGAGAGAGTGTAGGAGGTCGTTATCGAATAATTCTTAGCATCCTTTCGGATCATCAGTTCGATACCCTTAGCCTTACCCTTTCCGGATAGCAGTTCCTGCTCGTAGTGTTCGTTCATTCTTAGGATGGCGCCGTCCTTGAAGTCGACGAGATCCTTAGTTTTCCTGAAGTAAGCCTCCATGCTGAGTTCGAGTTCGAGGGAAGGGATGAAGGAGTGGACACCGACGGCGAAGGAGTTGGCAGACTGCGGCTTAGCGTACTTGTCTGCGGGGATCCAGATGTCGGTTGGCATAGACAGTGCGGAGTTGGTCAGCAGGTGCTGACTTTGTGCAGTTCGGGAGTAGCTAGCCTTGAGGGACAGGTTCTCGCTGAGCGTGAGAGAGGCGGCGAGGCGAGGCTCAGCCAAGAAATAGCTTTTGACGGGTCTCAGTTTCTTATAGAGAACAGTGTCGAGAGGCGTCTCACGCATCTTGTCGGCATAATTTATGCTTTCTACGGGACCCAGCTCCGTCGTCAGCGACATTCTCAGTCCGCCGCTGAAGTTGAGTAGACCGCCAAAGTTCTTCTCGACGCCGAAATAGAGAGCCTGGTTCGTCATATTCTTGCTGCCGAGGTCACGCGACTCTCCCGAGGAGACCTTGTCGAGAGGTTTCATCTTGCCGGGCCTATAGTGGTGGAACTCCGTGGAGAAGCCGTAGGTCAGTTCAGCCAGTTCCGTCGATTGCTGAAAATCGATCTTGGCATCGACCTCGCCCATTCTCGCGCGCCAGTCGTACATAAGTCCACCGGAGGAGTAGTTGTGCTTGTAGCCGTACTGACTTGCGGTAATCGTCGTATTAGCGAATATAGTCGGAGAAAAGACGTGATTCCAGCGTCCGGTCAGCGTCCTGTTGCTCCACTTGATGTCGGCAGCGGCGTCGACAACGTCGTAGCGGAAGGCATCCTGGGACATATAAGCAGACAGGAAGACCCTGTCTCTATCGCCGACACGCTTGTTGATCTTCATAGCAATGTCGTCGAACAGAAGTTTGTTGTCGTGGTTGTACAGTTTGTCAGCAATGTCTATGCACTTGTTGAAGAGCCAGCCGTAGCCAAAGCGTCCGCTGAGCATGAATGAAGATTTGTCGGTAGACAGAGGACCCTCGACCATAATACGGGAGGTGAGAATTCCCAAGGAGCCGCAGACCCTTTTTTCGGACATGTTGCCCTCCTTCATTCTTACGTCCATGACGGAAGTCAGTCTGCCACCATAGCGAACGGGCAGAGCGCCCTTGTAGAGGTCGACAGACGAGATGGCGTCTGCGCTGAAGGCAGATATAAAGCCCATGGCGTGCGTCGGGTTGTAGACGGGCGCCTCGTCGAGGATGACGAGATTCTGGTCGTGCGAGCCGCCTCTCACCGAGAGGTTAGCGGAGCCGTCGGCGACATTGTTGACGCCGGGCATCAGTTGAAGACTCTTCAGTGCATCAGGTTCGCCCATTATAGTCGCAATGCTTTTGATGTCGGCTTGAGAGACCTTATGGTGGCTCATCTGAGGGCGCTCTATTTCAGACCGGTACAGGCTCTTAGCCATAGCCGTCACCTCGCCAATAGTCTGAGTTGCAGGTTCGAGGGGCACCTTAAGAGCAGTTTTTTGAGAGGTGTCGATATGCAGGACTGCAGTCTTATATCCCAAAAAGCTGACGCGCAAGGTGTCGGCTCCGGTTGCACTCGCGATCGAGAAATAGCCGTAGGCGTTGGTCACTGTTGCGCGACGGCCAAATTGAGCCACAGCACCCATCAGGCTCTCTCCAGTCGCCCCGTCGACAACAGTTCCTGAGAGTTGAGAGAAAGCCCGAGTGGCGGACAATAAAGCTATAACTATTACAAAGAATACCTTTTTCATCTTCTCGTTGTTGTCATATTGTCTAAGTGCGAAATAATCACATTTTTCTCGTGACCTCTATAGACTTGACATCCGTTGAGCAGCACGACAGGAGTTTCCACGAAGCCAGCCTCCTTGGCCTTCAGATAGTATTTGTCAATCTCGTCGGCAATCACCTCGTTGTCAATCTCGTCGGCAAACAGAGCCGAGTCGAGGCCGACAGCATCGACAAACACGCTCGTCATAGAGCTGTCAATTAAGACTGGGGCTCTCATTACCTCGTCAAGAGCCTCGCGAGCCAAGCCCTGTCTGCGAGCTGCCTCGACAGCCCGCACCGTGTAGTCAACAGAAGGAGCCAAGAGGAATACCCGACATTTTATCTGCGCATCATGAGAGCCGACAATGTCTGCCAACATTCTGTACGCCTTGCGGCATACCTTGCATGTCGGGTCTGCCACGAGCAACAGTTCATCTGCTTCGGGATTGTATCTTTCCTCGTCGTTAATCAGCACACTTCGTTTTTCAATCCAGCCTGTCTCCACCTTCTTCTTGACAGGTGATAGTAACGCAGAACTAACCTTGTGTACCTTTCTTAGGGAGTCGATATAAGACCTATACAGAGATAGAGCAGTAAGACGTTTTAGCTCAGTAAAACCCTCACGGCTTCCTGTCCGGAGCATCTGTGACGGATTATCGCTACTTTGCAGCCAGTCGCCCACCATTTCCTCCTCTATATAGTTCGCAACATCCCTTTCCGTCAGTCGTTCGCGTAAGTATCTTGCCTTGAGAGTGTCAACCGTTATGTGTCTTTTTTCAGCCTCAAGAGCAAGCACGTAACCTTCGGTAAAGTCGTCCAAGGCGTCTCGCCTGATGTCGTAGATCCTGCATAGGTGCTCGTAAACCTCATCCACCTGTTCGTTGTTCAACACGAGGCTACTTGGAAACTGTTTTCCGTCAACCTCTAAGAAGCCGGTTTTATGCTCTATTTCATTACGGCAAGACGCAGTTATTGCAATTACAATAGCTACAATAAGTAATTTGTGGCTCATTCTTCTTCTATTATACCCCTCAATATTACAGCATCGGTTGCGAAGAACTGTCCGTATACAGACCTTTCGCTAGAGAAGTTAGTCGGGACCTCCTTGCTAAGACCGGCGAACACACCTCCGTCAGAGGCACACAACTTGTCCAGGGCAGAATAGAACTCATAGTTACTTTTCGACATTGAAGCAACAAGTATATCATAATAATGTTACCGTCACGTACAAATACTCCACCATTATCTGCTTGTCCGTGATGACTCCAAACCCGTCTGATTTCACAACTGTATTTTCACCTTGACGAAACCCTTTTGTCGAGAAGTAAGTTGTTGACCAAGCAGTATGGAAATAGCAAAATGACTCCTCGTCTGACTTATCATGAATAAAATGAATAGCTATCTTCGTCACTTCATTTCCTTCTTTGGATATGGTCGGGACTTCAGTTACTCTTGAAATCTTAGGGCAAGGGAGGACAGTCTCAGTCGCATAGTAGTGGCAACCCTCTATACATACGTCAAGAGTGTAAGTGCGTCCGACCACTGGCCAGCCTTTGCTCTTTACCCATAGGGAATAGTGGTCCTCCCAGCCATTATTTGGCTTTTCGTATTTCCATCGACCACCTATATTGTCTGTGATAACAATACTGTCAACAGGTATTTCCCACATTTGAGGACCTCTGGTTTCATCTCCGATACCATTGAATATTTTGATTTTTTGCATTGTATCGCACGTAGACACAGTTGCCTCTATGACGTAAGCGTCGACAACGTCGCATGTCATATCGTCAAGAACGGAAATACAAGAAACACATATAAACAATAGTGGTAATAAGAGAGTCTTCCAGAGTCTTGTTACCATACTTAGATAAGTGTTTATTCTTCTATTTTACCAATCAGTATTACAGCATCAGTTGCGAAGAACTGTCCGTATACAGGTTTTTCGCTATAGAAGTTAGTCGGGACCTCCTCGCTAAGACCGGCGAACACACCTCCGTCTGAGGCGCACAGTTTATCCAGGGCGGAATAGAACTCATAGTTACGTTTCGACATGGAAGCAACGCGTATGCGATAATAATATCCATCATCATAACGAATCTCATGCGTTCCTCCCTGTCCAGCTGGTTGTCCATGATGAACACCGAAACCATCTGATTTGACAACTATGTTCTCACCTTGATTGAACCCTTTAGTCGAAAAGTAAGTTACTCTGCCAGCACTTGTGAAATAGCAAAACGATTCCTCATCAGAGTCATCATGAATAAAATGGACTGCTACTTTAGAGTCTTCAAACCCTTCTTTTGCCATTGTCGTAACTTCCGAAACTCTCGACACTTCAGGACATGGGTGAATAGTCTCGGTCGCATAGTAGTGGCAGCCATCTATACATACGTCGAGAGTGTATGTGCGTCCAACGACTGGCCAGCCTATACTTTTGACCCATGCTGTATAGTGTTTTGACCAAAAGGGGCCTGGATTATTATATTTCCATCGCCCCCCTATGTCGTCTGTGATAACTACGCTGTCAACTAGCAATGCTCCTCGGTAACCATCAGCATCATAAACATTGATTGTTTGTATGGTATCACATGTGGAAATGGTTGCCTCTATGACATAAGCGTCTACAGCATCGCACGTTTCGTCAAGTTCACCAATACAAGAAACAAACAAAAACACAACAGGAAACAAAAGAGTCTTCCAGAGTCTTGTTACCATCTTTTGATTATAGAGAAGTGGAACAATGTGTTTTTATCCTGCTCAACCATAGTCTTATAGTCTTCAATGTATTTGAAGTCGACAGATTGATTTTTCGTAATCAACACTTTAGGTGTACGGTCCAATAGTTTAGGGTTGTAGATATGCTGATTGTTTGCGTTATTACGGTCCTCGTCATCTACGACTATGCCTTCGTACTGCATATCACGCAGTTTTCCAAACACAGCATATTCAAATCCAAGATCTGGCATAGGACGTGCGTACTTTCCAGACTCAGCCATGAACACTAAGAAAGACAATCTCAAATTGCCTTTGTTGTTAATAACAATGTTAAAAGGAATTTTGCGTTTGTCATACCCTACAACCGATGTACATGGATTTTTATCCTCCGCATCCATTTCTATGTCCATGAACTTCAATTGGTGAAGCAACATATACTCTTCGATTTTCTCTGGGGTATTGTAATCTAATTGAATGTTCTCGTCCATAGCCAATACTGCATAATCATCATAGTAACGATGGAACAGAACCGAAGGAACTTCACAAAAACGCATTGTCACATTATTGGATGACTCAGCCTTCCAATATATTTGGTCACCTTCAATGTGCTTTGAGCAATTATTATTATCCTCCGTGTCGTAAATTACCTCCACCAGAGTGTATCCTCCGCAGATTCGACCATCAGCGCTCCCAGGACTGTTTACTGGCACGACACCGACAGACGTGAATGTTCCTTCGTGTATCGAACGAAGCGCTGCCTTGTTGCCACCTTCCTTAAACTGCCAATAGTTCTTGGCGTATTCAATGTAGGCATCGGAAGCTATCGTCTCGGTCTTCGCCGTATCGTCGAGAGCGACACAATAAGTATCGTCATGCAGATACTTGTCAATCTCTTCGCCCTCCAATGTCGAGGCGAAATCTTCTGAGAGCTCCGCTATCTGTGTGTCCATTGCGTCGTAGCAACTCTCTTCTTCTGCTGAGCAACCGCAAATAATGGTTGCTGCAAGAATAACAACTTTAACAGTCTTCATAAGTGTTATTAAATTGATTTATAAATGATTCGTGACAAATGAGCGACATTGATTGTCGACATTTGTCCGATTTCGGGGTGCAAAGTTATGCTTTTTCGCTTTTGATTATACTGCTATGTTAATATTTTTTTGATAGAGAAATGAGGCGAGAGAAGATGAGGGAGATAGACATGAGAGGGGGCAGGGCTAATACAAGTCTAACCTTGGGAGAGAGGTAAGGTAGAGGTGTAGTTGGATTGGGCAATGAACGTGAAGGGTGCGAGAGAGTTGTTTTGTTTTCGGATAAAAGTAGTTGTTGGAGTAAAAAAGAATGCTGGTAACTTGGTGTAAAAATAAAATGATGTAATTTTGCATTGTTGATAAACAAGCCACAATGGATGTTTTAGTGGATGGTGTTTGTCTGGCGGATAAGAGTATAAAGAAGTATAAACGATATGGAAGTACAGTATTTCAGTCATGACTATAATGCGAGGCGGGACCGGAAGATGGTTCGTCTTCGACTACAGATGGGTTATGAAGGAGTCGGGATATTCTGGTCGATAGTAGAGTATCTGTATGAGAACGGTAACGAGTGTCGGCGGGAGGACGTTGACATCATGGCGGACGACCTACGAGTCGAGGAGGGGACTCTCAGGAGAGTCCTTGAGGAGTTTGGTCTCTTCGAGAGCGACGGGGAGCGGTATTGGTCGGAGAGTATAGCTCGGAGGCTTGAGGAGCGGAGCAAGAGGAGCAAGGTGCAGTCGGAAAACGCGAAGAAGAGGGTGAGGGGAGAAGTGAGAGAGAGAAAAGATGGAGGAAAAGATGGAGGAAGAGAGGGAAGCGAAGGGGAAGAAGGGGAAGAATGGGAAGAAGTGGAGAGAAATGGCTGGGGATTGGCTGAGCCAAATGGAGAAGTTGGCTGGAGGTTGGCTGAGCCAAATGGGGATAAAATAAAAGAAAAAGAAAAAGAGAAAGATATTAATACCCCCATAGCCCCCAAGGGGGCGAGGACGACCCCGAGACGCGTTGCTGCAATGAAATTCGATTTCAGTGTTGAGGCTCGTCCGGAGTGGATGATGGCGGAGATGGCAGGTGCGTTCAAGGAGTGGATAGAGTACAAGCGAGGTCGGCGGAGCGGTTATGCGAACGAGCGGACAGCGCGGACGTGCTACGAGGAGCTGATGCGATGGGCCTGCGGGAGCGTGGAGGCTGCGACACGGCGGATAAGGGTGGCGATAGCGAACAACTGGCAGGGCCTAGTCTTTGACGACGGGAGTGGCAGGAGAGCGGCGGCAAGCGTCGGCAACGTCGGGACGTTGATAGGCAGACGAATAACAGAATTCTGATGGTGGAGAAGGCACACAGAAAGGGGCTATCCTGTGCAGGACAGCCCCCTGGTAATCAGCCGTTTAGGTTGGCTTGTGTTACTTGATGACAATCTTCTTGCCGCTGCGGAAGTAGATTCCAGGCTTGGAGAAGTCCTTGACCTTACGTCCGGTGAGGTCGTAGATAGGAGCGTTGGCGTCGAGAGCCTTCTTGGTGTTGAGGCTGGTGACGACGCTGCCGTCTGGGGTCATGGTGATGTTGACGACAATCTCCTTGTCGGACGACTCGTCGATAGTCAGCGTCGTCGAGAAGTCCTCGAAGCCAGTTGCAGTTGCGGTGACAGTGTAGGTTCCGAGAGTAGCGGTGAACGTCCCGTCGGTGTTGGCGGTAGCAGGCTCGCTGACAGAGACCTCGGCGCCGTCGACATTGACGACAGGGCGGATAGTGAACTTCGGAGCTGGTGTCACGTTGATGGCGATATCAGGTATTGCGCCGAAGTAGGTCTTGTGGGCGATGGCTGTGAAGTTGGCAGCGCGGCCGATGTAGCGGCTCGTGTTGCGGTGGTTGCCGATAGGGTCTCCGAAGCCAGTCAGCTGGAGGACACCCTCGTTGAGGACGAGCTGCGGGTTCTGCTCGGCGTCGTAGTCGTCTGGGATAGTGACGGTGAGAGCCTGAGCGTCTGGGGCGGAGCCGAAGGTGTACTGACCCTTGCCGAGGACGAGAGACGTCCCGTTAGGAGTTCCGTTGTAGGTCACGTAGGCAGTCATGTTGTAGATGCCAGCCATCTTGTTGGCCGGGTGGCGGAGACCAGAGTACTGGACCTTGACCTTGTCGCCAGGGTAGAAGACCTTGCTATCCTCGCGGGTCACGTTGGATATCTCGCGGTGGCACTTCTTAGCGGTGAGGACCTGATAGACAGCGTTTCCCTCGGCATCCGAGAGTCGGACAATCTGTCGGCCCTCCTTGAGGAGGATAGAGTAGGAGTTGTCGTCGTTCTTCGTGACGCCGTCGGTAGAGAAGCCGTTGTAGGTCGCCATGCGGTCGCCGATAGTCGGGTAGGCGATCTCGACCTTAGAGACACCCTCTGGGGCGAAGGTGAAGACGTAGCCAACCTCGGAGTCGAGGTAGTAGAATACGTCGTGCTCAGCGTCGACGTTGGCGCCTGCGAGCTTCATCGTGTTGGCGTTGTAGTCCTCGTTGACAGTCATGTTCGGGGTGAGGTTAGCCTCGTCGTCTCCGACAGTGACGACGAAGGCGGCAGTGTTCTCAGGCCAGATAGCTCCCCAGAAGTTACCGCCCAGGATAGGAGTCTTGTCGGTGCCCTTGAAGTAGTTGACGTCGATAGCGTCGTAGGTGACGAGGACGATAGCCGTACCGTTGCCGACAGCGGAGAGAGTAGCCCATGGGTCGGACGGGTCGGAGTTGTCGATCGTGACGACGTCGTTGGACTTCTGGCCGTCTGTGTTGATGACAGTATAGTGGAAGTCAGGCTCGAAGAAGTAGTTGTTCATCGAGTTGTCCGTAAGCTCCCATGAGCGCATAGCGTGGAGGTCGAACTTGTCGCCGTTGTTGAGGCGCAGGTGGCCACGCTCGTTGATGTTGATGAAGATGTCTCCAGTCTCGTAGCCGTTGTTCTCGGCGACGTCGTGATTGATAGTTGCCGGGTCGAAAGCCTCGTAGTCGGCGTCCGTGAAGGCGATCTGCGGGCGCTGAGCCTCGTCCGCCTTCATAGTGAAGAAGCCAGCCTGCGTCAGTCCGTCCTTGCGCCAGGTGCGGTAGTTGTAGACGAGGCCATCGCCGAGGAAGTAGGTGAGCGTCTTAGTCTCGCCGGTGGTCTCGACGTTGATAGGCTCGACCGTCTTGAACTTGACGAAGTGGAGCGGCTTGGTGCCGAGGACGAAGTTGGCGTCGCTAGGCACGGAGATCGAGAAGTCGTAGCCGAGGGGGATCTTACCCGAGACGGTGCTGCTATTAGTCAGCGTCGCCTGTTTCTCGAAAGGCAGGTAGTTCTCAGCCTGGTGAGCCTCGCTCGGAGTCAGAGTGAGCTGGTAGCTATTGCCGTTGAAGGCGAGGAAAGTCTTGCGGCCAGCGGTGACGCTATTGCCGAGGGTCTGGTTGACAGTCGTGCCCTCCTTAGTCAGGACGGTGACGTTGACAGAGTAGTCGTTGTCGGCAGTCCAGTCCTTGTTGGTAGCGTAGGCCGTGTTGGTCAGGATGGTGAACGCCTGCTCGTCGGTGTCGTCGATAGTCAGTTCGATAGAGCCGTTGACAGTCTCGCCGTCCTTAGCGATAGCCGTCAGCGTGTAGGTGCCGGCTGTGGCGGAGAACGAGTAGACATATTTCTCAGGGTCGCCAGTCTTGACGGCAGCACCCGAGACCTTGTCGGTCAGCGTCATGGTTGTCGATGTCGTGTTCATCGTCACCGTCACGTTCGTCGCGCTGCTTGCGGAGGCGAACAGACCCAAGAGAATGAAAGATAAGAATGTTTGCTTCATGTATGATTGATTAATTAATGATTGATTGTCGTTTGAAGAACGTTCAGTCTGCCGTTCCTGATGAAGATGCCGGAGGGTTTCGTCAGACGTCTGCCCAGAAGGTCGTAGGCGTAACCGTCAGAGAGATTGTCGGCACCAGAGATGTTGCGGATGTTGTCAGTCGATGATGGGGGTAGGGCGAGAAAGTGGGCTGGGTTGATATACACCTTGTGCCTCCCGAGCAGGGTGCCGTCTGGGGACCACTGATATAGTTCGCCGGCGGCGGCGAAGGCGCCGGCATCAGTGGCGTAGATGAAGCCCGAGTAAGGGTTGACGTAGATGCCGTAGGGGGAGCTCATTGACATGAGGTCGGGCAAGACAGAGCCGATGTTGATAGCCTCGATGCCGTCCTCGCCGTGGGAGAGCATAACCTTCTCAGGGTCGATAATGTTGTAGTCGAAAGTGTACTCGTTCGTGTAGAAAGAGAAGCGCGAGCCGATAGCCATGAAGCGGCCGTCGGTCATCGTACAGTTGTAGGTCGCGGCGTAGTCGAGACGGGTGAAGCAGCCGGTGAGATTGCCGTCGAGTGCCTCGTCGCAGTCGAGAATGATGCAGGCGGCAGGGACCTCGTAGTAGTCGCCGGGCGAGTTGATGCAGAGGAAGCGTCCGCTCTGAGACATCTTGCCGAAGAGGTTAATCTGGTGAGTGTCGATAGTGTTGACGACCTCCATAGACTCCGCGTCCAGGATGCTGACCGTCGTCTCGTGGTCGTGCCCCTCCTCGAAGGCGTAGCCGCCGGTGTTGGCGACGAAGAGGTGACCCTTGTAGAGGGCGATGCCTTCGGGCTCGTAGCCCACCTCGGTAGCGTCGATGACAGAGAACGACTCGACGTCGATCTTAGCCACGAAGCCACGTTCGAAGGACTTGAGGCCCTTGGTAGTCTCGCACTCGTGGGCGTAGCTCGTCACGTAGACATAGCGACCGTCTGAGCAGAGCTTACGGTTGTTAGGGATGTCCTCGGTGGCGGTGACAGCGGTGCCGTCTGGTGTCATGAACTGGACAATGTTAGACCAGTTGACAGCGATGGCGATAAGGTCTGGGTTGACCATGATGATGTCGTTAGGCGTGTCGCCTATCTTGAAGCCATTCTTCTCGCGGAACCACTGGTTGCTGACGATCTCGCCGTCCTCAAAATAAGTGACGCGACCATTGTCCGCCTGCCAAGTACCCTCGTTGAGAATGATCAGCCTCTCCTGGGCGAAGGAGACGGCAGACAGCAGGCAGAGAAGGAGCAGGAGTGATGATTTCATATACCGAATACAAAAGTTAGTTTGTAGTTGCGTCCCGGCATAGGGTAGCGCGGGAGGTGTTCATATTGCTCGTCGAAGAGGTCGCAGATCTCGAGGCAGAGACCAGCGGAGACCTTGTCGATACGGTGGTTGTAGGTCAGCTTAGTGTCCACATTGTGGTAGGGGCGGAGGATGTCTTCCGGGTCGGCGTAGGACCACATACGTTCGCCGACATATATATAGGACGTCGTAAGCTGGAGACTACGCCAGGCGATGATACCGGTCAGATTAGTAGATAGGCGTGGGGAGTAGCAGATCGGCTTGTCGTAGGTATCCTCGTCGTCGGGGTCGGAGCGGTTGACGTCACGCTGGAGAGTCAGGGAGGAGATGAGGGAGAGCTGCCAGTCGTCGTGGAGAGCGTATTGCCCTTTGGCGGTCGCGTTGAGGCCACGGCAGAAAGTGTAGCCGTAGTTCATCATCGTCCACGTGTAGGTCCCTTTGAGAGGGAGGCAGACGATACGGTTCTCAATCTTGTTCTGGTAGATGTCCGCCTGAACAGAAGCGGCGAAGCGGGACGAGGCGAAGTGGTATTCAGCGCCGATGTTGAGCTGCTTCGTGTACTCCGGTTTCAGGTTGCGGTTGCCGACCTGCGTATAGTAGAGGTCGTTGAGCGTCGGGGCGCGGAAGATCTTCTTGTACCAAGTGCGGAGCGTCAGATTGTCGAGCGAGTAGGCGAGGGAGAAGGATGGCGTCCAGCGGTCGAGCGGGTTGGCAGCGCCCACGTTGGCGAAAGTGTCGTCGTGGTAGTGCTGGTGGAGGATGGAGGCAGCGGCCTGGAGACCCAGGTAGTTAGCTTGGAGGGCGAAGACCTGTTTCTGGTCACGGCGGATGACGTCGTCGAACTTCTTGAGGTCGGCCTTGAGCCTCGTCCAGCGATAGTCGTAGCTCGAGGAGAGGGAGAGCCAGTCCCAGCGTGTGAAGGCGTAGCAGAGGGAGGCGTAGATGTCGTCTTGGCGATAGTGGTTGTTGACACGAGCAGTGTTCTGATTCTCAGGGTAATCAGTGCAGTAGCGGAGACGCTCGTTAGTGTATTTAGAGTTCAGCTTGACGTTGTGCTGGTCGGCGAAGACCTTGTGGTAGCTAGCCTGAAGGAAGAAGTCGTGATCCCATTCACGGCCGACATTGATATACTTGTCGCTCAGACGTCGGACGATGCCGCCTGGGCAGCCACGGTTGGAGTCGTAGTAGTAGACGTGTGAGGCGAAGCCGCCGTGGAAGAGAGCTGCCTCGATACGGCCGTAGCGGATGTCGCTGTTGGCGCGTCGGCCCGTAGTGTCCTCGAACTCAGTATGGTAGCGGAAAGGGTAGTTGCCGCGGGACTTCGTCCATTCGCCGTCGATGAAGCCGCACCAGCCGTTGTGGTTGAACTGGACGTTGGCCTTAGCCATGTAGGTCGAGAAAGAGGCGACACGGAGTTGGACGTCGAGGGAGTCCTTAGTCGGTCGGCGTGTGCGCATGTAGACCGTAGCGCCGGAGGCGTATTCGTTGGCGGACTGGCAGGCGCTGAGCTTGTTGGCGTTGTAGAGGGATACCGACTCCATCGAGGAGAGAGAGAACTTGCCGAGGTCGACAGTCCCGTTTTGTGCGTTGGTGATGCGGATTCCGTCGAGGTAGATGCCGACGTGCTGGGCGCCGAGGGAGCGGACGTTGATAGTTTTGAGGCCACCGAGACCGCCGTAGTCCTTGATCTGGACGCCTGCGAAGTATTTAAGGGCGTCGGCGACGGAGGTCGTGCTAAGGGCTTGGAGGGTAGCGCCTTGCATAGTCTGGGATGTAGCTATCGTACGTTTGTTGAAGGAAGAGACGACCGTGACCTCGTCAATATGCTGGACGCTGTCGAGACGGCTGGAAGTGCCATCTTGCAAGGAAGACTGCGCTACGGCGGGAAGTGAGAATACACAACACGCCAATAGCAGACATCTAATATCTGTATGACTCTTAAGTAGTAACATTTTTCGTCTAAGTCCATCCCGAGGGACCTGTGGTGACGTTGCAAAAGGCAGGTCTTCTGACTTGTCGTCAAGGGCCTGACGTCTTCCCGAGAAGCTCAGTGACATGGAGTCAGGCTGGTAACACGACATACAGCTGCTGGACAGTTCAGGCGTCTCACCTGATTCCCTTTTAATCATTGCTCACGAGGACCTACGCCGGGCATCGCAAAACATTGAACCGAATGCGGGAGCAAAGTTCGTAAAAAAACTAATAGCATTAGAGGGTAATAGAGAAAAAAACGCCACTTGGCATGGGATGGGAGTATTAAAATATACAAATAAGGCATTGAGGAGATAAATAGAAAAGAGGGTAGGGGGTTGGGAGGAAGGAGAGTGGAGAAGAAGGCGTGGAGAAGCGAAAGAAGTCGAAATAAGGGTAAATACGCACTTTTTAGTAGTAAAAGTTGAAAAAAGTTGCATATAAGTGATTGATTATTCAGATAAATGTACTACTTTGCGGTGCTAACTAAAAACCAAGAACTATGGATGATAAACAGAGGACGCCTGGCAAAGGCGGCTCGGGCATAATAAGTATCGTCCTGAGCATAGTGGTAGTGTTTGTCGGGACGTTTTGTGGCCGTCAGATGAGAGAAAACACAGCGAGTGCGCAGAGAATGACGGAGCAAGGAACGTCGAGGAGCTACCATCCTGACCTGAGCAGATATGCGGGTCAGGAGACATTCGAGGAGCCACAGGAGGTGGACTTAGGGCTATCCGTGTTGTGGGCGGACCGCAACATTGGTGCGGACACGACATTTGAGGCTGGGGCGTATTTTGCCATAGGTGAGACGACGCCGAAGATGAAGTACGACTATGAGACGTATGAGTATGCAGACCTCGAGTATTACAAGCAGAAGACAGACAGTCAGATGGAAGTCGCGAGCCGGTGTGCGGTTGGCGGTGGGCAGGTTGCGCAATGGCATTCGGCAAGCAGCGCGAGGCGGCTACTAAAGTATCAGAAGGGCGATGTCGATATAGACGTAGACGTTGCGAGGCTCAGACTCGGAGACGGATGGCGGTTGCCGACGCGTGCAGAGTGGGCTGAGCTAGTGTCTGCGGCGAAGATAAGTCGTGGGGAGACGGGGTGCCTACGGGTCGAGCGGAACGGGCGGGAGCTGTTGTTCCCGTGTGCGGGCTACGTACATGGCGACTGCATCACGTCTTACGAATGGGGTCAGACGGGGAGCTATCTCGTCAGTGACACATGTCGGAATCTAGTCGTCACGCGGTATGACGACAGGGAGATAGCGTTTCTCGGATTCTGGATGGACCCGTGGCGAGGCTTCAGTGTTAGGGCAGTGAAAGACAGGAGCCTGAATTGACGAGCGAGATAGCAGACGGGGCGTTTACAAGTCCGCCTTAGGGTAGTTGACGAGGAAGAGGCGCTCCGTAGCGCGGGTTGCGGCAGTATAGAGCCAACGGGCTTCGGACTGCAGATTCTCGTCGGTAAGCTGACGGCATGAGGCGTCGACGAAGACAGCCTGCCACTGACCGCCCTGAGCCTTGTGGCAAGTCGTCGCGTAGGAGAAGCGGGCCTGGAGGGCGTTGAAATGAGGGTCATCGTGCATAGCGATGGCGCGTTTCCAGGGTGAGACGTCGGCATAGTCCTCTTCGAAGCCATTGGAAAGAATCTCGTTGATCTCGGCAGTACTTTTGAGGCGGTTGCCGTTGAGCCAGACGTCGGCAGTGAGAGTGTCGAGGAGGAGGAGACAGTCGATGTCGATATTGTCGTGCTCGAGGAGGCGGACAGAGACGTCGGCGAACTGGAGGCCGTAGAGCGAGCTGAAGGAGTTGACCGAGACCACCTCGGCGATGTCGCCATTGGCGATGAAGCCAACCTGGGGGAGGTTGCGAGTCCAGAGATAGTTGTTGCGAGTCACCATGAGGAGGTCGCCGCGGGTCAGACATTCCTCAGTCGCCATGACCTGCTGACGCAGGCCCATACTGATCTTAGCGGCTGCGGCGTTGCTACGCGTAATAATAATAGTGTTCTGGGGGCCGAATTGCGAGTAGGCGCTTTCAATCTTCTCGGTGAGAGACTCGCCAGAGAGCAGTTCCACCTGTTCGTTGTCGGCACCGACGAGGGTCGGAAGATCAGTAGCGTCGGTGTCGTTGATAGTCTTGCGGAGCAGGGTAGCGTCTTGAATGATAAGCCCTTCAGTCTGGCGGACAATCTGACGGAGGAAGCATCTGCCGACCGTCAGTCCCAAGGAAGTGAGAGTGTCTGGGTCGAGGGCTGGCGGTGCGTCGCAGCCGATAGGTGGGAGCTGGTCTGGGTCGCCGATAAGAATCAGACGGTTGTTGGGTGCAGAGAAGACATATTCGACGAGGTCGTTGAGGAGGAAGCCGGAGCCCCAGGAGGCGGCAGACTGCGAGACAGAGCTATTGCCGTTAGGAATCAGCGAGGCCTCGTCGACAATAAACAGAGTGTTGTTCTGCTTGTTCTGAGTCAGTGGGAAGGAGCGTCCGCCCTCAGTATTGTATTGTTTAAAGATAGTCCGGTGGATAGTCGAGGCGAAGAGGCGGGTAGTATTAGAGAGGACCTTGGCGGCGCGTCCAGTCGGGGCGAGTAGAGAAGTCTTGAAGCCCATTTGACGAGCGGCGGAGCAGATAGCCTTAGTCAGCGTCGTCTTGCCAGTGCCGGCGAAGCCATTGATAATGAGAGTCGGGTTCGGCTTATCCGAGCAGAGGAGCATAGCGACAGCCTTGGCAGCGTGAGCCTGGTCGTCGGTCGGTGAGAACTCCATGGCGTGGAGGATGGCCTCTTCGGCGGTAGCGTAGTTAGAGACAGACACTTAGCAGATGGCGATTAGGTTGAGTGGTGATAAACTGAGAGTGGAGTAACAAGGGACTAATACAAGCGGGAATAGGTCAGACGGCCGCTATGGGCAGAGACGTCGTTCCAGCTGTCGCAGTCGAAATCCATGACGACGAAGTTGGCGGGGAGGAATCCGATACGAAGGTCTTCGGCGAGGAGCATAGAAGCCGAGGAGCTTATCTCCGGGTTGTGAGCGACGATGAGGACACAGCGCTTGCCCGTCGAGCCTGCTGCGTCGATGTAGTCTTGCGTCGTCGCGCCCTCGTAGAGGACGGGATTGGCAGACACAGCGGTAATACCCAGTTGATTAGCTACAATCTGAGCAGTCTCGGCAGCTCGGACGGCAGTCGAGTGGACGACAGCCTCGATAGTGTTGCCAGACCTTGCGAGTTCGGCGGCGGCGAGAGAAGCATTAGCGACACCGGGACCCGTCAGGTGTCGCTCGATGTCGCTTATGCCATAAGAAGAGGCGTTGGAGTGCCTCATCAGAATGAGAGTCAACATGGGTCTAGAACTTGTCCCAAGTCGTTATGTTGTCTTTCCAGCGGTGGTCTTTCGGGAAGTCCTGACTGCCCCAGGCGCGTTGCTGAGTCCAGGGGAGCGGAGCGTCCGTCCAGAACGGGTGGTTGGCTGGTAGTCCGAGCGGCATGAGGAAGAGACTCGTCATGTAGAGACTGCCGTTGTTCGTATACCAGTCGGCGATGTTAGGCTGACGGCCGCAGAAGCCGATCGTCAGGAAGCCCTTGCTGTTGAAGTTCTCCTTGCCGTCGAACATACGGTGCATGACAGCCGTGAGTGCGCTGCGGACGCTGCCGTTGGTCAGACCAGCCGGGAGAGACTGCATGTGTGCCATGACAGCGAGTGGCTGCATAGCTGCCATACGGTAGGGGATCGAGCGGCCGAAGACAGGGAAAGTCCCTTCAGGGGAGATGAAACGCTCGAGGACGATAGCGAACTTCTGGCAACGCTGGAGCTCGCGGTTGAAATACTTCTGATAGTCGAGGCGGCTGCCTTTCGTCACAGACTTGAGACCGTCGAGGACGTCGAGGTACATAGGGTGGAAGACGTAGCTGCTGTAGTAGTCGAAGGCGAAGGCCGTCCCGTCGGCATACCAGCCGTCGCCGACGTACCATTCCTCGACCTTGCGGATAGCCGAGTTGATACGATACATATCGTAGTTGGCGCCAGCCTTGTAGAGGACCGTCTCGATAGTAGCCGAGAAGAGTAGCCAGTTAGTGTAAGGCGGGTCGATGCGTCGGAGCTGAGTAAACTCCTCGATGTAGCGCTTCTTAGTCTCGTCAGATAGAGGCGTCCAGAGGGCGTCCCAGCCACGGAGGAAGCTCTGAGCGAGATAGGCAGCGTCTACGAGAGGCTGACCTTCCTTGCGCCAGAGGAGGTAGTCGCCGCTGTTAGGGTCGACAGCGTTAGCGTAAGCCTTGAGAGCCTTCTCGCGGAGGTCCTTGCGGATGCGACCCTCGGCAGTGTTGTCGTCAGGAAGCGTCAGCCAAGGAGCCAGGCCAGCCATGAGCCTACCGAAAGCCTCCATGTAGGTGACACGCTTGTCTCGTCCGTCCCACGTCGGAGAGACCTCGATTTCCATCCTCTCGTTCAGTTTTCCCTCGGCCATAGCGCTCAGGACAGGGTCGGCGAGCTGGCGTGCGAAGTCAACCCACTGCTGACGGTCGGACTTCTTAGCGTTCTTAGCATTGGTAGTGTTGGCCTCGCGGAGCTGAGCGTAGCGGGCGTATTCCGTAGCGGCGAGGAGGAAGGCAGCGGTGCCGAAGTTGGCGACCGACTTAGCGCTTATCGTCTGGCCAGGGATGGCACGTTCGCCGATAGGCTGGACGTAGCCGATAGTCTTGTCCTTCTGGAGGGCAGTCTTAGTCAGGTAGTTCCACGCCTTCGTAATCGTCGGCATGTATTCAGACTCCGAGATGACGCCGCTGTTGACGCCCCAGAGGAGGCCGTAGGTGAAGAAGGCCGTGCCGCTAGTCTCTGGGCCAGGAGCCTGCTCAGGGTCGAGGATGCTACGAGTCCAGTAACCCTCCTTCTGCTGAGAGTTCTTGACGGCCTGTGCGAGAGCCTTGAAGTGGTTGATAAAGACCTGCTTGTGCTTGTAGTCGTCAGGGAGGTCAGGGATGATACGCGCATACGCAGCGAGGACCCAACCGTTGCCGCGGGCCCAGAAGTCCTTCTTACCCGAGTTAGTCTTATGCTTAGGGAAGACATACTTAGCGTCTCGGAAGAAGAAGCCCGTCTCGGGGTCTCGCATGAGACTATCAGCAAAGTCGTAGTATTCAGCGAGTTTAGCGAGGTAGAGGTCGTTGCCAGTGATATTGTGCATCTTCGTCATGACCGGCATGACCATGAAGAGGCCGTCGGCCCACCACCAGTAGTCGTGGCGGGGAGTAGCCATCTCGTACTCCATGACTTGGCGAGCGCGGGCGATCATCTTGTTGTCTGGAGTCAGCTGGTAGAGGTCGGCGTAGGCCTGGAAGCAGATCTGCCAGTCGCCGAAGAGGGCGTATTCAGGCTTTTCGCCGTAGGTCATCTTCCATTCCTTCGGGTCGTTGCCCGTGGCACCCATCCAGTTGTTGTAGACAGCCCACTTCGTCGTGTAGTCGAGGAAGTCGTTGTTGCCAGTGACCTTGTAGGCCTCGAGGTTGGCGCAGTGGTAGACGGCGTCGTCCCAGAAAGGTCTCGTCTCGAACGAGTGAGACTTCTGCCATGTAGTGTTGACATCAGTCAGCAGTTTCTTGATGTCGTTTTCGCTAGGCGTCTGGGCGAGGGAGAGCGCGGAGACGAGCAGCAGACCGACTGTAGAGAATGATGCTTTCATAGTAATAAGTGTGACATATTATTCGATAGCAGTCCCCTCGATGTTGACATTAACGATGTCGAACTCGAAGTTCTTGCGAGCCTGTTTGCTCCAGGGGTAGATCCTGAAGAGGACCATTTCGCCGGCCTTGACCTTGACAGACGTCGAGTAGGAGTCGACTGCGAGGCCATCAGCGGAAGGGTTCTGCCTCTCGCCGACCGTCGAGCGGAGGAAGAAGTCGTTGCCGTAGGCGTAGGAGATGCGGTAGCACATCTCTGGGCTGACGCCGAGCGAGAGCTTGTTGATACGAACGTCCTTCTTGCCGGCGACGATCTTCAGTTGGACGAAGCGGTTGCCGTCCTCGTCGATTTCAGCCTGCCAGAGACCGCTCTCCATGCCGAAGTGACCATTGGCGGAGGTGAGACCTTTGACGATAGACAGTTTAGCGTCGAGATTCTTAGAGACAGCCTTCTCGTGGATATTGTCCCAGTGGATGAAGGCGTCCTCCTGACTCTTCACCTTTCTGCCGACGCATTTGACCGGAATCTCAGCGTGGCAGGTGTGGCTGCCGAGGTATATAGTGCCGTTGGTAGTTCCCTCGGCCTTTGGTGTGCAGCAGGCGAAGAAGGCGACGCCCTTAGTAGCGGACATACAGAGAGTGTCCTTGACCTCACCGCCGAGCGTGTGAGACAGTTTCCAGCCGGCAGGAGCCTTGACAGTCAGCTGACCGATGCCAGTCAGGTATCTTTTCTCCTCGATGTCGAGACCGTCGAGGCAAACAGCGTCGAAGCACTGCCAGAGCGTGTCACCGATAAAGACCTCGCCATAGTCCATGCGGCGGGGGTTGACGACCAGTTTAGGTTTGTGAGGGTGGCCGTGCCATACCTTGAGGTCGCCGAGCTTACAGTTGGCGACGATAGCGTATATGATAGCGCCTTTAGCTTGCGTGTGAGTATTGTCAGCATTGACGTAGAGCTGCTCCTTGGAGTCCCTTTCGCCGTAGGCCTCGACAATCTCCCTAGACTTCTCGCATAAGTCGATGAGTGGGACGTCCTTCTCAATAGAGAGGCGGCGCATGACGGCAGTATAGTCGAGCGTCGTGTCGGTCGGGTTGGAGCTGAGGTTGTGCCTACCGCGGGCGGTGATGTTAGCGCCGTCGAAGTAGCGCCTGACGATAGGCTGGACGAGGATAGGCTTAGCGCCAGCCTGACGGGCCTCGTCGATATATCGGGAGAGGTAGTTCTTGTAGGAAGTCCAGGGGGCAGTACCGCGGCCGCTAGGGCCTTCTTCGCCATTGTCCTTTTCGTCGTTGTGTGCGAACTGAATCAGGACATAGTCTCCGACGTTGAGGCTATCCTTGACCTTGTTCCAGCTGCCCTCCTCGTAGAAACTCTTAGAGCTACGGCCTGGGATGGCGCAGTCGCGAACACGGACGCCGTCTGGGACGAACTGGCAGAGCATTTCACCCCAGCCTCTGATCTGCGTCGAGTTCTCCTCGTAGTCGGCCATAGTGGAGTCACCGATAAGGTGGATAGTCACATTATCCTTAGAGCAGCTCCAGAGGGCGAGGGAGGCGGAAAAAGTCAGTATAAAGTTTTTCAGAGATTTATATAGCATGATAGGAATGAGGTTTCGTAGGATTAGGAGAGCTCTGCCGCAGTCGGAGCCGGCTAGCGGCAGAGTTTTCTAAAGAATCTTGTGGTTGGTGAGAAGCAGACTACTGCCTTTCCTCGCGAGGGCGAGCCTCGTTGACGGCGATGATTCTGCCCTTGAGTTCGTATCCGTCGAGCTCGTTGATAGCACGCTCAGCAGCCTCGTCGTCGTACATTTCGACGAAGCCGTAGCCCTTGCTCTTGTGTGTCACCTTGTCCTTGATGATGTGAACGTCGGTGACGTCGCCGTACTCCTCGAAGAGTGTCCTCAGTTCAGTCTCAGTCGTGCTGAAGCTCAGTTTGGCTACAAAGATGTTCTTCATTTTCTTAAAGTAATTTTGTTTGTTGTGAATCAATAATATCTGTTGCCCCACAGACTGGAGAGCCTTTCCGCCATACGGTCTTCGGCGGCGTTGGGCTGATGTCTGTAGAACTTAGCGTCTTGGAGTGCGTCTGGCAAGTATTGTTGCGAGACGAAATGCTGTGGGAAGTCGTGAGGGTAGAGGTAGTCACGACCATAGTTGAGTTTCTCCATCAGTTGTGTCGGGGCGTTGCGTAGGTGGAGAGGGACAGGGAGGTCGCCCGACTTCTTGACGCAGTCGATAGCCTCGTTGATAGCCATGTAGGCTGCGTTCGACTTGGCGGAGGAGGCGAGGTAGATAGTAGCCTCGGCGAGTGGGATGCGTCCTTCGGGCCAGCCGATCTTGTTGACGGCGTCGAAGGCCTGATTGGCGATGAGGAGGGCGTTAGGGTTGGCGAGGCCGACATCCTCGGCTGCGGAGATGACGAGACGGCGGGCGATGAACTTAGGGTCTTCGCCGCCCTCGATCATACGTGCGAGCCAGTAGACAGCGGCGTCGGGGTCGGAGCCACGGATAGACTTGATGAAGGCCGAGATGATGTCGTAGTGCATCTCGCCGTTCTTGTCGTAGGTCGCCGAGGTCTGCTGGAGAATGTCGACGACGTGCTTGTCGTCGATAGTGATAACGTCGTTGTGGTCTTGAGAGTTGACAACCAGCTCAAGAATGTTGAGGAACTTGCGGGCGTCTCCACCCGAGAAGCGGAGGAGGGCGTTGCTCTCGACGAGGTTGATATTCAAGTCCTTGAGGACGCTGTCAGTCGTGACAGCTCTCTCGTAGAGGTCGAGGAGGTCCTTCTTCTCGAGGGAGTGAAGGACGTAGACCTGGCAGCGGGAGAGGAGAGGGGAGATAACCTCGAAGGAAGGGTTTTCAGTTGTCGCGCCGATAAGGACTACCGTGCCGTTCTCGACGGCGGCGAGGAGACTATCCTGCTGACTTTTCGAGAAGCGATGAATCTCGTCGATAAAGAGGATTGGCGTCTGGACGCTATTGAAGAAGCGGCTCTGCTTAGCCTTCTCGATGACGTCTCGGACATCCTTGACGCCGGAGCTGACGGCAGAGAGAGTGTAGAAAGGCCTCTTCAGTTGCGTAGAGATGATGTGAGCGAGAGTCGTCTTGCCGACGCCTGGGGGGCCCCATAGGATGATAGAGGCGATGCTACCGCCCTCTATCATACGACGAAGCACGGCACCTTGTCCGATAAGGTGTCGCTGACCGACGTAGGAGTCGAGCGTGTCTGGTCGCAGACGTTCTGCAAGTGGTAACATTTCGGGGACGTTATACGCTAACGGATCGTTTTTGTTTTAAATCCGAGCGAATTTAACAGATCGGTCACCTTATCGCGGAAGTCGCCTTGGAGGACGATCTCGCCGTCCTTGGCAGAGCCGCCGATGCCGCAGGACTGTTTGAGTTTCTTAGCGAGGTCTTTGAGGTCGTCGTCGGAGCCCACGAAGCCAGTAATCAGAGTCACCTGCTTGCCGGCGCGTTGTTTCTTGTCCAGTTCGATACGGAGACGCTGTTCGCTTGGCGGGAGCGTCACCTGCTCCTCGTCGCCGTAGTCGTATTGCGCATCGGGATTCGTAGAGTAGACGAGGCCTTCGCGTTTTTTCCAGTTGTTAGTTGCCATATAGTAGGATTCAGATGAGGGACCTCTATAAATTGCTTTTTCTGCGTTGGCGTTGCCTTCATTCCTCACGCTCGGCAAATTGCAAGCAAGCTTGCTTTGCTCTCGCTTAATCGGAATGTTGCGCTCAACTTTGAAATCCTCATTTACTCCAGTAAACTCCGGTATTCAAAGTCTCGTGCGCCTTGAAAAATCTAATTTCTAGAGTTCCCCTTGAGGGGTGGTGTTACGTAGGGCGAGGGGAAAACTTGAGAAAGATTATTCCACTTGACCTTCGAGGTCGTAGTCTGTAGCGCCGGTGATGAGGACGTCAGCGAACTCGCCGACCTTAGGTTTCCCCTTCGTGATGAGCACTTCTGGGTCCACTTCTGGAGAGTCGAATTCCGTCCTGCCGACGAAGGTGCCATCCTTCTCGCGTCGGTCGATGATGACCTTGAGACGCTGTCCGACCTTTTGCTCGTTGTGTTCGAGACTGATCTCAGCCTGAGCCTGCATGATAAGTTCGGCGCGGTGCTCCTTGACCTCCTCGGGGATGTCGTCCTTGTAGTGCTTGAAGGCGTAGGTGTCGTCCTCGTGGGAGTATGGGAAGACGCCGAGCCTCTCGAAGCGCTGGGTCTGAACAAAGTCCATCAGTTCGGCGAAGTCCTCCTCCGTCTCGCCGGGGTGGCCGGTGATGAGCGTCGTACGGAGGTGGATGCCAGGCACGCTGGACCTAATCTTGTCGATGAGGGCGAGCGTCTCGTCCTTAGTAATATGGCGTCTCATCTTGGAGAGCATATTGTCCGAGATGTGCTGGAGGGCGATGTCGAGGTAGGAGCAGACCTTCGGGTTGGAAGCCATGACCGGCAGCACGTCGGCTGGGAAGCCGGCTGGGTAGGCGTAGTGGAGACGAATCCACTCGATCCCGTTGACCTCTGAGAGACGTTGAGTCAGTTCGGCGAGGCGGCTTACGCCGTAGAGGTCGGAGCCGTAGGAGGAGAGGTCTTGTGCGATGACCTGGAGCTCCTTGACGCCCTGACCGGCGAGACGGTTTGCCTCGTCGACAATATCTTCGATAGGGCGGCTCGTATGGCGGCCAGTTATCAGAGGGATGGCGCAGTAGCTACAGAAGCGGTTGCAGCCCTCGGAAATCTTGATGTAGGCGTAGTGTGGCGGAGTCGTCAGGGTGCGTTCGTTCATGAGGTCGCGGCGGTAAGTCGCGCCGAGTTCGGCGACGATGCCGTTCCAGTCGAACTTCCCGTAGAACTTGTCGACCTCTGGGATTTGCTCTTCGAGGTCCTTGCGGTAGCGTTCGCTGAGGCAGCCCATGACGTAGAGACGTTTGATGCGTCCCTCCTGCTTAGCTTCGGCGAAGCGGAGGATAGTGTCGATAGACTCCTGCTTAGCGTCTCCGATGAAGCCGCAGGTGTTGATGACGACGACCTCGGCCTTGGAGACAGCGGGGTCGTGAGCCACCTTAATATTATTAGCTTTCAGCTGAGCGATAAGCCTCTCGCTGTCGACGAGGTTTTTCGAGCAGCCGAGCGATATGATGTCGACTTGTTTCAACGGACGATACAGAGCTAATTAGACTTAAAGAGAGACTCGACGAAGGACTGTCGGTCGAAGAGCTGGAGGTCTTCGATACCTTCGCCGACGCCGATATATTTGACAGGGATCGAGAACTGGTCGGAGACGCCGATTACGACGCCGCCCTTGGCCGTCCCGTCGAGTTTCGTGATAGCGAGGGCCGTGACGTCTGTTGCGGCGGTGAACTGCTTAGCCTGTTCGAAGGCGTTCTGACCCGTCGATCCGTCGAGGACGAGAAGCACCTCGTGAGGGGCAGACGGGACAATTTTCCTCATGACGTTCTTAATCTTCGTAAGCTCGTTCATGAGGCCGATATTGTTGTGTAGACGACCGGCGGTGTCGATGATCACGACGTCAGCCTTTTGTGCCTTGGCAGAGGAGAGAGTGTCGAAAGCCACGGAGGCGGGGTCGGCCTTCATCTGTTGCTTGATGATAGGCACGTCGACGCGTTGCGCCCAGACCTCGAGCTGCTCGATAGCGGCGGCGCGGAAAGTGTCGGCGGCGCCGAGGACCACCTTCTTGCCAGCCTTCTTGAAGCGGTGAGCCAGTTTGCCGATCGTCGTAGTCTTGCCGACGCCGTTGACGCCGACGACCATAATGACGTGTGGTTCGTCGCCGTGGTCAGGGATTTCCTCTTGTTCCTGGTCCTTGTCAGTTTCGGCGAGGAGCGCGGCGATTTCTTCGCGGAGGATGCGGTCGAGTTCGCTAGAGCTCGTGTAGGCGTCACGTTTGACACGTTCCTCGATGCGTCCGATGATTTTGAGAGTAGTGTCGACGCCGACGTCTGAGGTGATGAGTATTTCCTCGAGTTCGTCGAGGACGTCGTCATCGACCTTGTGTTTGCCGGTCAGAAGTCGTCCGAGCTTCTGGAACAAGCTTTGTTTAGTCTTAGTGAGACCCTTGTCGAGACTGTCTTGCGTCTCAGTCTTTTCCTTTTTGCCAAATAGTCCGAAAAATGCCATTCGCTGCTCATCTTGTTATTGCTCGCAAATATAGACAATTTTTTTGCAAATAGAGAAGAATAGAATTTTTTGGGGCAGATAAAGGGGGAAGAAGGAGGGAAGAAGGAGGAAGAAGTGGAAAGAAGTGGGAGAATCAGGGCTAATAGAAGACTAATCCAATTAGCAATTTGCAATGAGCAATTGGAATGACGGCTCAACAGAGGGTGTGTTTTTGTGTATCAGATCTAATAAAAGTGTAGGGGAGGGTGGAAGATGGAGAAGTAGTTAAATCGGGTAGTTATCGGATAGTTGAACAAAAAGTATTAACTTTGCAAATAGGAATAAACAGCAGTAATATGAAAGAACTATTGTCAGCGAAGTACTGTCCGGACGAGATAGAGGCTCGTTGGTATGAGTACTGGCTCAATCAGGGGTTGTTCAAGTCGAAGCCGGACAACAGGAAGCCGTATACCATCGTGATACCGCCACCGAATGTGACGGGCGTGCTTCACATGGGTCACATGCTGAACAATACGATTCAGGACATACTCGTCAGGCGTGCGAGGATGAAGGGACTGAATGCCTTGTGGGTGCCGGGAACGGACCATGCGTCGATAGCGACGGAGGCGAAGGTCGTCAACAAGCTGGCTCAGCAGGGCATAGCGAAGAAGGACTTGACGCGCGAGGAGTTCCTCGGACACGTCTGGGACTGGACGAAGGAGCATGGCGGAATAATCCTGAAGCAGCTAAGGAAGCTCGGAGCGTCGTGTGACTGGGACAGGACGGCGTTCACGATGGACGAGGTCAGGAGTGAGAGCGTCATCAAAGTGTTCTGTGACCTATATGACAAGGGCCTCATATACAGGGGCGTGAGGATGGTCAACTGGGACCCGAAGGCGAAGACGGCGCTATCTGACGAGGAAGTCATATATAAGGAGCACAACGGAAAGCTCTACTACCTCAGATATAAAGTCGAGGGTGATGCCGAGGGACGTTATGCAGTCGTAGCTACGACGCGACCCGAGACTATCATGGGTGATACGGCGATGTGTATCAACCCCAACGACCCGAAGAACCAGTGGCTCAAGGGCAAGAAAGTCATCGTCCCGCTCGTCGGGAGAGTCATTCCGGTCATCGAGGACGAGTATGTCGATATAGAGTTCGGAACGGGCTGTCTGAAGGTGACGCCGGCGCACGACGTCAACGACTACATGCTCGGCGAGAAGTACGGGCTGGAGACCATAGACATCTTCAACGACGACGGCACGTTGTCTGAGGCTGCGGGACTGTATGTCGGTCAGGACAGGTTTGACGTCAGGAAGGCCATCGAGAAGGACCTCGATGCGGCAGGTTTGCTGGAGAAGACCGAGGACTACGTCAACAAGGTCGGATTCTCGGAGAGGACCAATGTGCCGATCGAGCCGAAGCTCTCGATGCAGTGGTTCCTGAAGATGGAGAGCCTTGCGAAGCCGGCGCTGGAGGCCGTCATGAATGACGACATCAAGTTCTACCCGGCGAAGTACAAGAACACCTATAAGTATTGGATGGAGAACATCAAGGACTGGTGTATCAGTCGCCAGTTGTGGTGGGGCCATCGAATACCGGCATATTACCTGCCGAAGGGCGGATTTGTCGTTGCGGAGAATGCCGAGGAGGCTTTGAAGAAGGCCAAGGCGAAGGTCGACTATCCGATAGAGGCCAAGGACCTCAGGCAGGATGAGGATTGCCTAGACACGTGGTTCTCGTCGTGGTTGTGGCCAATCTCACTCTTTGACGGCATACGCAATCCGGAGAGCGAGGAGCTCAAGTATTACTATCCGACGTCGGATCTCGTAACCGGTCCGGACATCATCTTCTTCTGGGTAGCGAGGATGATCATGGCAGGCTACCAGTATCAGGGAAAGATGCCGTTCAGGAACGTGTACTTCACGGGCATCGTCAGGGACAAGCTCGGCAGGAAGATGAGCAAGCAGCTCGGCAACTCGCCAGACCCGCTAGACCTCATAGCACAGTATGGTGCGGACGGCGTCAGGATGGGCATGATGCTCTCAGCGCCTGCGGGCAACGACATCCTCTTTGACGAGGCGCTGTGTGAGCAGGGCAGGAACTTCAACAACAAGATCTGGAATGCGTTCAGACTTGTCAAGGGATGGGAGATCGTCGATAGCGAGCAGCCGGAGACGTGCAAGCAGGCCGTCAGGTGGTTCGGTGCAAAGCTCAGGGCTACGTGCAACGAGGTCGAGGACCTGATGAGCAAGTACAGGCTGAGCGAGGCGTTGATGGCAGTCTATAAGTTGTTCTGGGACGAGTTCTCGAGCTGGTATCTCGAGATGATCAAGCCGGAGTATGGCAAGCCGATCGACAGGGCTACACTTGAGGCTACGCTGCAGTTCTTCGACGAGCTATTGAAGCAGCTGCATCCGTTCATGCCGTTCATCACAGAGGAACTCTGGCAGAACCTCTACGAGCGCAAGGAGGGCGAGAGCATCATGATTGCGCAGATCGGCGACAGCAGCGAGCAGGCAGGCGACAAGGCCATCCTCGACGAGATGGAGATTGTCAAGCAGGTCATCTCGGGCGTCCGCATGGTCCGCAACAAGAAGAACATAGCGCCAAAGAAGGGACTCAAGTTGAGCGCCATCGGCAGCAATCCAGTCGAGAAGTACAGTGCGATGATAAGCCAGTTGGCATATCTCGACGAGTTCACGACGAGCGAGGCGAAGACGAACGGCACGCAGGCGTTCCTTGTCGGCACGTCGGAGTTCGCAGTCTTCATAGGTGACCTTGTCGATGTCACGGCGGAGATAGCGAAGGCAGAGGCAGAGATCAAGAGACTCGAGGGCTTCATAGCTGGCATCAGGAAGAAGTTGAGCAACGAGAAGTTCGTAGCCAATGCACCGGAGGCCGTCGTAGCGCTTGAGAGGAAGAAGGAGAGCGACGCGCAGACTAAGATTGCGGCACTCCAGGAGAGTATCAAGAGCCTCAGGGGGTAAGCGAATAAAGGGAACTTCTACAAATAGCTTTTTCTGCGTTGGCGTTGCCTACGTTCCTCACGCTCGGCAATTTGAACAATCTCTATTGCTCTCGCTTAATCGGAATGTTGCACTCAACTTTGAAATCCTCATTTACTACAGTAAACTCCGGTGTTCAAAGTCTCCTGCGCCTTGAAAAATCTAATTTCTAGAAATCCCCTTAAGAAAGGTAAAAAGAAGAAGAGTAGGGACGGGTGCAAGCTCGCCCCTACAATTTATAATAAAAGGAGAATAGCGGAATGGAGAAGAAAGTGCCGATAACCCTATTGTGTGGTTATCTTGGGGCGGGGAAGACAACCCTGCTCAATCAGGTCTTGAACAACCAGAAGGGCTATAAAGTAGCCGTGATAGTGAACGACATAGGCGAGGTCAACGTCGATGCGAAGTTGATAGCCGACGGGGCGAACATCACGGACACGCAGAGCATAGTGCCATTGACGAACGGTTGCATCTGCTGCACGCTGAAGAGCCAGATGGCTCAGAACATCGAGGATCTCATCTCGACGGGGAAGTATGACTACATACTGATAGAGGCGAGTGGTGTCTGCGAGCCGATGCCGATAGCGCAGGAGATCGAGACCATCCAGAACGGCAAGCTCGACAACGTCGTCGGTGTCGTCGATGCGAAGCGACTCGTCGATGAGTTCGGAGGTGGCGACAAGCTGCTTGGTGAGAAGGACGAGGAGGACATAGAGAGCCTGCTCGTGCAGCAGATAGAGTTCTGCTCGACGCTCGTCATCAACAAGACCGACCTCGTGAGCGAGGAGGAGCTGAAGAAAGTGCGGGCAGTCGTCAAGGCCATACATCCGAACGTCAGGATGATAGAGACCGACCACGGAAAGGTCGATGTCGGGTTGATGCTGGCGACAGGCAGTTTCGACTTTGCTACCGTATATGGAAGTGCGGGATGGTGCAAGGCTCTCGAAGAGGGCGAGGGGGAGCACCATGACGATGATGATGACGACGACGAGCATGAGGAGCATCATCATCACGAGCACGAGCATGAGCATGAGGAGCACGAGCATCACCATCATCATGAGCATGACGAGCACGGGCATCACCACCATGAGCACAGGCATGAGGGCGAAGAGGAGGACGAGTATGGCATAGGCACCATGGTGTACCATAGACGCAGGCCGTTTGACAGGGACAGACTCGACTTCTTCGTCAGCAAGTGGCCGAAGAACATAATCCGGTGCAAGGGCATCATCTGGTTTGCCGATGACCCAGAGATGGCGTGGATATTCGAGACCAGTGGCAGGCAGATACAGGCGAGTGGCACGGGCAAGTGGATTGCTTCTGCGCCGAAGGCCGAGATGGAGGAGCTGCTGGAGCAGAATCCGAACATAGCGGCGGACTGGGACGACAAGTATGGCGACAGGATGATCAAGCTGTGCATCATCGGACAGAATCTTGACAAGAAGAAGATAGCAGAAGATCTGGACCTCTGCCTCGGCGAGTAGATTCGGCGGGCAGACAGGAATATTTAAGGGAACTTCTATAAATTGCTTTTTCTTCGTTGACTTTGTCTTCATTCCTCACGCTCGGAAATTGGAGCAAGCTCCATTTCTCTCGCTTAATCGGAATGTTGCACTCAACTTTGAAATCCTCATTTACTCCAGTAAACTCCGGTATTCAAAGTTTCGTGCGCCTTGGCTTCGCCTCATGTGCTACCGCTCGGCAATTAGAGCAAGCTCATTGACTGGCGTCTTACTTTCTTACGCTCGGCAATAGGAACAAGTTCCATTGCACTCGCTTAATCGAAAGTTTGCACTCGCTTAATCGCACAAGTGAAAAATCTAATTTCTATAACTCCCCTTAAGGGACAGCAGGTCGTGAGGTGAGAGCTTCACGGCCTGCTAACTTTTTGAGGGGAAGAGGGAAAGAAAAAGGGCTTGATGCTTGTGGATTTGCAGAATTTTTTTGATATCTGCAGGGAGGCGAGAAGCATTGATTATTCGTGTAGACGTTCTAATAGAGCAGTCAATGAGTAATCGATGCTTTTTTATTTGTGAGTGGTAGATGTTGGCCATCGTTCTCGGCAGTCGTTAGCTGCAAATCGAGAAAGACGAGTGAGTATTAGTCGTGGCAGTGATTTTTTGAGAGGGAGGGCGGATATTTCACTTTTTTTACTAAATTAGCAATTAGAACCCATGGGAAAACCAGAGGGGAGAGTGGAGACAATACATAGACAATAAAAGAAACTAATTATGGCTATATCACTTGAGAAGGGGCAGCGCATAGAGGTAGGGTTGTCGCAGGTAGGCGTAGGCCTGGGCTGGGATCCGAACACCAATGATACGGGCGAGGACTTTGACCTCGATGCGTCGGCGTTCATGCTTGGCAGTGCAGGGAAGTTGACCGACGACAGGTACTTCGTATTCTACAACAATCCGAAGTCGCCGGACGATGCCGTCGAGTCGATGGGAGACGACAGGACCGGTGGTAACAGCAAGGACGGAGACGACGAGACCATAAAAGTCGATCTCACTAAGGTGTCGAAGGGAATAGATCAGATAGTCTTCGTCGCGTCGATATACCATTATCAGGAGCGCAAGCAGAACTTCGGTCAGGTCAGGAATGCATACATCAGGATATACAATTCGCTGACGAACGAGGAGATAGCTCGATATGACCTTGACGAGGACTTCTCAATAGAGACGGCGGTTGAGTTTGGCAGGTTGTACAGACGCGGTAGCGAGTGGAAGTTTGAGGCCATGGGCATAGGTTCGAGGGACGGACTACAGGGACTGTTGAACAAGTATCAGTAGAGGTATGGCGATAAACTTGACAAAAGGACAGCGAGTAGAGCTCGACGCAAACCTAAGCCACCTGACAGTAGAGATGGGGTGGAAGGTCAATCCTAACGCCAATCCGCCATTCGACCTTGACGCATCGACATTCTTGTTGGGCGAAAGCGGGCAGATAGAGAACGAATATGACTTCGTATTCTATGGCTCGCCGAATACAATAGAGGTAGAGGGGGCGAGGAGGCCATGCTCGGTAGACCAGAGCGTGATAGGGTCGGTCGATGACCTCGGAGACGATGATAATGATAATGGCGAGGGGAACGAGGAGATAAGCGTCGACCTCACTAAGACGGCAGACAGGGTAAAGGAGATATTGTTCACAGTCAGCATATACTGGGAGAAGAAAGATCTTGTCAGTTCGACGAATGCAAAGAGAGCAAAATATGCCTTTGGACAGGTGAGGAACGCATACATACAGATCAGGAACTCGGACACCGGAGTCGTGATATGCAGGTATGACCTTGACGAGGACTTCTCGACCGAGAAGGGAGTCGAGTTTGGAAGATTGTACAGGTATAAGGGAGAGTGGAAGTTCCAGGCTGTCGGCGAGGGACATAGAGATGGACTTGAGCCGATTTGCATGAAGTATGCGTCGAAATTCATGTAGGGCATGGCGATAAGGTTAGAGAAGAGCGGGGACCAGCACAGGATCAATCTCGAGAAGGGCGGAGGCGCCCGGAGCGGGGAGATCATGATCAACCTCGACTGGAGTGACAAGAGCGGTCGTGGGAAGGTCGTCGATCTGGACCTCGGGTGCTTCTATGAGCTGCGTGACGGGAGGAAGAGCCTGATAGACGGGCTACAGTTCTCGCATGGGCGGGGAGGCAACCGGCATCAGGTGACGCGGCAGGGCTGTTATGACCAGGCGCCATACATCTGGCATCAGGGAGATGACAGGGGAGATGGGGCGTCGTCTGGGGAGACCATCTTTGTCAATCCGCAGGGAGTGAACGAGATACGGCGCATGACCATATACACGTTTATCTTTGAGGGAGCGGCAAAGTGGTCGGAGACGAATGCCGTCGTGAGGGTCAAGGTTCCCGGTCAGGAGGACGTCATAGTCGAGATGGGCGAGCAGGCGAGCAACAAGAGGATGTGCGTCATAGCGGAGCTGTATTTCGGAGGAGACGACTCGATAACCGTAAAGAAGTGCGTCACGTTCCACGACAGGCACAGCGAGTGCGACGGCCCGTATGGATGGGGATTTAAGTATCAATCAGGAAGTAAGGATTAAGAGTAATTCTATAAATTGCTATCATCGAATTTCAAGAAGTCACCTACAAATAGGTTTTATCGGATTTATAGAACTCCACTAACAAACAAAAGACAACAATGGCAATAAGACTAGAGAAAGGTCAGAGAATAAACCTCGAGAAGGAAGGCGGGGCTAAGTTGACAGAGTTTTGCGTCGGGTGCAACTGGGGAGCGGTCAAGGAGAAGAAGCTGCTAGGCCTCTGGGAGAAGACAGTCGATGTAGATCTCGACTTGAGCTGCCTGATGTTTGACGCGGACGGGAAGATAGTCGATCACATCTGGTCGCCGCTATATAACATGGGTCCGAGCCTGCCGCATGGGAAGCTGACGTCGAATGACGGGGCGCTGCATCATACGGGTGACGACCTGACGGGAGACACAGATGGAGATGACGGGCTCGACAACGAGATCATCACAGTGAATCTACAGAAGGTGTCGCCGGTCGTCAACTCGATAGTGTTCTTCTTGAACATCTACAATAACGAAGAGTACAGTGGGGACTTCTCTGGCATCCCATACGCGACGATCAGGATGTATGAGGGAACGCCGAAGAGGGTCAAGTCAGTCTTTGCACAGTATGACGTCTCGACGAAGGAGAATTGCGCGGGTAAGCGAGCACTCGTCATGGGCAAGTTGTACAAGCGGGAAGGCGAGTGGAGATTTGCGGCGATAGGCGATGCGTTTGAGGACAAGGTCATAGCGTACACCATAGCGAGGGTCATAAGAGACTATTCGAAGTAGAAAAAACACAAAACAGAGGAAATATGAGGAGACTACCAGTATATCTCCTGCTCGACACTAGCGGCTCGATGTTTGGAGAGCCGATCGAGGCAGTCAAGACAGGAGTGCAGTTGCTCATCTCGACGTTGCGGAGCGACCCGTATGCGCTCGAGACTGCGTACATCAGCATCATAACATTCGACAGTTCGGCGCAGCAGGTAGTGCCATTGACAGAGATCTCGGCCTTTCAGCAGCCGAACGTCAATGCGAGTGGTTGCACGGCGCTAGGCGAGGCGCTCAGCCTCCTGGCAAAGAGAGTAGATGCGGAGATAGTGAAGACGACGGCGGACGTCAAGGGCGACTGGAAGCCGATAGTCTTCATTATGACCGACGGCGAGCCGACGGACGACCTCGACAAGGGCATCAGGGACTTCAAGCAGAAGAAGTTCGGAGTCGTCGTAGCGTGTGCTGCGGGGAGAGGTGCGAAAGTCGAGACGCTGAAGAAGATAACCGAGAATGTCGTTCAGCTGGACACGGCGGACAGTGGGACGATCAGTGCGTTCTTCAAGTGGGTTTCGGCGAGTGTCAGCACCGGCAGTCAGAAGGTCGAGGATGCGCATGGCGACGTCACGACGATGAGCGAGTTGCCACCGCCACCGCCAGAGATCAACATCATAGCATAGGAACAGGCAATAGGCGGGGATGTGCTGGGGTGAAGAATACCGGCACTTCCTCGTCGTTTTATTATAGGGAACTTCTATAAATTGCTTTTTCTGCGTTAGCTTCGCTGACTTTTCTCACGTTAGCTTCGCTGACTTTTCACACGCTCGGCAGAGTGAACAAGTTCCCTCTGCTCTCGCTTAATCGAAAAGTTGACTTTGTCTTCATTCCTCACGCTCGGAAATTGGAGCAAGCTCCATTTCTCTCGCTTAATCGAAAAGTTGACTTCGTCTACTTTTCTCTCGATCGGCAGATTTCAAGCAAGCTTGATCTGCTCTCGCTTAATCGAAAAGTTGACTTTGTCTTCATTCC